>NZ_JBIVLO010000005.1:0-270947 GCF_044751305.1 Streptomyces sp. NPDC088725
ACTGCAGGGGGGACCCTGTGGGAGAGTAGGTCGCCGCCGAACAATTTTTATGGGGAAGCCCCGTACCTTTATGGTACGGGGCTTCTCTGCGTTCACGACCAATTTATTTGCCCCGCCCAACAACGGGCCAGACAGGCCAGACCGGACGGCCACCCGCGCTGAACGGCGCACCCGCCCGCGCCAGCACCGGAGCGATCGCTCGTCTGCAGTGGGAAGGGGGCCGTGGAGGGGTGGTGTCCAGAACGTAAAGCGTGACTTTGCGGCGTGGACACCACTGGCCCGGTGTCCACTGCGCCTGTACACGCCGTAAATCATGCAGTGGCGGACACTTCCCCTGCGCGGAACCCGGCGACAGCACCAGCCACAACACCCCATCCCACGACCACCCGCGCCGGACGGCGACCCCGCAACCGGCGCACACACGTCCCGCGCCGGACGGCGAAGCGCGCGGAACCCGGCACCGACACCAGCCACCACACCCCAGCCCACGACCACCCGCGCCGGACGGCGGCCCCGCAACCGGCGCACACACGTCCCGCGCCGGACGGCGAAGCGCGCGGAACCCGACCGACCGCACCCGAAACGCCCCGGCCACGACGCGCGGCGGCTCTGAGAAGATCGGGGGATGAATCACGTGATACGCGCGGTACGGGCCGACGAATGGGCCGAGGTCAAGGAGCTGCGGCTGCTGGCGTTGCAGGACCCGGCGGCGCCGCTCGCCTTCCTGGCCACGTACGAGGAAGCGGTGAAGCGCCCCGACTCCTTCTGGCAGGAACAGGCCGCAGGCGGCTCCGGACAGGGCCTGAAGAGCCGGCAGTTCATCGCCGAGGCCGCCGACGGCAGCTGGTCCGCCTCCGTGGCGCTGCTCATTGAGGAGCCGGGCTACATCGACTTCATGCAGCACACCGTCGAGCGCGCGCAGGGACACCTGGTCGGGGTGTACGTACGCCCGGAGCACCGCGGCAGTGGGCTGATCAAGGAGCTGATCGCCGCGGCGCTCGACTGGGCCTGGTCGCTCGAGGAGCCGGAGCTGAGCCGGGTGCGGCTGTACGTCCACGAGGACAACGCGCGGGCGCGGGCCGCCTACCGCAAGATGGGCTTCACAGCGACCGGAGTGACCGTACCCTTCGAGCCGCAACCGTCCCAGCAGGAGCTGGAGTTGGTGATCCCGCGCCCCTGAAGCGCCCGAGACGGCGGGTTCGCCAGGCGTGGCCGGCCGTCGCGACGGCGGCGGACGAGAGACGGCGGCGGACAAGAGACCGTGCCGCGACGAGGAGCAGCGCCGTGTCGAGGAGCAGCGCCGTGTCGAGCGGCCGGGACGCGCCCGGACGCGCCCGGCCGCGTCCGCCGGAAACGCGGTGGAGCTACGCCGATCGCGCTGGTTAGGCTCGTGGGATGAGTACTCGTACCTTCCGTATCACCGTCCGTGGCGTCTTCGACGGACTCAGCGCTGATCAGCGGGCCGAACTCCTGGCCCGTGCCCCGGAGCACGACGTCCTGCGGGCGGCCTTCACCACTGAAGGTCACCTCAGCTACGACCTGGCCGCGCGATCTGCCTTCACCTTCCGCTTCCAGGACTCGGGGGAGGAAGAAGAGGACATCCTGGAAGCGACCGAACGCGCCGAGGAAACGGCGAAGGCGTGGCTGGCCGAACGCGGCTACGGCTGCAAGAACCTCAGGAGCAGCGCCGAGGACCTTTCCCAGGCTCCGCTGGGCAAGCGGCAGCGTCGCGCCGCTGCCCAGAAGAACGTCTGACCTCACGGCCGCACTCACCCCTCGGCATTTTTCTCCGCCGCCCTCAACCGAACACATCCTTGACTGCTCAAGTATCGGGATATGCTTGAGCAGTCAAGGAGGAAGCAATGAGTGAAGCGCTGGATGCGTCGCTGCGTCTCGTGCGGGCCCAGATGGCCCTGACGAAGCGGTTCGACGCGAGCCTGTCGGGGCTGCACGGCGTGAGCCTGGCCGATTTCACGACGCTGCTGTGTCTGGGACAGGCGCCCGGTGGCCGGATGCGCCGCGTGGACCTCGCCGGGGCGCTCGGGATGACCGCCTCCGGGGTGACTCGGGGTCTGGCTCCGCTGGAGCGGATCGGACTGGTCACGCGCGAGACGGACGCCCGTGACGGGCGCGTGGCCTATGCCGCGCTGACCGACACAGGCCGCGAACGCCTGACGGAGATGCTCGTCACCGCCGAACATGTCGCCGCCGAGATCTTCGCCGCCCCTTCGTGGAGAAAGGAGGACGTCGGCAGCGTGACCGCCCTGTTGACCCGCCTCGGCGGCACCGGGCTTCCGGGTTACGGGATCCCGCGGCGGTAATCCCATAGGTACGCCGCAACACCCCTACGAGCGCTTCCCGTGACAACCGTCGCCGCCCGACACCGGGCACACGCCGGTCTGGGCCCGTTTCACGGCACTCACCGCCGGCACAGCCGCCCTCGGGCACTTTGCCCCGGGCCGTTTCACCCGGCGCGTTCAGACCTGAACTCAAGCGCGGCTACCGGCTTTTCGGTGTCGGAACGCGGATTACCGTGCTTCGTAGGGCAGTTCGTGCCGGGGCCAGCGGGCGCGTGCCTGTTCGCGCGAGCGGATCAGCGCCAGGGTGGTGAGGCCGCTGTCGCGGCCGGCGGCCAGCAGGCCCGGGAGTTGGGGGAGCGGGGCCACCGCGGCGACATCGTCCAGGACGAGCGCCATTGGTGGGTCGAGCCGACCGTCAGATGACCTCGCAGCCATGCGGCGGCCGTGCTCGACCACGTGTGAGGCCAGTGCGGTGAGCAGCGGCATCGCACCGGGGCGGGAGCGCGGATCTTCGATCGGCTCGCCCACCACATAAAGTGTCCCCCCTTCTGCCACGAAAGAATCCAGTGCGAGCGCATCGGTTCTGTTCGGCGTGCAGGTCTCCCGGACGTGGACCGACGAGAGGGACGACAGCGCACGGGCCGTCAACTGCTGTGCTGCCTCGCGGCGTTCGGGGTGCGCGGTGAGCGAGGACTCCAGCAGGCCCGCGAGCCCCGAGGCGGCCTTCGGGTGCGTGCGGAGGATCCGTACGGCCTCGTGGGCGCTGCCGCCCTGGGCCCAGCGGTGCACCTGTTTGAACGGCCGCGCGTCCACGGCGGCGGCGTGCAGCCAGCAGCGCAGCAGCGTCTGCGCGGTGTCGGCCAGAGCGGCGTCCACGGGCGCGTACGGGCGTACGGGGGCCAGCAGCGCGGCCGCGCGGGTGTCGGCGCCTGCGGCGTCCTCGCAGCCGCTGCTGGGCGACCAGTGGAGCCGGGCAGGGGTGTCGCAGAGGTGGCCGGGGTCGTAGACGAGGACGGGGCCGAGCTTGGCGCGCGCGTCCTTGGTCTCCGCCCATACGACGGGGTCCGACGTGATGACGAGGGCGGGGCCCTCGGCGTCCTGGATGGCCTGGATCGCGGCGGGGCGACGGCTGCTGGGGTCGCCGTACCGCAGCGGGGAGGCGGCGCGGGGGGCCGGGACCGCGGCCGCCGGGACCGCGGCCGCCGTGACCACCGGCGGCAGGGTTTCCGTGGGCGGCTCCTGCCGCGTCGGGTGAGCGGCGGGCGCGAAGGGGGCCGTGGGCGGGAACGGGGACGGCGAGAACGGGGACGGCGGGGGCGCGGGGGCCGCCGTGGCGGGTACGGGTGCGGCGGGTGGGGGCGGCACGGCGGGACGCGCGTACGTGGCCGGTGTGTCCGGGTCGGCCGCCCGGAAGCGGTTCCGCTGTTCCTCGCGCCGTCGCGCGCGTACCGCGCGGCCGCGGGTCACCACGCCCAGCACGAACACCGTGAGCACGGTCAGCACCATCAGCTGGCTGATCAACAGGCCCCAGAACAGCCCGTATCCGGAGAGCTGACCCGCCGGAGTGTGCGGCCACGCCCCTGCCAGGTCGTGCGGCTGCGCGGCCAACTCCCTTATGGCCATGGGCGTCCGGGTGTAGGTGACGCCGTCCGGCCAGGCGCCGTGGGCGAAGAGGCCGCCGAGCCCGGTGGCCGTCCAGACCAGCAGGGACAGCCCGAGCAGAAACGCGAGCAGTGCGACCAACAGCCCGTCGGGCACGCCTCCTCGGCGGATTCCCTGACCATCTCCCGCACGATCGTCACGGCCCGCCATGTCCCTCACGCCACCGTCGACTCGGAGGATTCGTTCAACTGCCGCTGTCGTTCGAGGAGGGCCGCGCGCTGCTCCGCCTCCCACTCGGCGGCCTGCATGTGCGGCGGCAGTCCGGCCTCCAGCCGCGCGTCGGCGGCGTCCGACGCCTCGGAGTTCTCCGTCATCGCCCGGTCGGTGAAGACCAGGGGTCGTTCCGCCTCGGTGACCAGGTGTTTGACGACCTGGACATTGCCGTTGACGTCCCATACGGCGATGCCCGGGGTGAGCGTGGGGATGATCTCCACGGCCCACCGGGGCAGGCCGAGCACACGGCCCGTGGCTCTCGCCTCGTCGGCCTTCTGGGCGTAGATCGTGCGGGTGGAGGCCATCTTGAGGATGGCCGACGCTTCCCGTGCGGCGGCTCCGTCGACCACGTCCGAGAGGTGGTGGACCACCGCGACGAACGACAGGCCGAGCCGCCGGCCGAACTTCAGCAACCGCTGGAACAGCTGGGCGACGAAAGGGGAGTTGATGATGTGCCAGGCCTCCTCGACCAGGAAGATGCGCTTCTTCCTGTCGGGGCGGATCCAGGTGTGCTCCAGCCAGACGCCGACGATCGCCATCAGGATCGGCATCGCGATCGAGTTGCGGTCGATGTGCGAGAGGTCGAAGACGATCAGCGGTGCGTCGAGGTCGATGCCGATGCTCGTCGGGCCGTCGAACATGCCGCGCAGGTCACCGTCGACCAGGCGGTCGAGGACCAGTGCGACGTCCAGGCCCCAGGCCCGTACGTCGTCCAGGGCGACGTTCATCGCCTCGGCCGACTCCGGTTCCGGGTGGCGCAGTTGCTCGACGATGTCCACCAGCACGGGCTGGCGCTCGACGATCGTCTCGTTGACATAGGCGTGCGCGACCTTCAGGGCGAAGCCGGAGCGTTCGTCCAGGCCATGGCCCATGGCGACTTCGATGATCGTGCGGAGCAGGGCGAGCTGGCCGGTCGTGGTGATCGCGGGGTCGAGGGGGTTGAGGCGGATGCCGTGGTCCAGCGCGGCCATCGCGTCGAGGCGGATGGGGGTTATACCCAGCTGCTGCGCGATCAGGTTCCACTCGCCCGAGCCGTCCTCGCCCTGGGCGTCGAGGACGACGACCTGGCGGTCGCGGAAGCGCAGCTGCCGCAGGACGTACGTCTTCTCCAGCGCCGACTTCCCGTTGCCGGACTCGCCGAGCACCAGCCAGTGCGGGGCGGGAAGTTGCTGCCCGTACAGCTGGAACGGGTCGTAGATGTAGCCCTTGCCGCTGTAGACCTCTCGGCCGATGATCACGCCGGAGTCGCCGAGGCCGGGGGCCGCGGTGGGCAGGTAGACGGCCTGCGCCTGGCCCGTCGACGTACGGACGGGCAGCCGCGTCGTCTCCACCGCTCCGAAGAGAAACGTGGTGAAGGCGTCCGTGAGGATGGACAGCGGATCTCGCATCACAGACCTCTGATTCGACGGCTGTCGGCTGGTCGGGTCGGGTGGTCGGGTCGGGTCGGGTCAGGCGGGTCGGGGCGGGCGATCCGGCCGGGCGGCCGGCTACCTGCGGATGCCGGTCGCGAACGGCAGGGTGTTCACGAACGCGCGGTGGTGTTCGCGGTCGCACCACTCCAGCTTGAGGTACGACTTGCCGGCCGAGGCCCTGATGGTGCGCTTGTCCCTGGCCAGAGCCTCGGGCGAGCGGGACGACACAGTGATGTACCCGACGAGGTTGACCCCCGCAGCCCCACTGGCGAGATCTTCACCCCGCTGGTCGAGCCGGCCGTGTGCGGCGATGTCGCGCGGGTCGACGGTCCTGTTCATCTTGGCGGCGCGGCTGGCTTCCGCGTCGTCGTTGGTCTTCTCCGTCAGCATCCGCTCGATGGCGATCTCGGTGGGTTCGAGATCCATGGCCACCGACACCGTACGGATCACATCGGGGGTGTGGACGAGCAGCGGCGCGAGGAAGTTCACGCCCACCGGGGTCATCGGCCACTCCTTGACCCAGGCCGTGGCGTGGCACCAGGGCGCGCGGGTGGACGACTCGCGGGTCTTGGCCTGGAGGTACGTCGGCTCCATCGCGTCCAGCTCGGCGGGCCAGGCGTTTCGTTTCGTCATGGCCTGGATGTGGTCGATGGGGTGGTCGGGGTCGTACATGGAGTGCACGAGGGAGGCGAGCCTGCCCTGGCCGAGCGGCTGCCGTACGCGGATGTCCGCCTCGGCGAGCCGGGCGCAGATGTCGGTCAGCTCGCGCGCCATCACGACGGCGAGGCCGGCGTCGTGGTCGAGCTTCTTCCTGCCGCCGGTCTGCCGGGCCGCGCGGGCCATGGCCTGGGCCTCCGCGGCCAGTTCGCGGGTGAAGTGCATGCAGGCGACGAGATACGCGCGGTGCTGCTCGCTGGAGGTGGAGACCATCGACTGGAGCTGGTCGTACGAGTCCTGGAGCCAGCCGGGGGACGAGGCGTCGCCGCGCTGGGCGACGTCCTTGGCGTGCGCGTCGGGGTCGGCGGGCAGCGTACGGGCGAGCATCTGGAGGCGCGTGACGAAGCCGTCGCCGTTGGCGACGTGCTTGAGGAGCGTGCCGAAGCGGTCGACCAGCGCCTCCTGGTCCTCGCTGTCGCGCAGGCCGACGCCGGGGCCCTCGATCTCGATGGCGGCGGTGACGGTGCGGCGGTCGGCGTGCAGCAGGACGGCGATCTCGTCGGGGCCGAAGGGCGCGGCCAGCCAGTTGATCCTGCCGATGCCGGGCGGCGGTCCCACCTCGACCTCGCGGCCGTCGCTGTACGTACCGGCCTCCATGGCGGTGGAGCGGTAGGCGGTGCCGTTGCGCAGGGTCCGTTTGAAGCTGCGGTTGATCTCGAACCACTTGTAGAACGTGCGGTGTTTGTACGGGACGTACACCGCGGCGAACGCGAGCAGCGGGAAGCCCGTCAGCGTCACGATCCGCAGGGACAGCACGGGCACCAGCAGGCCGCACATCATGCCGAGGAACGCGCCGGCGATGATCAGCGCGATCTCGCCGGTCTCACGGTTCTTTCCGACGATCGCGTTCGGCCTGGCGCGGCCGACGAGATACGTACGGCGGGGCGCCATCGGTTGGGACTGTGTCGTCAACGCCCTCCACCTCCTGTGCTGTTGTTGCCTGTGCCGCGTGAGCTGTGCGGCGTGCCGCTCGTGGGACCGCTGCTACGGGGTGAGGGCGCGGCGGACCCGCCGCCTCCGCCTCCGCCGCCGGACGACGGGCGCGAGCTGTGGGCCGCGACGCCGCCGGAGATCGGGTTCTGCGGCCTTGCGCTGCCGCCGCCTCCGCCGCCTCCACCGTCGCCGTTGTTGCGGCTGCTGTGGGTCTTGATGCCCTGGGAGACGAGTGCGGCGGGGGAGCTGATGAGGGCGGCGGCCTGGGCGCCGTCGGTGGCCTGCTTGCGGTTGGTGCGGGAGGCGGCGATCTCGTCGCCGAAGCCCGGCACGAAGCGGTAGATCATCCCGGAGGCGAAGATCGCGAGCAGGATGATGGAGAGGCCGGAGACGACGGCGGAGAACGCGTCGGGGCCGTCGTTGGTGGAGAGCGCGCCGGCGAGGCCGAGGACGATCACGATCACGGGTTTGACCATGATGACGGCGATCATGATGCCGGCCCAGCGGCGGACGTGGCCCCACATGTTCTTGTCGACGAGTCCGGCGTACACGACGGTGCCGAGCAGCGCGCCTACGTACAGAAGTGCGGCCCTGATCACCAGTTCGAGCCACAGGACGCCGGCGGCGAGGATCGAGACCAGGGAGACGACGATCAGCATGATCGGCCCGCCCCCCATGTCGTCGCCCTTCTTGAGGGCTTCGCCGAAGCTGCCGAAGAAGACGTCGCTCTGGCCGCCGGTGGAGGCGGAGATGACCTCGGTGACGCCGTCGGTCGCGGAGACGACCGTATAGAGGATGAGCGGGGTGAACGCCGAGGCGAGGACGGTCAGCCAGAGGAAGCCGATGGCCTCGGAGAGCGCGGTGCTGAGGGGGACGCCCCGGATCGCGCGCTTGGCGACGGCCAGCAGCCACAGGACCAGGGTCAGGACGGTGGAGGCCGCGAAGATGACGGCGTACTGCTTGAGGAAGGCCTGGTTGGTGAAGTCGACGTTGGCGGTGTTCTTCACGGCGTCGCTGAGCTTGCCGACGATCCACGCGGCGGCGTCGGCGCAGCCGCGCGCGAGGGAGGCGAGGGGGTCGAGGACGTCGTCGACGGGGTTGCCCGGCAGGCCGGAGCCGGAACCGGAGCCGGAGCCGCCGGACTCGCAGTAGTCCTTGGAGAGGCCCTTGAGCAGGCTGCAGTCCTCTTTGCCGTCGTCCGGGGAGGGCGCCGCCGCGGCTCGGGTCGCGAAGAGGAGCAGCGTGGCCTGGATGCCCGCGAGCACGGCGACGAACGACCGCGTCCGGACGGCGGTGCGCGAGCGGACGGCGGCCGACCGGCAGCTGACGACGGTGGACCTGGACCTGGAGCGTGCGCGTGCGGACCGGGAGCGGACGGGGGACAACCGTGCGCGGCGGCGGGAGCTACCTGGCATACGTGAAGCCTCCGAACTGCTCGACAGCCTTGCTGATCTCGTCCGCGCTGGAGGCCGCGTTGTCGCCGGGGACCGGGGCCGGCCCGTCCTTCTGCGTGTCCGTGGCGATCTTCCAGTCGTTTCCGAGCCACCGGAGGTCGAAGGTCCCGGTCTGCCAGGTGGTCTTCACCGGGTCGGTGGATCCCGGTCCCGCCATACCGATCAGGCCCGTGTACCAGACGGACACCTTGGCGGTGTCTCCGCTGATGTCCACGACCTTCGTGCCCACAGGGATCGCGCGGGACACGAAGGTGCTGCCCTGCGGGGGGTTGCCCGCGGCGTCCAGACCCAGCTTTCCCAACTCGGCGGGTGCGTAAGCGGGGTCCAGCGCCGTCTTCAGCTTTGCCGCCTCGTCGGGGATGTAGAGGGTGTCCAGGATGAGGTCGCGGCTGTCCTTCTTGAACATGCCGTCAGAATTGATGGCCACCGTGAAGTTGGCGGCGGCGCTTGCCGCGCCCTGCTCTGTCTTCGCGTAGCCGGTCGGGATCGCGCCGTTCTTCCCCTCCACCGGCTTCGTGCCCGTCGCCGCCGTCGGGTCCGCCTTCGCGCCCTTGGTGACGCCACCGCCACCCCCCGCGCCGGCCGAGGCCTTGGCGTCGCCGCCGCCCCGGTTGGCGAAGGCGATGGCCGCGACGAGGAGGACGATGACGCCGACCATGGCGATGAGGGAGCGCGATCCGCGCGCGGGACGGCGGGCGCCGCCGTACACGTCGCCGCCTCTGCCGTCCGGCAGGCGGGTACGGGTCTGACCCGAGCCGCCGAAGCCGCTGTCCGGGCGGCCCTGGTCGCCGCCGTGGCCGTGCTCGTCACCGAAGCTCATGCCGCAGACTCCCCTTCGGCCGTGTGCGGTCCGCTTACTCCGACGGTAGCGGTGCGGGTGGCCGCGCGGGCGCGGTGTGGTGACTCGATATCAGAGACATCAGGGGACATCAGGGAGACGCAACCTCAGCCGGTGGGCGCGACGGACGGGTGGTGTTGGTGGGATGGGTGGTTCTGCCCGGGCCCGGACAGCCGTGCCGGCGTCAGACAGCCATGCCGTAGACGATGGTGAAGAGCGTCCCGAGGGATCCGATGATGAAGACGCCGGTCAGCCCGGCGACAATCAGCCCCTTGCCCTGTTCCGCGCTGAAGGTGTCCCGGAGCGCCGTCGCCCCGATCCGCTGCTTGGCCGCGCCCCAGATGGCGATGCCGAGGCAGAGCAGGATGGCCACGGCCATCACGACCTCGATCATCACCCGAGCTTCGTTCCCCAGGGTCCCGAAGGGCCCCCAGTCCGGGGCGATGCCACCGATGATGGTGGTGATGTCGCCCTTTTCGGCCGCCAGGTCCATGTAACTCACCGCCCCTGTTGGGTCGTTCGTCGCCCGTGCCCCACGGCACGAGTCACGTTCTATCTTCGCTGATGGAACCGCCCTCGTATGCCGCTCGGCGGCTCTCTTTACCCGATCCCCGCACGTATGACCGATCCTGATGCCCTGACCTGGCACGGACCGGGGCGTACGAGCGTGAATGGTAACTCTGTGTATCACGGTGCATGACTCCGGGCAATGACCTTCTTGCCGGCCCCCTGTCCGCACATTCCGGGCGGAGCGCGGTTTCGGCGGCGCCGACCGGGTGCCGCTCGGCGCCGCCCGCGGGCGGGAGGCGGCGGCGCGGTTTGAAGACATCCGGGGCTGCCCAGATTCAGTGGGGCGGACTTCCCGCGGCCGGCCGGTGGTGCGTGCTCTTCCGGACAGCCGTCGCCGGCCGTCCCCTGATCAATGGCCTGCCCGCCTACACTGACGGCACGACAGAGGCCCTGACGCGAGGGGGTGTGACGGTGCGCAAGTCGTTGCTGATCGGCGGCGCCGTCGGCGGAGTCGGAGTGGGCTTCGTCGCCCTGCTGGTCGTCGGGACGTACTCGGCCGCCTCCGGGCTCCTCGGCGGGAACGCGGGCAAGCCCGAGGGGCTGGCCGAGGGGGCCGTGCCCGCCGCCTATCAGGGGCTGGTCAGGGAGTGGGGCACCCTCTGTCCGGCGATCACGCCGGGGCTGCTCGCCGCGCAGCTGTACCAGGAGAGCGGCTGGAACCCCAACGCGCAGAGCCCGGTCGGCGCCAAGGGCATCGGTCAGTTCATGCCCGCGACGTGGGAGGCGCACGCGATCGACGGGGACAAGGACGGCGATCGCGACATCTGGGACCCGTCCGACGCGATCCCTTCGGCGGCCACGTACGACTGCCAACTGGCCGGATACGTCAAGGACGTTCCCGGCGACGTCTCGGACAACATGCTCGCGGCGTACAACGCGGGCGCGTATGCCGTCATCAAGTACAGCGGGGTGCCTCCGTACAAGGAGACGCAGAATTACGCCAAAGTCATCCGGACGCTGGAGAAGAGTTTTTCCAGGCCGGTCGGCCGGGTGGCGCCGTCCAAGCTGGCGGCCTCGGCCATCTACTTCGCCCAGCAGAAGCTCGGCACACCCTATTTGTGGGGCGGTACCGGTACGACGGACCAGGGCGGACGGTTCGACTGCTCCGGTCTTACGCAGGCCGCGTACCGTTCCGTGGGGATCGAGTTGCCGCGCGTCGCCAACGACCAGTACAACGCCGGAGAACATCCCTCGCGCGATGAACTGCTCCCCGGTGACCTGGTCTTCTTCTCCGAGGACCTGACCAATTCACGGGCCATTCATCATGTGGGTCTTTATGTGGGCGGCGGATATATGATCGACGCCCCGTACACGGGGGCCGTGATCCGGTTCGACAAAATTGACAGTGCTGACTATTTCGGGGCGACCAGGGTCACCGGCGACGGCGCGCGGTCGCTGCCGACCGACCTCCCCGGGAACCGTCCCACGGTCTGATCCGGCCGTCCCCGGCGGTGCGGCCGGAGATGTGAGTGGCTGGAACTGTCCGGCGCACGCGGGTTCTGAGCTGCGACGACGTGTCACTCTTCGATAACGTCATGGTGATCTTTCGGTGGAGACCGGAACGTACTCGACGCGTAGGCCGTTTCCTGAACTACAGCTGCGGAACTGATTGCGCGGCAGGCGACAAAGGCTAAGGGGCCGCACCGTATGGCTGGACTCGTACTCGATGGGTCGAACCCTGATGTCGGCCTGCTCTACGACATCAACGGACTCGCCAAGGACGCCCCGTCGTGGTTCGACCGTGCGATGGAGTTCACCGGCGAGTACGGGATCCTGTTCGCGTTGGTCCTGGTCCTTCTCTGGTGCTGGTGGTGTGTGCGCGGGCGCGGGTCCGCCGGGGATTCCGTGACTGCGGTCGCCGGGCTCGTCTGGGCGCCGCTCGCGGCCGGTTTCGCGGTGCTGGTGAATATCCCGATCCGGGGCTTCGTCGAAAGGCCGCGGCCTTTTGTGGACCATAAGGGGCTTGATGTCCTGGTCGCGGGCAAAACGGATTTCTCGTTCGTCAGTGACCACGCCACGATGGCCATGGCCGTCGGCGTCGGGATTTTCATCGCAAACAAGAAATTTGGCCTCGCAGCGATAGGGCTGGCGCTCCTCGAAGGCTTCTGCCGCGTCTATATGGGCGTCCATTATCCGACCGACGTGGTCGGCGGTTTCGCGCTCGGTACGGCCGTCGCCCTGCTCCTGACGCCGCTCGCCCTCGCCCTCCTGACGCCGCTGCTGTCGGCCGTCGAGGGCTCGGCGCACTTCGGATGGATCGTACGCACCAGGGCCGCCCGGGAGGCGGACCGTACGGCCGCCGCCGAGGTGCCGCTCGGTGACGCGCGCCCGCTCGACATCACCGAGGCCCGGCCCGACGACAACAACCTCGCCGCGTAAGGCCGGTCGCACGCCGCCCACCGGTTGCTCACGGCTCGGCCGCCACGGCGCTGACCACCACGTTCGAATCCCAGTGGCCATTGCGGTCGATGACGCCGCCACAGGTGATCAGCCGTAACTGCGCGTCGGGGACGGGCCCGTAGACCCGCTCGGTGGGGAACCGGCTCGACGGGTACGTGTCCACGGCCGTCACCCGGAAGCGCAGTCGCCTGCCGTTCCTCAGCTCCGTCTCGACCCGGTCGCCCGGACTCAGCCTGCCGAGCTTCGCGAAGACCGCGTTCCTGATGTGGTTCGGGTCGACGAGCTTCCCGTGGAGGTACGCGCGGCCCGGCGCGTCCCGGTGGCCGACGAGCACCGCGGGCCCCGGATCGCCGGGGCGGGGGCCCAGCGCGTACCAGCCGACCTTCATCGGGCTGCGCAGGCCCGGGACTTCCAGCGCGCCGGCCGCGTCGACGCCGAGCGCCAGGACGTCCGCCGAGACGCGCAGCGCCGGGATGCGCAGCCGTACGGGCGCGGAGAGCGGGTCGGTGACCGTGACCCGGCCCGGCTCGGCGTCGGCTGCGGTGGAGGGACGTGACGGGCCGTTCACCGGGCGGTGCGGGAACAGGTACAGGAGTACGGCGGCCACGACGCACAGCGCGGCGAAGGAGATCAGCGCCCCGGCCGCCACCGCGCTCACGCGACCGCCGGGACCCGTACGGCTCGCCGCGGGACCCGTACGGCTCGCGGGGCCCGGCGGTCCCGCCGCGCCGGTCAGTGCCGCCCCGCCGGGCCGTGGCGCCCGCGCCCGCGGACGACGAGCAGCGCTCCGGCCGCGAGCGCGGCGGCCCCGCCCAGGGCCAGCACGAGCCCGGCCGTGCCCGACTGGTCCGCTCCGTCCGCGGCGGCCGGATGGACCGCGCCGCCGCGCGCCGCGCCCGACGGCGTGACCGCCAGCGCGCCGGCCGAGCGGGACGCGGGCGCGGAGGTCGGCACGGACGCGGTCGTCGGCGCCCGTACAGACGGTGACGCGGACTCAATCGCGGATACGGACGGGGACACCGGGGACGGCGACGGCAGCGGTCTCGACGTCGAGGACGTCGTCTGCGAAGCCGTCACGCCCGGCGGGTCCTGCGCGCCCGCCGCCACCGCGGTGCCCCCGAGCGCGAGCAGGAGGGCCGCGACGGCCGAGGCGGTGACGAGCCTGATCGGCGGAGGTGCTGTCCTGGGTGCCGCTGTCCGGGGTCCGTTTCGGTGCATGTGTCCAGGCCACCGCCGGGCCGCCCGCACGGCCACCTCGGTGAGCCGTACGGGGGACGCGCCGCCGTTGTCGCCGGCGCGTGGCTACAGCGCCTGCGCGAAGTCGAAGAGCCTGTCGGGGTCGTACCGCTTCTTCAGCTTGGTGAGCCGGTCCGCCGCCGGTCCGTAGTACGCCTTCCGCCAGTCGCTCAGGGCCGGGTCGACGTAGTTCTGGTACGCGGCGCCCGAGGCGTACCGACGGATCGAGGCGTGGGCGTTTTTCAGCCACGCCTGCTGGGCCGTTCCCGGGGTGCCCGACTGCCAGGAGGCGATGTACTGCGCCAGCATCCGCGAACGCCGGTGGACGAAGGCCGTGGCCAGCGGGTCCACCCGGTTGATCGCGCCGCCGAGCGCCGTCAGGGCGATCGAGCCGCCGCCACCGCCCTGGCCGGCCGGGATACGGGTGAAGTCCTCGGCGGCGGAGATCAGGGCCCGGCGGCCCGCCGCGGACAGCGCGCGGTCGAAGAAGTCGGACGCGGCGGTGTACGTCTCGCGCTGGAGCGCGCCCTGCAGCGAGCGGCCCGGCGTGCTGCCCCCGAGGCGGCACTGTTCCTGGGTGAGCCCGGAGCAGCCCCCGTACACCTGCATCGCCTCCCCGTAGGCGCGGCTCTTGATCGAGACGGAGCGTGCGGGCCCCGGGCCGCCCGTACGGTCGGCGAGATTGTCGACGGCGTGGTGCAGACCGGCCTCGCTGCCCAGGGAGAAGACCGAGACGGAGAGGGTGGGCGTGACGCCGCCGGGACCGCCGTCGAGGTGCAGCGAGGACCAGATCTCGTCCGGCTGCGAGGGGCCCCAGTCCTGCCACGCGGCGAGCAGCGCGTCGGCCTTCGACCAGGGCCAGCTGAGGAAGGCGGAGACGCCGTCGGGGGCCGGGTGGGTGCGGAAGCGCAGGTCGGTGACCACGCCGAAGTTGCCGTTGCCCGCGCCGCGCAGCGCCCAGAAGAGGTCCGTGTTCTGCTTCGCGTCGGCGGTCAGCCGGGTGCCGTCGGCCGTGATGACCGTGGCGGAGGTGAGGCTGTCGCAGGCCAGGCCGTACGCGCGGGCGGCGACGCCGTGGCCGCCGCCGAGGGTCAGTCCCGCCACGCTCACGGTGGGGCAGGAACCGGCGGGGATCGTGCGGCCGCGGGTGGCGAGCGTCCGGTAGACGTCGCCGAGTCTGGCGCCCGCGCCGACGGTGCCGTCCGAGGTGGCGCTGTCGAGCGAGTCGAGCTTCGAGACGTCGATGACCAGCCGGCCGTTGCCGCTGGAGAAGCCCGCGTACGAATGGCCGCCGCCGCGCACGGAGACGGGCGTGCCGTGCGCGCGGGCGAAGGCCAGGCACTCCTTGACGTCGTCCTCGTTCGCGACGTACGCGAGGGCCGCGGGCTTCAGGGTGTCGAACCGGGTGTTGTAGAGCTGCCTGGCCGTGGCGTACTCGGCGTCGCCCGGACGTACGAGGTCGCCGTCCAGGCCCTTCGCGAGGGTGCTCCAACTGGGGCCGTTCGGAGCCGCTTTCACTGTCGCCGGCGTACCGGAGGGGGTGCCGGAGGGGGCGGCGGTCCGGCCGTCGGGAGGCGTACCGCCCGCCTTGCCCGTGTCGCTGCCGCCGTTCCCGCTGTCACGGCCGCCGGAGCATGCGGTCACGGCGGTGGCCGTGACGAGTGCCGCCGCGGCGGTGAGCAGTGTGCGCCGTTCCATGGAGCGACCTCCTGATGGTGCTCTGGGGCGGGACCGCGGTCGGCCCTGCGGAGAACGGGACGGTACCCAGCCGCCGGGAGGTTCCACACCCAGCCGGAATCCGTGAGCGCGGACGGCGGAGACCGGGGGCGCGGACGACGGAACGGAAAGCGCCGGGTCACGGGCTCCGGAAGCGCGGGACCACGGGATCCGGACGTGCCGGGCTGCGGGATCCGGAAGCGCGGGGCTGCCGGGACAAGGGGACGCGCGGATTCAGGCCGAGCCGGCGGGGCCGGCGGGTCCGACGTGGCCCTTCGCGTCCGTACGCGCGAGGTCGCGCGATCTCCGGGCGGGGCCCGACCAGCCGCAGGTGCAGCGTGCCAGGCAGAACGAGCCGCGCTCGGTGGTGGAGGTGGTGTGGGCCGGCGGGGTGGTTGAGGGCGTGGGGGGTTCGGAGACCTCGTGCTCGGACACGGCTCAACGGTACCGGCGCGGTACACCGCTCGTGCCCCGCGGGTGGAACAGATTCCGTGACCATCTGTCCGCCGTCTTGGCGTGACGGGTGACGTGAGGCGTCGTTATCCGAGTCATGAGGGACGGGCGGGATCCGGACGAGCAGCGGTAAGGCGTTGGGGGTCGGCAGGCGATGGTGGCGCAGCAGCACAGACGCAGGGGCGTGACGTTCGCCGTCATGGCTGTCGCGGGGGTCGTCGCCACGGCCGCCGGATGTTCGGCGAGCGGCGGCGCGGCGGCCGACGACCGTCCCGGAGATGGTCAGGCGGTCGTGCGCGGGGCGGCGGACGAACTGCTCGCGGCGGGCAGTTCGAAGGCCCGTACGTCCATGGAGATGGCGGCCGGCGGGACGCGCGTGACGATCAGGGGCAAGGGCGGCTACGACTTCCGCAAGAAGATGGGCCGCCTCGATCTCGTCCTGCCCAAGGATCCGGCGGGTACGAGCGAGCACCGGCCGCTCACCGAACTGCTGGCGCCCGCGGCGCTGTACATGAAGAACCGCGGAGCCGGGGTGCCCGCCGACAAGTGGGTCAGGGTGGACGCGACCGCCCAGGAGGACGGCAATCTCGTCACGGGCGGGGCGACGGATCCGCTGGCCGCGGCCGAACTGCTGCGTACGGCCAGGAATGTGACCTTGGTCGGTGAGCAGGATCTGGCCGGTACCCGGGTCTGGCACTACAAGGGGGTCACGGACATCGCGCGGGCCGCGAAGGTGGCCTCGCCGTACGCGCGCGGGGCGCTGAACGCGGCGGCGAAAGGGTTGGCCAAGGATGTCGTGCCCTTCGACGCCTACCTGGACGACGCGGGGCGGTTGCGCAAGGTCAGGCATCAGTTCAGCTATCTCAACCAGGGGAGTGCGGTGGCGGTCGCGTCCACGACGCTGCTGTACGCCTTCGGCTCGCCGGTCACCGTGGCGCTGCCGCCGGAGCGCGACATCTTCGCCGGGAAGGTCACGGCGTAGACCGACAGGATCAAGACGCGAGCCCGGAAGGCCACGGCGAAAATGGTCCGGACGTGCCATGCGGGGTGTGTGTCCCTCTCCCTACGCTAGGACCTGTCCTTCAGGGAAGGCGACCCTGTCCTTTTCAGGGAAGGCGACACCGGCAGGGAGAGGTGGGAGCGCGTGGCTTCGTTGCGTACGCCGGCCGTTCATGACCACGTGGCCCTGGCCGAGATCGAACTGTGCGGCGAGCTGATGATCGCGGCCTCCGCCGTGGACGGGGAGCGGCTCAGCCCCGACCGGATCGACGAGGTACTGCAAGTGGTACGCGCCCTTCCCGCGTCCGCCGCAGCGCCGCCCGCTCCCGGGGCAGCCTCGCCGGAAGCCCCCGTGGAGGCCCCTTAGATTCTGGTGGCCGTCCCAAGCCCCGGCGAAGTCCCCCGGTTCCCCCTTCTTTCACGTGCGAATGTCACGGGCGCACGCCCACGTGCGCATGTCACGTGCGAAGCAGCCGGGCGATCGCCTTCGTCGCTTCCGCCACCTTCTCGTCGATCTCCTCGCCGCCCTTGACCGCCGCGTCGGCGACGCAGTGCCGCAGATGCTCTTCGAGGAGCTGGAGCGCGAAGGACTGGAGCGCCTTGGTGGAGGCGGAGACCTGCGTGAGTATGTCGACGCAGTAGACGTCCTCGTCCACGAGGCGCTGAAGCCCGCGGATCTGGCCCTCGATTCTGCGGAGCCGTTTGAGGTGTTCATTCTTCCGCGCGTGGTACCCGTACACCGCTGGGTCCTGGTCGGTGGTGGAGGGCGCGGCGCTCGCCGTCGTGCCGTCGGCGGCCTCGGTGGTCGTCATCGGGTCCTCCAGCTGTCCGGTCGGGGACGACCGGGTCGGTGGGCTGTCCAGGATGGGTTGTCCGGAAAGGGGCGGATATACCCCACGTGGGTATAGCGTACCCGGTCCGTGAGCCTTGGGGCAGGGCCCTGTGCCGCTCATTGGCCCCGTATGGGCCACACTGGGGTCCGGTCCGGCGGGTTAGCCGTGGCCGAATCTTGCGCCTAGCATCAGCCTGACCGAATCCCATGTAACCCGAGGACCCCACGTGCGATTTCGTCTGACCCCCAGGGAGACGAGCTTCTACGACATGTTTTCCGCGTCCGCGGACAACATCGTCACGGGCTCCAAGCTCCTGATGGAACTGCTCGGTGCGGACTCCTCCGCCAGAGCCGAGATCGCGGAGCGGATGAGGGCAGCGGAGCACGCGGGCGACGACGCCACCCACGCGATCTTCCATCAGCTCAACTCGTCGTTCATCACGCCGTTCGACCGTGAGGACATCTACAGCCTCGCGTCCCAGCTCGACGACATCATGGACTTCATGGAGGAAGCGGTCGACCTCGTTGTCCTCTATAACATCGAGGCACTTCCGAAGGGCGTCGAGCAGCAGATCGAGGTGCTGGCCAGGGCCGCGGATCTGACCGCGGAGGCCATGCCGCATCTGCGGACGATGAACAACCTGACCGAGTACTGGATCGAGGTCAACCGCCTGGAGAATCAGGCCGACCAGATCCACCGCAAGCTGCTGGCCCATCTCTTCAACGGCAAGTACGACGCGATGGAGGTGCTCAAGCTCAAGCAGATCGTCGATGTGCTTGAAGAGGCCGCCGACGCGTTCGAGCACGTCGCGAACACGGTGGAGACCATCACGGTCAAGGAGTCCTGACCCTCGTGGACACCTTCGCACTGATCGTGACCATCGCGGTCGCGCTCGGTTTCACGTACACCAACGGCTTTCACGACTCCGCGAACGCCATCGCGACATCGGTGTCAACACGGGCGCTGACCCCCAGGGCCGCTCTCGCGATGGCCGCGGTGATGAACCTCGCGGGCGCCTTCCTCGGGCAGGGGGTCGCGGAGACAGTCAGCAAGGGACTCATCGCGACGCCGACGGGGTCGCGGGGGATGACCATCCTCTTCGCCGCGCTGGTGGGTGCCATCGTCTGGAACCTCGTCACCTGGTACTTCGGGCTGCCGTCGTCGTCCTCGCACGCGCTGTTCGGCGGGATGGTGGGCGCCGCGCTCGCGGGCGGTACGCATGTGATCTGGAGCGGGGTGCTGGAGAAGGTCGTCCTCCCGATGTTCCTGTCCCCCATAGTCGGCCTGGTCGTCGGGTACCTGGTGATGGTCGCGATCATGTGGCTGTTCCGCAGGTCCAACCCGCACAAGGCCAAGCGCGGTTTCCGGCTCGCCCAGACCGTCTCGGCGGCCGGCATGGCGCTCGGGCACGGACTCCAGGACGCGCAGAAGACCATGGGTGTGGTGGTGATGGCCCTGGTCATCGCCGATGTCGAAACGTCCAACGACCCGATCCCGGTCTGGGTGAAGATCGTCTGCGCGCTGATACTGTCCCTGGGCACGTACGCGGGCGGCTGGCGCATCATGCGGACGCTGGGCCGGAAGATCATCGAGCTGGACCCGCCGCAGGGATTCGCGGCGGAGACGACCGGCGCGGCGATCCTCTACGGCACCTCGTACATCTTCCAGGCCCCGGTCTCCACCACGCACGTCATCACCTCGGCGATCATGGGTGTCGGCGCGACGAAGCGGGTCAGCGCGGTGCGCTGGGGCATCGCCAAGAACATCATTCTCGGCTGGTTCATCACGATGCCGGCCGCCGGGCTGGTGGCCGCGGTGAGCTTCTGGATCGTGCAGCTCTTCTTCGGCTGACGCGTGCTCCGCGCCTGAACCGGAACGTAAATGGGCCCGCCCCCTGGGAGAGGGGGCGGGCCCTTTCGTCCTGCGGTGGCACCGCCATGCAGCACCGCAGGACGGCTCAGTGATCCCCGGTCGCTTATCCGAAGCGGCCGGAGATGTAGTCCTCTGTCGCCTGGACCGACGGGTTGGCGAAGATGCGCTCGGTCTCGTCGATCTCGATCAGCTTGCCGGGCTGGCCGACGGCCGCCAGGTTGAAGAAGGCAGTGCGGTCCGAGACGCGCGCGGCCTGCTGCATGTTGTGCGTGACGATGACGATCGTGAACCGTTCCTTCAGCTCGCCGATCAGGTCCTCGATCGCGAGCGTGGAGATCGGGTCGAGCGCGGAGCACGGCTCGTCCATCAGCAGGACGTCCGGCTCGACCGCGATCGCGCGGGCGATGCACAGACGCTGCTGCTGGCCGCCGGAGAGGCCGGAGCCCGGCTTGTTCAGGCGGTCCTTGACCTCGTTCCAGAGGTTCGCGCCCTTGAGGGACTTCTCGACGATCTCGGTCAGTTCCTTCTTGCCGTACCTGCCGTTGAGGCGCAGGCCGGCCGCGACGTTGTCGAAGATCGACATGGTCGGGAACGGGTTGGGACGCTGGAAGACCATGCCGACCGTACGGCGTACGGCGACCGGGTCGACGTTCGAGCCGTACAGGTTCTCGTCGTCCAGGAGGACCTTGCCCTCGACGCGGCCGCCGGGGGTGACCTCGTGCATCCGGTTGAGGGTGCGCAGGAACGTGGACTTACCGCAGCCGGACGGACCGATGAAGGCCGTCACGGAGCGGGGCTCCACGGTCATCGAGATGTCGTCGATCGCGAGGTGGGATCCGTAGTAGGCGGAGAGCCCGCTGACGTCTATTCGCTTGGCCATGTGAATTCACTGCTTCTTTCGTGGCCCCGCGCCGCGGAGCCGGATATCGCGGCCTCAGCGGCCGGTCTTCGGGGCCTTCCAGCGGGCGATGCCGCGGGCGACGAGGTTGAGGATCATGACGAAGGCGATCAGCACCAGGGCAGCGGCCCAGGCGCGGTCGATCGATGCCGTCTCGCCGATCTTGTACTGCTCGTAGATGTAGAAGGGGAGCGACGACTGAGCACCATCGAAGGGATTCGAGTTGATCAGCTGACTGCCGAAGACCAGAAGGATGATCGGAGCGGTCTCGCCCGCGATACGCGCGATGGCGAGCATCACGCCGGTGGTGATTCCGCCGATCGCGGTCGGCAGGACGACCTTGAGGATCACGCGCCACTTCGGTACGCCCAGGGCGAGCGCGGCTTCGCGCAACTCGTTCGGGACGAGCTTGAGCATCTCCTCGGTCGAGCGGACCACGACCGGGACCATCAGGATCGTCAGGGCGAGCGAGCCCATCAGGCCGGACGGCTCGATCTTGCCGATCAGCATGATCGAGAGGATGAACAGACCCGCGACGATGGACGGGATGCCCGTCATGACGTCGACGAAGAAGGTCACGGCCCTGGCCAGTGAGCCCTTGCCGTACTCCACCAGATAGACCGCGGTGAGCAGGCCGATCGGGGCGGCGATGACGGTGGCGATGGCGACCTGCTCCAGCGTGCCGAGCAGCGCGTGGTAGACACCGCCGCCCTGCTCGGAGCCGAGGACACCGGCCATGGAGTGGGACAGGAAGTACGGGCTGAAGTCCGCCACACCACGGCTGATCGTGGTGTACAGCAGCGAGAACAGCGGGATGACGGCGAGGATGAAGCACACCCAGACGACGCTGGTGGCGAGGCGGTCCTTCGCCTGGCGCTTGTTCTCGACCACCGTGGTGGTGACGTACGAGAGCACGAGGAAGGCCACGACGGCGATCAGGCCCCACTGGACCTTGCTCGTCAGTCCGGCGGCGGCGCCGATGGCCACGCCCAGGGCGATCGCGACGACGGCGAAGCCGGCCGGAGCCCAGCGCGGGAGACTGCGGGCGCCGAGGCTGCCGTTGCGGTGGGGCGACGGCGGGACCGGGGCCGGCGTTTCCGGTATGACTGCGTGGCTCATGCGTTGGCTCCCGAGTACTCCTTGCGGCGCGCGATGATCAGGCGTGCCGCACCGTTCACCAGCAGAGTGAGGATGAAGAGTACGAGGCCGGAGGCGATCAGGGCGTCACGCCCGAGTTCGTTGGCCTCGTCGAAGTTCGCCGCGATGTTCTGGGCGAACGTGCCGCCACCCGGGTTGAGCAGATGGAACGACATCAGGTAGTTCGGCGAGAGCACCGTGGCGACGGCCATCGTCTCGCCGAGCGCGCGGCCGAGGCCCAGCATCGACGCGGAGATGACACCGGAGCGTCCGAACGGCAGGACGGACAGCCGGATGACTTCCCAGCGGGTGGCGCCCAGCGCGAGGGCGGCCTCTTCGTTCATCCGCGGGACCTGGAGGAAGACCTCACGGCTGACGCTGGTCACGATCGGCAGGATCATGATCGCCAGCAGGATGCCGACGGTGAGCATGTTGCGGGCCACACCGGGCTGCGTCTGGTCGAAGACGTACGTCCACGCGAAGTAGTGGTCGAGCCACAGGTTCAGGCCGTCGAGATAGGGCACAAGAACGAGCGCGCCCCAGATGCCGTAGATGATGCTGGGCACGGCGGCCAGCAGGTCCACGACGTAGGCGAGCGGAGTGGCCACCTTGCGGGGCGCGTAGTGCGAGATGAACAGCGCGATGCCGACAGCGATCGGGACCGCGATGACCATCGCGATGATCGAGCTGACGACCGTACCGACCAGGAGGACCGCGATGCCGAAGACCGGCGGCTTCCCGGACGGGTTCCAGTCGAACGTGGTGAGGAAGTTGCCCTCGTCCGCCGAGATCGCGACGACCGAGCGGTACGTGAGGAACACGGCGATCGCGGCCATGACGACGAGCAGCAGAATGCCCGAGCCGCGGGAGAGGCCGAGGAAGACTTTGTCGCCCGCGCGGCCCGTCGAACTGCTGGACGGGCGCTGGGCAGGTGGGGCGGGTGGGGTTTCTATCGGTGTGGTGGAAGCCATCATCTTTCCGGTCTGTGGTTGGGGAACTGCTGCTCCCCTGGCGGCGGTGCACCGGATGGACGGACGACGGCCGGCCCGGACCTCGTGGTCAGGACCGGCCGTTGTCACTTCATTCCTTCAGCGAAGGCGGCGAGGATCGGACCGGATTAGGAAAGACCGGCGATCGTCTCGCGGACCTTGGCGTTGATCTCGGCCGGGATCGGCGCGTAACCGGCGGCGGTGAGCTTCTTCTGGCCCTCATCGCCGGCGGTGTAGTTCAGGTAGGACTTGACCGTGTCGAGCGTCTCGGCCTTGTTGCCCTTGTCGCAGACGATCTCGTACGTCACCAGGACGAGCGGGTAGGCGCCGTCGGCCTTGGTGGTGTAGTCGAGGGAGAGCGACAGGTCCTTGCCGGTGCCGACGACCTTCGCGGCCGCGATGGCCTTGGAGGCGTTCTCAGCGGTGGCCTCGACCGGGGCGCTGGCGCCCGTGTCGACCTTGACCGTGTTGATCTGCTGCGAGGTGGCGTACGAGAGCTCGAAGTAACCGATCGAGCCGTCGACCTGCTTCACCTGCTGGGCAACGCTGGAGGAACCGGAGGCAGCCTGGCCGCCCGGGGCCGGCCACTTCTTCTCGGGCTCGTACGTCCAGTCGGACTTGGCCGTCGCGGCGAGGTACTTGCCGAGGTTCTGCGTGGTGCCCGACTCGTCCGAGCGGTGGAACGCCTGGATCGGCTTGTTCGGGAGCTTCGCGTCGGGGTTGAGCTTGGCGATCGCCGCGTCGTTCCAGTTCTTGATCTTCGAGTTGAAGATCTTCGCGATCGTCGGAGCGTCCAGGACGAGGCTGTCGACGCCCTCGACGTGGTAACCGACCGCGATCGGGCCGCCGACCATCGGCAGGTCGATGCCCTGGCCGCCGGTGCAGACCTTCTTGGACTCGGCGACCTCTTCGGGCTTCAGCGGCGAGTCCGAGCCGGCGAAGGCGACGGTGCCCGCGTTGAAGGCGACGATGCCCTCACCGGAGGAGGAGGCCTTGTAGTTGATCTCGACGCCGGAGCAGGCGGCCATGTAGTCCTTGGCCCACACGTCCTGAGCGTTCTTCTGGGCGCTCGAACCGGACGCGCGCAGCTGGCCCTTGGCGCCGTCACAGGCGATGGAGGAAGCGGCCGCAGGCTTCGAGGAAGAGTCGGACTGCTCTCCGCTGTTGTTGTCCGAGCCGCACGCCGTGAGAACCAGGGCGCCGGAGACGGCGAGGGCACCGAGCGCGGTGGCGCGCAGCCCGTTCTTGCGCAGAAGCTTCACTTCGGGTGTTTCCTTCCAAGAGCCGCCGGCTGCTTGGGTTCGCGGGCGGCGTGCGTCGGGGTGATTGGTGGTGAGCTGTCTGCTCTCCACCGTGTAGGACCGAAATTAGGCAGACCAGGTGAAGGCGCCGACGGAGAAAGGTGAACGGAAAGTGAACCGTGATGGGCGGACTGGTGCTTGTATTTTTTGAGGCTCGGTTCGCCTCCGGGGCGCTCTGTGCCGGCGCGCCCCTTCGGCTCACTCGCAGGGCGGCTAGGGGCGGGCCGGGGGCGAGGTGTCTTGGCAACAGCGCGCCCTGGTGAGTGAGTCCAGGGGGCGTGCCGTTGCCGGGAGGGGGCGTGTGTGGAGGTTCGTGACGGATGAACGCACCGAGCACGTTCAGTCGTCCGCAGCGCCACACAATGCCCCGGACGACTCGGCGCGGGCCGCCTCACGTCCCCTGGCGAGTGAGCCGAAGGGGCGCGCCGCTGCCGAAAGGGAGAGCGCGCGGAGGCCGTGAGGAACGAACGAACCGAGCACGGTCGGCTGTCGGCAGTGGCACAAGGCGCCCCGGAGGCGAACGGAGCCCCTAAGAAAGGGTGGGCAGGTTTTCCAGGAGGGTGTCTATCAGGGCGCGGTCGCGGGCCTGGGTGAGGCGGGCCCTCGCGCCTTCGGGGGAGAGCCAGAGGACGCGGTCGACCTCGTCGTTCGCGCTGAACTCGCCGCCGGTGGCTTCCGCGGCCCAGTACGTGACCTGCTTCGGGCGGGCCTGGGCCTGGTAGTGGATGGTGCCCAGGTGCGCGCCCGGCGCGCAGTGGTGGCCCGTCTCCTCCAGGACCTCGCGCAGGGCGGCGGTCAGGGTTTCCTCGCCGCGCTTGAGCTTGCCCTTGGGGTGGGACCAGTCGTCGTACTTGGGGCGGTGGACCAAGCAGATCTCGGTGCCGCCGTCGCCGTGCGGTGAGCGGCGCCACAGGACGCAGCCCGCCGCGAGCACCAGGTCGTCGCGCCGGTGCGTGCCTGCCATGTCCTGATCCCCGTCTTTTTCCACGGCGTGCTGGTTCTCGCCGCTCGTCACGTGCTGATTCTCGCTCATGGCGCGACCACCGCCGTCCGCTGCCACACCTGCTGGAACGCGAAGCGGGCCGCCTCGACTTCCAGGCGCTGGTCGGCGTGCAGCACGCCGAGGGCGTACGCCGTCGCGGGGGCGATGCGCGGGGTGCGGGCCGCGTTCGCGGCGGCGGCGGAGGCCTCTGCCGCGTCGCGGTGGTGGTCCAGGGTCTGACCGGCGGCGGTCAGTACGGGGTCGGGGACGCCTCCGGCGCACCAGACCTCCTGGCCGTAGCGGTGCAGGCGCAGCAGTTGGCGTACGTGGTGCCACGGCGCGTCCTGCGCCTCACCGTCCGCCGGGGTGGCCAGGCCGTGCACCAGCGCCTCCGCGTTGTACGGGTGCGCGGCGAGTTCCAGCGGCAGCCGGGAGACGGCGTCGAGCAGTTGCCCTTCGGTGGCCTCGACGGGCTGCGCGAGGACCTCGACGGCGGGCGCGGCGGTCATCGGTGAGAGCGGCACGTCGGAGGCCAGGACGGCCACGGCGTCCGCGACCGCGTGGAAGCGGGAGGAGCCGAGCGCCTGGAGCGCCGCCGAGTGCGAGCGCGTCCGCTGGAGCGTGAGCTGACGCTCCAGCAGCGCGCCGGCGCGCGACGCCCCGACGGTGAGGGTGCTGGGCGGCTGCGTGGCCGCCGGGGTTCCCGCACGGGCGGCGGGTACGGCGGCGGTGCTCGCGCCCGACAGCCGGGCCAGCGCCGTGACGAGGCGGTGCAGCCGGGCCGTACAGGCGTGTTCCTGCGCGAGGGTGCCGGACAGCCAGGCCAGTTCCGTACGCAGGTCGTCGGCCCACGCGGGGTCGAGCAGCGGACGGTACGTGTGCAGGCTGCCGCCGATTCTTCGGGCGGAGCCGCGCAGGGCACGGGCGGCCTGTTCCGCCGCCGCCGTGTCCGAGCCGCACTCGCTGTACTGCCGCAGACTGCGCAGGAAATCCCCGGCCCGGGCGTGCAGGTATCCGGCCAGGACCTCGCCCGCGGTCAGCCGTTCGGTGTCGACTTCATGGTGCTGCACGCCGGCGCCTCCGGGCGTCTATGAGCATTTCCTGAACGTGCCGCAGCGGCTGGCCCTCCGGGTCCGTGGCATGCCTGGTCCAGTTGCCGTCCGGGCCCAGGTGCCAGGAGGAGGTGCTGTCGGACATGCCGGTTTCCAGCAGCCGGGTGATCGAGGCGCGGTGGGCCGGGTCGATGACCCGTACCAGCGCTTCGATGCGGCGGTCGAGATTGCGGTGCATCATGTCGGCGCTGCCCAGCCACACCTCGGGCTCGCCACCGTTGCCGAACGCGAATATCCGGGAGTGTTCCAGGAACCGGCCGAGGATCGAGCGGACCCGGATGTTCTCCGAGAGCCCCGGGACGCCGGGGCGCAGGGCGCAGATGCCGCGCACCCAGATGTCGACGGGCACCCCGGCCTGCGCGGCCCGGTAGCAGGCGTCGATGACGGCTTCGTCCACCATCGAGTTGACCTTGATGCGGACGTACGCGGGCCGGCCCGAGCGGTGGTGGGCGGCTTCCTTGTTGATGCGGGTGACGAGCCCGTCGCGCAGGGACTTCGGCGCGACCAGCAGCCTGCGGTAGGTCTCGCGGCGCGAGTAGCCGGAGAGCCTGTTGAACAGGTCGGACAGGTCGGCGCCGACCTGCGGGTCGGCGGTGAGCAGGCCGAGGTCTTCGTAGAGCCGTGCCGTCTTGGGGTGGTAGTTGCCGGTGCCGACGTGGCTGTAGCGGCGCAGGTTCTCGCCCTCCTGGCGTACCACCAGGGAGAGCTTGCAGTGCGTCTTGAGCCCGACGAGCCCGTACACCACATGGCAGCCGGCCTCTTCGAGCTTCCTGGCCCATTTGATGTTGGCCTGCTCGTCGAAGCGTGCCTTGATCTCGACGAGGACGAGGACCTGCTTGCCGGACTCCGCCGCGTCGATCAGCGCGTCGACTATGGGGGAGTCGCCGGAGGTCCGGTAGAGCGTCTGCTTGATGGCCAGGACGTCCGGGTCGGCCGCCGCCTGCTCGAGGAAGGCCTGGACGGACGTCGAGAACGAGTCGTACGGGTGGTGCAGCAGGACGTCGCGCTCGCGCAGGGCCGCGAAGATGTCCGGCGCGGAGGCGGACTCCACCTCGGCGAGGTCGCGGTGCGTGCCCGCGATGAACGCGGGGAACTTCAGCTCGGGCCGGTCCAGCGAGGCGATCCCGAAGAGCGCCGTGAGATCCAGCGGTCCGGGCAGCGGGTAGACCTCCGCGTCGGAGATCTTCAGCTCGCGGACCAGCAGGTCGAGGACGTACGGGTCGATGGACTCCTCGACCTCCAGGCGCACCGGCGGCCCGAAGCGGCGCCGCATGAGTTCCTTCTCCAGGGCCTTGAGGAGGTTTTCCGCGTCGTCCTCCTCGACCTCCAGGTCCTCGTTGCGCGTCACCCGGAACATGTGGTGCGCCAGCACCTCCATCCCGGGGAACAGCTCCTCCAGGTGCGCGGCGATCACGTCTTCGAGGGGGACGAAGCGGTGCGCCGACGCCTCCAGGAAGCGGGACAGCAGCGGCGGCACCTTGACCCGCGCGAAGTGGCGGTGGCCGCTGACCGGGTTGCGTACGACCACGGCCAGGTTGAGCGAGAGCCCGGAGATGTACGGGAAGGGGTGGGCCGGGTCGACGGCCAGGGGGGTCAGGACCGGGAAGATCTGCTGGCGGAAGAGCGTGAAGAGGCGCGCCTGCTCCTTTTCGGTCAGCTCGGGCCAGCGGATGATGTGGATGCCCTCGTCCGCGAGGGACGGCGCGATGTCCTGCTGGTAGCAGGCGGCGTGCCGGGCCATGAGTTCGCGCGAGCGGGTCCAGATCAGGTCGAGGACTTCGCGGGGCTGGAGGCCGGACGCGGAGCGGGTGGCGACCCCGGTCGCGATGCGGCGCTTGAGTCCGGCGACCCTGACCATGAAGAACTCGTCGAGGTTGGACGCGAAGATGGCGAGGAAGTTAGCCCGTTCGAGGAGCGGGGTGGCCGGATCCTCGGCCAGTTCGAGGACGCGTTCGTTGAACGCCAGCCAGCTGCGTTCGCGGTCGAGGAACCGTCCCTGGGGCAGTTCTGTGCCGTCGGGACCGGTGCCGCCCTCGTAGGAGTCGAGGTCGGTGTCGAGATCGGGTTCGAGATCGGAGGCGTGCCCGGAGACCGTATGTGGCCGGTGGGCGGCTATGAAACCGACGGACGGCTGCGGATGCTGGACCGGGACCTCGGCGGGCTGCTGGCTCATATCCCTATTCTTCCGCGCTGAGGGCAAGACAGGCGCGTCGGAGAGAGCGGGGGTGAGGTGGCGGATCATGCCGTTCGGAGCGGGGGGCACAGCGGGCTGCATTGGGAGAGAGTCCCAAGGGCGTCTGAATGGTCGGTAACGGTGAGATGACGTGAAGGGAAGCGCGGCAGGGCCCCCCGGGGCCGCGAAGCCCCGGAGCGCCTGCTGAGGGTGGCGGGAATCGTCCCCGCGCGCCGGAGTCACCGCCGGTCACAGGCCTGAGCGCCGGGTGAACGGGCGTACGCCGGCGGCCGACGGCCCCGAATTCGCGCCACGGACGGCCGGGCGGGCGGCCGGGCGGGCGTACGCCGGCGCCGCGCGGCCCGGATTCCGCGCTCCGGATCGCGGCCCCGGGGCCCGCTTCCCCGGCCGTCCGGACTTCCGCCGGGTGGGCCCGCTTCCCCGCCCGTCCGGGATGTCCGCCGGGGCGGGCCTGCTTCCCGTCCGTCCCGGGATCTCGCTGCCCGGGTCAGTGCTCCGTGCGGTACATCAGGTCCACTTCGTGCGTGCTGAAGCCCAGCCGCTCGTAGACCGACACGGCGGCCGTGTTGTCGGCGTCCACATAGAGCGACGCGGTCGGCAGGCCCTCGGCCGCCAGATGGCGCAGGCCGATCGCGGTGAGCGCCTTGCCGAGGCCGCCGCCCTGCGCGTCGGGACTGATGCCGACGACGTACACCTCGCCCAGCTGCTCGGCGGCGTGCACCTTCGTCCAGTGGAAGCCGATCAGTTCGCCGTCGCGTTCCGCGAGGAAGAAGCCCTTGGCGTCGAACCACGGCTCGGCCTTGCGGTCGTCCAGGTCCCGCTGGGTCAGCGCGCCCTGCTCCGGGTGGTGGGCGAAGGCGGCGGAGTTGACGGCGAGCCAGGCGGCGTCGTCCTGGCCGGGCACGAAGGTACGGATGGTGACGCCGGCCGGCAGCACCGGCTCGGGGATGTTCAGCGGGTTCAACGGGCGGCGCAGCTGGCGCAGTTCACGGAACAGCGTCAGGCCGAGGACCTGCGCCAGATGCCGGGCCGCCGACTTTCCGCCGTGCGCCCAGGCGCGCAGCCGCTTCCCGGACGCGGCCATCAGCGCGTTGCCCAGCGCGCGGCCGTGTCCCCGGCCGCGCCGCTCGGGGTGGACGACCAACTCGGCGGCGGGTGCCTCGACGGGGTCGGTGTCCTCCAGCTGCCCGTACCCGACCAGTTCGTCGCCGGCCGTGACGAGGAAGTGCCGTACACCCGCGCGGTGTCCGCCACGCAACTGGAGCCGGCCCTGTTCCGACACGGCCTGCACACCGTCGGATTCCGCCGCCAGGGCGAGCAGGCCGAGGACGTCCTCCGCCTGTTCGGGGGTGAGCGCGTCAAGGGTCAGGATCTGTCGGCCGGGCTCGTGGGCTGCTGCGTCAGTCATGGGGTCGAGGGTACGGCGACCCCGGCCCGAGAAGCCGGAACCGCCCTGGTCCCGGCCTCGCGCGTGGGCGGCGGACGAAGGAAGCGCGGCGGACGCGGGACGTTCGGCGGCCCCGGGGAACCGGCGGGCGAGGGGAGCGCGGCCGGCCCGGGAGGGGAGCGCGGCCGGCCCGGGACACGCGGCGGAGCCCGGTGGGAGTGGACGTTCGGCGGTACCCGGGAGGCGCGGCGGAGCCCGGGGAGTCCGGCGGGGGCGGGATGTTCGGCGGCCCGGGGAGCTGGTGGGCGAGGGGAGCGCGGCCGGCCCGGGAGGGGGAGCGCGGCCGGCCCGGGAAGTCCGGCGGGGCGGGGGACGTTCGGGGCATTGCCGTGATGGCAACCAGGTCGTAACCCGCCATCTCTGTCGCGCTACGCGCGTGGACTCTAGGCTGCGCACGGGAATCCTCATGCGCTCTCACGGGCCCGCAGGACCGTACGACTCTTCGCGATCAGGCTCCACGATCGCCTTCTCGCGATCATGTCTCCACCATCACGCCGCACTTACAAGGGGAACGATGTCAGCGACACCGCAGAAGAACCGGGCCGCCGGGCGGGTGCTCGCCGCGGCTGCCGGGCTGGTCACCGCAGGCGCGCTGATCGCCGCGATGCCGGCCGCCTCGGCCCATGACCGCGGTCATGGCCACGGCAAGGGGCACGGTCACCAGGCGCCGAGCACCGTCGACGTGCAGCTGCTGTCCTTCAACGACCTGCACGGGAACCTGGAGCCGCCGGCCGGCTCCGCGGGCACCGTGACGCGGACGAAGGCCGACGGCACGACGGAGGCGGTCCCGGCCGGTGGTGTCGAGTACCTGGCGACCTCGCTGCGCACCGCGCGCAAGGGCCACCCGTACTCCGTCACCGCCGCGGGCGGCGACATGGTGGGCGCGAGTCCGCTGCTGTCCGGGCTCTTCCACGACGAGCCGACCATCGAGGCGCTCAACAAGATAGATCTCGATGTGACGTCCGTGGGCAACCACGAGTTCGACGAGGGCGCCACCGAGCTGGCGCGTCTTCAGAACGGCGGCTGCCACCCGACGGACGGCTGTTACGAGAAGGGCAAGAAGTTCCCGGGCGCCGACTTCCCTTACCTCGCGGCGAATGTGACGTCGGAGAAGACCGGCAAGCCGATCCTCAAGCCGTACACCGTCTGGAAGAAGGGCGGCGTCAAGATCGGCTTCATCGGGGTGACGCTGGAGGGCACACCGGACGTCGTCACGGCCGAGGGCGTCAAGGGGCTCAAGTTCCACGACGAGATCGAGACGGTCAACAAGTACGCCAAGGAACTCGACAAGCAGGGCGTCAAGTCGATCGTCGCGCTGATCCACGAGGGCGGCCTGCCCGCCTCGGGCTCGTACGACTACGACTGCGACAGCCCGAGTGCGGGCGCCGGGATCTCCGGGCCGATCGTGGACATCGCCAAGGGCATCTCGCCGAAGGTCGACGCGCTGGTGACCGGACACACGCACAACGCGTACGTCTGCACGATCCCCGACCCGTCGGGCAAGCCGCGCATGGTCACGTCGGCGTCGTCGTTCGGCAAGCTCTACACCGACACCACGCTGACGTACGACCGCAAGACCAACGACATCGTCCGTACGGGCGTGAAGTCGGCCAACCACATCGTCAGCCGCGAGCAGACGAAGGCCAAGGACATGACCGACCTGATCGCCCGCTGGAACAAGGTGGCGGCGCCGATCGCGAACACCCCGCAGGGCTTCATCTCGGCGGACATCAACGGCCGCGGCACGGACACGCCCGAGCTGCCTCTCGGTGACGTGATCGCGGACGCGCAGCTGGCGGGGATGGCTCCGGCGGACAAGGGCGGTGCGCAGGTCGCCTTCATGAACCCGGGCGGGATCAGGGCGGACCTGGTGTACGCGGCCTCCGGCAGTGAGGGCGACGGCGTGGTGACGTACGGCGAGTCGTTCACGGTCCAGCCGTTCACGAACATGATGAACGCGGTGGACCTGACGGGCACCCAGCTGGTCACGGCACTCCAGCAGCAGGTCAGCGGGGCGAACGAGGCGTCGCCGAAGATCCTCCAGATCTCGAAGAACCTCCACTACACGCTGGACATGACCAAGTCGGGCGCCGACCGCGTGGTGAAGGACTCGATCCGGCTCGACGGCGAGGCGATCGACCCGGCGAAGACGTACCGCGTCGCGATGAACGAGTTCCTGGCCGGTGGCGGCGACGGCTTCGCCGCTCTGGGCGAGGGCGCGAACAAGCTGGTGGGCGCATCGGACCTGGACATGTTCAACGCCTACCTGGCAGCGAACTCCAGCGCGGACGCGCCGCTCGCGCCGCCGGCCGCCGACCGGATCACGGTCGTCAAGTAGCGGTAGCGGTAGCAGTGGCGGGCGCCAACGAGCCGTAACGCGCGGCGAGTTGCCGCACGGGCAGGCACGGAGCGCGTGCGTGGCGCGGAGAGCGCGCAGGCGTTCAGGGGCGGTGGGCGGATGCTCACCGCCCTTCCGCATGTCGGTGGCCGTTTGTTCTTCCTCTTGTGACGTGTACCGGTCATAATTCGGTGGCTGTTCCTCCACATCCCCCACACGGCCCACGGAGGCCCCCCGACATGGACATTCGCACCAGCGCAGGCCCCGGCTCAGCCCCGGACGCCGGAGCGGGCAGGCTCGGCCGCAGAGGTTTCCTCGCCGGCGCTCTTGCCGTCTCCGCCACCGCGCTCGTCGGCGCGGGAGCCGTCCCGGCCCTCGCGGCCTCGCCCGCCGCGCCCCCGAGCACGCTCGCCGTCTCGGACTGGATGGGCGGCCTCGGCGACGGGACGGCCCTCAACCAGCTGACCATCCCCGGCACGCACGACTCCGGCGCGACCGTCGGCGGGCTCTACGTGGCCTGCCAGGAGACCGGCATCGCCGAGCAGTTGAACAGCGGCATCCGCTTCCTCGACGTCCGCTGCCGGGCGTTCGAGAACGCCTTCCCGATCCACCACGAGGCCTTCTACCAGAACCTCAACTTCGACGATGTGCTGGGCGCCTGCCGGGACTTCCTCCAGGCCCACCCCTCGGAGACCGTCCTGATGCGGGTCAAGCAGGAGTACTCCACGGAGAGCGACGCCGAATTCCGGCGGATCTTCGACACCTACCTGGACGACAAGGGCTGGCGCTCGCTCTTCTGGCTCGACTCGGCCCTGCCGGCGCTCGGTGAGGCGCGCGGACGCGTTGTCCTGCTCGCCGACAACGCGGGTCTGCCCGGGGTGCGTTACGGCGACGGGAACCTCTTCGACATCCAGGACGACTACCAGGCGCTGCCGGACGCCAAGTACCCGCAGATCGAGGACCAGTTCCGCGAGGCTTCCGGACAGCCGGGCAAGGTGTTCATCAACTACGTGTCCACGGCCGCGTACCTGCCGCCCCGCTGGAACTCCGACAACCTCAACCCGAGGGTCCACGCGTTCATCGACGGATCCGAGGCGAGCGGCTGGCGCGGGCTCGGGATCGTACCGCTGGACTTCCCCACCACCCGGCCGGGACTGGTCGAGTCGCTGATCGCGCACAACGGCTGACCCCGCACCACGGCTGACACCAGCGCGGCGCCGGCGTGTGACCGCCGGCGCCGCCGCAGAGCGTACGGCGCGCCGGACGGCAGTCGGCGCAGGTGAACCTCGTGGACGCGGTCGCGGAGCACCCGTGGCTGCTGGAGAAGGCCGGAGTCGACCCCGCGCTGATCCAGGCGCTCCCGCACCTGAGGCTGCCCGAGCGGTCCGACCGGCTCGCGCTCTCCTTCACGCTCCCGAAGCCCCCCGGCGATCTCCGGCTCCAGCACATCACTGTGGAGCGCGAGGGAATCCGGGTGGAGCCGGCGGGCCCCGGAATCCCCCTCGGCGGCACGGACTGACCGGGAGACCGCGGGACGCCCGGCCCCGTCAGGTGCGCGGCGGCTCGTCCGGCGGTGGCTTCGCCGCTCCCGGGATCCGGATGGCCGCGACCGTTCCGCCGCCCGCCGCCGGGCGCAGCGCGATCTCGCCGCCCGCGTGCTGGACCGTACGGGCCACGATCGACAGGCCGAGTCCCGAGCCCGGCAGCGCGCGGGCGCTCGGCGAGCGCCAGAACCGTTCGAAGACGTGCGGCAGGTCCTCGGCGGGGATGCCGGGGCCGTGGTCCCGTACGGTCAGCTCACCACTGCGGCCGAGCGCCACCTCCACCGAGCCGCCGGCCGGGCTGAACTTCACCGCGTTGTCCAGCACGTTGACCAGCGCGCGCTCCAGGGCGGCCGGCTCGGCCCGTACGTACCAGGGGTTCAGCCGCGCGTCGATGGTCAGATCGGGGCCGCGCAGCCGCGCGCGCTCCAGCGCGCTCTCCACGATGTCGTGCAGCGCGACGACCTGGAGCGGTCCCGGACCCGGGGCGTCCGGGCGTGACAGCTCCTGGAGGTCCCCGATGAGCGCGGCCAGTTCGGTCATCTGCGCCTTGACGGACGCCATCAGCGCCTTGCGGTCGTCGGGCGGGATCGCGCGGCCCGTCTCCTCGCTGCGGGCGAGCAGTTCGACGTTCGTACGGAGCGAGGTGAGCGGGGTGCGCAGCTCGTGCCCGGCGTCGGCGATCAGCTGCGACTGCCGGTCCCTGGACGAGGCGAGCGCGGCGGTCATCGCGTTGAACGAGCGGGAGAGCCGAGCGATCTCGTCCTCGCCCTCGACCGGGATGCGGACCGTGAGGTCTTCGGTGGCCGCGACGTGCTCGACCGTACGGGTCAGTCCGTTCACCGGCCGCAGCCCGGTCCTCGCGACCCACAGCCCGGCCGCGCCCGCGCCGACCACACCGAGCCCCGCGACGGCGGCGAGCAGCAGCGCGAGGCGGTTCAGCGAGGTGTCGATCTCGCTGAGCGGGCGCGAGACGGAGACGGTGAAGACACCGAGCCCGCGGAAGGAGACCTGCGAGGTGTTGACGCGTACCTCGGCGCCGTCGTCGGTGGTGCTCGAATGCAGGGAGGAGCTGTGCGTGGGGGTGCGCGCGATCGCCACGTCCGCGGGCTGCACCTTGACGGGCTGCGAGTCGGGCGCGACGCAGCGGGCGCCCGAGGGCAGGACCACCTGGACGTAGGCGAAACCGGGCTTGCTGGACGGAGGCGGGGCGTCGCAGTTGTTCAGCGCGTCCTGCACAGAGCCCGGCGAGGCCGTGGTCCGTTCCAGGGAGGTGTCGAGTTCGCTCTCCAGCTGGGCGCGCGTCAGCAGCCAGCAGGTGATGGCCGCCGCCGCCACCGCGATCGCGACCGCCGACGCGACCAGCAACGCCAGCCTCGACCGCAGCGAGAGCGTACGGTCCTTGCCCGCGGGCCAGCTCACTCCGCGCTCCCGGGGGCGCCTCCGGAGACGTTCCCGGACGTGCCCCCGGGGGCGCGCAGCGCGTATCCCACGCCCCGCACCGTGTGGACCAGGCGCGGTTCGCCGCCGCTCTCGGTCTTCCTGCGCAGGTACATCACGTACACGTCGAGGGAGTTGGAGCTGGGCTCGAAGTCGAAGCCCCACACCGCCTTGAGGATCTGCTCACGGGTCAGCACCTGTCTGGGGTGCGCGAGGAACATCTCCAGCAGCGTGAACTCGGTACGGGTCAGCTCCACACGCCGGTTGCCGCGCATGACCTCGCGGGTCGCCAGATCCATCCGCAGGTCGGCGAAGGTGAGCACGTCGCTCTCCGGGACACCGCCCGCTTCGCTCGCGTACGAGCTGCGCCGCAGCAGTGCGCGGATCCGGGCGAACAGCTCGTCCAGCTCGAACGGCTTGACCAGGTAGTCGTCGGCGCCCGCGTCGAGACCGGTCACGCGGTCGCCGACCGTGTCGCGGGCGGTCAGCATCAGGATCGGCACCTTCGAACCACCGGCCCGCAGCCGGCGCGCGGCGGTCAGGCCGTCCATCCTCGGCATCTGGATGTCGAGCACGATCAGATCCGGTGCGTACGCCTCGGCCTTGGTGAGGGCGTCGACGCCGTCGGCCGCGACCTCCGTCCCGTATCCGTCGAAGGCGAGACTCCGCTGAAGCGCCTCGCGCACGGCGGGTTCGTCGTCGACGATCAGGATCCGCTGGGAATCGCCCTCGGCGGCACTCATGTCGGTTCTTCCTCGTCAGCTCGGCGGCAGCGGGTGGGTGGTACGTACGGCGCGCTATCAGCGTCGCACGGCGGCGGCGCGGCGCGTCACAGGACGCCGCTCGCGCCCGGGCGCCGCGCAGGAGCGGGCCAGTTCACGGGCGAGCGCGAGCGGCAGTGCCAGGTCGGCCGGTCCCACGGGAAGCGTGACGTCGATTTCAGTGCGGGCCATACGGTGTCTCCGGTGCTGAGAGGGTCAGTTGCCGCCGCCGGCGCGCAGGGCGCCGAGATCGGCCTTGACGGTGTTGACGGGGATGGCGAAGCCCAGCCCGACACTGCCCGCCGGGGCGCTGTCCGCGCCCGCGCTGCTGCCTGAACCGGCCGAGTAGATAGCGGAGTTGATCCCGATGACCTGACCGGCCATATTGAGCAGGGCGCCACCGGAGTTGCCCGGGTTGAGCGAGGCGTCGGTCTGGATCGCCTTGTACGTGGTGGTCGATTCGCCGGTGTCACCGTTGAACTGCTGCCCGCCGAACCGGAACGGCCAGCTGTCCCCGACCCCGCCCTGCTGCTCCTGGCTCTGGTTCTGGCCCTGTTCCTTGGCGACGGTGACATCGCGGTCGAGCGCCGAGACGATACCGCTGGTGACCGTGCCGCTCAGACCCTCGGGGGACCCGATCGCCACCACCTCGTCACCGACTCTCAACTGGGAGGAGTCGCCGAACGAGGCGGTCTTGAGGCCGCTCGCACCTTTCAGCTTGATGAGCGCGAGGTCCTTGCCCGGGTCGGCGCCCACGACCTGCGCGGTGTACGTCCTGCCGGTACTGAGCCGGACGCTCACCGCCGAAGCCCCGGCGATGACATGGTTGTTGGTGACGACCTCACCGCCGGACGTGATGATCACGCCCGCCCCGGTCGCCTTCCCGCTGTCGGAGGTCGCGTTGATCTCGACGATGGCGGGCGACACGGCGGCGGCGACCCCGGTGACCGTGCCCCTGCTGCTCGCGGCGACCGGCGCACCGCTGACGCCCGGACCTCCCGTGCCGCCACCACCGTTGCCGGCCAGCTGCTCCACCAGCGAGGCGGCACCGCCACCGACGACCGCCGCCGCGAGGGCCACGGCCACGAGCAGAGCCGCCGGCCGACCGGCCCGGCGCGCGTGGCCCTCCGGCGGCTGGACGGGCGCGTACGCGGGCGACTGCGGGTAGGCAGCCGGGTCGAACCACCCGTACGGCTGCTGGGGCTGCTGCTGACCGTTGCTCTCGGCGCCGCCGTGGCGGTGGAAGTTCGTCATGTCACTGACTGTCGGGGCCCGAGATGAGAACAGACTGAAGAGCCCCTGAGAAGCCCGACAGAACCACGTATGCCCGATATAAAGAGCGCCCACTCATGCGCCCGGAGTGACCGGCGGTCCGCTGGTGGCAGGGGCGGTGGAGTGGCGGAAACCCTGCCGGACCCGCACCGGAGGGCCCATGCTGCACAGCGCACCCTCGACGCGCAACATCCGGCCCGGGCCCACGCCCCGGCGAGCGGCGGCGTGGGCCCGGGCGAAGGCCGGCACCCCGATCACCCCAGCGACCGGCGGTCCGCGGGTGGAAGGGGGCCGTGGAGGGGTGGTGTCCAGAACGTAAAGCGTGACTTTGCGGCGTAGAAACGACCGGCCCGGTGTCCGCTACGCCTTCACACGCCGTAAATCATGCAGTGGCGGACACTTCCCCTGCGCGGAACCCGGCACCGACCGCACCCAAGTCACACCAGCCCACGGCGGCCCGCAACGGACGGCGCAACCGCAACGCGCAACAAACCACGCGACCCCCGCCGGACGGCGAAACCGCGCCGGACAGCGACCGCAACGCGCAACAAACCACGCGACCCCCGCCGGACGGCGCCCCCGCCGGACAGCGACCGGCTTACGTAGCGACGGCTTCCGCCACCGGCTCGCACCCGCACGAGCGCCGCACGATCAGCGCCGACGGGAACTGCTTCACGCGCTCCCGCCGCGACCCCGCCACCCGCAGCCCGTCGTCCAGCACCAGGTCCACCGCCGCCCGCGCCATCGCCGGGCGGTCCGATGAGACCGTCGTCAGCGGCGGGTCGGTGAGCCCCGCCTCCTTGACGTTGTCGAAGCCGGCCACCGCCAGCTCGCCCGGCACGTCGAGCCGCAGCTCGCGCGCGGCGCGCAGCACGCCGAACGCCTGGTCGTCGGTGGCGCAGAAGATCGCCGGCGGTCTGTCGGGACCGGCGAGGAGTTTCAGGGCGACGAGATACGCGTCGTACCGGTTGTACGGGGCCTGGAACAGGCGGCCCTCCAGCGGCTTGCCCGCCTCCAGCATCGCCCGCCGCCAGCCCTCCACATGGTCCGTCACCGGGTCGCCGACGGAGGGCGTGGACTCGACGCCGCCGAGGCAGGCGACGTACGGGTGGCCGTGCTCCAGGAGGTGACGGGTCGCCAGCTGCGCGCCGCCGATGTCGTCCGTGACGACCGCGACGTCGTCGATCGCCTCGGGGCGCTCGTGCAGCAGGACGACCCGCGCCTCCCACGCCTCGATCTCGGCGGCCGCGCGCTGGCTCGGGCCCTGGCTGACCAGGATCAGTCCGGAGACCCGCATGCCCAAGAAGGCCCGCAGATAGTGGACTTCACGCTCGTCGCGGTAGTCGGAGTTGCCGACCAGGACCATTTTCCCGCGCTCGGCCGCGGCCTGTTCGACCGCGTGCGCCATCTCCGCGAAGAAGGGCTGCCGGGCGTCGGGGACGATCATCCCTATGAGGTCGGTACGTCGTGAGGCCATCGCCTGTGCGACCCGGTCGGGCCGGTAGCCCAACTCCTTGATCGCGGCGAGTACCCGCTCGCGCGTGGCCGGGGCGACCGGCCGCGGTCCGTTGTTGATGACATAGCTGACGACCGCGGTCGAAGTCCCCGCCAGTCTTGCCACATCGTCCCGCGTCACCTTGGCCACGCGCGGCAGTCTACGCGTGGTGACCTACCGCTTGGCAGGCTGTACCGCGGCTTCCTTCCCGGCGTCCCGCTCACTGCTCCCGGACCCGCCGTGCGCGGCGAGTTGGCCCTCTTCGGGCCGTTCGCGGCGCGGTGCTTCAGCGGTCCGTTCCGTCCGCTCGCTCTTCTCCGGGGCGACGAAGCGGTAACCGACGTTCCTGACCGTCCCGATCAGCGATTCGTGCTCGGGGCCGAGCTTGGCCCGCAGCCGCCGGACGTGGACGTCGACCGTCCGCGTACCGCCGAAGTAGTCGTAGCCCCAGACCTCCTGGAGCAGTTGGGCGCGGGTGAAGACCCGGCCCGGGTGCTGCGCCAGGTACTTGATCAGCTCGAATTCCTTGAAGGTCAGGTCCAGGACCCGCCCCTTGAGCTTCGCGCTGTACGTCGCCTCGTCCACCGACAGGTCGCCGTTGCGGATCTCCATCGGGGAGTCGTCGGCCGAGATCTGCCGGCGTCCCATGGCCAGCCGCAGCCGGGCCTCGACCTCGGCGGGCCCCGCCGTGTCGAGCAGGACGTCGTCGATGCCCCAGTCCGCGGTGACGGCGGCGAGTCCGCCCTCCGTCACGACGAGGATCAGCGGGCAGCCGGGTCCCGTGGACCTGAGCAGCTGGCAGAGCGACCGGACCTGCGGCAGGTCGCGGCGGCCGTCGATCAGAATGGCGTCGGCACCAGGCGTGTCGACGAGAGCGGGCCCCTCGGCGGGGGCGACCCGCACGTGGTGAAGAAGCAGTCCGAGTGCGGGGAGCACCTCCGTCGACGGCTGGAGGGCGTTGGTCAGGAGCAGCAGAGAACTCATCGCCGCTCACCTGCCTGAGCCGGACTGTGGTCGTACGCGGTTCGCTTGCCCATTACGTCGGTTCCTCCTCGGTCCCTGCGAGGACGTATGCGGCACTGCTGGTAACACTGGTTACTGCTGTTCATCTGTCTGTAACAACGATCGGGAAACACAAAAGGACCCGGGGGCTGCGTTGCCCGGATCCTCGTACCCAGCAGAATAACCCACATGTCTGCCACTTCAGAGGGTCAAGACCGCAGATCACCTGTTCTCTCCCTCGCGCCGGGGGCCGTACGCGGGGCGCTCAGGACGGCTGACGGAGTGCTCATCGAGGCGGTGTACGAGCCGTGTACAGCGGATTTCGGGAGGGATTCGGCGGCGGGGCGCGGAACCGCGATCGTGGTCGCCCACGGCTTCTCCGGGTCAGTCGAACGGCCCGCCGTACGCCGTGCGGCGCAGGTGTTCCTACGCCGTGCGGCCGTGGTCACCTTCTCCTTCCGCGGGCACGGCCGTTCCGGTGGGCGTTCCACGGTCGGGGACCGCGAGGTGCTCGATCTGGCGGCGGTGGTGGAGTGGGCGCGTTCGTTCGGACATGAACGTGTCGTGACGGTCGGGTTCTCGATGGGCGGATCCGTCGTGCTGCGGCACGCGGCGCTGCACAAGGAGCGGCCCGGGTCGCGGACCGACGCGGTGGTGGCGGTGAGCGCGCCGGCCCGCTGGTACTACCGGGGGACGGCTCCGATGCGCCGTCTGCACTGGATCGTGACGCGCCCTGTGGGGCGGCTCGTCGGCCGGTACGGGTTCCGCACCCGCATCCACAGCCGGGACTGGGACCCGGTACCGCTGTCCCCGGTGGAGTCGGTCCCGCTGATCGCGCCGACACCGCTGCTCGTCGTGCACGGCGACCGTGACGCGTACTTCCCGCTCGACCACCCGCGCATGCTGGCGGCCGCGGGACCGGCGGAGCTGTGGCTCGAACCGGGCATGGGTCACGCGGAGAACGCGGCGGACGAGGCGCTGCTGGCCCGGATCGGGGACTGGCTGGCCGCCCGCTGACGACCGCCCGGCGGTGGGGAGGCGCCGGGCGTCGGCCATCATGGTGAGCTGACGAAGGGAGTCCGCGATGGCAGCGGGCACGATCCGGTACTGGGCCGCGGCCAAAGCCGCGGCGGGGATCGCGGAGGAGCCGTACGCCGCGGACAGCCTGGCCGAAGCGCTCGACGCGGCACGGGAGAGACACCCCGGCGAATTCGTCCGGGTGCTCCGGAGATGTTCGTTCCTCATCGACGGGGATCCCGTGGGAGGCCGCCGTCATGAGACCGTACGGCTTGCCGAGGGCGGCACGGTCGAGGTGCTCCCGCCGTTCGCAGGAGGGTGAACCGCAGAACATGAGCGACGACGAACAGCAGTATCCGTACGGGGAACAGGGCCAGAGCCAGGGGCAGGGCCAGTACGGCGACCCGGCCTGGCGCGAGGCACAGGGCTCGGGGCAGCCGCACTTCCCGGGCCAGGGGCAGGGTCAGGGTCACGAGGAGCCCCGGTCCGCCCAGACGTGGGAGGGCCAGACCTGGGACACCCAGTACCAGCCGCAGGTCCAGCCGGGACAGCACGCCCAGCAGGTCCAGCCGGGGCTGCACACTCAGCAGACCCAGCAGGGGCAGTACGTCCAGCAGGCCGCGCCGAGCCCGTACGCGCCGGAACAGCAGTACTCCCAGGCGCCGGCCCCGCAGGCCCCCCAGGCTCCCCAGGCGCAGGCGTCGTACCAGCCGCGCCACGCGCAGCCGCCGAGACACGCGGCCCCCGCCCCCGAGGCCGTTCCCGCCGCCGAGACCGCGTACCTGCCGAGGCAGACCGCCTACCCGCTGCCTCCGGAGGCGCCCGGCGCCGGTGCCCAGGGACCCGCGCAGGGATCCGCGGAGGCGTACGCGGCGCAGGCACCGGCTCCCGCGCAGGCACAGCCCGGCGGTGCCCCCGCGTCCGCCGGATTCGGCGCGCCCACGGTCATGGGCAACGCCCGCGTCACCGACGCCCAGCGCGCCCGCGCCGAGGGCCGGTCGCCGATCATCCCGCCCGGCATCCAGCCCGCGGGGCTCACCGCCGTGCTCGGTCTGCTGCTGGCCGGCGGCGCCGCGCTCGGCCCGTACGCGCTGCTCGTCCCGCTCGTCCTGCTCCAGGCGGTCACGGCCGCCGGCTGGTTCCGGCTGAACGGCATGTGGCCCGCCAGGCAGGGCATCGCGCTCGCCTTCATGGGCGGTCTCGCCGCCGATGCCGCGCTGCTCGTCGCGGGCAAGGAGAACGCCCCCGCCGCGATCATGGGCACGCTCGGCGTCTGGGTGCTGCTCACGGTCGTCCTGCAGCTGCGCAGCCGCGCGGGCGCCGACGAGCGGATGCAGGGCCTGATGGCCACCGTCGCCTCCGCCGCGCTCGCGATCCTCGCCACCGGCGTACTGGCGGCCGTGTCCGACGCGGTGGTCGTGGGCGCGATCGCGGTCGCCGCCGCGACCGTCGCCCGCGCGCTGCCGCTGCCGGGTCCCGTCTCCGTCGTGGTGGCGCTGCTGGTCGCGGCCGGTGCGGGCGTCCTGGCGGGCGGGTTCACCGATCTGGGCACCCAGGGCGCGCTGCTGGGCGCGGGCGCCGGGGTGTGCGCGCTGGTGGGCCTGCGGGCGGCGAGCTACGACTACCCGTCGCGCTTCGTGCACATGACCGCGGGCGTCGCTCTGCCCCTCACGGCCGCGGCGCCGGCGATCTACCTTCTGGGCCGGGCCCTGGTCTGAGCACCTTTCCGTAACCGGGCCGGGTTAGGCTCACGGTCCTTCAGGGGGCTGAATACAACCAGGGTGGGGGACACCGAGTAATGCGAGCACTGCGAATACTGCTGGTTCTTGTGATCGTCTTCGGCGGGCTGCTGGTGGCCGCCGACCGTTTTGCGGTGCGTTTCGCCCAGGGCAAGGTGGCGGACAAGGTCCAGGAGAGTCAGGGGCTGGATTCCAAGCCCGACGTGTCCATCAAGGGCTTCCCGTTCCTGACTCAGGTTGTGGGCTCCTCGCTGGACGAGGTCGACATCAACGTCGGCGGCCTGACCGCCACGGCGGGCGGCCACTCGGTCAAGGTGACCGAGGTGCGGGCGGTGCTCAAGGACGTCGCGATCGACAGCAGTTTCTCCTCTGCCACGGCGGGGGAGGCGAGCGGTTCGGCGCGCCTCTCCTACACGGATCTCGGCCAGGCCGCGCCGAAGGGCGCGACCATCGGCTACGCGGGGCCCGAGCGCGCGGCCAAGGGGCAGGTGAAGGTGTCCGGCGCGATGACCGATGTGCTGAAGGGTGCCGACATCCCGGTCCCGGGACCCGTCGAGGCGCTGTTGAAGGGGCTGGATCTCACCGCGTACTGCACGGTGTCGCTGAAGGGCGGCGACACCATCCTGTTCCGCACGGTCGACATCGCGGACCTGCCGGTGCCCGGTCTGGACGACCAGGTGAAGGGTCTGATCGACGAGTACGCCCTGAAGATCGACCGGATGCCGGCGACGATCAAGCTCGACCGGGTCGCCGCCACACCGGACGGACTTCAGTTCTCGGGCAAGGGCACGAACGTTCCGCTCACCGGCTGAGGGCCGCGGCGGCCGTATGGTGAGACTCCGGCGTCCGCTCCGCAGATGGCGGACGGACGGCGGAGGCCGGCACGCGGGCAGTGGGCGACTGCGGGTGGTCGAAGGGTGGCCGATGAGTGGCCGACCCGGCGGACGCGGGCGGCCGTGATTCGTACGCGTCATGGATTCGTCCCGCATGGTGGACGATCCCGTCTCATCATTCGACACGGCGGTGACATTGCCGCCGTGACGTCCCTACGATCGGACCCATGAAGCAACAGGCGGACTTCACGAAGCGGCGGGCAGTGGACCTGTGCCGCGTCGCCGCCATGCTCTGTCGCACTTTCTGAGCGGGTTTCCACCTTCCCGCGTTTCCCCCGGGCCCTTCGACCTCGTCAGGGCCACCCGTGCCGTAGCCGGTCTCCGCGCCTCTGTGCCCGCAGACCCACCGCACCATCTCGCCGCACACCGCCCCGGAGGAGAAAAGCATGAGCCGCAGCGACGTTCTCGTAGACGCAGACTGGGTCGAGGCCCACATCGACGACCCGAAGGTCGTGATCGTCGAGGTCGACGAAGACACCTCGGCGTACGACAAGAACCACATCAAGAACGCGGTGAAGATCGACTGGAAGTCCGACCTCCAGGACCCGGTCCGCCGTGACTTCGTCGACCAGGAGGGCTTCGAGAAGCTCCTGTCGGCCAAGGGCATCGGCAACGACGACACCGTCATCCTCTACGGCGGCAACAACAACTGGTTCGCGTCCTACGCGTACTGGTACTTCAAGCTGTACGGGCACGACTCGGTCAAGCTCCTCGACGGCGGCCGCAAGAAGTGGGAGCTGGACTCCCGCGACCTGGTCGACGCCGTCCCGTCGCGCGCCGCCACGACGTACAAGGCCAAGGCCCAGGACACCTCGATCCGCGCCTTCCGTGACGACGCGGTCGCCGCGATCGGCACGAAGAACCTCGTCGACGTGCGCTCGCCCGACGAGTTCAGCGGCAAGCTGCTCGCCCCGGCGCACCTCCCGCAGGAGCAGTCGCAGCGTCCGGGGCACATCCCGTCCGCGCGCAACATCCCGTGGTCGAAGAACGCGAACGACGACGGCACCTTCCGCTCGGACGACGAGCTGAAGGAGCTGTACGCCGAGGAGCAGGTCGACCTGTCGAAGGACACCGTCGCCTACTGCCGCATCGGTGAGCGTTCCGCGCTCACCTGGTTCGTGCTGCACGAGCTGCTGGGCGTTCCGAACGTCAAGAACTACGACGGTTCGTGGACCGAGTACGGCTCGCTCGTCGGTGTCCCGATCGAGCTGGGCGCCAACAAGTAGTCCGTACGCGACTACGCCAGTACGTCCGTACGCAGTAAGCCACGACCGCCCGACCCGGAGGACTGAACAGTATGTGTGGAGCACAGGCCGGCGGCCCCGACGCCTCGACGATCAAGCCCGGTGAGACCACGATCCAGGGCTCTGTGACCCGCGACGGCGAGCCCGTCACCGGTTACGTACGCCTGCTGGACTCGACCGGTGAGTTCACGGCGGAGGTGCCGACCTCGGCCACCGGCCAGTTCCGCTTCTATGCTGCCGAGGGCACGTGGACGGTGCGTGCGCTCGTACCCGGTGGTACGGCGGACCGTACGGTCGTGGCGCAGACCGGTGGCCTCTCCGAGGTCGCGATCGCGGTCTGAGCACCACCGCGCCAATTTTCACCGCACCAAGATCCGCCGAACCACTCGCGCGACCGTGTCATCGGGCACCATGATGTGTGACCGGCCGAAGGGCCGTGCCCCAGGGGGTTGGACGCTCTCACTGGACGGGGTACGGCCCTTCGTGCCGTCTGCGGCGGGGACATTCCGCGACCGGGCCGGGCGGGCCGTCCGGTCGTAGGCTGGAGTCATGTACACGCGGCGCCGTCGCGGCTACTTCGTACTCATGGGCGGATGTCTGGTCCTCTTCATCTCCGCCTGGGCCTTCGTGCGCATCTGGTCGATCCCGGCGGCCATCGGCATGTGCGCCGTGGCGATGGTCATCCCGCCGGTCGCGGCGATCGTCGGCAACGCACGCGGCAGGGACGACCGCTGGTGGGACGAGCGGTCGGACGACGAGCAGCCCGGTGATCGGGACGAACCGCCGCGGCACAGCCCGTGGGACGACGAGGACGACACGCACCGCCGTCAGTGACCGGAGCAGCCGGTGTCACCGGAGCAGCCGGTCAGTAGACGAGCGCCTGCACCCCGTCCGCCATGATCTCGCTGACGAAGACCTGCGCGCCCGCGATCCGTACGCCCTCCAGTACATCCGTCTCCGTGATCTCCCGCCGTGCCGCGCACTGCGTGCAGAGCGTGACCTGCCCGCCGGCCAGGATCGACTCGATGAGGTCGGGCAGCGGCGCGGCGTGCGGCAGTTCGAACTCGGCGGCCCTGCCGGGCAGCGCGAACCACGCCGACTCGCCCGTCAGCCACAGCGAGACCTCGACCCCGCTGGCGACCGCGACGGCGGCCACCGTGAATGCCTGGGAACAGCGCTCGGGAGCGTCGGCCCCGGCAGTCACTTTGATCACGAGCTTCTTCGCAGGATTCATATATCGAACTGTAATCCTTCGGGATACAACTACCTCCTCTCTCCGCAGGTCAGGTGAGTGTGCGGGTAACAGAATCCGCGCTTCAGGTCTTGTGGGGTACCACCGTGGAAGCTTTCCCCGCTCCGGAGCAGACGGACGCTCAGGAGCCTCAGCCAATCGTCGTGAGGCCGTCGCGAAGACGCGGCCGTACGACGCTGATCATCACCGCGGCGGCGCTGCTCGGCCTCGTCGGCGGAACCTCCGTCGGATACGGCGTCCAGGCCGAACGCCCGCCGACCCCGGCGGCCGCGCTGTCGCAGCCCGCCCTGGCATATCCCGCGTCCGCCGCCAAGGGGAAGGCCGGTGAGCCCGCCGCCGGGGGAGCACGCCCGTTCAAGACGGACGGTGATCTGCGCAGGCTGCTGCTCGGCAAGCCGGCCGGAGCGCGGGACACCGAGCCGGAGGCATCGGTCGACGGCTGGTCGCCGCTGCAGGTCTACGCGGAGGGCGCCGACTCGGCGGCGGGGATGTTCGGCTACCTGGCGGGTCTGGACTTCCGCAGGGTCGCGTCCACGGCATGGGACTCGGGTGCGGACCGTACGACGTACATCGACCTCGTCCAGTTCCGCGCCGGTTCGGAGCTGAACGCCGTCGAATACGCGCGGGACCAGACGGGCTTCATGCTGGATCACCAGGACGCCGAGGCCGAGCCGCTCAAGGGAAGCGGCAACGGCCGCTGCTGGGTGTACGAGGCCCCGGCCAAGGCGGGCTACCTGCCGCTCCATGAGGCCCGCGCGCTCGCTCAGCGGGGCGACGTGGTGCTCTCCATCGAGATCTTCGACGCCAAGCCGATCAGCATGAAGGACATCCGGACGCTGGCCGAAAGGCAGTTGGAGCGGCTGTGAACGACGACAACGTGACCACTCCTCAGGAATCCCCGGAACCCCGGGAAGCACCCGGCGGGCCCAGGACACCGGACACGGCCGCGCCGGCCGGACACCCCCTCGGACGGCGCCTGGCCGGGACGGTGCTGCCCGCCGTGCTCGTTCTCGGCGCACTCGGCGGCGGGGCCGTGTACATCGGGACCACGGTCGGCGGTGCCGACAAGGCGGCGCCCACCCAGGTGTGGCAGAGCCCGGACCCGAAGCACGAGCAGAGCGCGGACCCGGCCGGGAAAGCCGACAAGGGCCGTACGGACTCCGATCTCAGCAAGAAGCTGCTGCCGGTGCCCGAGGACTTCCGGCTCGGCCCCGACGTGTCCGAGTTCGGCAACGACGCTCAGCTCTCCGGACAGCAGGCGACGGCGCTCATGAAGGCTTCCGGGAAGGGATTCACGGGTGAGCTGCGCGAGGAGATGGACAAGGCGGTCGACAAGCTGGGCATCGACGGCATCGTGGCGCGCTCGTACCTCGCGGACACGGACGAACTCCTGGTGAAGACGTCCCTCGTGCGCATGGCCGACGACAAGGCGGCCCGGAGCTGGTACGCGACCTCGTCGCGCGCCTTGTCCGTCATCGGCCGGAAGGGACCCTCCGTCGCGGGCCACACGAACGCCACGTGCTTCCTCGCGCCCGAGGACGGCGAGAGCGAGCTGGACGGCATGATCTGCCTGGCGCACGAGGGCGACCTGTTCATCCAGGTCACCGCCGACGGACCGAAGCCGTTCGACCGGTCCGCCGCCGTCGGGCTGGTCGCCGATCAGCTCGACCACATCGCATCCCCGGGGAAGTACATATGACCGAGCAGCTCACACCCGAGGCACCGGCCCCCGAGCCGGCCCCCGCAGTGGCGTCCGCCGCGCCCTCCGCGTCCGCCGTGCCCCCAATGCCGTCGCACGCCCCGCAGGCGGCTCCGCTCGCACCCGCGCCGGCCGCGCTGTCCCGCCCGCCCCGCAGGGCGCTGCGCGCCGTCGCCCGCTGGACGGCCGCGGTGCTCGTCTGCGGCGGTCTCGGCACCGGCGCGGCCCTCGGGATCAGCGGGATGGAACGTACCGACGTACCGGGGCTCGCGACCCGCGACGACGGCCGCTGGGACTACCCCGAGCTGTCGCTGCCCGCGCTGCCCGCCGGTTCCCCGCGCCCCTTCAGCGACGCCAACACGGCGCAGATCCACCACGCGGACCTGCGCCGGCTGGTGCTGCCCGCGCCGGCGGGCGCCACCGCCGACAAGAAGCTGACCGGCGGCTGGGCCGGCGCCGACACGTACCTGTCCGAGTACGCGCCGGACAAGCGCGACGGCCTCAGGGCGGGCCTGCGGGACCTCGCCGTACGGGACATCGCGGCGCGCGGCTGGACCATGGCGGACGGCACGGTCGCGCGCGTCTATCTGCTGCGCTTCGGGTCGGTCGCGTTCGCGCAGGAGTACGCGGAGCGGCACATCTCGGCCGTCCTGAACGCCTCGGCCGCCCCGCTCGCGGCGGCTCCGGCGACCGAGCTGGACCCGGGCTGGCCGCGTGCCCGCACCGTGGACGGCGTCAAGCAGACGGTGTTCGTGGAGCCGGAGCCGTACGGTCCCACCCAGGTCAGGCAGGCGTACCTGATGGCGGGCGACACCCTCGCGCTGGTCGTCACCGAGAAGAAGGGCGGCGCTCCCGCCGTGCCCTTCCACCAGACGGTGATCCTGCAGAGCCAGCTGCTCGGCTAGGTTCCGGCGTCCTGTCCGGCGTCCTGTCCGGCGAAGACCGGCTCGGGCCTCGGGGAGAGGGCCGGGCACCCACCCATTAGGCTGGTGCCCGGCCCCTGACCGACTCACCGCGCATCCGAGGAGCACCCCGTGCTTGAGGACTTCTACACTTCCCTGCTCGTCCTGGTCTGCGTCGGCGTGCTCGCCTTCACCGGCCTCGTCGTGAAGAAGCTCTACCAGGGCCAGCGATAAGGCCCCGTCGAGCCATCTCCGTCACCTCGTCGGCCTGACCCGGCCGCCACTACAGATCGCCTGAGCTGCCCATGATCGAGATCCCGTCCGACCTGAACCCGGACCTTGTCCCCCTCGCCTTCCTCCTCGGCAACTGGGAGGGCGTCGGCGTCTTCGACTTCCCCGGTGACGAGAAGGCCAACTTCGGCCAGGAAGTCACCTTCAGCCACGACGGCCGGGACTTCGTCGAGTACGTCTCGCACACCTGGGCGCTCGACGCGGAGGGCCGGAAGGTCAGGCCGATCGAGTCCGAGTCCGGCTTCTGGCGCATCGACAAGGACCGCAAGGTCGAGGTCGTGATGGTCCGCGACCAGGGCGTCGTGGAGGTCTGGTACGGCGAGCTGGCCGACCAGAAGCCGCAGATCGACCTTGTCACCGACGCGGTGGCGCGTACGGCGGCGTCCGGTCCCTACAGCGGCGGCAAGCGGCTCTACGGCTACGTCAACAGCGACCTGATGTGGGTGGGCGAGAAGTCGACCCCGGACGTCCCGATGCGCCCGTACATGTCGGCGCACCTGAAGAAGGTCGTCTCTCCCGAACAGGTCGCGGAGTGGGCCAAGGACCTCGGCGATCTGCCCGACGACGGCATCGCCTTCTTCAAGTAGGAGCCGCGAGGGGGAAAGCGGGGGCGCGCACGCGCCCCCCGATCCGCCGGGTCGCACCTACACTGGCCCTGTGGTGAGCACCGACTGGAAGAGCGATCTGCGGCAGCGCGGCTACCGGCTGACCCCGCAGCGCCAGCTTGTCCTGGAAGCCGTCGACTCGCTCGAACACGCGACGCCCGACGAGATCCTCGGTGAAGTGCGCAGAACCGCCTCCGGGGTCAACATCTCCACCGTCTACCGGACACTGGAGCTGCTGGAGGAGCTGGGACTCGTCTCGCACGCCCACCTCGGGCACGGCGCGCCGACGTACCACCTCGCCGACCGGCACCACCACATCCACATGGTGTGCCGGGACTGTACGAACGTCATCGAGGCGGACGTCGAGGTCGCGGACGAGTTCACCGACAAGCTGCGCGAGGCCTACGGCTTCACGACCGACCTCAAGCACTTCGCGATCTTCGGCCGCTGCCGGAACTGCTCCGCCCTCGCTTCGGAGGACGAGTCGTAGGCTTATCCCTATGCAGCGACACGCAACCACCAGCCCTTTGCTTTCCCTGCCCGGAGCCGTCGCCGCCGAAGGCCCCGACGAAGGTGTCGCCGCGCACTACGGCGACCTGTTCCGCGAACAGCGCGCCCTCGCCGACGGCACCGGCCTGGTCGACCTCTCGCACCGGGGCGTGGTGACCGTCACCGGAGCCGACCGGCTGACCTGGCTGCACCTGCTGCTCACCCAGCACGTCAGCGAGCTTCCGGCCGGCCGGGCCACCGAGTCGCTGATCCTCTCCGCGAACGGCCACATCGAGCACGCGCTCTACCTCGTGGACGACGGCGAGACGGTGTGGGCGCACGTCGAGCCCGGCACGCGGGAGGCGCTGGTCGGCTACCTGGAGTCGATGAAGTTCTTCTACCGGGTCGAGGTCGCGGACCGCACGGACGACTTCGCGGTGGTGCATCTGCCGGCCGGTTCCATCACGGAGGCGCCGGAGGGGGCCGTCGTACGGGAGACCCCGCACGGCAGGGACGTCTTCCTGCCGCGCGGTGACCTGGAGGCGTACGCCGGCGCGCACGGCCCGCTGGCCGGCATCCTCGCGTACGAGGCGCTGCGCATCGAGGGCCACCGGCCGCGGCTCGGCTTCGAGACCGACCACAGGACGATCCCGCACGAGCTGGGCTGGCTCGACACCGCCGTCCATCTGGCGAAGGGCTGCTACCGGGGCCAGGAGACCGTGGCGCGCGTCCACAACCTGGGCAAGCCGCCGCGCAGGCTGGTCTTCCTGCATCTCGACGGCAGTGAGGTGCTGCTGCCCGGCCACGGCACGCCCGTACGGCTCGCCGCCGACGGCGAGGACGGCCGCCAGCTCGGCTTCATCACGTCCTCGGCCCGCCACCACGAACTGGGGCCGATCGCGCTGGCGCTGGTCAAGCGCAACGTGCCGGTGGACGCGGAGCTGATGGCGGGCGGCACGGCCGCCGCGCAGGAAACCGTCGTGGAGGCCTGAGTCCGGCTCCCTCCTGAGCCGGACGCAGGGCCGACGGTCCGGGAGCTACACCTCCAGCTGCACCGTGAACGGGCCGTGATTCGTGAGCGAGACGCGCATGTCCGCGCCGAACCGGCCCGTCTCCACCTGCGCTCCGAGCGCCCGCAGCCGCGCCACCACCTCATCGACCAGCGGCTCGGCCACCGGACCGGGCGCCGCCGCGTTCCAGGTGGGGCGGCGGCCTTTGCGGGCGTCCCCGTAGAGAGTGAACTGCGAAATCACCAGGAGCGGGGCGTTCGTGTCCGAACACGACTTCTCGCCCTCCAGGATCCGCAGGGACCAGAGCTTGCGGGCCAGCCGCTCCGCCTGCTCCGCGGTGTCCTCATGGGTGACTCCCACCAGCACACACAGTCCCTCACCGAAGATCTCACCGACGGTTTCCGTCCCCGACCCGGTCACCACGGCGACGCTCGCGCCGTCGACTCTCTGCACCACTGCTCGCATACGGACCAACCTATCGGGGGCCGAACGGGTGCAGAGTGCCCGCATGTGCGGGTGCATGAGTGGCACGATGCTCGGAGGCGGTGCGTTCGCGTGCCGGTCGAGGGATGGGGAGTACGCGTGATGAACACATCTGGCGCCGGGCAGCCGCCCGGTCCCGTACCGACGACCCGTACGACCAGCGGTACGGGCACCACGAGCGCGGGCGCCCTCGGCGGCGCCGCCGTCGTGTCCGGCCCCGGCGCGGGCAAGGGCACGGCGACGGGCACCGGGACGCGGCCACCGGTGCAGCGGACCGCCACCGATCCCGCGCTGCCCGCCCCCAGGCCGTACGACTTCACGGTGCTGCTGCTGCCCGAACTGCGCGCGCTGCGCCGCGACTCGCAGCGCGACGAGGCCGACCTCAGCTATCTGCGGCGGCTGCTCCAGGGGCGCATCGACATCCTGCGGGCCGAACTGGCCCGCAGAGCCGCGCCCGAGACCCCGGTGGTCGACCGGCTCTCCGAGATCCTCGCCGATGCCCCGTCGAGCCACCGCTCCTCCGCCCGCCATGTCACGCTCGGCGTTCCGCGCAGCGAGGAGTACCGGCAGCTGGCCGCCGAGACGCTCGCCGAGGTGGAGCTGTCGGATCTGGTGGCGCGCACGGACGACGAGCTGCACACGGCGATGGCGCGTCTCGTCCAGCACGAGCAGCAGCTCTCCCGCCGCCGTCACCTGCTGCAACGGACCGCGGACGATTGCATCGCCGAGATCGCCCGCAGGTACCGTGAGGGCGAAGCGCAAGTAGACGACCTGCTCACGTAACGCCCACGAAGCCTGCGGGGCCGGGTCCGTAGCTCCGGAGGCCGATGATGACCACCACTCCGCCCGCCACCACTCCGCCCGGGATCTCGCCGGTCCTCGCCGAGGATGAACGTTCCGGCTTCGTCGAGGGGCTGCACCGCGGGTCGCTGGTGCTCCTCGCCGCCGACGGGAGTGTGGAGCGGGCGCTCGGCGACCCGGACCGTCCCGTCTTCCCGCGCTCCAGCAACAAGCCGATGCAGGCCGCGGCCCTGCTGCGGGCGGGACTCGACCTGTCGGGCGAACGGCTGGCGCTCGCCGCCGCCAGCCACTCGGGCGAGCCCTTCCACCTCGACCTCGTCCGTACGATGCTCGCCGAGTACGGGCTGACGGCCGGCGATCTCCAGACGCCGCCCGACCTGCCGCTGGACCCGGTCGCGGCCGAGGCGTACCTCGCGGCGGGCCAGGTGCGCGAGCGCGTCACGATGAACTGCTCGGGCAAGCACACCGCGATGCTCGCGGCCTGCGCGCTCAACGGCTGGCCGACGGACAGCTATCTGCACGTGGACCACCCGTTGCAGAAGCTGGTGCGCATCGTGGTGGAGGAGGCGGCCGGCGAGCGGGTCGCGGCGGTCGGTACGGACGGCTGTGGCGCCCCGCTGATGGCGCTCAGCCTCACCGGACTCGCCCGCGCCTTCCGCACCTTCGTGCTCGCGGAACCCGGTACGGCCGAGCGGCGGGTGGCGGACGCGATGCGCGCCCACCCGGAGTACGTGGCGGGCACGCGCCGGCACGACACCTGGCTCATGCGGGAGGTGCCGGGCGCGCTGTCGAAGATGGGCGCGGAGGCGGTCCAGGCGGTGGCGCTGGCGGACGGCCGGGCGCTGGCGTTCAAGATCGAGGACGGCGGGTCGCGCGCGATCGGCCCGGTGCTGGCGCGTGCGCTGGAGCTGCTGGGGATCGAGAACGAGGTGGTCGGGCGGATCGGAAGCTCGCCGCTGCTGGGCGGCGGGGCCGTGGTGGGCGGGGTGCGCGCGGTGTTCTGAGCCGCGTGCCGTTCCCGGCTCCCGGCTGTTCGGGTCGCGCCAGTGGCGGTGGAAACGCATGTGCGGCCGGTCTGTTGGACCGCTTAGCGTGGGGCGTATGAGCCTTGAGGTCCGTACTGTCACCGCGTCAGAGTTCTCCGACTGGCACCGCGCCCTGGACACCGGGTTCCTGCGGCAGCTCGCCCCGGCGGAGGCGGTGGAGGCCAAACGCGCCCACACCGAACTCCACCGTGTGTACGGGGCGTTCGACGAGGGGCGGTGCGTGGCGACGTTCCGTTCCTTCGACCAGGAGCTGACGCTGGTCGGCGGCGCGACGCCGACCGTGAACGCGATCTCCAACGTGACCGTCTCGGCCACGCACCGCAGGCGCGGGCTGCTCAGCAGGATGATGGCGGCGGATCTGGCGGCGGCCAAGGAGCGCGGGGACGCGCTCTCCACGCTGGTCGCCGCCGAGCACCCGATCTACGGACGCTACGGCTTCGGGCCCGCCACCTGGCTCACCGACTGGAGCGTCGATGTGCCGCGTTCGGGCCTCGACCCGCGCTGGGCGGGCCCGGACGACGGCGGCCGGATCGATCTGATCGACCCGGCCGGCGTACGGAAGCTCGGCCCCGATTTCCACGACCGCTTCCGGGTGACGCAGCCGGGCGCGACCGACCGCGACGCCCGCTGGTGGCGCCTCGAAACCGGCCAGGAAACCGTGGGGCCGCCGTGGGCCGAACGGTTCTTCGCGGTGTACCGCTCGGCGGCCGGCGAGATCGAGGGCCTGGTCACGTACAGCTCGGACGGGGGGTGGGCCGAGGACAAAACTCCGCGGAACACGCTGTCCGTGCGTCACCTGCTCGCGCTGACCCCGGCGGCGCAGCGCGCCCTGTGGCACTTCGTCTGCTCGATCGACTGGGTCACCACGGTCAGGACCGGCTACCGCGCCCCCGACGACCTGCTCCCGGACCTGCTTCCCGATCCGCGCGCGGCGCGGGTCGTGGCCCACGCGGACTTCCTGTGGGTGCGGGTCCTCGACGCCGTACGCGCCCTGGAGGCCCGTACGTACGCGGTCCCGGGGACCCTCGTCCTGGAGATCCACGACCGGGCGGGCCTGACACCGGGCCGCTTCCGCCTGGACGTCTCACCGGCCGGCGCCTCCTGCGCGCCGACCACGGAGTCGGCCGACCTCGCGCTGGACGTGCGGGAGTTGGGCGCGCTGTACCTCGGCGACGCCTCGGCCGTACGGCTGGCGGCGCTCGGCGTCCTGAGCGAGGAGAAGCCCGGCGCGGCGGCACTGGCGGACGCGGTGTTCCGCACCCCGCGCCGCCCGTGGAGCCCGGACATCTTCTGATCCTGCGTACGCTTCGTGGTCATGAGCGTCCAGGACCAGCCACCCACCTCCGCCGCCTCCGGTGCGCCCGGCCTGCGCGAACGCAAGAAGCAGCGGCGGTTCCAGGCGATCTCCGACACCGCCGTCGCGCTCTTCCTGGCCAAGGGCTTCGACGCGGTGCCGGTCGCCGAGGTCGCGGCGGCGGCCGAGGTCTCCAAGCCGACGCTCTTCCGCTACTTCCCCACCAAGGAAGACCTCGTCCTGCACCGCTTCGCGGACCACGAGGACGAGGCGGCGCGGGTGGTGGCGGGGCGCGCGGACGGCGAACGGCTGCTGGACGCGCTCCAACGGCACTTCCTGGCGGGTCTTGAGCGGCGCGACCCGGTGACCGGTCTCAATGACGACGAACAAGTCCTCGCGTATCACGGGCTGTTGTACGGCACCCCGAGCCTGGTCGCCCGGCTGTACGGCTACCAGCGGCGCTCGGAAGACGCGCTGGCCGCGGCTCTCGGCGACGGGATCGGCGGGCGGCTCGCAGCCGCCCAGATCATCGCCGTACAGCGTGTCCTCGCGCTGGAGAACTGGCGGCGGATCGCGGCGGGCGAGAGCGCCGCGCAGGTCCATCCGGACGCCGTGGCCACGGCGGAGCAGGCGTTCGACCGCCTGCGCACGGGCCTCGGGCTGTAGACCGCGCTCCAGCTCGCCGCGTTTCACCCGGGCGGCAGGAGGCTGACGCGGCGCCAGAAGGTCGGGAGCCACCAGCAGAGTGTCAGCTGGTCCTCGGGCCAGGGAGCGGGCGGGACCGAGGTGTCGGACGGGTCCTCGAACGAGTCGCGCCGCAGGTCGACCGGGCGCCAGGCCGGGTCGATGTGCTCGTCCAGGAACGGCCGGCGGCTGTGGCTGCGCCACTTCTCGTCGCTGACGCCGAATTCCATGTAGTTGCGCTGCGCCTGCACCAGGGACGTGCCGTTCTGGCCGAGCGAGGTCACCCAGCGGAGCTGGCTCACGTCGTCCTCCCAGCGGCAGATGGGGCAGATCTCGTAGAAGCCGAAGGTTCCCAGCACGCGGTGGCCGCAGCACGGACAAGGGAAACGGTCGCTCATGGCTCCAGCATGAACGCGCGACCCGGGCGTTCGGCCGGTTTCGCTCAGAATGTGCGACGCGTCACGGGCCGGTCACGGGCCGCGGGTGGGGGTTCACCTCGCGGTCACGGACGGGAAGGCCACCGGGGTCGGCCCGTGCTCCGACCCCGGTCACCTCACCGCGCCTCACCGCGCCGGACCTGGCGCGCCGGGCTCACGCGGCTCGTGCGCCTCGCACGCCTCGTAAGGCTCGTACGCCTCGTACGCTCACGCGGCCGTGACGCGTACCGGGACGCTCCGCCAGCCGTGCAGCACGTTGTTCAGCGTCCGTACGGGCTCGCCCGCCGGCTCCAGGCGGGTGCAGTGGGCGGCCAGCGATTCGAGGAGGCTGCGGGCCTCCAGCGCTGCCAGGTGGTTCCCCGCGCAGGTGTGCGGGCCGTAGCCGAGCGCGAGATGGTCGGCCGTGTCCGGACGCCGGACCCGGAACTCCTCCGCGTCGGGGCCCCACTTGCGCGGGTCGCGGCCGGTGGCGCCGAAGATCAGCCAGACCTGCTCGCCCGCCGCTATCGGCACGCCGTCGATGCTCGTGTCGCGGGTGGCCCTGCGGCCGAACGCCTGGATCGGGGCGTCCAGCCGCATCGTCTCGCGGAAGACGTCCTCGCCGTCGGCGCGGCCCGCGCGCAGGTGCTCCCACTGCTCGGGGTGGGTCGCGAGCCGGTGGATCGCGCCGGATATCGCGTCGATGGTGGTGTCCATCCCGGCCGCCGTGTACGCGGACATCAGTGGCACCACATCCGCCTCGTCCAGCTCGCCCGCGTCGGCCGCCGCGTAGATCGCCGCCATCCAGGACCCCGGCGCCACGGACTCGCGGGTCACCTCCTGGTAGAGGAATTCGATCATCGCGCCGGCTGTCGGGGCCGAGGCCTTGAACCGGTCGTTGTCCGGGCCGAACATGTCGAACGTGGCCGCCGCGCCGTGGATCAGCTTCTCCCGGGTGGACTCCGGCAGACCCATCAGCTCCATGACGATGTCGGCGACGAACCGCTGCGCCAGGAGCGCCGCGTCGAACTCGCCCTGAAAAAAGTCCTGTTCACCCAAAGGGGCTCGCTCGCTCTGGCAACCTTGTCCGATGCATCCGGCCACCAGCCGGTCGGCGCGGTCCCTGACCCTGTCCACGAGGTCGCGCATGGCGCGCGGGTTGAGCTGCCGGGACAGCGGGCGCCGCAGCCGTGCGTGGTCGGCACCGTCCGAGCCGAGGACGGTGCCGCGCATGATGGTGGAGTTGGCGGCCTCGGTGAGGGCCAGCCCGTCCACCGAGGAGAACGTCTCCGGGTCGCCGAGCGCGGCTTTGACATCGGCGTGGCGGGTGACGGCCCAGACGTCGTGCTGCTCCAGCCAGACGGCGGGCGCGGTTTCGCGCAGGGTCGCGTAGAGCGGATACGGATCGTGGAGGACGTCGTCGGCGAACAGATCGGCTTTGCCGGCGGGAGCGGCCTCGGTCGGCATCGGATTCCTCTTTCTTGGCACGCGGACTTGCCTGCGCGGTGGTCGAGAGTTTCAGTCGGTGGTGATGTGCGCCCGCTCGATGAGGTGATCCAGCAGGGCGAGGAGGACGGCGCGGCTGTCCGTCCGCTTGCGGGCGTCGAACATCAGCACCGGCGTGGTGCGCGTGTCGATCTGCAGGGCGCCGGCGATCTCGTCGGCGGTGTAGGCCTGTTCACCGTCGAAGCAGTTCACGGCGATGATGTACGGCAGGTCGTACTTGTCGAAGAAGTCGACGGCCGCGAAGCTGCGTTCCAGGCGCCGGGTGTCGACGAGGACGACGGCTCCGGCCGAACCTCGCAGCAGGTCCTTCCACATGAACCAGAACCGCTCCTGCCCCGGCGTGCCGAAGAGCAGCAGTACGGCGTCGTCCAGCGTGATGCGGCCGAAGTCCATCGCCACGGTGGTCGCGGTCTTGGCCGGCGTACCGGCCAGATCGTCCACGCCTATGCCCGCCGTGGTCAGGCGTTCTTCCGTGCGCAGCGGAGGGATTTCGCTGACGGTGCCGACGAGGGTGGTCTTGCCGACACCGAACCCGCCGGCGACGAGGATCTTCAGAGTGGCGGGCGCGGTGGCGGGCGCGGTGGCGCCGGTCGTGTCCGCCTCAGAGCTTGTTCGCAAGGCCGTTCCTGACTCTACGGAGGAATGCGACATCCGGCGCCCGGTTCACGGGCGCGTGGTGGGTGACCAGGCCGCGCGCGCGGAGTTCGGCGAGCATCACCGTGGTCGGCGTGAGTCTCATCCGCATGCGGGCCGCGATCTCGGCGACGGCGATGCCCGTACCGGCGCACCACCGCATCACGGTCTGCCACTCCTCGGGGATGTTCTCCGCGGCCCCGATCTCGACGGCCGTGCGGATCAGCGACTCCATGGTGATCCGCTCGGAGGGGTCCTGGCCGCCCCGCACCTCCGCCTGGGCGGAGGTCAGGGCGAAGGTGCGCGTCCTGCGCGGGCGCTGGGGACCGGTCACTGGAGACGGGCAGCGGTGCCCATCTGCCGGCCGAACGCCTGGGCGACGCGAACGGTCTCGCGGATCGCGGCGCTGATGGAGCCATCGGGTTTGACGTAGGCGACGAGGCTGCTGCCCTCTCCGCACGCCGTGATGATCAGATGCGCGTGTTCCATGGTCACGTTGGTGTGCAGCACCTCGCCGCCCCTGACGGGCTGTGACACGCCCCTGCCGAGGCTGGCCAGTCCTGAACAGGCGGCGGCGACGGTCTGGACAGCACCGTCGTCCAGACCGTAACCGCACTTCGCGAGGCCGTCGTTGGAGAGCAGCACGAGGGCGAACACGTCCGGCACATCGGCGAAATTGTCGCGGAGGTTGTCGTACGTCTTCGCGTCGCCGTCGTTCTCGGCCTTGATGACGTTGGGCAGCTCACTGAGGCTCATCGTGGTTCTCCGGGGTGAGGGTTCTGATCTCGTCCAGTGCGCTGAAGGCGTCCTGGATCTCGTCCAGCGTGCGGGTGTCGACCGCGTGCCGGCGCTGGGTGGTCGACGGAGGTTCGTCGTCGTCGCGCAGCTGTTCCACCAGGTGGGTGCCGGGCAGGCGCTGGGGCAGCCCCGCGGGTGCGGCGGTGCGGAACCGGGGCGCTGCCGCCTGTGCGGGCAGGCCGGTCGACGGTTGTGCGGGGGCGGGTGCCGGTGCTTCTCCGCCTGCCGGCGGGCTCGCGGGTGTGCGCGCGTCGGCCGGGTTCTTCCGGTCCGCCGACCGGCCCGGGTCCCGCTTCACCAGTCCGCTGTGGGTGGTCTCCGGCGGCGCCGGCTCACCGGACGGCTGCGGCTCCTGGGGAGCCGACTGCTCGCGTGGCTGCGGCCGTTCGGTCAGCAGCTCGTTGGGTACGAGGACCGTGGCCAGCACGCCCCGGTACGCCGATTCGCGCAGCGTCACGGTGACGCCCAGCCGTTTCGCCAGCTGTCCGACCACGAACAGCCCCAGCTGATGAGACGCCTTGGCGAGCGTCCCGTACAACGGCACTTCTTCCAGGCGGGCGTTCAGCTCCGCGATCTGCTCGGCCGCGAGCGGATGCCCCCGGTCCTCCACCTCGATGGCCACTCCGGCCGCCGCCTGGATGGAGCGGACGGTGATCTCGAACTCCTTGGGCGAGAAGGTCGCCGCGTTGTCGATCAACTCGGAGAGCAGATGGGTCAGTTCGCCGGCCGCGTGCGGCTGGATCCAGGCCTCGGCGCGGAAGTCCTTGACGACGCGCTTGAAGGCGGAGGACTCGCCGGCGGAGTCCATGAGGAGGTTCGCGACATGGACGGGCCGGTCGTGCGGGTGGTCGAGTTCACTGCCCGAGAGCAGCAGCAGATTCTCGATCAACCTCCTTACGCGCACGCTCTGGTGGTCCAGCTCGTACAGCTTCCCCAGCAGCTCGGGATCGTCGCCGTAGCGCTCCTGAAGCTCGTCGAGCAGGGTGAGCATCCGCCTGCCGACGATGACGACCGCGCGGGTGCTCACGCCCGCCGTGAACTGCTCGAAGCCGCGCCGTTCGTCGTAGACCGTCAGCGCCGCCTCGGCCGCCTGCCGCGCCAGCAGGGCGATGGCGTTGCTGATCTGGTCGAACTCGTCGTACGCGGTCTCCTGCGGCGGCGGGAGAACGGAGAGGTCGGTGCTCCTGCCGTGCTGCAGGTCCCGCACGATCTGCGGGAGCTGGTCCTCGGCGACGGTCAGTGCCCCGGCGCGCACCTCGCCGGTGCGGCGCAGGACCGTGACGATGAGTCCGATGAGCAGCAGGCCGATCGCGAACACGGCCGCGCCGCTGCCGCCCACCTTCCAGTAGACCGCGTTGCGGATCTGGGCCGAGCGGTCGTAGCCGTGCTCGACGAGGCCCTGTGTCCTGGCGAGGTTGAGCGCGGCGATCTCGCCGGTGATCTGCTGGTAGGCGGGGTCCCACTCGTCCAGATGCGCGGGCGGCTCGCTGAGCGAACCGGCGCTGTTGGACGTGGGTGCGGCGATGATGGCCTGTTCGAGGCGTTCCTTGGTCCTCCAGGCGTCGCTGCCGACGATGCGGTCGTACATCGCACGCTCCCCGGCGCGGAGGTCCGGGGCGACCCACCGCTGGTACATCACGCGCTGCGTGCCGTACGCCTCGGCGAACATGGTGCGGTGCGCCGTGCTCATCATGCCGGACGCGCGGGTCGCGGCGACGAGCATGTCCTCCTGGGACAGCCCTTCGGACGCCCAGAAGAGAGCGACGAGCGACCTGGTCTCCACCGCGAGATCACGGTCGTCCATGGCCGACAGCTCCTGGTAGAACTCGATCATCTTGCCCAGGAGATCGGTGTAGTAGCCGATGGACCGGTCGGGGTTTCCCGTACGGTCGTCGACCTCGCCCCGGATCGCTTCGAGCGCGCTCAGATGGTCGTAGACCCGTTCCACGTATTCCCATTTGCGCCGGTGGTCGACCTCAAGTGTCGAGCCCGACAGGCGCCGGAAGGCCGTGGCGCTCGCGTCGGTCGCCGTACGCTGCTTGTCCAGGGCCTCCTTCGCGGCGGCGGTCGGACGGGCCAGATACACGGCGCTCAGACGCCGTTCGGCCTGTGCGGCGGAGAAGAGCGGCAGAGACGCCTCGCCGCCCAGTTCGCCGGTGGCCGAATCGTTGCGGAGGTTGGTCTGTTGCTGCCAGTCAGAGGAGGAGTCGAAGGCGACCAGGACGAGCAGCGCGGTAATGGCGATCACCGCGGCCGCTATCAGCCGGAACCGTACGCTCAGGTGCCGGATCCGCGTTCTGCGCGCGCGGCGTTCGCTTGTCGCTGTCGTCGTGGTCATGGGTCCCTTGGACGGTGGTCGGGTCGTACGTCGTACGGGAGCACGCGCGCAAGGTGCCCGGAGACCGACTCGCGCGCCAACTTGTCCAGTGAGCCGTGCGGTTGCTGTCCTCGGCGTCTCCGGGCATGCCGGTACGGCCGCGTACGGACATGGCGGAGCGTCACATACGATCCCCACGGCGGGTGTTCAGCCCCATACGTTACGCAGAGATCCATCAACAGCCCAACCCCGTTGCGGGTGTTCACATGCCATCTTCCCGTTTCCTGAGCACGCGGACCCCGGAGCGCGCGCCCGGCCGCGACGGCGCCCGCGGGAGCGGATCCGTGCGGGCTCGCGGAGAACGGCCCGGTCACCCGCCGCTGTTCAGGACCGCCTCGCGGAACGCGGCGACCAGGGGCCGCAGGTCGATGCGGTGCCACGCGGCCCACAGCTGAACTGACGCTGTGTACCAGGGCAGTTCGCGGACGACGACCCCTTCCGGCGCGCCGCGCAACAGGCTCTTCTGGATCAGCGCGGCGCCCAGGCCCGAGGCGACCAGCCCCAGCGCCGTCAGCGGCTCGGCGGCCTCCATCGTTACGTTCGGCCTGAATCCGGCCTCGACGCACGAAGCGATGAAACGGTCGCGCCACCCGGGCGCCGGGGTGTTCTTGACCGCGATCCACGGCTGTTCGCCGAGGTCGGAGGGGATCAGCCGGTCCCGTCGCGTCAGAGGGTGGTCCGCGGGCAGGGCGAGCAGCAGCGGATCTTCCAGCAGAAGGGCTCCGGTGAGGTCCGCGTCGTCAGGACCGGGCGGCTCGCTCGCGAGGGCGATGTCCAGGCTGCGCTGCCTGAGTCCTTCGAACTGCTCGGCCGGCCGGAGGCTGTAGAGGGCGACATGGACGTCCGGCCTGTCGTTGTGCAGCAGCCGGAGCGCCTGCGGGAGCAGCCCCGTGTGCATGGCGTCCGTCACGTACCCGACGCACAGCCCTCCCTCCTCGCCACGGCCGAGTCTGCGCCCCAGATTCTCCAGCCGGTCGGCATGCCGCAGCAGTGCGCGCGCCTCGGCGAGGAAGACCCTTCCGTCGGAGGTGAGGCGCAGGCGCTGCTGGGTGCGTTCGAACATGGTCAGGCCCAGGTGTTTCTCCAGCTGGGCGATCTGGCGGCTGAGCGGGGACTGGGAGATGTGCAGCTGCTCGGCGGCGCGGCCGACGTGTTCGCTCTCGGCGACGGCCACGAAGTAGCGGAGCTGACGTAGATCCACGATGTAAGACCTCTGAGGACTCAACTATGACTGAGTGAGTCTTGGACAGACTCAACAAGCCGAGCCTAGCCTCGAAGGCGCAGGCGGCGCGGACCCGTACTCCACCGGTCGGACGCCGCCCCCGTACACATTCCCCACCATGAAGGAACACCGTGACCCTCGCACCACTGCTCCCCGGCCCCCTGGGCTTCGGCACCGCCCCGCTCGGCAACATGTTCCGCGCGATCCCGGGCGACGAGGCCGCGGCCACGGTCGAGGCCGCCTGGGACCAGGGCATCCGCTACTTCGACACCGCGCCCTTCTACGGGGCGGGGCTGGCCGAGATCAGGCTCGGCGACGTACTGGCGCACCACCCGCGAGACGAGTACGTCCTGAGCACCAAGGTCGGCCGCGTGATCCTGGACGAGTCCGAGGACCCGGCCGTCCGTGATCTGGGCGAGAAGGGCGGCCTGTTCGAGCACGGACGGCCCAACAAGATGATCAACGACTACACGGCGGACGCCACCCTGCGCTCCGTCGAGGACAGTCTCGCGCGCCTGAAGACCGACCGTCTCGACATCGTGTGGGTGCACGACATCGCGCAGGACTTCTACGGTGACGAATGGCTCGCGGTCTACGAGAGCGCCCGCACCGGGGCCTTCCGTACGCTGACCCGGCTGCGTGAGGAAGGCGTCATCAAGGCGTGGGGCGTGGGAGTCAACCGCGTCGAAGCCCTGGAACTCACCCTGGACCTGGAAGAGCCGCGGCCCGACGCCTTCCTGCTGGCCGGCCGTTACACCCTCCTCGACCACGAACGCGCACTTCAGCGCCTGCTGCCGGCGGCCGCCGAACAGGACGTCGACATCGTGATCGGCGGCCCCTACAGCTCGGGCGTCCTGGCCGGCGGACAGCACTTCGAGTACCAGAAGGCGTCGCCGGAGATCATCGCCAGGGTCGAGCGGATCAAGGATCTCGCGCGGCGGCACGGCACGGCCATCAAGGCGGCGGCGCTGCAGTTCTCCCTGGCGCACCCGGCGACCGCCGCCGTGATCCCCGGCGCGACCAGGCCCAGCCGTATCGCCGAGGATGTCGCGGCACTGGACGAGAAGATCCCCGCAGCGTTCTGGTCGGCGCTGCGCGAGGAGGGGCTGATCGCGCCGGACGCGCCGGTACCGGCGGGCTGATCAGCACTGCGTTCAGCCGTGGCCGGCCGGGAGCGCGCGGTCAGGACCGGCCGGCCAGGAGTGCGCGGTCAGGAGCCGGACGCGGCGGAGCGCGCGGCCCGTCCCAGGAGCAGGTCCCGCTCGCGCTCGTTGCGGGTCAGGGACGCGGCCCGTGTGAACTCGGCGCGCGCCTCCTCCGTACGACCCAGGCGTTCCAGCAGGTCTCCGCGGACGCTCGGCAGCAAGTGGTAGCCGGCCAGGGCCGGTTCGTGCGCCAGCGCGTCGTCCAGCAGACCGAGACCGGCTGCCGGGCCCTGCGCCATGGAGACGGCGACCGCGCGGTTCAGCTCCACCACCGGTGACGGGATGAGCGTCATCAGCCGGTCGTACAGCGCGGCGATCGTCGCCCAGTCCGTGTCCTCGTAGCGGACCGCCTGCGCGTGGCACGCGGCGATGGCGGCCTGGACGGCGTACGGGCCGCGGCCCGCGCGGTGCAGGGACTCGATGCCGCGGTGGATGAGCATGCGGTTCCACCGGGAGCGGTCCTGGTCGGCGAGCAGCACCGGCTCGCCGTCGGGGCCCGTGCGTGTCCCGATCCGGGAGGCCTGGATCTCCAGGAGGGCCGTCAGGCCGTGCACTTCGGGCTCCCCGGGCATCAGCCCCGCCAGGACACGGGCCAGCCGGAGCGCGTCCTCGCACAGGGCCGGGCGTACGAGATCGTTGCCGGCCGTCGCGGAGTACCCCTCGTTGAAGATCAGGTAGATGACCTCGAGCACCGACGAGAGCCGGGCGGTGCGGTCGTCGCCGTACGGCACCTCGAAGGGGACCCCGGCCTTGGCGAGGGCCCGCTTCGCGCGGACGACGCGCTGGGCGACCGCCGGCTCCGAGGTGAGGAACGCGCGCGCGATCTCCCCGGTCGTCAGGCCGCCGAGCAGCCGCAGGGTGAGCGCGATCCGGGCCTGCGCCGACAGCACGGGATGGCACGCGGTGAAGATCAGCCGCAGCAGATCGTCGTCGATGTCGTCGCCGCTCACGGCGGTGGCCTCCGGGCCGGGCGGCGGCACGTCCTCCAGCGCCCGGCCGACCTCCGCCATCTTCCGCGCGTACGTCTCCTTGCGCCGTACGAGATCGATGGCGCGGCGCCTCGCGACGGCCATGAGCCAGGCGCCCGGCCTGTCCGGGACACCCGACTCCGGCCACTGTTCCAGCGCGGCGACCAGTGCGTCCTGCGCCAGCTCCTCGGCGATGCCGACATCCCGCACGATGCGGGCGACTCCCGCGATGATCCGCGCGGACTCGATCCTGAAGACCGCTTCGACCGTTTCGGTCGCGCTTGCTGCCGTCACGTCCACCCATCAGAACAGCAGCGGGGTGACGGAGCAAACGCGACGGCAGCGGGGTGCGGCCGGGGTGAAGGAGCGGCCGCCCGATCAGCCCTCGGCGATCTCGCGCACCTCGGCGGTGACGCCCATCTCGTGGACCTCAAGGAACCGCCTGGTCCACTCCAGGGCCTCCGCCTTGTCCTTCGCCTGGAGGATGGCGTACCCGCCGATGACCTCCTTGGTCTCCGTGAAGGGCCCGTCGGTGTACCCGGCCTTCCCACCGGACCAGGTGACCCGGGTGCCCTCGGAGGTCGGCGTGAGCGCGGCCGTGTCCAGCATGACCCCGGCCTTGGTGATCTCCTCGAACAGCGCGCCCATCCGCTGCGCGGTCTCGGGGCTGGGCCCGCTGGGCACGGTCTGCTCGTCCATACGGATCAGTGTCAGATAACGCGGCATGGTGACTCCTCGGTGCGGGAGGGCGGGGCCTTTCCGCCGCCTCTCACCTGTGCGTCGAACGAGGGACACCCGAATCGACAGCGCTCCTGGAATTCTTCTGACTTTTCTCCGGCACGGCCACCGCAGAGGAGCACACGGTCCTGCCCCGGGGCAGGGATCGCCTGAGAACGCCCGTGCGCCTGCTCCGTACGGGTCCGCACGGGGACCTCCGGCAGATACCTCCGCGCGGCCGTCCGTCAGGCGCCGACGTATGCCGCCAGGTGCTCGCCCGTGAGCGTGGAGCGGGCCGCGACGAGGTCCGCCGGGGTGCCTTCGAAGACGATGGTGCCGCCGTCGTGGCCCGCGCCGGGGCCGAGGTCGATGATCCAGTCGGCGTGGGCCATGACCGCCTGGTGGTGTTCCACGACGATGACGGACTTGCCGGAGTCGACGAGCCGGTCCAGCAGGCCGAGCAGTTGCTCGACGTCGGCGAGGTGGAGGCCGGCGGTCGGCTCGTCCAGGACGTAGACGCCGCCCTTCTCGCCCATGTGGGTGGCCAGCTTGAGCCGCTGCCGCTCGCCGCCGGACAGGGTGGTGAGCGGCTGGCCGAGGCGGAGGTAGCCGAGGCCGACGTCGGCCAGGCGGCCGAGGATGGTGTGCGCGGCCGGGGTGCGCGCCTCACCGGCGGCGAAGAACTCCGCGGCCTCCGTCACCGGCATCGCCAGCACCTCGCTGATGTCACGGCCGCCGAGGTGGTACTCCAGCACCGACGCCTGGAACCCCTTCCCGTCGCACTCCTCGCACGTGGTGGCGACGCCGGCCATCATCGCCAGGTCGGTGTAGACGACACCGGCGCCGTTGCAGTTGGGGCAGGCGCCCTCGGAGTTGGCGCTGAACAGCGCAGGTTTCACGCCGTTGGCCTTGGCGAACGCCTTGCGGATCGGGTCGAGCAGTCCGGTGTACGTCGCCGGGTTGCTCCGCCGCGAGCCGCGGATCGCGCCCTGGCCGATGGACACCACGTCCGCACCGGCCGGGATCGACCCGTGCACGAGCGAACTCTTGCCCGAACCCGCGACGCCGGTGACGACGGCGAGCACCCCGAGCGGGATGTCGACGTCGACAGCGCGCAGGTTGTGCGTGCTCGCGCCGCGGATCTCCAGCGTGCCGGTCGCCGTACGTACCTTCTTCTTGAGCGCGGACCGGTCGTCGAAATGGCGGCCGGTGAGCGTGCCGCTGCCGCGCAGCGCGTCGACGGTGCCCTCGAAGCAGACCGTGCCGCCCGCCGTACCGGCGCCGGGACCGAGGTCCACGACGTGATCGGCGATCGCGATCGTCTCCGGCTTGTGCTCCACGACCAGCACCGTGTTGCCCTTGTCGCGCAGCCGCAGCAGCAGACCGTTCATCCGCTGGATGTCGTGCGGGTGGAGGCCGACGGTCGGCTCGTCGAAGACGTACGTGACATCGGTGAGCGACGAGCCGAGGTGGCGGACCATCTTGACGCGCTGCGCCTCGCCGCCCGACAGCGTGCCCGAAGGACGGTCGAGCGAGAGGTAGCCGAGGCCGATCTCGACGAACGAGTCGAGGGTCTCGCCGAGCGCCGTCAGCAGCGGCGCGACCGACGGTTCCTTGAGGCCGCTCACCCAGGCGTGCAGGTCGCTGATCTGCATCGCGCACGCGTCGGCGATGCTGATCTTCTTGATCTTCGAGGACCGGACGGCCTCGCTGAGCCGGGTTCCGCCGCAGTCGGGACACGCGGTGAAGGTGACCGCGCGGTCGACGAACTCCCGGATGTGGGGCTGCAGCGCCGCCCTGTCCTTGGAGAGGAACGACTTCTGGACCTTCGGGATCAGGCCCTCGTACGTCATGTTGACGCCGTTGACCTTCATCTTGGTCAGCTCGTGATGGAGGAAGTCGTGCAGCTCGGTCTCGGTGTAGTCGCGGATCGGCTTGTCCGGGTCGAGGAAGCCGGACTCGATGAACGGCCGTACGGTCCACCAGCCGTCGACCTTGTAACCGGGGATGGTGATCGCGCCCTCGGCGAGCGACTTGGAGTCGTCGTAGAGCTGGGTGAGGTCGATGTCGGAGACCGTGCCCCGGCCCTCGCAGCGCACGCACATGCCGCCGGTGCGCGTGAAGGTCCGCTTCACGGTCTTCCCGGCGCCGCGTTCGATCGTGATCGCGCCGCTCGCGCGGACGGAGGCGACGTTGAAGGAGTACGCGTTGGGCGGGCCGATGTGCGGCTTCCCGAGCCGGCTGAAGAGGATGCGCAGCATCGCGTTGGCGTCGGTGGCGGTGCCGACCGTGGAACGGGTGTCGGCCCCCATCCGCTGCTGATCGACGATGATCGCGGTCGTCAGCCCGTCGAGTACGTCGACCTCGGGCCGCGCCGCCGCCGGCATGAAGCCCTGCGCGAAGGCGCTGTACGTCTCGTTGATCAGCCGCTGCGACTCGGCCGCGATCGTGCCGAACACCAGCGAGCTCTTGCCCGAGCCGGAGACGCCGGTGAACACCGTCAGCCGGCGCTTCGGTATCTCGACGCTGACGTCCTTGAGGTTGTTCACGCGCGCGCCGTGCACGCGGATCAGGTCGTGGACGTCGGCGGCGTGGGCCGCGGGCGACTGGACGGACGCGGGCGGCGGTACGGACGCGGGCGACGGTACGGACGCGGGTGACTGCGGGCCCTTCCTCGTGGCCATGCTGATCGGGTCTCCAGGTGTGAGGCGGGGCGTGTGCGGGGCTGGGCGTGAGGGGCTGGGCGCCGAAGGGCCGGGCGTGTGCGGCTGGGCGCCGAGCAGCGCGTGTGCTTCCCATTGTCGGCGCGGACGCGCATCCCCACGGACGCGCGCCGGCGCGGTCGAGCGGGTGCTTACCGCTTGATGGGCTGCGTGAAGCGGAGCATGTTGCCGCCCGGGTCGCGGAAGGCGCAGTCGCGGACGCCGTACGGCTGGTCCATCGGCTCCTGCAGCACCTCGCCGCCGGCGGCCCGGATGTGTTCGAAGGTGGCGTCGCAGTCGTCGGTGGAGAAGTTCACGCCCCGCAGCATGCCCTTGGCCAGCAGTTCCGCCATCGCCTGCTTGTCGGCCGGCGAGGCGTTGGGGTTGGCGAGCGGCGGTTCGAGGACGATCTCCACGCCGGGCTGTGCGGGTGAACCGACGGTCACCCAGCGCATCCCCTCGAACGAGACGTCGTTACGGATCTCCAGACCGAGGGCGTCGCAGTAGAAGGCGAGAGCCTTGTCGTGGTCGTCGACGGCGATGAAGCACTGTGCGAGCTTGATGTTCATGTCTTCGAAGCTACGAGGCGGCGGCTGATTCCGCTTCTCCGATCCTGACCGGTTCCTCGATCATCCTGACCGGACGGGTGAGGATCTTGGCGACGCACGGCGGGATCGCGGCGCCGGCCTCGTGGCGGCGGGCCCGGTAGACGCTGGGGCTCTCGCCGACCAGCTCGGTGAAGCGCGAGCTGAACGACCCCAGTGACGTACATCCGACCGCGAAGCAGACCTCCGTCACGCTCATGTCGCCCCGCCGCAGCAGCGCCTTGGCGCGCTCGACCCGGCGGGTCATGAGGTAGCGGTACGGAGTCTCACCGAAGGCGGCGCGGAAGCTGCGCGAGAAGTGCCCCGGCGACATGAGGGCGACGCGCGCCAGCGCGGGAACGTCCAGCGGACGCGCGTAGTCGCGGTCCATCGTGTCCCGCGCGCGGCGCAGCCGTACGAGGTCCTCCAGGGTCATGCTCCCCAGCATCGCACGGAGGCGCGGGCCCGCCGCCGCGATCAAGATCCATCGGTTTTGCGGGCGAGGAAGAAGGCCTGCCGACCCTGCCGTGGTTTCTCGCTCGCATCGGGTTCGCGGACCATCCGGGCGTCCACGACGAGGCCGGCCCGACCCATGAGGTCGGCGATCTGGTCGGGAGGCATCCAGTAGACGTCGAGCGACAGGTCGTGGCCGTACCCGTGGACCAGGTGCCGGCGTTGGGCCCCGGCCTTGAACGCCAGGAGCATCCGGCCGCCGGGGGCGAGCACCCGGTGGCACTCCGCGAACACGGCCGGCAGCAGCTCCGGCGGGGTGTGGACGGTGGAGTACCACGCGACGACGCCGCCGAGGGAGCCGTCCGCCAGGTCCAGACCGGTCATCGATCCCTCGTCGAACCGAAGGCCCGGGTACGTCCGGCGGGCGACCGCGACCATCTCGGGCGACAGATCGACGCCGAACGCGTCCACGCCGAGAGCGCGGAGGTGAGCGGTGACGCGGCCGGGTCCGCAGCCGAGATCGGCGACCGGCCCGGTGCCCGGTGTCCGCACGGATTCGGCGAACGCGGCGAGCATGGCGCGGTCCAGCGGTTTGGCGCTCAGTTCGTCGCGGAGGAGCGCCTCGTAGGCGACGGCGACGGTGTCGTAGGCCGTCCGCGTGGCACGCAGGTAGCTCGCTTCGGTGGTCGCCTCGTCGGCCGCTTCGGTCATGGCGGAAGACGGTAGCCGCCACAGGGTCCCGGTGCCTCGTGAAAAAGGAAAGGAGGACTGTCCACTCCCTTCCGTATTCAACGTATAGCGCGCTGGGGGGCTTGCGGCAAGGCCCCGGTCGTGCCGCAGAATCACCGACCGAAGGCCGGAAACCGAGGGTTCGTAGATTGTGTGCGGTTTTGGCATCGTATGGGCCGCGCGGGAACGTCAAACCGGCCGGCCGGAATTCATTTTCGTTCCCTGGGGGTTTTCGTGATGGACGTGATCGTGGTCGGCGGCGGACCGACCGGCTTGATGCTGGCCGGTGAATTGCGCCTGCACGGCGTGCACGTGGTCGTGCTGGAGAAGCTGACCGAGCCGACAAAGCAGTCCCGAGGGCGCGGCCTGCACGCGCGCAGCGTCGAGCTGATGGACCAGCGCGGCCTGCTGGAACGGTTCCTCGCGGTCAGCGAGAAGTTCCAGGTCGGCGGTTTCTTCGGCGGTATCCACAAGCAGTGGCCGGAACGGCTGGACACGGCGCATCCGTACGGTATCGCCGCCTCGCAGCAGGTCACCGAGCGGCTGCTCACCGAGCGCGCACTCGAACTCGGCGCCGAGATCCGGCGCGGCCGCGAAGTGGTCGGGCTGAGCCAGGAGGACGACGGGGTGACCGTCGAGCTGACGGACGGCACGCGGCTGCGTTCGCGTTACGTCGTCGGCTGCGACGGCGGCCGCAGCGCGGTGCGCAAGCTGCTCGGCGTCGGCTTTCCCGGTGAACCGGCCAAGGTCGAGACGCTGTTGGGCGACATGGAGCTGACCGAGGACCCGGCAGCGGTCGCCGCCGTCGTGGAGGAGGTCCGCAAGACCCAACTGCGGTTCGGTGCCATTCCCGACGTGGACGGGAACAAGGGGGTGTACCGCATCGTCACGCCCGCCGAAGGCGTGGCCGAGGACCGTACGACTCCGCCAACTCTGGAGGAGTTCAAGCACGGGCTGCGGGCCGCCGCGGGCACCGACTTCGGCGCGCACTCGCCGCGCTGGCTCTCCCGGTTCGGCGACGCCACCCGGCAGGCCGAGCGCTACCGGTTCGGCCGGGTGCTGCTGGCCGGCGACGCGGCGCACATCCACCCGCCGACCGGCGGGCAGGGTCTCAACCTCGGCGTGCAGGACGCGTTCAACCTCGGCTGGAAGCTGGCCGCCGAGGTCAACGGCTGGGCACCGGCAGGGCTGTTGGACAGCTACCACGCCGAGCGGCACCCGGTGGGCGCGGACGTACTGAACAACACCCGTGCGCAGATGACCCTGTTGGGCACCGACCCGGGCGCGACCGCGCTGCGGGGGCTGTTCTCGAAGCTGATGGACTTCGAGGAGGTGAACCGCTACGTGACCGGCTTGATCACCGCGGTCGGCGTCAACTACGACTTCGGCGAGGGCCACGAACTGCTCGGCCGGCGCATGCGGGACATGAACCTGAAGCAGGGCCGCCTCTACGCACTGATGCACGACGGTCGCGGCCTGCTGCTCGACCGGACCGGCCGCCTGTCCGTGGCGGGCTGGGCGGACCGCGTCGACCATGTAGCCGACGTAGCCGAGGAGTTGGACGTACCCGCGGTGCTGCTGAGACCGGACGGCCACGTGGCGTGGGCCGGCGACGACCAGGCGGCCCTGCTCGACCACCTGCCGAAGTGGTTCGGCGCGGCCGCCAATTGAGTTAGTGGGCAGTGATCAGGCCGTCCCCGCGCCGTAAGGGACGGAGAGAGCGAGGACGGCCGACTGAGGGCATCAGCGATGAGCCCTGCCGATTCGCCGGCGGAGGCGGTCTTCGCTGATGCTGTCGATCTCGCGCCAGGCGGCGTCGGTGACCTCTTCGGTCGGGAGCGGTCCGACCTCGGCGCCGGTGTGGAAGAGGTACCGGAAGTCGATATGCCAGTGCTCGGGGTCGCCCTTGGTGTCGTTCGCGGGGACGGGGTGAATGCCGATGTGCAGGCGGCTGTCGCTCGTGAGGGTCAGCACGGCGCCTGCCCGGCCTTGAAGCGGGACCAGACGACCTTGCCGAGCGGCAGGCGCTCCTCGACCCCCCAGCCGTCGGAGAACTCCTCGACGATCAGCAGGCCGCGGCCTGACGGGTCACTGGCGCAGGGATGCCGGACTTCGGGGCAACTGCTGCGGCTGTCGTGCACTTCCAGGCGTACGAAGTCCTCATCGGCTTCGAGCTTGACCAGGAAGCCATGGCCGGGGGCGGAGCCGTGGACGACCGCGTTGGATGCCAGCTCCGAGACGCAGAGGCGGATGTCCTCGGCGTGGGCCGACAGCCCCCAGGAGTACAGAGTGGTCAAGGCGAAGTCGCGGGCTTGGCCGACCGATTCGGGCTTCGCGGTGAAGAACTGCTGCACAGGGTCTGGCACGGTGAGCCTCATGTCTCGGCGTTCGGGGCCGGGGCGTGTCCCGGCGTTTCGCGGCGGACGGGTCCGCCGGCAGGGCTGGAGTGGCCGTGCCTGGAGCGGGCACGGCGCGTGCCGCGGACCAGCAGCAGACGGGCCCCGGCCGTCTCGATCCGCTTCTCCCGCTCGGCCTCTATCGCCTTGCGCCCAAGGTGGGAGGCGGCGGGCAGCACGACGCCGTAGGTGTCGGGCAGCGCGAGCACGTGCAACGCGTGCGACTGGACACCGCTCACGGTCACATCCTGCTCTCCGACCGGGACACCCGCGATGATGGCCTGGTCGTCCTCGACCGGACCGCGAAGGTGGCCGCGCAGTTCGGACTCGTGCACCAACTGCGCAGTATCGAGGGCATCAAGGCCATGAGCGAGGGGCCGGCCGAGCCCCGGCGACGGTGATCAGGGAGAGACACGCGTGAGCGACAGCCAGAAGGCCCTCACCGAGGACCAGTGGCAGCAGGCAGAGCTGATCTGGAACTATCACCAGATGCGTCACGAGGTCCGGACCGCCGACGTGGCGATCGGCCTGGGCAGCCACGACCTGGGGGTGGCGGCTTTCTCCGCCGAGCTGTACCGCGCCGGGCTCTTCCCCCACCTGGTCTTCACCGGCGGCAACAGCCCCACCACTGCCAAGGTGTTCCCGCGCGGGGAGGCCGTGCACTTCCGCGAGCATGCCATCGACCACGGCGTCCCCGCCGAGGCGATCCTGCTGGAGCCGAACGCCGGGAACACCGGCCAGAACATCACCCTGTCCCGCGGAGTGCTGGCCGCCGCCGGGATCACACCCAAGACGGTGCTGCTCGTCTCCAAGCCCTACATGGAGCGACGCTCCTTCGCCACTGCTCGGAAGCTGTGGCCCGAGGTCGAGATCATCTGTGCCTCGGAGCCACTGGAGTTCAACGACTACCTCAAGAGCATCGGCGACGAGAAACTCGTCCTGGACATGCTCGTCGGCGACCTCCAGCGAGTGATCGAGTATCCGAAGCTCGGTTTCGCCATCGAACAGGACGTCCCGGAAGACGTGCATGCCGCGTACGAATCTCTCCTCGCCGCCGGCTTCGACAGCCGTCTCCTCACGGCTTGAGGCACCCACCCGGGGCGCGCCGTGCGTGATCCACCAGCCAACCTGTTCCTGCGGCTGACCACGCCGGCCAAGCGGCGGGGGCCGCTGCCCGGGAGACCCTCGACGCGGGCAGAACCGAGGAGACGAATTGATCACCGAGTTTCAACAGAAGTTGCGTCAGCGCTACATCGACGCCCCAGTCACGCAGGCCCCGGAGCCGTGGCGGCAGGTGTCGGACGGTGAGATCCCCATCGGCGGGCTGCTCGGCATCGGCTTCGCCGTTCATCCCGACAGCGGGCACGACCTCGTCATGGTCGTGTCCGGCGACGGCCATGGGCTGTTCGACGCGGTCACCGGCGAGAAGATCGCCCGCGACCGGGATCCCGACCCCGACACCAGCACCCCCGACGCGTCGCCGGACCTCAGCTGCCCCGGACTCGGCCCGATCGCGGGCACCCAGGTTCGCATCGCCGGGCTCTTCGGCGGCGGTTTGCACAGCACCACACCGGACGGCTGGACCCTGGACGTCGTCAGCCCCGAATGGCCCCACGACCGGGTGATCCTCTCCACCGACGGAGGGCTGAACGAAGGACCGGCGGGAGGGACGTGGTGGCACGTCTTCCACTCCCGGTACTCGGAATTCCGCGCCGCCGGCTTCTCTCCCTCAGGCCTCGTTCTGGCGGTCGCCACCAGCAGCGACATCACCCTCTGGTCCCGGCCAGAACTCCGCTTCGGTGTCTGAGCGGACAGCGGTACACGGCCGCGCGAGAGGTTCCGTACGGTGGCCACGCCTGCGGTGGTGTCGCGCTCACGCGACGTCGTAGGAGCGGCGGACGCGGTCGAAGTTCCCGGCGAGCAGGTCTTGTTCGCATATCCAGAAGGAGACGTTGACGACCTCGCCCCACGCGGTGCCGGCCTCGGCTTCCAGTTGCAGGAGCGGGCGATGCCCCTCGGGCCTCGGGGTGTTCGTGTCGTCGCACCAGCCGAGGAGCCGTTGGCGCGGGGTGGGGAAGCGGGCCGTGAAGTCCTCGTCGAGCTCGAACAGCACCAGGCCGTCGCCAGGGACCGCGCGTATGGCTTCGTCGTCCATGTAGGTGGGCAGCGAGGGCTGAGGGCCGGCGGTCCAGGGCCGGGCGGCGAGGCTGCCGGTTCCCGGCGCCGGCCGCCGTACCGCCGCGTCGGCGGGCACGTGCAGGACGCGGCAGCCGTCGTCGCCGCGGTCGGCGGAGAATGGGGCGGCAAAGTCGTCGTCGTGGAAGAACAGCAGGTGCCCGTCGGTCGGCAGAGGCCAGTCCCCGTCGAACAGCGGCGCCAGGGCAGCGCAGTCGAGCTGGGCGAGCAGATGCATCGGCCGACCGAGGCAGGCGGGCCAGTCGGTGTCCGCGGGAAGGCGTGGAAGACCGCCGAAGGCACTCTCACCGGCCGCACTGGTCGCCGCGTCATCCGCCGCTATGACGGCCAACGCCAGGGAAGGCCGGATCAAGGCAGCCAACGGCTCTGCCACGGCCGGCTCCAGGCGCGCGCGGATCAGTTCGCGGGCGTCGGCGATGTCGCGCGAAGGACGGGTGCTCATGCCCGCAGAGCATGCCACCAGGCACTGACACCGGCTCGGCTACGTCGTCCCGCGCGCTGTCGCCGGGCGCGGCGGCGGCCGGCCGGTGGTCGGGAGCGGTGTCAGTGGCATCCGCTTGGATGTGCCGTATGACTGTTCACGACGTTGCCGGGATGCTGCCCGACATCCCGTCGCTGCGAGACCTCTGCCGGTCGATCGCCATGGCCGAGGCGGTGCTGAACCCGGACGGCGAGCGGTACTACGCGTTCAACGCCAACTGGTCGGAGACCGATGAACTCGCCTCGATGCGCGACGGATCGGGCGACGAGTTCGACGTCGTCTTCTCTCCCGCCGGTGCATACACACGCGGCTTCGATCACGCGTCCCCATTGACCCCGTACCTCCAGGACGACGTGCCCACGCCGTGGCCCGGCGTGGTGGACGCCGTCCCCGATGTCTTCCGGCACCTTGTCGACGAGCCCGCCTTCACGGATGAGGACGGCACGCCGGTGGTGACGGTGTGCCTGTGGCGACAGCCGGGAGACGAGCGCTGGCTCGCCGCCACCTCGACGCGCAGCCTGTCGGGCGTCGCCGGACGCCGGAAGGGTCGCCGACCGGTGCGCCGGATCCACTCGGCCCGCAGCCGCTGGTCCGCGCCGCCCGTCGGCCGTTGTGCCGCTTCGCCCGTCGGCCGGTCCGCCGCACCCGCGTCGGAGTCCGTCAACGAGGCCCACTCGGGCTCGGCCAGCAGCCGTCCCAGTGATTCCAGCAGCGCCTCGCGCCGGCCGGGCGGCCACTCGAGCAGCATGCCGAGATCGCCGCTCAGGTCAAGGGCGAGCGAGAGCATCGTGGCGTGGGTGTCGAGGGTGGGAGGCAGGAGGCCGGCCCGTGTCACGACGCTCTCGTACAGGGCGGGCGCGTCGCGGTAGGCGAGGAGGTCGGTCGGCTCGTCATGCGAGCGACCCGTCACGACCAGGAGCCTGGCCGCCAGGGTGAGCAGAGCCGTGTCGGAGGGGTGCTGATTGAGCAGGTCGGGCAGCTGGACGGCCTCTGCGATCCGGCGGGCGAGGGTGCTTCAGAGAACTTGGCGTCTGGCGGGGAAGGCGACCAGCTCCGTATGGATGGTCCGCTGGTCCCCCGTCCACAGGGCGCGAACCAGTGGCAGGGCCTCTTCGCGGCGCGCGCGAAAGTGGAGCCAGATGACGGCCGCGCGTCGACGGCCAGGCGGGTGAACTTCCGGAACACGCTGAGAGCAACGAGACACGGGATGTCCTCAGGCTTTCCGAGGCGGCTGAGCAAGGCGAGGCCGACGGCGACGGCGGGTCCCGTGGTCCCGGTCCGGGTGAGCTGCCGGCCCAGGGAACGGGCCGCTTCCCGCTGATCGTCCGGCAACGGCAGCTTCGCGACGGCGGACCGGATCAGGTACAGGTGGCGGTCGCCCGTGCCGAGCGGGGCGAGGCGGCGGTGCAGGGTGGCCGAGTCGGCCGGTAGAGGGTTCAGCGCTTCTCGGATGGCGTGCTGCGTATCCCGGAAGGCGCTCTGCGCCTCTTCGCGGGGCAGCGTCGCGTCCAGCGGGCCCTTGTCCACCGGGACCGTGTCCGGTCCGGGCCGCGGGGAGAAGGAGAAACCGCGCCGGGGCGGGACTTGTTCGGGAGACTGGCTCAGCAGGTGCAGAGCCTGGTCGTACAGGGCGGGCGGGAGGGCGAGCGCGTCGCGCTCTTCCTGGGCGCTCACCGGGCGGAGTGGGACTCGATTCCATAGGTCATGCGTGCCGCCTGGCAGCCACGTTCGGGCTCTGTCGAGGCAATTAGACCCGCGACGGCATACGGCGGCGCGCGGTGCCCCGCCGAACTGCCCTCTCTTACAAAGAACTTGAGCGTGACGAGGCACAAAACACCTGTGCCGAAGCACGATTGGTGTCACTTTCGGGACGGGGTGAGCTGCCCTCTCGGGTCCCCTGAAGCAAGCCGGTCGTCACCAACAAGGCACGCTGCTTGTCATCACCGGCCATGTCGCAGGCCTCTGTCACCAGTTCCGAGGAGCGAACACAGCGCTCGGAGGATCAGCCCGCACCGGAGCACCGACCAGAATCGGCTTGACCCTGACGTGCGCGTCAGGAGTTAGCGTCACCGCAACCTTGGCGGCGGACGCGCGCGGTGCCGCTGCCCCGAACCTGCCCAGGAGGCCGAACATGACCGCAGCCCTGCCTCGTACCGTCCGTGAAGTCCGGCTCGCCGCCATCCCTGAGGGACTGCCCGCGCGGGAACACTTCGCCCTCGTCAGGACGCCGCTGCCCGAGCCCGGGGCAGGCCAAGTTCTGGTCAGGAACCGGCACTTCCTGGTCTTTCCCGGCCTGCGTACCTTGATCGGCGGGGAGGTTGACGGCGTGCCGCTGCCGCCGCTGCGCAACGGAGATGTGCTGTTCGGTCCCGCGGTCGGCGAGGTCGTGGCCGCGCCGTCCGACAGCCCGCTGCGCACCGGCGATACCGTCGCCCACATGCTCGGCTGGCGGGAGTACGCCCTCGTGGCCGCCGCCGAGTGCACCCTTTTGGACGACACGCTCCCCGATCCGGTCGCGTACCTCTCGCAGGGATCGGCCGCCTACGGAGCACTGACCCGCCTCGCCGGCGTCCGCGCGGGGGACACCGTCTTCGTCACCGGAGCGGCAGGAGCGGTGGGCTCCCTGGCCGGGCAGATCGCCCGGCTGCTGGGCGCCGCGAAGGTGATCGGCAGCACCAGCTCGTCGGAGAAGGCGGAGCGGCTGATCTCTGAACTGGGCTACGACGCGGTCGTGCTGCGAGGAGCTGGGGCCATCGCGGCCCAGCTCGCGGAGGCGGCGCCCGAGGGTATCGATGTCCTGGTGGACACCGTCGCCGGCGAGCAACTGGTGGCGGCACTCGGCGCGGCGCGGCAAGGCGCGCGGTTCGCCCTGGTCGGAGCGCTGTCGGGGCAGATGTCGCCGCAACGGGCCGGCGGTAGCGCGCCGGTGGAGATCGATGCCTTCTGTCTCGTTGTCAAGGGCATCTCGCTGCGCGGATACAGCGGCGTGGACCACCCGGACGTGGAGAAGGAGTGGACCAGCCGCTTCGGTGCCTGGCTGCGCTCGGGAGAGATCAGCTTCCCCCACACACGGATCGCGGGCATCGATCGTGCACCAGAGGCGTTGCGGGAAATGATTGAGGGAAGACACTACGGGGCCGTCGTCGTGGAGTTGTAGCGGTAGTGAGGGCCGCGGCACTTGTTCGGCGGCCGCAGGCGGACAGGGGACGGGGAGCGGGGGACAGGATGCGGATCGGTGAAGCCGCGGCAGCGGCCGGTACTACGCCCAGGGCATTACGGTTCTACGAGGAGCGCGGGTTACTGCCCCCGCCCGTCCGCACGGCCTCCGGCCAGCGCGAATACGGGCCCGACGAGATCGTGAGACTTCGCATCATCCGCGACCTGCTGACCCTCGGATTCACCATCGAGGACTTGCGCAGCTTGGCCGACCGTCTCCATCTGCTCGCGCAGGACCCGCCGCCGCGGTGCGGTTCTGTCGAACCCGGCGACCCCGGGGTTGTCGGCCGCAGGCTCGCCGCCCTGGACGCCGAGATCGACCGGCTGGCCGGACTGCGCGAGAGTCTCGCGCGGCATGTGGCCGGAGACGACTGACCTCGACCGCTTCAGCCTCTTGCCACCGCAGGCGTCCCAGCTCGCGAGGCGGGCACGGTCAGGACTGCGCGGTCCGGAACGCGAGATACCGGCCGAAGGCTTCGTGGCTGTCGGGAGTGAAGCGCCACTCCTGCAGGGCCGATCGCAGATCCGGCTCGGTCAGCAGGCCATGCCAGGCGACCTCATCAGGATCGGCGGCCACGCTGTCAGGCACCACGGCTTCGTGCACGCCGAGCCGGTGAGGGCTCAAACCGCTGCGAGTGAGGCACGTGAACAGCAGGCACGGAGGTACACGAATGCCCAGCTCTTCGGCCGGCTCCCGCGCGGCGGCCTGTTCATAGGACTCCCCGACACCGACGGCGCCACCCACCACGACCTCGGAGAGCCCGGGGAAGCGCGACAACTGCTCCGACCGCCGGTGAACGAGGATCCGGCCATGCTCATCACGACACCCCGTCACGGCGACCCGGTGCAGCCAACCCTCCCGGACGGCCTCCCGACGGCTGACCACCTTCACCACACGATCTTGACCGTCGACACGCTCCACCAATTCATCCACGACGCGCACCATGGCAGAGCCCACCGACAACGCCTCTCTTCGGCGACCCGCGCAGGCCGACTCAAGAGCACCTGCACGAGGAGGCCGCACGCGGATGACGACAGTGGTCCTGCACATACGACACCTATCGTGCTCAGGCTCAACCACCCGAAGGCGTTCGGTGGGACACTATTGCAAGCGGGTGCTTGCAATAGTTAGCAGGGTGGCGCACGATGGAGCGCATGGCATCACTCAACGTCGGCAACCTCGGCGGGTACCTGCGCGAGCAGCGCCGTCATGCGCAGTTGTCGCTGCGGCAGCTTTCCGAGGCTGCCGGGGTGTCCAATCCGTATCTCAGTCAGATCGAGCGCGGACTGCGCAAGCCGAGCGCGGACATCCTTCAGCAGCTGGCCAAGGCGCTGCGGATTTCCGCCGAGACGTTGTACGTCCAGGCCGGCATGCTCGACGAGCGGGAGCGGGAGGAGCTGGAGACGCGTGCGGTCATCCTGGCCGATCCCTCGATCAGTGAGCGGCAGAAGCAGGTGCTGCTCCAGATCTACGAGTCCTTCCGCAAGGAGAACGGGCTCGACGTACAGAGTGCCGCGAGTACGGAAAACGTTTCCGCCGACGAGCCTCCGACGGCCGGCGGCAGTGCTGTCGAACCACCCTCAACCTGATCCGGGAAGGACCACAGTCATGGCCATCGCCGATGACCTGCGCAAGACCCTCACCGACCCGAAGCCCCTCTACTTCGCGGCCGGTACCGCCGATCTCGCCGTGGAGCAGGCCAAGAAGGTGCCCGGTCTGATCGAGCAGCTGCGGGCCGAGGCCCCGGCGCGTATCGACGCCGTGCGCAACACCGATCCCAAGGCCGTGCAGGACAAGTTCACCGGGCAGGCCAAGGAGGCCCAGGCGAACGTCCAGTCCAAGGTCAACGAGGTGTTCGGGTCGTTCGACACCGATCTGAGGAAGCTGGGCGAATCCGCGCAGGACCTGGCGCTGCGCAGTGTGGGTGTGGCCGCCGAGTACGCGGTCCGGGCGCGTGAGGCGTACGAGAAGGTCGCCGAGCGCGGCGAGCAGACCGTACGGTCGTGGCGCGGTGAGGCCGCCGAGGAGATCACCGAGATCGCCGTCGCGGTCGAGCCCGAGCCCGCGACGAAGACTGAGGCCGCGCCCAAGCCCGCCGCGCAGCGGACCGCACCGACGGCCCCGAAGCCCGCCTCGGCGTCGACCGCCACGACGGCCCCCGGCGACGCGAAGCCGGCCGCGGAGGCTCAGCAGGCCGCCGCGGCGAAGAAGCCGGCCGGCCGGAGGGACACCCCGCGCAAGACGACGGCGGCGAAGAAGAAGACGCCGCCGCCCGCGGAGTAACGCCTTCCTCGGGCAGCGAAACGGAGGCGACGGGCCGGGCATCTCTTGGATGCCCGGCCCGTTCTCCGGGTACGTTGACGAGACCGGACCAGATCAGGCGGACCGGACGGACCGGTCGGACCGGTACAGACGACCACTCATTAGGCGGTGCTCACGTTGTTCGGCCTCGGCATTCTCTTCTTGCTGATCGATCTGGCGATCCTCGGTCTCGCGCTGGTCGCGCTGGTCATCGCCGTGATGGCCCGCGGAGATGCCTACCGCGCGGCCGACAAGAAGACCAAGAACTTCTGGATGGGCCTGCTGGGTGCCGTCGTCGCGGTGAATCTTCTCGGACAAGTCGTGAACCTCGGCGGGCTCGCGTTCATGCTCCAGATCGCCGGGCTCGTCGCCACGATCGTGTTCATGGTCGACGTACGGCCCGCGGTCCGCGCGGTCTCCGGCCCCGGACGCCGGGGCGGGTCGAGCAGTGACGGTCCTTACGGGCCCTACAACGGCGGCCGCTGAGCCGCCCGGCGCGTGGTCAACGGCGGTCGCCGAGCCGCCCCGGCGCGTGGCGCGGCTCGCGCCCGGGCCGCAGGGTGATCACCGTCTGTTCGTGCGTGCGGCGGTGCGCCGGGTGAGCGTGTGTGCGGCGGCGGTCAGGCGTGGTCCGTGAGTACGGAGGCGGGCCGGGCGCGAGGCGGGCCGTGCGGAGGGCTCGCGTCGCCTCGGGCCGTCATGTGGGTTCGCCTCAGGGCAGTACTCCGGGCTCGCCTCAGGCCGCCGTCGCCGGGCCGCGTCCCAGCAGCAGGACCGCCACGTCGTCGGTCAGCTCTCCGCCGTTCAGCTCGCGCACATGAGCGACCGCCGCCTCCAGCAGCTCGTCGTCCCTCAGGCCCTTCGCGAGTTGCTGGTTGATCATGTCGACCATGCCCTGCTCGCCCAGCCGCTCCCGCGAGCCGGGACCGACGTAGCCCTCGATCAGGCCGTCGGTGTACATCATCAGGCTCCACGAGCCGCCCAGCTCCACCTGCCTGCGCGGCCAGCGGGCGCGCGGCAGCAGGCCGAGGGCCGGGCCGCCGTCCTCGTACGGGAGCAGTTGCGCCGCCCGGCCGTGCCGGGTGATCAGCGGCGCCGGGTGGCCGGCCAGGCAGAGTCCGGCGCGGCGGCCGTCGGGTGCGATGTCGACCATGCAGAGCGTCGCGAAGATCTCCTCGCTCTCCCGCTCGTGTTCCAGGACCTGCTGGAGTGTGTGGAGCAGCTGATCGCCGCAGAGCCCCGCCAGAGTGAGCGCCCGCCAGGCGATCCGCAGCTCCACACCGAGCGCGGCCTCGTCAGGGCCGTGGCCGCAGACGTCGCCGATCATTGCGTGGACCGTGCCGTCCGGCGTACGGACCGTGTCGTAGAAGTCCCCGCCGAGCAGCGCCCGTGAGCGGCCGGGCCGGTAACGGGCGGCGAAGCGCAGGTCGGAGCCCTGCAGCAGCGGGGTGGGCAGCAGGCCGCGCTCAAGGCGCGCGTTCTCCTTGGCGAGCAGCCGGGACTCGGTGAGCTGGCGCTGGGCGACATCGGCGCGCTTGCGCTCCACGGCGTAGCGGATGGCGCGGCTGAGCAGCCGGCCGTCCAGCTCGTCGCGGAAGAGGTAGTCCTGCGCGCCGACCCGTACCGCCGCCGCCGCGCGCGCGGCGTCGCCTTCGGCCGCCAGCGCGAGTACGGCGTGCCGGGGTGCGAGCCGCAGGACGCGCTTGAGCGGCGTCAGTTCGTCGAGGTCGTCGGTGCCGGGCAGGGCGAGGTCGACCAGGATGCAGTCGATGTCGTCCGTGAGCAGCCGCTCGGCCTCGGTCAGGTTGCGCGCCGTACGGATACGGACGTGCGTCCCGCCGCCTTCGGGCAGCTCGGACGCGGTGAACGCGTGCGCGGGGCCGTCCTCGATCACCAGGATCATGAGGTCGCCGATTTCGGCGGTGCCCGCGGTCGGGTCCACGTCCGGGTCCACGTCCGGGTCCACGTCCGTGTCGGTGGTCGTATCGGCGGTCGCGTCGGCGTCGGCGCTCCTGGGCGTATCCACGGTCTGGTGCGCCGGCCTGTGCGCTGTGTTGGGCGCGGCACGATTCGCGGTGGTGTCCATGGCACGGTGTCTCACCACGGATGGACCTGTGCGCTGCCGCGGTACGGGAATGGGTACGGGCATCGGTCTGGGCTTCCTTCCCTCCCCCCGAGGGCGCGGTGGAGCGACGATCGACGCCCCACCGACGGGGACCTTAGCGGTAGCCGCCGCCCGAGTGGAATGGGTTCTCCCGAGAAGCGCCACCGTCATATGCCGCTTCCCGGCACGCATCAGGCGGGATTCCGGGGGTGCCGCGGTCGGTGGCCATGACAAACATCACGCGCTCCACCCGGCCGACACCCCGCTGCCCATGGCCTGCGTCACACTCCGCAGCCAGGCACGCGAGGCGCGACAGGCAGAGCGGGCACAGCAGCCGCACGAGCCACACCAGGCGCGTCGGCTCGCTCACTCCGTGTCCGGCCGTGCGCCTACTTGTCCGGCCGCACGACCCCGAGTATCGCCATCGCGCCCGCCCCCGACAGCGTCACGTTCCGTCCCGGCCGAGGTGCCTGCACGATCATGCCGTCACCGACATACATCGCCACATGGCTCGCGTCCTGGAAGTAGATGATGAGGTCGCCGGGGCGCATGTCCTCGACGGCCACACGTGGCAGCTGCCGCCACTGCTCCTGCGAGGTGCGCGGGATCCTCCGGCCGGCCGCGATCCACGCCTGGGAGGTCAGTCCCGAGCAGTCGTACGAGGACGGGCCTTCCGCGCCCCAGACATACGGCTTGCCGATCTGGTCCAGCGCGAACTCGACGGCCTTCTTGCCCTCGGGACTCGCCTCGCGGTTGATGTCCTTGAGCGCGCCGGAACTGAGCCAGGCCGACTGCGCCTTCGCCGCCGCGTCCTTCTCCAGCTGCTCCAGACGCTCGCGCTCGTCCTTCTCCAGGCTCGCTTCCAGCTTCTTCGCGGCGGCGATCCGCTTCGTGATCTCCTTCTTGGCCTCTTCCTTCTTGGCCCTGCTGGACTCCAGCTTCTGCCACTGCGCGCTCGCGTCCCGGGTGTACGTCTCCAAGTCTTCCTGCGCGCGGGTCAGTTCGCCCAGGAGGTCCTTGGTCGCCTTCTGGCCCTGCTGGATCCTGCCGACCCCGTCGAGGAAGAGCTGCGGGTCGGTGGTGAGAACCAGCCGGGCCTCCGGCGGCAGCCCGCCGCCCCGGTACTGCTCACGGGCCGCCGCGCCCGCGAGCTTCCGCAGCGCTTCGATACGGAGCTGGCCCCGCACTATCGCGTCCGCGAGGGCGACGACGTCGTCCGACTGCTTGTCGACCCGCTCCTCCGCGAGGTTGTACGCGTCGGTCGCCGACGCGGCCTTGCGGTAGAGGTCGTCTATCTCCGTACGCACCACTTCGAGCGACTTCTTGCCCTTGGTACCCGGAGCCGCGACCCCGGGCGGCATCACAACGGGCGGCGGGGCGACCGCCGGAGGGGACGTGGACGGAGCAGGCGGGAGCGGTGGTGCCGCGTACGCGCCGGGCGTCAGGCCGGGCGCCGACAGCACCGCGAGCGCGCAGACCACCGTGATCGCGGCCATGACACAGCGATGTCTGTTCACGATTTCCCCCTTTTTCCGGCCACCTCAGGCACTCAAGCGTGAATGACGAATGAGGTGCCGCCCCCGTTCCCCGTCACCCTGTCCGTACTTCGAACGAGTTAATCATTCAGACGATCAGTACGGTGAAGGGTGAAACGATCAATACGTGGACGAACGGGGCGCCAGTGCCGACCAGTTCACCGTGACTTCACCCTGCCGTCTACGGCGCGGGTCATCCGCGAGCGGCCAGTCCGACGCCAGATCGCCCACCGCCCTGATCCAGCGCTGCCGCGCGCTCAGCGGCGCGTACGGAGCCGCGGCGGCCCACGCGCGGTCGAAGTCCCGCAGGAACGCGTACACCGGCTCGCCCGGCACATTGCGGTGGATCAGCGCCTTGGGCAGCCGCTCCGCCAGGTCGGACGGCCTGCCGAGCGAGCCGAGCCGGGTGGCGAAGGTGACCGTCCGCGGCCCCTCGGGGCCGAGTGCGACCCACACATGGCGCCGGCCGATCTCGTCGCAGGTCCCCTCCACCAGCAGCCCGCCGGGGGCCAGCCGCGCGCACAGCCGCGCCCAGACCTCGGCCACCTCGGCCTCGTCGTACTGCCGCAGCACATTGGCGGCACGGATCAGCAGCGGCCGCCGCCCGGCCGGGCCCGGCGACAGACCGGCCGGGCCCGGCGACAGAGCGTTCGGTGGAATCTCGAAACCGCCGTGCCGGAAGCGGAGCCCGTCGCGCTCGTACGGCCGTGCGGCGGCGACCCGGACCGGGTCGATCTCGATGCCGACGACCTCGGTGCGCGGCTCGGCCGTACGCAGCCGCCGCAGCAGCTCCACGGCGGTCCAGGGGGCCGCGCCGTAGCCGAGGTCCACCGCGAGGGGATCGTCGCTGCGCCGGAGTGCCGGGCCGTGCGTGGCCGTGATCCAGCGGTCCATGCGCCGCAGCCGGTTCTGGTGGGTGGTGCCGCGGGTGACCGTCCCTACGGGACGGGAGGAGGGGGAGCGGGCGGCCATGGGGATGAGGGTATCCACCCCCGGGTACGCGGGCCGAAGGTTGAGGCGGCGTCGGCAACGTTTTGGTAAAGCCGGAAATGAAAGAGTGCATTCCGCTGTTGGCCAGGTTCAGAGGGGCAGTTGCACCCTCTTTTTGTCGTGCCTTAGCCCTGTTCTGTTCTGTTTTGTCATGTGGTCTGTTGTGGTTTGTCGTGCTCCGAGCGAGAGGATCGTAGACGTGGGCCAGCGCGTGTCCCGGATCGCCAATACGTTGGTGGGGTCGCCGATGCCGCATGTCCCCGGACAGCCCCCCGCCGAGCCCCGCAAACCCCGCCGGGTGGCCATGCTCAGCGTCCACACCTCCCCGCTGCACCAGCCGGGAACGGGCGACGCGGGCGGTATGAACGTCTACATCGTCGAACTCGCGAAGCGCCTGGCGGCCATCGACGTCGAGGTGGAGATCTTCACCCGCGCCACCTCGGGCGGCCTTCCTCCGTCCGTCGAGATGGCGCCCGGAGTACTCGTACGGCATGTGGAGGCGGGTCCGTACGAAGGCCTCGCCAAGGAGGAGCTGCCCGCGCAGCTGTGCGCCTTCACGCACGGCGTGATGCAGGCCTGGGCCGGACAGAAGCCCGGTTACTACGACTTGGTCCACTCCCACTACTGGCTCTCCGGGCACGTCGGCTGGCTCGCCTCCGAGCGCTGGGGCGTCCCGCTCGTGCACGCCATGCACACCATGGCGAAGGTCAAGAACGCCGCGCTCGCCGCGGAGGACACCCCCGAGCCCGCGGCCCGCGTCATCGGCGAGACGCAGATCGTGCGCGCCGCCGACCGGCTGATCGCCAACACGGCGGAGGAGGCCGGCGAACTGGTCCGCTTCTACGACGCCGACCCGGCGAAGACCGCCGTCGTGCACCCCGGCGTGAACCTGGACTGTTTCAGCCCCCGGGACGGCCGCGCCGCCGCCCGCGAGCGCCTCGGCCTGCCGCAGGACGCGTTCGTCCCGCTCTTCGCCGGCCGCATCCAGCCGCTGAAGGCCCCAGACGTACTGCTGCGCGCGGTCGCCGTGCTCCTGGAACAGGATCCCTCGCTGCGTACGAACCTGGTCGTGCCGGTCGTCGGCGGCCCGAGCGGCACCGGCCTCGCCAAGCCGGAGTGCCTGCAGAAGCTCGCCGCGCGCCTCGGGATCGCCGACATCGTCCGCTTCCGTCCGCCGGTCGGCCACGACAAGCTCGCGGACTGGTTCCGCGCGGCTTCCGTCCTGGTCATGCCTTCGTACAACGAGTCCTTCGGGCTCGTCGCGATCGAGGCGCAGGCGGCGGGCACGCCCGTGGTGGCCGCGTCCGTGGGCGGTCTGCCGGTCGCGGTACGGGACGGCGAGACGGGTTTCCTGGTGCCGGGCCACGAACCGGCGGCGTACGCGCAGGCGCTGCGGCGCTTCATCGACCGGCCGGAGCTGGTGGCCGGGATGGGCGCGGCGGCCGCGCATCACGCGCAGTCCTTCGGCTGGGACGCGGCGGCTTCCGCGACGGCGGACGTGTACGCGGATGCCGTGGCCCAGCACGGCAGCGGCTCGCACACGCACCAGGGCTGAGGTACGCACCGGGGCCGGCGGCGCGGCTGACGTATACGCGCGGCTGGCGTGCGTGACGGCGCTGGTGTACGCGGCGCGGCTGACGTGCGCGGCGCACGCGCCGCTCTCACGGCGTGCGCGCCGCCCTTCCGGCGTACGCTCGGAACATGGCTGACGTACCCCCACCGACCGAGCTGGCCCGGCGCGCGGCCGAGGTCATTGAGCAGACGCTGAAGGATGCCGAGGTGGAGTGGGAGTGCCCCGAGCCGGGGTCCTACGTCGTCACTCTCCCCGGTACTCGCAAGCTGTCCACGACCTGCTCGCTGCGGGTCGGCAGACACGCCCTTTCCGTCAACGCCTTCGTGATCCGGCACCCCGACGAGAACGCCGAAGGCGTCCACCGCTGGCTCCTCGAACACAACCTCAAGCTCTACGTGGTGAGTTACGCGGTCGATCCGCTCGGCGACATCTACCTGACCGGCAGACTGCCGCTCGCGGCCGTCACGGAAGAAGAGATCGACAGGCTGCTCGGCTCGGTCCTGGAAGCGGCCGACGGCTCCTTCAACACCCTGCTGGAGCTGGGTTTCGCGAGTGCGATCCGCAAGGAGTACGCGTGGCGCACCTCCCGGGGCGAGTCGACGCGAAACCTGGACGCCTTCACGCATCTCACGCAGCGCCTCTCCGGAACGGGCCCGGCCTGAACGAACCGCCGTCTTCGCCACGTCCGGGCGATGGCCGACGGGGAAGACGCCGTGTGTAGGCTCGCTGGCGCGTGCACCGGTCTCTGTGAAGTCACCTTCGGCGTAAGGGAGTTCGCCTTTGTGGGCATGTCTTCCGCAACGCCCGGTTTCACGGTGGGCGGTGCCGATTCAGTGCCGACTGGAGGACATCGTCGTCCTTCGGGACCGAATGAACGGCCCCATGGCCTTTCGGTCGCCTTGCCTTAATTTTCCAGAAGGAGCCGTGTGATGGAGCATCAGATAGAGACAGTTGAGCTGTCCGAGGGTGATCTCGCCGGCATCTCCGCGGCCGGTGACGGGTCGGACCAGATCATCTGGGCGCCGCCGAACTACAACCCGGAGCCCGACTACGCGCAGCAGAACGACAACCAGAGTCAGATAATTTGGACCCCTCAGTCCGGCGACGGAACGGTTTACGGCCAGAGCGGCGTCCCCATCGATGCCCTCCCCGAACCCATTCAGTTGGAAGATGGTGCCCTGCCGACTTTCACGTTCATGAGGGGGGAGAACGGCGGCGATAGCTATCCTCTGCCCGAAGGTGAGGCTCCGGAGCCTTCCGAAGGCGTGGTCCCGGAGGGCGACGCCATGCCCCCGCGCGACGAGTTCTAGTTGGGCGACCGGCTGTGATGCGGAGCTTTTCGCATCGCGGCCGGTCGTCATGGTCCGACCGGAGGTCCAGGCAGCGGGGCTGCCTGGACTTTTGGCGAACGCGCGTGCCGGGTGCCGCGACGGGGCAGGCATCACCGGCAGGGGCGCTGGGACCGCTCCGAACCTCGCGGAACTCCGCCGCGGTCATCGAGGGCCGGGCGCCACATGCCGGCAGACAGGGGTACGCGGCACATGACCGCAGGGACGTCCGAGTCGGCGCTCTGGCGCGAGTTCGCCGCGTCCCCCCGCACCCACCCCCAGATCCCGTACGTGGCCCAGGCCGGCCGGTGCTCCGGCGCCGCCGGCCTCCCGAGTCCGCCCGTCGTGGCGGACGTCCGCGCGTACGGCGCGCGGGGCGACGGCTCCGCCGACGCCGCCCCCGCGATCAACCGCGCCCTCGCCGACGCCGGTGAACGCGGCGGCGGCACCGTCACCGTCCCGCCGGGTACGTACCGGATCGACGACGTGATCCGCGTCGGGCACAGCGGCGTCGTCCTGCGCGGCGCGGGCAGCGGCCGTACGACGCTCCTCGCGACGAAGAACCTCACCGAACTGATCGGTCCCTCCGGTGCCCGCGACGGCGGCCGGAAATCCGGCTGGTCCTGGTCGGGCGGCCTGATCTGGCTCTGTCCCGCCGACCGGCTGACGGCGCTCACCGACGCCATCACCTCGGAGGTCTGGCCCTGCGAGGGCTGGACGGGCAACGAACGAACCGACTGGCGGCACCTCACCGCCGTCGGGCCGGCCGTACGCGGAGACCGGACGGTGACCGTCGAGGACACGACACGGCTCGCGCCGGGCCGCCTCGTCCTGCTCCGGCTCGCCGACGACACCGGCCACACCCTTCTCGCGCACATCGCGGGCGAAGGCCCCGGCGCGCGGGCGTACGACTGGGAGGCCAAGACCAAGCTGACCTCGTACACGCCCTTCGAGTGGCCGGTGCGTGTCGTCGCCGTCCAGGGGCGTCAAGTGACCCTGGAGCGGCCGCTTCCGCTCGACGTACGACCGGAGTGGTGCCCCGCGTTGACCACTTCCGTCGCCCCGCTCACCGACTCCGGTGTCGAGGGCCTGACTCTGGAGGCGGTCGAGACGCCGCAGTCCCCGCACCTGCTCGACAAGGGCCACAACGGCCTTGTCCTCCAGTGCGCTTACGACTGCTGGGCGTACGACGTGGTCGTACGGCACACCGACAACGGCTTCGGCCTGGTGGCCGCGTCGGCCTGCACACTGCGCGCCACCCGGGTGACCGGGCGGGGCTCGCACCATCCGTATTACTGCCGCGAGGGTTCGCACGACAACCTGGTCGAGGACTTCGCCGTCGAACGGCCCGCGGTCCCGGCGGCGGAGGGCACGCAGTTGCACGGCATCAACGTCGAGGGGCTGTCCAGCCACAACGTCTGGTCACGCGGCCGGATGGAGGCGGGCACGTTCGACACGCACCGCGGGATGCCGTTCGCCAACGTACGGACGGAGATCACCGTCACCAACGACGGCCGGCACGGCGGTGACGGGAGCGCGGGCCCGCTCTACGGCGCGCGGTTCGCCCACTGGAACATCACCGTCACCAACGCGCGCGCGGGTCTGGTCAGGATCGACACGATCGCCCCGTACAGCGCGACGGCGGGCATCAGCGAGGTCCGCGAGTTCGACCAGACCGATGTCCCGGACTTCGAGGGTGACTTGCATACGCGGCTGGAGCATTACGGCCGCCCCGAGGCCGTCGTACCGCGCAATCTGTACGAGGCGCAGCGCGGCCTGAGTGGCCTGTAGCTCCGGGTCTGGACGGCTTGCGGCTCCCGGTCCGAGCGGCCTGTAACTCCGGTGCTCACCACTCAACCACCCAGAGTTCACGCGAGGTTGGGTCGCTGGAGTGTTCCTGGGGGCCGCCACCGGCAAGGATGTTCCCCGAGCGCCGCCTCGACCCCGCGCGGTCGTGCCGCCACACGGCCGCGCGGCCCGGCGCCCCACTGCTCCGGCGCCGAGTCCCTCCCCTGCGGACGATGACGTGTGCGGCGCCCCGTTCGGACGGTGACCCGTGCGGCCCTCCGGGGTTGCGGGACGTGTGACCGTACAGCAAGATCCCGTGCATGAGGGACAAAGGGGACTTCCCGGGCTCCAGCTCTCCGGGTTCCGATCCCCCGGACTCCGGCCCCGGAGGGAGCGCGCGTAACCAGAGGCCCGGCCAGACGCCCGGCCAAGCGCCTGACGAGCTACCGGACCGGGCGCCGGACCGGGCACCGAAGCAGGCTCTGACGCTCGCGGCGATGCTCTTCGCCGTCTCCATGACCTTCATCGATCAGACGATCGTGGTCATCGCGGCGCCGGAGATCATCCACGAGCTGGGTCTGTCCGCCTCCGGCATGCAGTGGGTGATCAACGCCTATCTGCTGACCCTGGCCGCGTTCTTCGCGCTCGGAGGCCGGCTGTCCGACCTCTTCGGGCACCGCCGGGTGATGGTGATCGGCACGCTCGTCTTCGTCGTCTCCTCGGTGCTGTGCGGCGTCGTCCCGCACGGCGGCTTCGCGCAGTCCTGGCTCATCATCTTCCGCGCCTTCCAGGGCCTCGGCGCCGCGCTGATGTTCCCGGCGGCGCTCGCCGTCGTCATCGCCGTGTTCCCGGTGAGCCGGCGCGGACGGGCGCTCGCGCTGTTCTTCGGCCTGTCGGGCGCGCTGACCGGAATCGGCCCGCTGCTGGGCGGCTGGCTCACCGAATGGACCTGGCGGGCGATCTTCTGGGTCAACGTGCCCGTCGCCGCCGTCGCCCTCGTCCTGACGGCGATGGCCAAGGTCCCGAACACCGCGCGCCGCGAACGCCTCGATGTGCGGGGCGCGGTGATGGTGGCGGCGGGCATGGGGCTGACGGTGCTGGGTCTTCAGCAGGCGTCCACCTGGGGCTGGGACAGCGCCGCGACCTGGGCCTGCATCGTGGTCGGTCTGGCGGTGCTCACGCTGTTCTGCGTGTACGAGTTGCGCGTCGAGGTGCCGCTGATCAAGCTCCGGGTGTTCCGGGACAGGGCCTTCGCGGTCGATATGGCGGTGCTGTTCTTCGCCATGCTCGCTTTCGTGCCCGTGTTCTTCTTCGTGTCGGTGTACGCACAGGTCTCGCTGAACTCGTCAGCGAACGAGGCCGCGCTCTTCCTCCTGTACTTCTTCATCGGTTTCGCCATCGCGTCCCAGCTGGGCGGCCGCATCCTGGACAAACGCGGCGCGCGCCCGGCGCTGAGGCTCGGTTCGCTCGTCGGCGCGGTCGGATTCGCCCTGTGGGCCGGGAAGATGACGGACCTGTCGATGAGCGCCCAGTGGCCGTACGCGGCGCTGGCGGGCGCGGGGATCGGCTTTCTGCTGTCCCCGGCGTCGACGGACGCGGTGAACCGCGCGATCGGAGCGTCGTACGGCGAGGTCACCGGCATCACGCAGACGGTGCGCAACTTCGCGGCCAGCGTGGGCCTCGCGGTGTTCGGCACGGTCCTCACCCACGTCACCACCGACAAGGTCATCGGCACCCTGACGGCCAAGGGCGTCCCGAAGGCGCAGGCGCACGACGTGGCACACGGCGTCGCCGAGGCCATCACGGGCAGCACCGGCGCCCGGCAACCGACCGGCTCCGGCGCCGTGGCGCGTGCGACGCGCGAGGCCATGAACGCGATCAGGACGGACTTCGCCGAGGCGAACAGGGTGGTGTTCTACGGGATGGCGGCGGCGCTGGCACTCGCGTTCGTCTGCTCCCTGTTCCACCCGGGCACGAGGGTGACCCAACCACCGGCCGACGCCCCGGCGGAGCCCCGCACCTGACTTTCAGGCACGGGCGCCCCACTTCAGGACTCCGTCGCACCGAGCGACAAGCTCCGCGCCATCTGGTCGAGGACCTGTTCCAGCGGCTCGTCCAGGACCGATTCGGTCCACGATGCGTACAGCACGAGAGCCGCGTCCTCCGACGGTGGGCGCACGCCGTACGCCAGCGAGCGGATCAACGGCCGGGGGCCGAAGAGTCGCTTCTTCTCACCGGCGAAGTTCTGGCGGATCCGGACGGCGGGACCCAGCGGCAGAGCGATACGGCTGACGTCGGGCTCGCCGAAGTCGTCCGTGCTCATGAGACGGGTCAGCCAGTCCAGGGTGATTTCAGGTGTGGTCGCGTCGGGATGGATGGCGTCGATTTCCGCTACGGCTGCCGCAGAATTGAAGCCACTGACGTACCAGGCGAATGCGCCGAGAGGGGTGCGCTCCTGGCTGTCGGCGGCGGTGGCGCGCAGGTCCTTGGTGAGCGCGCGCGGATCGCCCTTCTCGCCATCACGCGCGTACCGCACCGCGAGTTGCTCGGCTTGCTCGCGAGCCCAGTGGCCGAGGTCCAGGGTGCCGGCCAATGGCAGTGGGACCCAGTCCACGCCGCATTCGATCCCCAGGCGGGACAGATCAGTCATGTCCGGTTGCTCCATCCACCCACACCAGGGTGTCGGCAATAGCGTCGAAGAGATGTGTCATCGCATCCGCGATGACTTCCAGGGGGGTCGAGAACGAGAGCAGCAAGAACGCTGTCGAGCCGGGCACCGGGATGTGGTAGTCGACGGAGGTCGAGATCGCCGACCGTCCTGTGGCTTCGCCGGACGGCTGTTGCTGTCTCTTGCGGACACGTACGGCAGGACTCGACCTGAGTTCTCCGATGCTGACTTCGCGGTCCTCGTCGTCCTCGACGAGCGATTGTGCGAGCGCTTCGAGAGGAAGGGGTTCCGGGTGTTGCAGCGGGGCCAGGGTGACGAGCAATGACGCTGGAACGGTGAAGGGGCCGGCCTGTTGGAGACTCAGGTACAGCTCGATACCGCCGCTGCGGTAGGCCTTCGCAGCGCGCTTCTTGAGGTCTTTGCGAAGTTCCTCCTTCAGCAGCGGGGCGCTGTCGTAGCCTGCGAACTGCTTTTCCACCAGGGCGGTCACCGACTCTTCCCGCCTCTGCGGAGTGAGATCGATCCGGAACCAGCCGTCGGGCAGCAGTAGCCGGTAGTCGCTCGGCGGGGCGTCCTGGCCGGATACGGAGCTCGGCGCCGTTGCTGGGGGACGTGTCATGTGATGGGCAACTCCCGTGTCGGTGCGGGGCGTTCCAACGTGCGGCGGCTGCGCAGTTGGTGGAGCAGGTAGGGCGTGGCCTGGAGCAGGGCCCCCGCGGCGCCCATCAGGACGGCCGAGGCACCTGCCCAGGGGTGGCCTTCGGCAATACGCGCCCCGGTCATGACGGAGAACAGCGAGCCGAACGCCATGATCGCGGTGGAGGACACTCCTGCCGCGGTGGAGGGGAAACGGGACAGGGCTCGGGCCTCCCTCGCGGGCACAGGAACCATGCGGCTTCCGAGTACGGGGTGCCTGGGCCAGAACGCGGAGGCTTTGCGGCTGAGTCTGCGCTCCTGGACCGGTAGCGCGGTGGCCTGCCGCAGTTGGGCCCAGTTGGTGTGACCGCCAAGTCCGCCGAACCACTGATCCCAGGGCAGAAGCGCCCGAGTCTGCGTGTCGGGGCCGAGGAACTCGATCCCGACCAGCGCTCCTGTGTGGTCGCTCACCTGGCGCAGCGAGACCACCGCGTGCGGGCCGCGTCGCGGCAGCCAGTACTCGCTCCCCGCAAGGTCCTTGAGGACCAGGTCGTCTTTCTGGACCCGGAGTTCGGTGTGCAGGCAGAAGCGCACGGACGCCGCGGGGAGCCCGTCGGCCTGGGCGGCGCCTTCGCCGGCGACGGCCGGTCGAGGAGAGATCCGAGCCAGCACTACGGGTGGGCAGACGCTGCGCCGCCGCCGGGTCCAGCCACGCAGCACGAGCCGAGCCGACGGCCCGCTGAGAGCGGCGGCAGCCGCCGTCACGACGAGCGGGGCCGATGTGGCCCCGGAGAAGAGCAACAGCGTGAACGCCGCAAACCACAGGCACCCCGCCGAAGCTCGCACGCCCGTGTACCAGTGGGGAAAAGCGGGCCCCGGGCTCATCGCGGTACGTCGGCCAGGCCGCCGCACGATGCGCGGATCGGCCGCGTCTCGGGCGGTGTACAGCGGTATTCCCGCTGCCGCGAGGAGCGCGGAGACCCCTGAGCGGGCCAGCAGTTGCTCGCCGTGGACACCGCGGTGCGGAAGATCCGCGGCCTCCGGCAGCCACTCCGCCGGGTCGAAGCGGCCGACGAGCCCCCCTGAGGAGTCCTGGAGCTGCACCTCGGCCCACGGCTGCGGACGCTCCTCCAGCAGGCCGCCGAACCACGCCGACGGCACGCCGACGGCCGTGTCGACGAAGACAGCCTGAACGACACCGTTTTGTCCGGCCCCGACTGCGTATCGCCGCACTGCCGTCCGCCCCGCACTGGACCTCCGTATGAGCACCAGATGGGAGCCGTCGAAGAACAGCCGGGCAAGCCGGCACACCTCCAGTCCCGGCCCTCGTCGCGCAGCCGGACGCAGTGCGGGCTCACGGGGCTCGGGCAGAGCTGCGGACACAGGGTCAGGGATCATATGGTGCACATTTCGATGTGGGGCGGTGGAGCGGGCCACGCGCGCGGCAAGCGGAAGAGGGGCATGTACACCGCATGGGGTGCGTAGGACTGCTCAGTCCCCACCGAGCGCTGAGGTCACCGTTCCGTACGCGCCTTCCGCGCCGGCCGCCACGCCGACGAGAGTGGAGGCCGCCCATATATTCGTCTGGGACGAGAAGGTGTCAACTGCCGAGGCGACCGCTGGCATTTTCAAGGCGGCCGGCGAAATTCTTCTCAGATCTGCGGCAGCCTTGGCGAGGTCGGGGTCGAGAGTGCCGACCGAACGGGGCGCGGCGATCCCGGTGAAGGCGTTTCTGACCGACTTCACCCCCTCCACGGTGTCCTTCGCCATCGCGGTGGGGCTGAAGCCCTCCCTGATGTTGTTCAAGCCGGGGAACTTGCCCTTCGGCATACTCGCCATGGCCTGAGCGGTCGACTTTCCGCGGAGTGCCCCCTGCGAGCCCCGGTTGGCGAGGTTCCACGCCTGTTTCCGACTTGCACCGGAGGCAACCGCGTTCTTGTACAAGTTGCTGCGGGCGACCGCCTTGCTGCCAGCTGCCGCTGACTTGGCTCCGCTGATGGCGGCACGTCCAAGGCCGAAGGTGGCGACACCGATGGCATCCAGAAAAACTGATCTCCAGCTTCCCTCACCACCCAGGGCGAGCACGAGGTCGGTGGCGAGTGCCACCACGCTGACCAGTAGAGCCATGGCGTCGGCGACCACCGCGATGGCCTGGCCGATCACTGGAATCCAGCCCAAGGTCAGAGCCACGACTCCGGCCCAAAGGGCGATCCGCCCGGACCACTTGGATATCTCCTTCAGCCAACCCGCGTTCTCGTGGACCCAGTTTTTGAATTTGTCTGTCCAGCCGTCCTTGAGGCCATCCTCCTCGATGACGTCCCGGATGGCCTCGGCCGCCAGCTTCGCCGCTTGGTCCCGGATGGTCTTCGCGATGCTCAGCGCCTTTTTGGCGTCCTCGAGAGTGCTGGCTGCGGTCTCCTTCCTCTTTTCGTACTTCTGGGAGTCCGGGTCGTCCTTGGGGGTGTCATCCGGCTGCCCGTCCAACGACCGCTTGGCGGACCTGAGGTCGTCGTCGGCCGCTTCGGCGTCCACGAGCGCCTTGTCCGCCATCTGCTGGGCCCGCAGTAGTTCGGAGGCGTATTCCTGACCGCATACTCCGTCGACGACTTTGGTACCGAGGGCGCGCGACGCTTCGTCGTAGCGCTTGAAGGCCTTCCGGAGCTTGTCCGCCGCACCGTCGGCGGAGTCACGGAACTCGGCCGCGGTCTTACTCTTCCAGCTCTCGACGGAGGACAGAGCCTTGATCTCGCGGGCTTCCTTCTCGATCGTGTCAGCGGTCCTGCGCAGTTCCTTACCGAGTCGCGCCACCTCATCAGGGTCACCGGGTATCGGGTCCGAAGGCTCGCCGAGCACCTCCCAGCGGTGCGCTGCCGGTCGCGCCGTCATGATCCGGTTCTCCCGTCCCTTTTATCTGACTCGCGCAGCGCATTGGCGAGTTCGGAGTCCACCTGCTCGTAGGAGTCCGCAGCGGTCTTGGTGATCTTGTGCAGGGACAGGAGCTCATCGGTCAGCTTCCGGCGCCGAACCTTCCAGTTGCTGTCGAACTCGTCGAAGGCGTCGAGGAGCCTCTGAGAACCGAGTTCCCCCGTGCCAAAAGCCTTCGCGGGGTTACTTCTCTTGGAGAAGGTGTCGTGAACGCGTTTCAGCGCTGCCGCACACTCCTTGATACGTTCTATGTCCGCTTCTTGGTCACCCACGATGATGCTCCCCCGAACAGAGGTGTACCGGAAGTGATTCATTCCTCTGCGTTGTTCGACCGAAATGTTTCCGGCACGGGAGGCTACCCGACGGCATCGTACGTACACCATCGGCACCGTCAGGGGCACGCCGAAGACCGCACCGTACGGGGCCACCTCTTCAGCTATCGCGGTTCATTGCGGGCATCCGGCAGAACTCGCCACCTCATCCGGCCGGATGACGCCCCTCGCTTTTCTTCCGCCACATCTCGGCGCCCTGGACGGCGAGTCGGGATGCTGCGCGAGGCGGAGCTCCACCGAGGCCGCATACAGGAGTCGGCCCGGCGAGGACACGGCCCGGTGGTCGGACTCTTTGCCGTGAGTGGACCAATCTCGGGATGGGGGATGCGGGAGCCTCCCGGATGAAGCCGTAGAGGCAGGGAGGGTGGCGGGCTTCGCGAGGGCGGCCAGGCCCCCGTCTGGCGGATTTTCGTGGGCCCGGAACGCCTGGCACGGCGCCTCGCTGCGTTGTCGGAGCCATCCAAGTGCGTCCAGCACGAGGATGATCCTTGGCCTTACGATGCACCGCACCAGACGCCCGGGGCTGATCCACGAAGGTCCGCCGGACGGGAACTGGTTGGCGAAGTGGTCGAACTCGCCGGCCTTCACGCCTTCTCATGCGATGTGGTGGACAAGCTTTCGCGGTTCGGTTCCATCCCTGAGACGTCAGACGCGGGGGAGCGGGCCGCCCTCCGCCGCGAGTGGTTCCGTCACGAGCGGTCCAGCCGCGAGCGGTTCCGTCACGACAGGCGCTGGTGCGGGCATCGCGACCGGTGCGGGCGCCGGCAGTGTGCCGGCCGCCGTTTCCTGCGCCTGCGGGGGCAGCCCCCGCATCAGCAGCCAGTAGCCGAACCCCGCCACCGTCCCCAGCGCCGCGCACGTCCCCCACAGCCACTGCGCGCCGAAGCGGTCGAGGACGTAGCCCGACAGCAGCGGTGCCGCGAGACCCGCGACCGCCCAGGACATGCTGTACATCCCCTGGTAGCGGCCCCGGCTGTGCACCGGCGAGAGCCGTACCACCAGCCCGGTCTGAGTCGGCGCGTTGACGATCTCGGCCAGTGTCCAGACGCAGATGGCGACCGCGTAGAGAGCGAGCGGTCCGGCGAACGCGGTCAGGCCGAAGCCGTAGCCCGCGAGCAGCGACGAGAGGATCAGCAGGCGGCGCGGGTCGCGGTGCTGGATGAAGCGGGTGACCGGGATCTGCAGCAGCACGATCAGCAGGCCGTTGGCCGCGATGACCAGGCCGTAGTCGCTGCTGGAGAAGCCGTCGGCGCCCATGGCGACCGGCAGCCCGACGTTCGCCTGCTGGAAGATCAGCGCGACGAGGAACGACAGCCCGACGACGCTCATGAAGCGGCCGTCCCGCAGCACGGTGCCCAGCCGTACTTCAGGCTCCGCTGGCTTCTCCGCCGTCGCCTTCATCCGCTCGGGCCGCGTCTCGGGCACCTTCAGGAAGACCAGCACCGCGCACGCGAGCGTCATCGCGGCCTCGCCCAGGAAGCCCGCGAGGTAGCTGTACTGCGCGACGAAGCCGGCGGCCGCCGACGAGACGGCGAAGCCCAGGTTGATCGCCCAGTAGTTCAGCGAGAACGCCCGGATCCGGTCCTCCGGCCTGACCAGGTCCGCGATCATCGCCTGTACGGCGGGACGTGACGCGCTCGCGGCCATGCCGACCAGGAACGCCACCGCCGCGATCGCGACCGGGTCCCGCACGAAGCCGAGCAGCGCCACCGACGCCGACATGGCGGACTGCGCGATCAGCATCGTGGGCCGCCGCCCGAGCCGGTCGGTCAGTACGCCCGCGCCGAGCGAGGCGACGACCCCGCCCAGGCCGTACAGCGAGACGACCACCCCCGCGTACGAGGCCGAGTAGCCGCGGTCCAGGGTGAGGTAGAGCGCCATGAAGGTGGCGACGAACGCCCCGAGCCGGTTGATCAGGGAACTCGTCCACAGCCACCAGAAGGCGCGGGGCAGCCCGGAGACGCTTTCCCGGGCGGCACGTACAGGACCGGCGACAGACATACGGCATCCCCCCAGGACGGATCAGGAAACGAACGGCATCAGGGCGGCGTCACATGCCGGACGGTAAGAGTCCCAGGCGCCACGTGCACCTTACTGAGAGGTGCCCGCCGAGCGCCACTCGATTCCCGCCGCCGACCTCCCCGGGCGCTCACCCCGATGAGGCTGCCGGGCGCCAGGAAGGGTCGATTAGGCTTTGGCCCATGGCCGACGCACCGTACAAACTGATCCTCCTCCGCCATGGCGAGAGCGAATGGAACGCGAAGAACCTGTTCACCGGCTGGGTGGACGTCAATCTCACCGACAAGGGCGAGAAGGAGGCGGTCCGTGGCGGTGAGCTGCTGAAGGACGCCGGTCTGCTGCCCGACGTCGTGCACACCTCCGTACAGAAGCGCGCGATCCGCACCGCGCAGCTCGCTCTGGAGGCCGCCGACCGCCACTGGATCCCCGTCCACCGCTCCTGGCGGCTGAACGAGCGCCACTACGGCGCCCTCCAGGGCAAGGACAAGGCCCAGACGCTCGCCGAGTTCGGCGAGGAGCAGTTCATGCTGTGGCGCCGCTCGTACGACACCCCGCCGCCGGCCCTCGAGGACGGTACGGAGTTCTCGCAGAGCGACGACCCGCGCTACTCGACGATCCCCTCGGAGCTGCTCCCGCGGACCGAGTGCCTGAAGGACGTCGTCGTCCGCATGATGCCGTACTGGTACGACAGCGTCATCCCCGACCTCCTGACGGGCCGCACGGTCCTGGTCGCCGCGCACGGCAACAGCCTCCGCGCGCTGGTCAAGCACCTCGACGGCATCTCCGACGCCGACATCGCGGGCCTGAACATCCCGACCGGCATCCCGCTGGTCTACGAACTGGACGCCGACTTCCGTCCGGTGAAGCCGGGCGGCACCTACCTGGACGCGGACGCCGCGGCGGCGGCCATCGAGGCCGTCAAGAACCAGGGCAAGAAGTAACCAGCCCTCACAAGTGAGCCCCGCACGAAAAGGGTCCCGGCCAGGAACGGCCGGGACCCTTTCCCGTGCTCACGCGCATGCGCCCGCCGGAGTCAGCCGCACTGGCAGGGGGAGCCCGCCTGGCAGCCGCAGCCGCAGCCCGAGCCGCAGCCGCACGCGCCCAGCAGGGGCAGGTGCGGCGCTTCGGTCTGCGGCTGTTGCGGGGTGTGGGTGTCGGTCGTGGTGATGGGGGAATCGGCCATGAATCCTCCTCGGAGGCGTACGGAGTGTCGCCTCCGACCATTTGATGCCCACCACCGCGGGCACTTCAACGGCGCACGTGCGCGTACGCAGGCGTACGCCCCCTGTCGTCGCGCACGCCCCACGCGCTGTTGTGCCCTTACGCGCCCTCGACCGGCGTTTCCAGCGGCTGGATCTCGTCCGCGTGCTCACCCGTCACCAGGTAGACGACCCGCTTGGCCACCGATACCGCGTGGTCCGCGAAGCGCTCGTAGTAGCGGCCGAGCAGCGTCACGTCCACGGCCGTCTCGATGCCGTGCTTCCAGCGGTCGTCCATCAGGTGCTGGAAGAGCGTGCGGTGCAGCAGGTCCATCTCGTCGTCGTCCTGCTCCAGCTCCAGCGCCAGGTCGACGTCCTTCGTGATGATCACCTCGGCGGCCTTCGCCATCAGGCGCTGAGCGAGCTGACCCATCTCCAGCAGCGTGGTGTGCAGGTCATGCGGTACGGGCGACTCCGGGTAGCGGAGCCGCACCTGCTTGGCGACGTGCTGCGCGAGGTCGCCCGCGCGCTCCAGGTCGGCGCTCATCCGCAGGGAGGTGACCACGATCCGCAGGTCGGTGGCGACCGGCTGCTGGCGGGCCAGCAGCGCGATGGCCCGCGCCTCCAGGTCGTGCTGCAGGTCATCGACCTTCTGGTCGGCCGCGATCACCGTCTCGGCGAGCTTCAGGTCGGCGTCGAGCATGGAAGTGGTGGCACGCCCGATGGCGGACCCGACCAGCCGGGCCATCTCGACCAGGTCTTCGCCTATCGAGTCCAGTTCCTCGTGGTACGCGTCCCGCATGGGTGTGTCCCTCTCTTGTACGTTCTTATACGTTCCTGCCGAGGCCGGGGCCGGGCGTCACGGAATTGTCCGGCCCCAGGTTCCCACGGTCTGTCCGTTACGCGTCCGGGGCCGCCGTCTCAAGTGAACCGGTACTTACCCACCGGTGAATTCTGAGAGGCGAGTGTTCCAGTAGACACTCGGACGGCTGGGAGAGCGTCCTGGTCCATGCATAACCTGGAGGCATGGACGTGAACGCGGCTGTCGCCGCATTGGCAGCGATCGCCGGGGTGTGTACCGGCGTGATCGCCATGCTGGCGTTCCGCTGGAGCGAGCGGGAACAAGCCAAGCCCACCCGTACCTCGCTGCATACCGACGCCGTGCTGCCGCCCGGCGTCGACACGGTCCTTTCCGTGCTGCGCTCCTCCGCCGTCGTCCTCGACGAGAGCGATTCCGTGGTCAAGGCCAGTTCGGCCGCGTACGCGCTCGGCCTGGTCAGGGGCGGGAAGCTCGCCGTGGAGCCCATGCTCCACATGGCGCGCGACACCCGCCGCGACGGCGAGATAAGACAAGTGGAACTGGATCTGCCGAGGCGCGGTACGGGCCGGGGCGAAGCACTCGCCGTTTCCGCCCGGGTCGCCCCACTCGGCTCCCGTCTCGTCCTCCTCCTGGTGGAGGACCTGACGGAGGCGCGTCGTATCGAAGCGGTACGGCGCGATTTTGTGGCGAACGTCAGCCACGAACTGAAAACCCCCACCGGCGCGCTCTCTCTGCTGTCCGAGGCTGTCATGGACGCCTCCGACGACCCCGAGGCGGTCACCCGCTTCGCCGGGCGCATGCAGATCGAGGCGACGCGGCTCACCAATCTCGTACAGGAACTCATCGACCTCTCCCGGGTGCAGAACGACGACCCGCTGGAGGACGCCGAGCCCGTACGCGTGGACGAACTCGTCGCCGAGGCCATCGACCGGTCCCGGCACGCGGCGTCCACCAAGCAGATCACGATGGCCGCGGGCGGCACCGCTGATCTGCATGTATGGGGCAATCGCGGTCAGCTGGCCGCCGCCTTGGGCAATCTCGTCGAGAACGCCGTCAACTACTCACCGGCCCGCACGCGTGTCGGCATCGCCGTACAGCGTGTCCCCTCCTCCGGAGGGGACGACATCGAGATCGCCGTGACCGACCAGGGCATCGGCATCTCGGAGAAGGACCGCGAGCGCGTCTTCGAGCGCTTCTACCGAGTCGACCCGGCCCGTTCCCGCGCCACCGGGGGTACGGGCCTCGGCCTCGCGATCGTCAAACACGTGGCCGCCTCGCACGGCGGGGAGGTCACGGTCTGGAGCTCCGAGGGTCAGGGCTCCACCTTCACCCTGAGGCTGCCCGAGGCGGGCGCCGTACGGAACCGCACACTTACCGGGCCGGACGAAGACGACCTTGCCCTCTACCCAAGCGACACCAGTCTCGTGCTAGATCAACCGACCGTGATTCCTGCCCCGGAGGTCCTTCCGTGACCCGAGTGCTCGTCGTCGAGGATGAGGAATCCTTCAGCGACGCCCTTTCCTACATGCTCCGCAAGGAAGGCTTCGAGGTCGCGATCGCGACCACCGGGCCGGCGGGGCTCGACGAGTTCGAACGCAACGGCGCCGACCTCGTCCTCCTCGACCTGATGCTGCCCGGCCTTCCGGGTACGGAGGTCTGCCGTCAGCTGCGCAACAAGTCCAACGTGCCGGTGATCATGGTCACCGCCAAGGACAGCGAGATCGACAAGGTCGTCGGCCTGGAGATAGGAGCCGACGACTACGTGACCAAGCCCTTCTCCTCGCGGGAGCTGGTGGCCCGTATCCGTGCGGTCCTGCGCCGCCGGGGCGAGCCGGAGGAGGTCACTCCCGCGGCGCTGGAGGCGGGTCCGGTCCGGATGGACGTGGACCGCCATGTCGTCACGGTCTCCGGCGGCAAGGTCGACCTCCCGCTCAAGGAGTTCGACCTGCTGGAGATGCTGCTGCGCAACGCGGGCCGCGTGCTGACGCGTATGCAGCTGATCGACCGGGTATGGGGCGCCGACTACGTCGGTGACACCAAGACCCTCGACGTTCACGTCAAGCGTCTACGCGCAAAGATCGAGCCGGACCCGGGTGCCCCGCGTTACCTGGTGACCGTGCGCGGCCTGGGCTACAAGTTCGAGCCGTAAACCGGCCCGTAATACAGGCGAGTACATGAAAAGGCGCCCTGCCCGGTGATTCCGGGCAGGGCGCCTTTCCGTGTACCGCGTACCGAGCGGGCTCAGCCCGCCGTGCCCGCCGCAGAGGACTCCGAACCGGCCGGTGTCTCCTCCTCGGAGCCGTGTCCCGCAGGCGGTGAGCTGGGTGTGCCGGACGGAGTGCCGGAGGCGGCTCCTGACGGGCTCTGTACGGGCGTGGCCGGCGCGGTCGGGCCGACGTTCGCCACGTAACCGTCCGCGGGCACGACGAAGGCGCGCAGCTTCACGTCACCGGTCTCGCTGAACGAGAACACGAGCTGCTGGGCGTCACCGTCGCGCGTGGGCTCGCCGCCGTTCTCGATGAGCGCGGAGGCGTTGCCCTTGCCGCCGAGCCGGACCCAGCCGCCGGCGGGTACCTCGACGGGCCCGGTGCCCTTGTCGGGGGAGAGTTTCACCGTCGCCTTGGTGCCCGGCAGAGTGATCGTGTCGAGCGTCTGGCGGCTCTTGCCGTTGTTGAAGACCGTCCCCGTGACCGCCGCTGTCCCGTCGGCACCGGCGCCGGTCTGGGTGACCACGGTCGCGTTCTGGATGGTGATGTCGCCGGACGTGGTGGCGGCGCTGTCCGGCTTGATCTGGAGCGTCTGCGCGTTGTTGCCGGCGCCGCACGCGGAGAGCGAGGCAAGCGAGAACACGAGGGCAGTAGCGGCGAGGGCGCCGCGTCGAAGGCTGCGGCTCACGGCGGCGGCAACTCCTAGGACGTTCGGAACGGAGGGGCTGGGACGGGACATCTGTAACAGGCGCTAAAGGTGCGTCAGCGGCCTCAGGTTACCGAGCCGCTGTCGCCGTCCCGCACCCGACCCGCCCCCGGAGCCTCCCGGAAGTCCGCGGGGGAGGGGCCGGCGACGCGGTGCGAGGAGTCACGCGGTCCGTGGAAGGGCGGCCGTGCTGTCCGCCGGGGGAGAGCCGCGCCGTCCGCCGGGGCGCGCCGGGCGCGTATCCGATCCGGCGGTTTTGCGTGCCGTTCACAATCTCAAGGTCATCAATTCCCCCGGGCGCCACACATTCCCTGCAAATTCTGTGCGGCGCCCGTGGTGATCAAATTCAGAATCCCTTCTTTTCTGTCCGTACGGGTGATCGACATCCGAACGGAGTACAGAAAGTTCCGGGTCCAGAACCCGGCAAATCGGGACGTTCGTGTCGCTTGGAGCGCGTTGTGCGGCGCGTAACGTACAGGTTTCTCTGCGCCCGCGCAGCCGCTCCGACCTGCGAATACCTTGTTCCGGAAGTCGTTCGCAGCACGTTCCTTGTGTTGTTGTCAAGCCCCGAGATGCGCCCTGACCTGCGAAAACACCATTCAGAAGAGGGCATTCTCGTGTTACCCTGGATAGCCACGGAAGGGGTACCTGTCACATGACGTTCAAGGTTGGCGACACCGTGGTCTATCCCCATCACGGGGCCGCGCTGATCGAGGCTATCGAAACTCGCCAGATCAAAGGCGTGGACAAGACCTACTTGGTGCTCAAGGTCGCCCAGGGCGACTTGACGGTGCGTGTACCGGCGGACAATGCGGAGTTCGTCGGCGTGCGCGATGTGGTCGGCCAGGATGGGCTGGACCGGGTCTTCGAAGTCCTCAGGGCACCGTACGCAGAAGAGCCGACGAACTGGTCCCGGCGGTACAAGGCAAACCTCGAGAAGCTCGCCTCCGGCGATGTCATCAAGGTCGCCGAAGTAGTGCGTGACCTGTGGCGCCGGGAGCGTGAGCGCGGGCTGTCCGCCGGTGAGAAGCGCATGCTCGCCAAGGCGCGGCAGATCCTGGTGAGTGAGCTGGCTCTCGCGGAGAACACCAACGAAGACAAGGCCGAGGCTCTGCTCGACGAGGTCCTCGCGTCCTGAATCATGGCGTCCTGAATCATGATGCCGCCGGTTTCGTCGGTGGTCCCGTGATGCGGTAATCGCCATCGCGGCAGCAGTCGTTCGCGCAGGACCGGGTAACGACTGAAGCCGTAGATCACAACAGCAGTAGACGTGCACTGCAGGTGCCTTAAACGTGCACGCGCAAGGCAGTCAATGCCGCAGTCAAATGCCGTGGTGCCCGCTGACCAGCTATGAGTAATTCGCTGTGTCGCCGGGCACTGCGGCATGTCCGAACACCCGCACTCAACCATGTATCACGGAAGGGTCTGGTCAAGGCGTCGCGCCCGGCACGCTGTGGCCATACCCACGTCGGCCGCGGATACAAACCTGCCGGAGAGCAACCGATGTCAGACGAAGCCCGCCAGCACCGCACCGCCGCGGTGATTCCCGCGGCAGGACGCGGCGTACGGCTCGGCCCCGGCGTCCCCAAGGCGCTCCGCGCGCTGGGCGGCACGCCGATGCTGATCCACGCCGTACGCGCGATGGCCGCCTCCCGCGCCGTCTCGCTGGTCGTCGTGGTGGCGCCGCCCGACGGCGCGCCCGGAGTGAAGAACCTCCTCAACGAGCACGCGCTGCCCGAGCGCACCGACTACCTCGTGGTGCCCGGCGGCGAGACCCGCCAGGAGTCCGTACGGCTCGGTCTCGACGCGCTGCCGGACGACATCACCACCGTCCTCGTCCACGACGCGGCCCGCCCGCTCGTGCCCGTCGACACGGTGGACGCGGTGGTCGAGGCCGTACACGGCGGATCGCCCGCCGTCGTGCCGGCGCTGCCGCTCACCGACACCGTCAAGCAGGTCGAGCCCCGCCAGAAGGGCGAGCCCGAACCGGTCGTCGCCACGCCCGACCGGGCCCTGCTGCGCGCCGTACAGACCCCGCAGGGCTTCGACCGGGCCACGCTCGTGGGCGCCCACGAGACCGTCGTACGCGGCGGCGACGGCGCGACGGACTGCGCGGGCATGGTCGAACAGCTCGGGACGACCGTGATGGTCGTGACGGGCCACGAAGAGGCCTTCAAGGTGACCAGGCCGCTCGATCTGGTGCTCGCCGAGGCCGTTCTCGCCCGCAGGAGGGCCAACGATGGCTTCTGACACCCCGCCGCCCATGACGCTCCCCCTGGTGGGCATCGGCACCGATATCCACGCCTTCGAGGAAGGCCGTGAGCTGTGGTGTGCGGGCCTCCTCTGGGAGGACGAGGGTCCGGGCCTCGCCGGTCACTCCGACGCGGACGTCGTCGCGCACGCCGCCTGCAACGCGCTGTTCTCCGCGGCCGGCCTCGGCGACCTCGGCGCCCACTTCGGCACCGGAAGGCCCGAGTGGTCGGGCGCCCCCGGCATCACCCTCCTTACGGAGGCGGCCAGGATCGTGCGTGACGCGGGCTTCACCATCGGTAACGTCGCCGTGCAGGTCGTCGGTCTGCGTCCGAAGATCGGCAAGCGGCGGGAAGAGGCCCAGAAGGTCCTGACCGCCGCGGTCGGCGCCCCCGTGTCCGTCTCCGCCGCCACCTCCGACGGCCTCGGCTTCACCGGCCGCGGCGAGGGCCTGGCCGCGATCGCCACGGCGCTCGTCGTCCGTACGGCCTGACCGTACGGGCACCCCGCGGGCGTCCGGCCGTACGGGCGCCCTGCGGGGACGGCGCACCCGCGGGGCGTGCACACCTGGCGGAATGGTGCTTTCCGGACCCCGCGGACCCGGCCGATTGTCACGCTTATGTGTCCCCGTCGCTCTGTGGTCGCGGGGCACGGCCCTCGGCGCACTACCCTTGTCGCGTGACTATTCGGCTGTACGACACCGGCGCCCGGCAGATCCGCGACTTCGTCCCGCTCACGCCGGGCTGCGTCTCGATCTACCTCTGCGGCGCCACCGTGCAGGCCGCGCCGCACATCGGACACATCAGGTCCGGGCTGAACTTCGACATCATGCGCCGCTGGTTCGACTACCGCGGCTACGACGTGACGTTCATCCGCAACGTGACGGACATCGACGACAAGATCATCGCGAAGTCCGCCGACCAGGGCCGCCCCTGGTGGGCCATCGGCTACGAGAACGAGCGCGCCTTCAACGCGGGTTACGACGCGCTCGGCTGCCTGCCGCCCAGCTACGAACCGCGCGCCACGGGCCACGTCCCGGAAATGATCGAGATGATGCGCGGCCTCATCGAGCGCGGTCACGCGTACGCGGCCGAGGACGGCGTCTACTTCGACGTCCGCTCCTTCTCCGGCTACCTCCAGCTCTCCAACCAGGACCTCGACGACCTGCGCCAGCCCTCCGGCGAGGGCGAGGCGTGCAAGCGCGACCCGCGCGACTTCGCCCTGTGGAAGGCCGTCAAGCCCGGTGAGCCCAGCTGGGAGACGCCCTGGGGGCGCGGCAGGCCCGGCTGGCACCTGGAGTGCTCGGCCATGGCCCACAAGTACCTCGGCACCGCCTTCGACATCCACGGCGGCGGCCTCGACCTGATCTTCCCGCACCACGAGAACGAGATCGCCCAGGCCCAGGCGTACGGCGACGCCTTCGCCGCGTACTGGGTGCACAACGCGTGGGTCACCATGAGCGGCGAGAAGATGTCCAAGTCGCTCGGCAATTCGGTGCTCGTCTCCGAGATGGTCAAGCGCTGGCGCCCCATCGTGCTGCGCTACTACCTCGGCACCCCGCACTACCGCTCGATGATCGAATACAGCGAAGAGGCGCTGCGTGAGGCGGAGTCCGCCTTCGCGCGCATCGAGGGGTTCGTCCAGCGCGTCGTCGAGAAGGCGGGGCCCGTCGAGGCCGCCCACGAGGTGCCTCCGGCCTTCGCCGAGGCGATGGACGACGACCTCGGGGTGCCACAGGCCCTCGCGATCGTCCACACCACCGTCCGGCAGGGCAACTCCGCGCTCGCCGCGGACGACAAGGAAGCCGCGGTCGCCCGGCTCGCGGAGGTACGCGCGATGCTCGGCGTCCTCGGCCTCGACCCGCTCGACCCCCAGTGGGCCGGTGACTCCGACCGCGGGGACGACCTGCACGGCGTGGTCGACACCCTCGTCCAGCTCGTGCTCGACCAGCGGGAGGCGGCGCGCGGGCGCAAGGACTGGGCCACCGCCGACGCCATCCGCGACCAGCTCCAGCGGACCGGACTCGTCATCGAGGACGGCCCGGCGGGCCCGCGCTGGACGCTGGGCCCGGCCTGACCGCACCGCGCACGACCGGCCGGACCGGACTGACCGGGACCGGACGGTGGCACGGGTACGTACCCTGGTGGGCGACGCCGCTCCACAGACGCCGCTCACATATGAACGCCGCGTACGCCGCGTACGCATCTCTGAAGCAACGAAACAGGTAGGTCATGGCCGGGAACAGCGAGCGCAAAAACCACCGCACGTCCAAGAAGAAAGGTCCTCAGGTCGGCAGCGGTGGTCAGCGACGCCGTGGGCTCGAGGGCAAGGGCCCCACGCCTCCCGCGTCCGCGCGCAAGGGCCATGTGAAGAACCGCGTCGCCAACGCCAAGGCGAAGCAGACCGCTAACGCGCGCCGCCAGATCGCCCGCAGGGGCGGCAAGGGCGCCAGCGAGATGGTCGTCGGACGCAACCCCGTCTTCGAGGCGCTGCGCGACGGCGTGCCCGCGTCGACGCTCTACGTCCAGCAGTTCATCGACAACGACGAGCGCGTACGCGAAGCGCTCCAGCTCGCGGCGGACCGCGGCGGCATCCACCTGATGGAAGCCCCCAGGCCCGAACTCGACCGGATGACCAACGGCCTCAACCACCAGGGCCTCGTCCTCCAGGTGCCGCCGTACGAGTACGCGCACCCCGAGGACCTCGCGGCCGCCGCTTACGACGAGGGCGCCGACCCGCTGATCGTGGCGCTCGACGGCGTCACCGACCCGCGGAACCTGGGCGCGGTCGTGCGTTCCGTCTCCGCCTTCGGCGGACACGGCGTCGTCGTCCCGGAGCGGCGCGCCGCCGGAATGACGGCCGGTGCCTGGAAGTCCTCCGCCGGCACGGCGGCCCGCACGCCGGTCGCCCGCTGCACCAACCTGACCCGCACGCTGGAGGCGTACCAGAAGGCCGGCGTCACCGTCGTCGGTCTCGCCGCCGACGGAGACACCGAGGTCGGCGAACTGCAGGCGCTCGGCGGCCCGGTCGTCGTCGTCGTGGGCAGCGAGGGCAAGGGCCTCTCGCGGCTCGTCGGCGAGACCTGCGACTACCTCGTACGGATCCCGATGCCGGGTGGCGCCGAGTCGCTGAACGCCGGAGTCGCGGCGGGCATCGTGCTGTACGAAGCGTCCCGCCGCCGGGCCTGACACGGCTTCCGGGGCCCGTCACGCGGTGATCTTGACGGGTCTCGGACACATGCCGCACGTCAAGGCAGTGTCCTAACCACCAGTCACTCGGTTAGATGAGTGTGGACACCAGAACGCCCCGGCCCGGGTTCGACGATCAGCCCCCGCTGAGCATGCTCAAGGTGGACTGCGATCCCGCGCAGGTCATCGTGAACCACGCCAGCTTCCGGGTGAAGCTCGCATCGCCTCAGCGCACCGGGCCCGCACGCGCGGGCGCGGACCTCGCGCGCATCCCCGCGATGAGCGGTCCCGGAGGCGGCGCCCGCCGCCGGGCCCCCGTCGTCTGGAGCGGCAGGTCCGAGCCGGGCGACCCCGGAGCGAGCGGACTCCTCCAGGCGGTACGGAACAGCTCGGCGCCGGCCACCTCCGTGGTGCGCGCGGGCGGCTCCTTCGGCGAGACCCCCGAAGGGGGTTACGACACCGGCGCCACGCAGACGATCCCCAGGGTCGACCTCGACTCCGACGCCACGAGGCTCACCCCGGCCGTCGGCGGGCCCCGCCCCGGCGCGCCCCTGCTGCCGCCCATGCGGCAGGCCGTCGGCGCCTACGACCCGGTCCCGGGCCGGAGCGGTTACGGCGGTGACGGCGACGCCGGCCTCGACTTCGACCCCGAGGACGAGTTCGACGACGACCTCGACGCGGACGAGCGGAGCGGCGCCCGCGCCGGTGAGGCGCCGGGCGTCCGGCACGCCTACTACCCGGGCCGCCGGATGAACCTCGGCGTGGTGCTGCTCCCGCTCCGCGTCTTCCTCGGTTTCATCTCCATCTACGCCGGTATGGGCAAGCTGTGCGACCCCGTCTACTTCGACGGCGGCGAACGCGGCTCCATGGTGAAGTGGCTCAACTCCCTGCATCCGTGGGCCCTCGCCGAACCCCTCAGGGACTTCGCGCTCTCCCACCCGGTGGGCGCGGGCCTGAGCGTCGCGTTCCTCCAGATCGTGGCCGGTGTCCTCACCGTCCTGGGCCTCTGGCAGCGCGTCGCCGCCTCCTTCGGGGCGCTCCTGTCGGCCGCGCTGCTGCTGACCGTCAGCTGGCGGACCGTACCGGCGTACGACGCGCCGGACATCATCTACCTCGCCGCCTGGTCCCCGCTGATCATCGCTGGCGCGCCCGTCTACTCGGTCGACGGCAGGCTCGCGGGCGAGGCCTGGCGCACGCTCGGCCCGCGCTCGGAGCTGTGGGACCTGCGGCGCCGCGTACTGCGCCGGGGCACGATCATGGCGACCGTCGTCATCGGCCTCACGCTGCTGATCGGCTCGATCCTCGGCGGAGCCGTACGTTCCTCCGGCATGGTGACCGTGCCGAAGCCGGGCCAGCCCCCGGTCAATCAGCTGCCCGGCTACCCGCTGCCGCAGGAGTCCGCGAGCAGCGGCGCCTCGGGCAGCCCGGAGAGCGGCCGGCCCAAGGACGGCAAGCAGTCCCGGCCCTCCGCGAGCAGTTCGGGATCGCCCGCGCAGTCGCGGCAGCCGGCGGCGCCCGGCAGCGGTCCGGTACGGGAGACGGCGGGCGCGACCGGCGCGGGACCCGGCGTGGGCCAGGGCCGGCCCAGCCAGACGCAGGGCACGACGGGCCAGGCCCCGCCGCAGGTGGCGCCGCCCGCGCCGCCGCCCTCCAGCAGCCAGGGGCCGACCTCCACGGGCGGCACCACGGGCGGCGGCGACGGCAGCGGTGGCGGCAGCGGAGGCGGCGACAGCGGCGACGGCGGTACGGGCGGCTCCTCGTCGTCCGGCGGCAGCGATCCGCACAACCCGATCGGCGGCCTGCTCGGCTGACGCGCACGACGATGGACAGGAGAGGGCGGCCACCCGGCGCGGGTGGCCGCCCTCTCCTGTCGGGTTGGGCGCCGAGCCGCCGCGCTGGTGAACTGCCGCGCGTGCGGCGGCTCGTGAGCGGACGCAGCGCTTCCACGCAGCTCTGTGCGGTTCTGCGGGCTCTACCGCGACCCCAGCAGCTACAACGCGCGCCTCAGCAGGGCGTAGGCGGGCCTCAGCGCGGCGTGTGGGGCGTTCCAAGGTCTCCAGGCGCCCCGGGGCCGCCGGGCCCTCCGCCGGGCCCTCCGCCGGGCCCTCCCGGGCGCGCGGCGGGATCCGACACGGCAGCCAGCTCCTTGGCGGCCTCCGTGAGGTCCTTGGCGGTGTCGATGGCCCGCCAGTACGCGCCCTGCGGCAGCGGATAGCCCGCCAGTATGCGCCTGCGCGCCAGGCCGGGGAAGGTCGTCCGCTCGTGGTCGCCGCGGTCGGGCAGCAGCCCGGCGAACGCGGGGGAGAACACGTACACGCCCGCGTTGATCAGATAAGGCGACGGAGGCGACTCGATGAAGTCGAGGACGTGCCCGAACTCGTTGGTCTCGACGGCGCCCCACGGAATCCGCGGCCGCGCCAGCGCGAGCGTCGCGGTCGCCTCACGCTCCGCGTGGAAGGCGGCCATGTCGCGCAGCGAGAACCGGGTCCAGATGTCGCCGTTGGTCGCGTACCAGGGCTGTGTGGGGTCGGGGAGATGCGAGGCGGCGTACTTGAGGCCGCCACCGCGCCCCAGGGGCTCTTCCTCCACCACCGTGATGACACGGAGCGGAAGGGCCGCGGATTCCAGCCACTTCTTGAGGACGTCGGCGAGATGGCCGCACGAGACGACGACGTCCTTCACGCCTTCGGCGGCGAGCCAGGAAAGCTGATGGCCGATGATCGGGGTCCCCGTGCCGGGGATCTCGACCATCGGCTTCGGGCGGTCGTCGGTGTACGGGCGTAGCCGCGACCCCTGGCCGCCCGCCAGGATCACGGCCTGCGTCGGAAACGTATGCATGCCGCGAACGATATGCGGGCAGGGCAGGGTGCTTGCGGTCAGACTCCCGCGCTCTCCTGGGACACGCCGGCCGCGAACGACGTGTCACAGACAGGACGCGAGAACGACTGCGCGCGGGTGGGACCGTACTGGGCGACGGCGGCACGGCCGAGGGACCGCGCGATCGACATGCAGTGCTTGCCGAGCGACGGGCGCGCCTCGATCTCGCGCTGGAGGTGGGTCAGGGCGATTCCGGGGTCCTTCTTCTGCTGTTCCAGCAGGAGCTGGTCGCGCAGAACGTCCTGCGGGGTACGGGACTTGGCCCGTACCGAGACGGTGTCCGAGGCAGCGGTCAGGACTTGCGACTCGGTGCTGGACGACCACGGAACACGGGCGACCGCCAGGGTCCCGGAGAGCACCAGAACGACGGGCAGTACGAGAGCGAGAGTTCGGCCGATACGGCGGGCAGTGTGGGTCACGCAGGCGAGCGTAGCGGGCGGTGATGAACTGGCGACATTTAGTCACTCACCCGGGTGACGGTTCGATGCTGCCTTTCGAATCGGGTGTTGACGCGCCCTGTCCGAAATGGCCTCTGTGCCGGGGTATTTGGCATCCCACGCAAACAGCCCCGCACCGGAGTGCGGGGCCGTGCGGACGAATTCACGCCGCCGAACAGGGCGGGCGCGTCAGCCGGAGCGGGTCCGGCCGGTGTCGGATCAACCGGTGATCAGTGGATGATCAGTCGGTGAGACGCTCACCCGTCGAGGACGAGAAGACGTGCAGCTCGTCCGGGCGCGGGACGACGTGCAGCTTCGTACCCTTGTCCGGCACGGCGCGGCCGTTGACGCGGACGACGAGCTCCTTGGTCTCCTCGCCGACCTGGGCGGTGCCGTAGACGAAGCCGTCGGCGCCCAGCTCCTCGACGACGTTCACGGTGACGGCCAGACCGGCGGGCGCGTCCTTCGAGAGCGTCTTGGAGCTGTCGGCCTCGGCGGCGAGGTCGAAGTGCTCGGGACGGACACCGACCGTGACGGTCTTGTCGCCCCGCTCGGAAGCGGCGGACAGCGCCTCACGCGAGACCGGGACGACGCTGTTGCCGAACTTCACGCCACCGTCGGTGATCGGCACCTCGACCAGGTTCATGGCCGGGGAGCCGATGAAGCCGGCGACGAAGAGGTTCGCCGGGCGGTCGTACATGTTGCGCGGCGAGTCCACCTGCTGGAGCAGACCGTCCTTGAGGACCGCGACGCGGTCACCCATGGTCATGGCCTCGACCTGGTCGTGGGTCACGTACACCGTGGTGATGCCGAGGCGGCGCTGCAGCGACGCGATCTGCGTACGGGTCGAGACGCGGAGCTTGGCGTCAAGGTTCGACAGCGGCTCGTCCATGAGGAAGACCTGCGGCTCACGCACAATGGCGCGGCCCATCGCGACACGCTGGCGCTGACCACCGGAGAGCGCCTTCGGCTTGCGGTCCAGGTACTCCGAGAGGTCGAGGATCTTCGCGGCCTCTTCGACCTTCTTGCGGATGTCCACCTTGTTCACGCCGGCGATCTTGAGCGCGAAGCCCATGTTGTCGGCGACGGTCATGTGCGGGTAGAGCGCGTAGTTCTGGAACACCATGGCGATGTCCCGGTCCTTCGGCGGCAGGTGCGTCACGTCGCGGTCACCGATGCGGATCGCACCGCCGTTGACGTCCTCAAGACCCGCGAGCATGCGCAGGGAGGTCGACTTGCCACAGCCGGAAGGACCGACCAGAACGAGGAACTCGCCGTCCGCGACATCCAGCTCGAGCTGGTCAACGGCGGGCTTGGTGCCACCCGGGTAAATACGGGTCGCCTTGTCGAACGAGACTGTAGCCATGGTGGTGCGTGTCCCCTCACCGGCAGGAACGTGCCGGACGATCCGAGTAAAGGAATGGTTCCCCCGCCGGACGGCGGGCGATGGGTCTAGTCCACCTGGGTGAACTAGAGGTGACGCTACCTGGCGTTTTCGGTTCTGTCAGCAGTCGGACGGGAACAAAATTTCTGGCCCGCGCGGCCGGGCGCTGTGTAGAGTGTGGACGCCTTCGCGCGGCACCGACCGCGCCGAGAACGCCTCCTTAGCTCAGATGGCCAGAGCAGCGCACTTGTAATGCGCAGGTCGTCGGTTCGAATCCGACAGGGGGCTCCGGAAAACCCCAGGACTCACTCGCCGTGACCTGGGGTTTTGTGCTTTCCGGGACCTTTCTTCCGTCGGTGCGTCAGCCCAGAAGCGCGGTCGGATGCCCACCCGTGGCCATTCCGTGGCCAAACGTGCAGCGGCCGTGGTCAGAGGCATTGCTCGGAGTCAGTAGATGGCCGCTCGACTGGTGTTCCATCCCTGCAAGGTCGAAGGGGCCACCGCGTGGGGTCTCTCGCCTGCGGCTGTGGCGGTCCTGAACGCGTGCGCCATAGGGGAGTCGCATGGACGCGCGGAGTTCTTGATGTGCTGGGGGATGATGCCCGGCACTCTGGTCCTGCCCTATGCGCACATCTCGGAGCCCATGTCGGCGCCGTCCGCCAAACCAGGGCATGCGCTCGCACCATGTCCGGATCCGCTGGCACGGCGACGGGCCGGCCGATCGCTGGGGCGGGGACGGGCTGCCACGCCGGAAGGCCAGGCGTGGTCAGCGCGACCCGCAGCGCCTCCTTCGACTGGTTCGAGCTCCGTCAGAGCGCACCGCGCCCCGAGCCCGCCGACCGGCACTATCGGGTGCGGCAGGTCGTCGGGCTTCAGTCCCACTGTTGCCGGAAGGTTCAGGAATGCACGCGATCCTGCACGCGCTGTCGATCACTGGCTCGATGACCTGGGAGATCACCTGGGCGCTGATCCTGGGCTTCGCCCTCTCCGCCGTCGTCCAAGCGGTGGTCCGCAAGTCCACCATTGTCTCGCTGCTCGGTGACGACCGGCTCCGCACCCTGGCCGTCGCGGCCGGCTTGGGCGCCGCGTCGTCCTCCTGCTCCTACGCCGCCGTGGCGCTGGCGCGGTCCCTGTTCCGGAAAGGTGCGAATTTCACCGCGGCGATGGCCTTCGAGATCGCCTCCACCAACCTCGTCGTGGAACTCGGCGTCATCCTGGCACTGCTGACGGGCTGGCAGTTCACCCTCGCCGAGTTCGTCGGCGGCCCCATCATGATCGCCGTGTTGGCGGTGCTGTTCCGTCTCTTCCTGCGCGACCAGCTCCTGCGCAAGGCCCGCGAGCAGACGGAGCGGGGCGTGGCCGGCTCGATGGAGGGTCACGCCGCGATGGACATGTCCGTGGACGGTGAGGGCTCCTTCGCCCGCCGACTGCTGTCCCGGCAGGGGTTCACCTCCACCGCCCACGTCTTCGTCATGGAGTGGGCTGCGATCGTGCGCGACCTGGTGATCGGCCTGTTCATCGCCGGCGCCATCGCGGCCTGGGTGCCGGATTCGTTCTGGCGCACGTTCTTCTTCGACGGACACCCGCTGGCATCCAAAGTGTGGGGACCGGTGATCGGACCGCTGGTTGCCATCGCCTCGTTCGTCTGCTCCATCGGCAACGTGCCGCTGGCCGTCGTGCTGTGGAAGGGCGGCATCAGCTTCGGCGGGGTCGTCGCCTTCGTCTTCGCGGACCTGCTGATCCTGCCGATCCTCAACATTTACCGGAAGTACTACGGCATCCGTATGGCCCTGTTCCTCCTCGGCACGTTCTACACCGCCATGGTCATCGCCGGATACGCCGTTGAAATCGTCTTCGGCGGTCTCGGCCTCGTCCCCGATCAGGCCGACGCCAAGATCCCCATGGGGGGAGTCACCTGGAACTACACCACTGTCCTCAACATCGCCTTCCTTCTCCTGGCCGCCGCCCTCCTGTGGCGGTTCTTCCGCACCGGCGGCGCCGGCATGCTGCGGATGATGGGCGGCTCACCCGGCGCCGGCCACGATCACGGCGGGCATCATGCCGGCCACGACCCTGACACCGCCGCCTCTGAAGACGGCCACCGCCACTGAACACCGCAGCCTGGCCCTGTCCCGCGGACTGGGCGTCGGCACCCGCAGCACTCGGGCCGCGGCACGGAGTCGGCCCCTGGTCATCGTGCACGCGATTGGTGTTGATGAGGCGAGGTACCTGGCCTTCGACGAGACCCATCAGGTTCTCGACACCGCCAAGGAGGTTCTCGACGAATCGGCGGCCCGAGTGTCGCGCCAGTACCCCCAGGTCGCCGTCACCACCGTGCTGAGCCGGGACGAGGCGACGGAGAGCCTGCTGGAAACGACGCGACGTTCCGCACGGTCGCCCCTGTCCGGGAAGAGTCGCGGCAGGAGGGGGCCTTTCCTGATCCCGGGGGCGACCCCGCGTTTTCGGTGGTTCTCGCGCCCGGCGTGGTCCGGTCGACACGCGACAGACATCACCCGACCCCCACTCGACCGGAGGAATGTTTCTCATGCGGTGGAGCCGGTCCGTGCCACGCGTGCTCGCGGCCATCACCTGCGCGCTGCTCACGGGCTGCGCCGCTCCGGAACCGGTCAGCGACACCACCCCGGGGGACGCGTTCAGCAGGGTCTACGCGGAAGGCGAGCGCCCAGCCGCACCCGACCTCACCGGGACCTCCCTGGAGGGGGGACGGGATCCGGCTGTCCGACCACCGGGGCAACGTCGTACTGCTCAACGCGTGGGCCTCGTGGTGCGGCCCCTGCCGGGCGGAGGCTCCCGAGCTGAAGAAGATCCAGGAGAAGCGGGACGGCCGTGGTGTCGACGTACTGGGCATCGACAACGACCACAGCCGGGCCGACGCCCTCGCGTTCCAGAAGGAGTTCCGCCTCACCTATCCGTCCCTGCGCGATTCGTCCGGACGGCAGGTGCTGGGACTCCCGCGCGGGCTGCTGAACGCGCAGTCCCTCCCGTTCACGATCGTCATCGACCGGAGGGGGAAGGTGGCGGCGGCCCGGATGGGCATGGTGACCGAGGCGGAGACGGCCAAGCTCATCACCTCCCTGCTGTCCGTTGCCGCGAGCGGGTCATCCGAGCTGGGCGACCGGACAGGTGCGGAGACCCGACGCGTCGCGCTTCCGGTCGAACCGTGACGACCGGCTGCGATGCCGAAGAACTCGCGCGTCACAGCCGGTCGAGCCGGTCGCGGTATCAGCCGCGGTGGGCGTCGGTGATCCGGGCGTCGGTGATTTGGGCGGGGACGGTGCCGAGCCACCAGGCCGGGTTGGCGGTGCCGTCGGTGGTGCGGCCGTCGCTGTGCACGTAGTGGCGGACGTCGCGGCCCGGCTCGGCGAGTTCGCCGGCCAGGGCGCGCTCGACCCACTCGGCGCCGAAGCGGAAGATCTCGGCCGCGACGCCGCCCAGAGGGTGGAACTCGTTCTCGTAGACGCGCATTTCCTTGGGTGCGGTGACCCGCTCGTAGTTCGCCAGGGCCTGTTCGAGCTGTGTCAGCTCGTCGAACTCGCCGATGCCGTACAGGACCGGGCAGGTGATGTCGGCCACCAGGTCGCCCAGCGGCATCCGGTCGACCAGCTCCCGGTCGAAGGCGGCCTCATCGCTGTAGCCGGACATGAACATGTAGTTGTTCTTGAAGGTCGGCTGGGCCCGTTCGAAGATCGTGGTGAAGTCACCGGTGGGGGCCTCGAAGGCGGCCAGGGCCGCGAGGCGGTGGTCGGTGGCGGCGGCGCGCGAGCCCCAGTAGCCGCTCATGCTGATGCCGAACATGCCGATCCGGTCCGGATCGACCTCCGGCAGGGAAGCCAGGTGGTCGATGAAGCGGCTGAGGGCCCGCTCGTAGTTGGTGAGGTCCACGGTGAGGCCGTTGGCGCGGGACTCGCCCTGTCCGGGGCCCTCGATCGACAGGGCGACCATCCCGCGTGAGGTGTAGTAGCGCTCGGCCGCGTAGATGTAGTCCTCCTTGATCATGTCCATCCCCGGGCCGAGGATCACGGCGGGCGCGTGTCGGACCTCGCCCGGCGGCAGGTGCAGCAGGGCGTAGATGTGCTGCCCTTCGAAGTCCAGGACCACCCGGCGGACCCGGCCCTCGCGCAGGGCGCCCAGCCGCTCGACGCAGTGGTCGGCGCGCTCGCGGAAGGCGAGCTTGCGGGGGTCGGCCGCGTCGAAGACGGAGTACTGGGCGCGGCCCCACATCACCGCGGCCCGTACGTACAGGTCGGCGGCGGTCTGGGCGAAGCCGCCCCGCTCGTGGTGGGCGGCCCGCTCCTCGGCCTGCCCGGCCACGGTCGCCCACGCCTTGGGCATCATCGCTCCGCTGCGGACCAGCTCGAAGACCTTGTCGAAGTCGGTGTGGTCGTGGCCGAGCTGCTCCAGGGTGCCCTTGGCGCCGGGGTGCAGGGCGTCGAAGCCGCCCTGGGCGAGTGCGATGTCGAGGGCCCAGGTCTGGCCGGTGGATCGTGTGGTCATGGCGGATGTCCTCTCCGAGAGCTTCATCGCTGCGCCGTCCAGCACAATAGTAAGTACTTAATCATTAAGTGCTTAAGTTAAGCTGAATGTCAACCGTCCGTCGCCGCCTGGAACCGGAGGCCAGCCCTCATGACCGAACCCGCCCAGACCGAACCCGCCCAGTCCACCCCGGCCGACGTCCCCAGGGACCAGGCCCTGGACCGCCTCGCCCGCGCCGCCTACAGCCTCAGCGCCGCCGACTCCCGGCTGCGTGGACGCGCCACCCGCACCCCGGGGGCGCTCTCCCTCGCCCACGCGCGCGCCATGCGCGCCCTCGCCGACCGGGGCCCCCTCACCATCGCCCAGCTCGCCGGTGCCACCGAGACCACCAGTGCCGCCACCACGCAGCTCGTCAACGGCCTCGTCACCGCCTGCTGCGTCACCCGGGAACGCCCGCCCAGCGACAAGCGCACCGCCGTCGTCACCCTCACCGACACCGGTATGCGGCGCCACCGCGAACGCCAGGCCTCGCTCGTCCTGGCCCTGCGTACCGTCCTCGGCGACCACGACACCGCCGCCCTCGACACCGCCACCGACGTGCTGTGTCATCTGGCCGCCATCTATGACCAGCTCTGACGCCGGTGGCTGTGACGCCCGCTGACCTGAGTTCCTTGCTGTAGCAGTCCTGGGACACTTCTCGCGGGTACATATGGGCAGTAATGGTCTTGACCGTGGCTCTGGCGGTGGGCAACACCCGTGGGGCCGTTGAGCAAGGCAAGGAGCGTTCATGATGCGTACCGACCGGAAGACCGCCGCCACTCTCGCCGTCCCCCTCGCGGCCACCATGGCCGTCGCCGCTGTGCTGGCGGGCGTTGCCGGTGCGGGGGCCGCGCAGGCGTCGCAGGTGTCTCCGGCGGCGGACCGGGGCGTTGCTCCGTCCGCCTGCCGGCCGGCCAACCATCTCGCGAAGATCGCCGCCGAGCCGGCCAACAGTGCCGGGCACCGGCACTACCGCGTCACCCTGACCGCGCCGCGCGGGTACGAGTCGTGCGAGCTGGCCGGTTCGCCCGCCGACGTGCGGTTCTCGAACCACGGCTCGGACAGCGGGATCGCCGCCGGCCGTTACGGCGACCAGAAGACCGTGGTGACCTTCGGCCACGGCCACCCGGTGCACTTCGACGTCCAGGTCCCGAACGACGGAACCGGCAAGCCCGCTGACGGGGCCTCATTCACGCTCCGGGCCCCCGAGGGGCTGATCCCGGGCACCTCCTTCGCCGAGGGCGCGCTCACGGTGGCCGCCGGGACCCTCATCGGTCCGGTCCAGCGCGGCGCCTGACACCTCAGCAGCTGGCGCGGTGAGGTGCCGGGCCAGTACGCCACGCACGCGCGGGACGGCGCCGGGAGTGGCAAGTCACCTTTGTCCGGTGCCGGATGGGCTATGTGCCGGTCGTGTGCGGTCCGTCTTCTGTTGGCGTGTCCTTAATTCGGCATCTCTACCGTCCCGGTCCATGAAGAAGCTTTTGATCATGTTCAGCGCGGCGGCCATGACCCTCGGTCTCGCCTCGCCCGCCTCGGCCGCCCGCGACCACGCGGAGTACGGCCGGGCCACCCTGACCGGTTTCTCCTCGCTCCAGGCCGAGACGTTCGTGCCCGGCAGCGAGGCGTCCGGCAAGGCCATCAGACCGGACGAGGACACGAACGGCATCAAGACACCGTTCGCGCACCAGCCGGTCCAGGGATTCAGCGGCATCATCAACCGGCACGACGGAACGTACGACGTGCTGTCCGACAACGGCTACGGGAACCAGGGCAACAGCGCCGACTTCCTGCTCCGCGTCCACCACATCAAGCCGGACACCCGGACCGGCAAGGTCAAGGTCCTGGGCGGGTTCAACCTGAGCGACCCGAAGCGCCACATCCCGTTCGCCCTCACGCGGGCCGACCGGGTGCTGACGGGAGCCGACTTCGACGTCGAGTCCATCGTGCGGTCCTACGACGGTACGTACTGGATGGGCGACGAGTTCGGTCCGTTCCTGCTGCACTTCTCCTCGACGGGCAAGCTCCTCCAGGCCCCCATCTCGCTCAAGGGCGTCAAGGCGCCCGAGAACCCGTACCTGAACGGTGCTCAGCCGAACCTCGGCAGCAGCAAGGGGTTCGAGGGCATGGTCCGCTCGGTCGACGGCCGTCACCTCTACCCCCTCCTTGAGGGCACGGTGACCGGTGACAAGCCAGGTGACCTGCGGATGAACGACTTCGACACGTGGAAGGGCGCGTACTCCGGCAAGCACTGGACCTACCGCCTGGAGTCGACCGGCAACGCCATCGGTGACGCCATCGCCGTGGACAGCCACCGCTTCCTGGTCATCGAGCGGGACAACGAGATGGGTGACGCGGCCGCGTTCAAGCGCATCTACCTCGCCGACAACCGGGACCGCGACCACGATGGAGTCATGGACAAGACCCTCGTGGTCGACCTCCTGGACATCGCGAACCCCAAGGGCGTCGGCGGCTTCGGCAAGACCTTCCGGTTCCCGTTCGTCACGATCGAGGACGTCGTACTGCTCGACGACCAGACGCTGGCCGTCATGAACGACAACAACTTCCCGTTCTCGTCGGGTCGTACGCCGGGCAAGGCGGACAACAACGAGTTCATTACCGTGCGGCTCTCGAAGCGTCTGAACGCCGATATCCGCGCGTTCATCTGATCCGGACGTCCGGACCGGGTCTGCCTGATCCGGTCCGTCTGATCCGGTCCGTCTGATCCGGACACCGTCCCGGCGCGCCTCCTCGTGACACGCGAGGAGGCGCGCCGTCGGTTCTTCCTATTCCTTCTCTTCCTTCCGGCCGCCGGTCCGCGGTTCCGGCGCCTGGAGCAGGTGCGGGGCGTATGTCGCGACCGCTTCCACGATCTGCCGCTTCGACGGGTTCACCATGGTCTTCGGGCCGACGGTGACCGTCGGCACGGTCTCGTTGCCGTTCGCGACGGAGCGGACGAACGCGGCCGCGTCGCGGTTTCGCCAGATGTTGACCTTGGTGTAGCGCAGGCGCGTGAACATCAGCCGGAACCGGAGCTTCATGCAGTACGTGCAGCCGGGGCGCCAGTAGAGCACCATGCCGTTCTCTTCCGTGGTCATGTCCCGCCAATCCCTTGCCCGTTGTGCTCGATGCGGCCTGTGCGGCCTCTGCGTCCGCTTGGCCCGTGGGACCTGTGTGACAGAAGTTGAAGATAGCCAGCCACCAGCGCCGACGGTCGCGGAATGCGCCAACTCGTGTGACGGAGCGGGCAGGCGGAACGTCGTGTCGGTGCCGGGGCTCTCGCCGCCGACGGCGACTGGTCCGTACGAGTGGTCCCGGGCGTGATCAGCCCCGCTTCGTTCGTGCGCGGAGCTACGTTGCTGGGCGACCCGCCGCGCTTCCCGGAGGACACCGATGGCCATCCCCGCCCTGGACCACTCGACGACCGACTACTCGCTCCCGCACGCCTATTGGATGGCGCGCGCCGCCGGGCTGGCCTCGCTGGACCGGAGCGGAATCGAGGCGGAGGCCTCGGCGTGGGGCTTCGGCGAGGTGCGGCACTTCGAGTCGGCGCACCGGATGCCGTTCCCGATCGAGGACACCCAGGCGTACGTCATGGCGAGCGACCGCATGATCGTCGCGGGATTCCGGGGCACCGAGGTGCTGAAGATCTACGACTGGCTGACCGACGTCAACACCCCGCCCGTTCCAGGACCGGGGAACAAGGGCTTCGTCCACTACGGCTTCCACCAGGCCCTCCAGTCCGTCTTCCCGCAGATGCGCGAGACCGTCCAGGAGCTGCGTACCAACGGCCAGAGCATCTGGTTCACCGGCCACAGCCTCGGCGGCGCTCTCGCGATGCTGGCCGGCGCCCGCATGTACTTCGAGGAGCCGCAGTTGCTGCCGGACGGCGTCTACACCTTCGGACAGCCGCGCACCTGCGAGCGGTTGCTCGCCGGCCTGCACAACAAGGCCTTCAAGAAGCGCTGTTACCGCTTCGTCAACAACAACGACATCGTCCCGCACCTCCCGCCGGAGCCGGTCTACACACACGTCGACGCGCTCCGCTACTTCGACGCCGACGGCAAGCTCCACGAGACCGTGCCGCTGATGGCGCGGCTGGCGGACCGGGTCAAGGGGCTGAGCGCGGACCTGTTCGCCCCGGAGACGGACGCGGTCAAGGACCACCATCTGCCGAACTACCTCGCGGCGTTCGAGAAGAACCTGGCGAACGCGACCTGAGGGCGGGCGCCTGCCGGTGCGCGGGCGCCGTTCGCGGACCGCTCAGACGAGGCCACCGTTGACGCGGATGTTCTGGCCGTTGACCCAGTGACCCGCAGGGCTCGTGAGGAACGCGACGAGTTCGGCGATGTCGGTCGGGGCGCCCAGGCGTTCCAGCGGGACGGCGTTGGCCAGCCTGGTGACCTCCTCCTCGGTCTTGCCGTCGAGGAACAGGTCGGTGGCCGTCGGGCCCGGGGCGACCGCGTTGACGGTCACGTCCCGGCCGCGCAGTTCCCTGGCCAGGACGAGTGTCATCGCCTCGACCGCGCCCTTGCTGGCCACGTAGGCCGAGTAGTTGGGGAAGGAGGTGCCGACGACCGAGGTGGAGAAGTTCACGATGGCGCCGCCGGGGCGCAGCCGGCGGGCGGCCTGCTGGTTGACGACGAACGTGCCGCGGATGTTCGTGCGGTGGATGGCGTCCAGGACGTCGAGGTCCAGTTCCGCCAGCGGGGACAGCGCCATGCGCCCGGCCGCGTGCACCACGATGTCGACGCCGCCGAAGGTCTGCTCGGCCCGGTCGAACAGCTCGGCCATCGCCTTCTCGTCCGCGACGTCGCCCCGTACCGCGATCGCCTGGCCGCCGCTGCCTGTCACTCCGGCGACGGCCGCCGCGGCCTCCTCGTCGCTGGACGCGTAGCCCACCACGACCGCCACGCCCTCCTCCGCCAGCCGCTCGACGGTCCGGCGGCCGATGCCGCGGGAGCCTCCCGTGACGACGGCCACCCGGCTGATGTCGTTCTGCCCTGCCATGTGTACGGCTCCTGTCGTCGGAAGGCCCGTGAGACCTGCGCTGTATCCACCTTCTGGCCGCCGTACCGGTACGTCAAATGAGTGCGTCAGGCGCACACCGTGAGGGGTCCGGCGGCAGGCGGGACGGCTGACTGCCCTCATAACTATTCGGGCCAGGTCGATGATCTATCTGTTCCGTCAATTCCCTTCCCATTAAGGTCACTTCAGCTCCACAGCCCGGCACCGCACGGCCGTCGTGCGGGACATCGTGGATCCGTTGATTGGACTGGTGTGAAGTGAAGACGAAGTATCGCCATCTGCTCGGTCTCGGCCGCTCATCGGTGGTGGCGGTCCGCAGCCGCCTCGCCGCCGCGGCGAGCGTGGTCGCGCTGCTGGTGGTCGCCCTCACCGGCGCGGCGACCGGCGCGGCCACCGCCGCTCCCCAGGTGCCCACGGCGCCCCAGGCGTCCACGGCGTCGCAGCTCCCCCAGGTGTCCCAGGCGGCGCCGGTCTCCGCCGCCGACGCGGTCCCCGGGTGGGTCTGCCCCGGCACGGCCATACCGGACGGCTGGGTGATCTCCCTCCGCGACGCCAACGGGTGCAACGGCGCCGGCTCCTGGTTCATGCAGCCCGCGCAGGACGGGATGTGGATCTGCGCCACCTCGCCGATCCCGGCCGGCTACGTGCTCACCATGCACACCCCCAACGGCTGTAACGCCAACATCGACACCTGGTTCATGCAGCTGCCCGTCGACGGCCAGTACGTCTGCGCGGGCTCGCCGATCCCCACCGGTTACGTGCTCACCGGCCACATGGACCAGGGATGCAACGGCATCGGCTCGTGGTTCGAGGTAGTGGCCCGCGCCGGCGAGTACATCTGCCCCGGCGTGCCCGTGCCGCCCGGCTTCCGTACCGACGCCTACAACGCGGCCATGTGCAGCGGCCTCGGCGGCTGGTACCTGCTCCCCGCCTGATCCCGGACCCCGGATCTGATACGCCGGAAGGCACCGCGCGTGATGCGCGGTGCCTTCCGCGCGTCGCGCGCGTGTGTCGGACTCCGGGACCGCGCGACCGCTCGACTCCGCGACGCGACCGCTCGACTCCGCGACGCGACCGCTCGACTCCGTGACTACTCGACGACGAGAGTGACGGGGATGTTGCCCCGGGTGGCCTTGGAGTACGGGCAGACCTCGTGGGCCTGCTCGACCAGCTTCTGGCCCGTGCCGCCGGACAGCTCCTCCGGCAGCTCGACACGGATCGTCGCGGCGAGCGCGAAGCTGGTCTCGTCCTTGCCGATGGAGATCTCGGCGGTGACGGAGACATCCTTGGTGTCGATCTTCTCGCGCTGTCCCACCAGGCCGATCGCGCCGGCGAAGCACGCGGCGTAGCCGGCGGCGAACAGCTGCTCCGGGTTCGTGCCCTCGCCGCTGCCGCCCAGCGCGGGCGGCATGGCGAGGGAGAGGTCCAGGCGGCCGTCGGAGGTGGCCGCGCGGCCCTCGCGGCCGTTGGCGGTGGCGACAGCGGTGTAGAGCGCTTCCATGGAAACCGTCCTTCGTGAATGTCGGGGCCGCTTGCGCCTGCCCTCTTCGTGGACATAACTACAGCACACCATTTAGTTGGACACAACTAAATGGTGTGTAGGTCAATTGTGCATGATGTTCGGGTGCGGTGAACGCGAAAGCCCGGCGGAGCCGCGTGAGTTGGTGCGAGCGGCGTCGCAGGGATCACGTCACTACAGGTCAGGTACCTGCTGTTCGGTCCAGATGCACTTTCCCGTGGCGGTGTAGCGGGTGCCCCAGCGCTGGGCCAGCGTGTCGACCAGCTGGAGTCCGCGCCCGCCTTCGTCCGTGTCGGACGCGTGGCGGATGCGGGGCGTGGTCAGGCTGCCGTCGGACACCTCGCAGATCAGCCCCTCGCCACGCAGCAGACGCAGTTCGATCGGGCCCTTGCCGTACCGGATGGCGTTGCCGACCAACTCGCTGACCAGCAGCTCGGAGGTCATGGTGAGCAGGTCGAGGTCCCAGCTGGCCAGCTGGTCCCGGACGTGGTCGCGTGCCTCGCCCGCGGCGATGGGGCCGTCCGGGAGTGGCCAGGTGGCGATGTCGGCGGGGTCCGTCACATGCGTACGGGCGATGAGCAGCGCGGCGTCGTCCGTGAGCTGCTTCTCCGGCAGCAGCGAGGTCAGCACGTCATCACACAGCCGTTCGAGCGAGGCGCTCTCGTCGCCGGCCGTGCGGCTCCCCTCCGTCCGATGTCCGGCCGCACGGGCTTCGGAGCCCTCCGGCCTCGCCGTACGATCCCCCGACGCCGGCCCGGTCTGCGACGCCGAGCCGGACAGCGCGGCCGCCAGCTGCTTCATGCCGTCTTCCATGTCCCGGTCGGCCGACTCGACCAGGCCGTCCGTGTACAGCGCGAGCAGACTGCCTTCGGGAAGCTTGACCTCGCACGTCTCGAACGGCGGACGAGCGGCGCCCAGCGGCGGATCGGGGGTCCCGCCGAGGAACTCGACCTCGCCGTCGGCGTGTACGACGGCGGGCGGCGGATGTCCGGCGCGCGCGTACGTGCAGAGGGACTGGACGGGGTCGTACACCGCGTACAGGCAGGTAGCGAAGAAGTCGTCCCCGAGATCGTTCACCAACTCGTTGAGCCGGCTGAGCAGTTCGGCGGGCGAGAACTCCAGGTCCGCGAGCGTGTGCACGGCCGTACGCAGTCGCCCCATCGTGGCGGCCTCGGACAGACCGTGGCCCATCACGTCACCGATGACCAGCGCCACCCGCGAGCCGGACAGGGAGATGACGTCGTACCAGTCGCCGCCTACTTCGATGCCTTCGCTGGCGGGCAGATAGCGCGCGGCGGCGGTGACGGTGTGCAGTGACGGCAGGGCCGGCGGCAGCAGCCCGCGCTGGAGCGCCTGCGCCCGGGTGTGCTCGCGGTCGAACAGGCGGGCCCGCTCGGAGGCCTGTCCGATGAGGCCGCTGAGCGTGGTCAGCAGCGCCCGTTCCTCACCGCTCAGGTGGCGCGGCTCGGAGAAGGCGACGACGTAGCAGCCGATGGTGCGGCCGGAGACGATCAGCGGCAGGAAGGCCCACGCCTTCTTCCCGGACTCGGACGGCGCATAGCCCAGCTCCGGATAGCGGGTCACGTACTCCTCGGGGTTGTCCATGAAGACGGGCTGCTTGGTGAGGTAGACGTCCTCGACCGTGCCGACCTGGTCGATCGGCAGGCCGTCCACGCCGTCGAGGAACGACTGCGGGTAGCCGACGGCACCGGCGATCCGGATGATCTCGCCCTCCAGGAACAGGACGATGAGTCCGGTCGCGCCGAACGGCGGCAGCACGCGCTCGGCCGCGGCGTTCACCACGTCGTTGATGGTCAGGGCCTCGGCGAGGGCGGCGGTCAGATCCGTGATGCGCTGGGTACGTTCGGCGTCCGCGGCCTCCAGGGCGTCGAGTTCCTCGGCGTGCGCGCGGCTTTCCGTGACGTCGGTGGCGTACACGGTCAGTCCGTCGGGCACCGGGACCAGCCGTACGTGGTAACAGCGGAGGTCGGTGGGCCACTTCACGTCGAACTCGACCGGTATGCCGCTCTCGGCCGCCTCGCGGTAGTGCGCCTCCACGCCCAGTCCCTCGACATCGACGTCGACGCCGGCGAAGGCCTCCCAGATGGTCCGGCCGACCAGGGTGCGTGAATTGCTGCCCAGCAGCTGCTCGGCCTTGACGTTGACGAACAGGAGGCGCCAGTCCTTGTCGACCGCGAGGAAGGCGTCGCTCATGTGCCGCAGCGCGCGGCTCACGGAATCGCGGGCCCACCGGCTCTCGGTGCTGTCCCACACCGTGCCGACCATCTTGACGGGCTCGCCGTCGTCGCCGAGCAGCACCTTGCCGCGCGCGCTGATCCAGATCGTGGTCCCGTCCGCCCGGATGGCGCGGTACTCGACGCTGAACACCGTGAGGTTGCGGATCGCCTGCTCCATCTCGACGACCATCCACGGGAGGTCGTCGGGGTGCACCCGGGAGGTCCAGGCGTCGTAGTGCTGCCGGGTGTCCTCCGGGTCCATCCCGAGGATGGCGAGCGTCGACTCGTCCCAGATCTGATCGCCCGTGTTCAGGTCCCACTCCCAGGACCCCACCCGGATCGCCTGCAGCGCCTGCCGCAGGGGGGTGGTGGGCGGCGGTTCGTCCCAGGGAAGGCTGCCTTCGGGCTGCTGCAGCGGCGCCGAGTACTCCCGCAGGCGCAGCGCGGCCCAGGCGGCCAGCTCCTCGACGGCGGCCCGCTGCCGCGGTGTCGGTTCCATGCCGGGGACGGTCAGTACGGACAGCACGCCCGCGACCCCGCCCGGGGTCAGGAGCGGCACCGCGAGCAGTCCGCTGCCGGCCGGCAGCGCGGCCATCCACGCCCGGGGCGCGGCCGAGAGCGGTGAGTGCTCACCGGCCGCGCCACCGGTCTCTCCGCCGCCGTTGCTCCGGCTGGTGCCCTTGCTTGCGTTCGCCCCGTTGCTTCCACCGGCCGGGCTGCCGCCGTTGTGGTGCGGCGGCCCGCCGGGAACGGGCGCCCAGACCGTGGCGCCTTCGGTCACCGCGCGGGAGGGGGCGGTGGATCCGGCCTCCGCCAGCTCGTCCCACGTATCGGCGACCGGACGTATCAGCCCGTGCGATGCCATCAGCCGCATGCCCCTGCGCGCGGGGCCGCGCAGATGCACCATGCCTCCGAGTCCGCCGACCTCGGTCACCGCGTCGTCGAGCACGAAGCCCAGCAGATCCGCGCCCCCCAGTTCGCCGCCCGCCTCGATGATCGTGCGGAGCCGCTTGGCTCCGGCACCGTTCCTGACCATCTGCTCGGCCATTCGCTCACCTCCAGCTGCGAATCCTGGTGCGAACGTGCCTCCTATACCTCTGTCCGGACATGCGTCCAGAGTCCGTTTCATACCCGATGGGTACCTGTTTAAGCCTTTTGTTCGGTGTCGGCGTCCGCCCGCGCGGGTGATGCCGGGGCCGGCCGCGCGAGCGGTATCGGGGCCCGCGCGGTGCTCGGCGTCCGCCCGCGCGGTCTGGCTCAGCGTCCGCCCACGCGGTCGGCGAATGACGCGATGGGGTGCGTGGCCGCGCTGCGCCCGCCGGCCTCCCGGCGGTCCGCGGTGCGGTACGCCGCGTACATGCCGTGGACCCCGAGCCAGCGCAGCGGCTCCGGCTCCCATTTGCGGACCTTGTGGTTGACCCACGGCAGGGTGGTGAGTTCCGTGGCGCCCTGCTGTCCGGAGTCCTGCTGGATCAGGTCACGGAGGGTGCGCGCCGCGAGGTTGGTGGTGGCGACCCCGGAGCCCACGTATCCGCCCGCCCAGCCGAGCCCCGTCGAACGGTCCAGGGTGACGGTGGCGCACCAGTCGCGCGGCACGCCCAGCACGCCCGACCAGGCGTGATCGATACGGGCGCCGGTGGTGGACGGGAAGAAACGGATCAGGATCTCGCGCAGCGCCTCGACGGTGGCCGTCTGCGTGCGCCCGTCGTTGTCGGTCTTCGAGCCGTAGCGGTACGGGAATCCCCGGCCGCCCAGCGCGATGCGGTCGTCGGCGGTGCGCTGGGCGTACATGTAGGCGTGCGCCGTGTCGCCGAGGGTTTCGCGGCCGTCCCAGCCGATGGTGTCCCAGATCTCGGCGGACAGCGGTTCGGTGGCGATCATCGAGGAGTTCATGGGGAGCCAGGTGCGGCGGGCGCCCTTGATGCTCGCGGTGAAGCCCTCCGTGCAGCGCAGGATGTAGGGCGCGCGGACCGTGCCGTAAGGGGTGACGGCGTGCTTCGGTCTGATCTCGGTGACCCGGGTCGACTCGTGGATCGTGACGCCGAGCGCTTCGACGGCGGCCGCGAGGCCCTTGACCAGTTTGACGGGGTGCAGCCGCGCGCCGTGCGGCGTCCAGGTGGAGCCGACGGCTCCGTGGACCCGGATCCGTTCCGCGGTCTCGACGGCGCCGTGGAGGGTGCGGTCGGTTTCGCCGAAGGCCAGTTCGGCGGCGTGGAAGTCCTTCAGGCGGGCGAGCTGGGCCGGTGTGTACGCGACTTCGAGGACTCCGCCCTGGTGGATGTCCGCGTCGATCTTCTCCTCCGCGGCGACGCGCACGACCTCGCCGACGGTCTCGTTCATGGCCTGCTGGAGGCGTACGGCGGCGTCGTGGCCGTGCAGGCGGGCGTAGCGGTCGCGGCCCGCGATGCCGTTGTAGAGCCAGCCGCCGTTGCGCCCGGAGGCGCCGTATCCGCAGAAGGCGGCTTCGAGGACGGTGATGTTGAGGAAGGGGACGGCCTTCTTGAGGTAGTAGGCCGTCCAGAGGCCGGTGTAGCCGCCGCCGACGATGCAGACGTCGGCGTTGGTGTCGCCGGGGAGAGGTTCCCGGGGGGCGGGGAGGCCGTCCTGTGCGTACCAGAAGGAGATGCCGCCGTTGGTGGTCTTCGCGCTGGTCATGAGGGTGTTCGTACACCTGTGCGCGTACGGGTGTCCAGGTCTGCCCGGGATTCCCGGGTGCCGTTCTAGGCTCCGTACCGTGATGGACATCCCGGCGGAACTGGCGGAGACACAGGTGAGGCTGCGGGGCGCGGAGGGCCGCGCGTTCGTCGCGGCGCTGCCCGGCCGGGCGGCGGACTTCCTGGAGCGGTGGGAGCTGCGGCCTGCCGGTCCTCCGATGTACGGGATGTGCGCGCTGGTGCTGCCGGTGGAGCGCGTACGCGACGGCACGCGCGCGGTGCTGAAGCTCCAGGACGTCGACGAGGAGACGGCGGGCGAACCGCTGGCGCTGCGCGCGTGGGACGGCGCGGGCGCGGTCCGGCTGCTGGCGTACGAGGAGGAGACGGGGACGCTGCTGCTGGAGCGCCTCGACTCCGCGCGGGACCTCTCGCAGGTCGGCATCCGGGACGCGGTACGGATCCTCGCGGAGCTGCTGGGACGGCTGACCGCGGTCGAGGCGCCGCCCGGACTGCGGCGGCTCGGCGAGGTGACGGCACGGATGCTGGACCGCGCGCCCGCCGTGCTGAGCACGGTCGCGGACGAAGACGAGCGGCGACTGCTGCGGGACTGCGCGGCGGCCGTGCGCGAGGTGGCGGCGGAACCGGGGAACCGGCTGCTGCACTGGGACCTGCACTACGAGAACGTCCTGTCGGCGGTCCGAGAACCGGGCGGCGGTCCGGGCCGTGATCCGGGCCGTGAATCGTGGCTGGCGATCGACCCGAAGCCCCTTGCGGGCGACCCGGGCTTCGAGCTGCTGCCCGCGCTCCACAACCGGTTCACGGCCGGTGACGTGCGGTGGCGCTTCGACCTGATGACGGAGGTGCTGGATCTCGACCGTGAGCGCGCGCGGGCCTGGACGCTGGGCCGGGTACTCCAGAACGGTCTGTGGCGCCATACGGCAGGGCCCGGGGCAATGTCCCGGGACCAGGCGGTCATCGCACGGACGCTGCTGAGCTGAGGGACCCCGACCGCACCCCGCTGGCGAAGTGAGGCGCCGGCAAGGCAGGCTGCGGTCATGATTCGTACCGCTACCGCCGCCGACGTCCCGGTCATCCACGCGATGATCCGTGAGCTGGCGGAATACGAGAAGGCCCTGCACGAGGCACGCGCGAGCGAGGAGCAACTGCACGAGGCGCTGTTCGGCGAGCGGCCCGCCGCGTACGCGCACATCGCGGAGTCGGACGACGGGGAGCCGGTCGGCTTCGCGCTGTGGTTCCTGAACTTCTCGACCTGGCGCGGCGTGCACGGCATCTACCTGGAGGACCTGTACGTACGTCCCGACCGGCGTGGCGGCGGTCACGGCACGGCGCTGCTGTCGGAGCTGGCGCGGATCTGCGTGGAGCGCGGCTACGAGCGGCTGGAGTGGTCGGTGCTGGACTGGAACGAGCCGTCCATCGCCTTCTACCGCTCACTGGGTGCGCTGCCTCAGGACGAGTGGACGGTGTTCCGGCTGACGGACACGGCGCTGAGCACGCTCGGCGGACCGCGCGCGTAGGCGAACCGGCTCGGGCTGCTCAGCCGCCCCGGCGGCCGGGCTGCTCAGGCGGCCGCCGCGGCGGCCGCCTCACGGTTGCGGGGCGAGTGGGCGTTGACCAGGGTCGCGGCGATGACCGCCGCCGCCAGCAGGATGATGGTCGCCCAGCCGATGGCCATCGTGAAGCCGTGGACGGTGCCCTGGTTGACCAGGGCGGTGTGCTGCGCCTTCGTGATGTGACCGCCGCCCTTGCGCAGCGCCTCGGCGAGATGGCTTGCCACATACGTGCTGGTGCTGGTGATCGCGATGGTGTTGAGCAGGGACGTACCGATGGAGCCACCCACCTGCTGCGCGGTGTTGACGGTCGCGGAGGTGACGCCGGAGTCCTGCGGGGCGACCCCGGTGGTGGCGGTGGAGATCGCGGGCATGAAGGTGAGGCCGAGGCCCAGGCCGATGAGCACGGTTCCGGGCAGGATGTGTTCCGCGTAGTTGGAGTGCACGTCCAGGAAGGTCAGTGTGTACATCCCGCCCGCGGCGAGCACCGCGCCGGGGACGAGCAGCAGCCTCGGCTTCACCCGGGGCAGCAGCCGGGCCGAGATCTGCGTCGAGCCGATGATGATGCCCGCGGACAGCGGCAGGAAGGCCAGCCCTGTGGTGAGCGGCGAGTAGCCCAGGATGTTCTGCAGGAAGAACGTCATGAACAGGAACACGCCGAAGAGGCTGATCGTCGTCAGGCACATGATGGCCACGCAGCCGCCCCGGTTGCGGTCGCGGATGATGTGCAGCGGCAGCAGCGGTGCCCGTGAGCGGGTCTGCCACCAGGTGAAGGCGGTGAGCAGCGCGATGGCGGCGGCCAGCATCGCGAGGACGAGCGAGGACGTCCAGCCGTCCTGCTCGGCCTGGCTGAACCCGTAGACGAGCGCGACGAGGCCACCGCAGCCGAGGACGACGCCCGGGATGTCGAGATGCGCGCCCTTGGTGCCCTCGCGGTCGCTGAGCAGCAGGAACGCGCCGACGACGGCGATCGCGGCGATCGGGACGTTCACATACAGGCACCAGCGCCAGTCGAGGTATTCGGTGAGCAGGCCACCGAGGAGCAGCCCGATGGCGGAGCCGCCGCCCGCGATGGCGCTGAAGATGCCGAACGCCTTGGCCCGCTCGGGGCCCGAGGTGAACGTCGTGGTGAGCAGGGAGAGCGCGGAGGGGGCGAGGAGCGCGGCGAAGATGCCCTGGAGGGCGCGCGAGGCGAAGAGCATTTCGGGGCTGATGGCGGCGCCGCCGATGGCGGAGGCGCACGCGAAGCCGATGAGGCCGATGATGAAGGTCCGTTTGCGGCCGACGAGGTCGGCGACCCGGCCGCCGAGCAGCAGCAGCCCGCCGAAAGCCAGGGTGTAGGCGGTGATCACCCACTGGCGGTCACCGTTGGTGAGTCCGAGGTCCCGCTGGGCCGAAGGGAGGGCGATGCTCACGATGGTGGCGTCGAGCACGACCATGAGCTGCGCCGTCGAGATGACGGCGAGCGCCCACCAGCGGTGCGCGTCGGGCTGCGTCTCGGGGGGGCCGGTGCTGCCGGGCCGGGCTCCGGACTCTGCGCCGGATCCGGACATCGCCGGATTGCTCATCGGGATTCCTTCGCCGTGATCGGAACGTATGCCTCCGGTATCAGTTCAGAACACCATGAATCGGTAGGCTCCGCCTTTTTCGCCGGGGAAGGGTTGCTCCATAGGGGTACGTCTGTACGAACGCGTTCTCGGGGGTTCGGGGGCGGCCTCGCCCGCCGCCGCTCCGGGCGGTGCTGTTGCATGGCCCCGGACGTCAAGCGGGCGTCGGATCAAGGGTTTTGGTCGCGGTGTCATGGCTCATCTGCCGGTGTGATGTCAGTGCGGTGGGTCACCATGGGGGTATGGCAGGTAAGACAACGAAGAACGGTGCAAGCGGGGGTTCAACGAGTGACAGTCGGACCGGCGGCGCTTCAGGGACACTGTCGCCGCCGCGGCGGCCGGAGGTGCGGCTGCCGCCGCTGAGTCCGTACGGCGGCGGGCTGGAGCCCGACGGCGACTATGACGGCCTGGAGTTCAAGGAACTGGACCTGGCGGGCCAGGAGGGCGCGGGGGCCCGGTTCATCGACTGTGCCCTGCGGGAGTGCGGACTGACCGAGACGTCGCTCGCGCGGGCCCGGCTCATCGACTGCGTGCTCAGCGGTGTGCGGGGCGTGGGTACGGATCTGTCGGGGGCGTCGCTGCGTGATGTGGAGGTGGTGGACGCGCGCCTGGGTGGCGTGCAGATGCATGGCGCGGTGCTGGAGCGGGTGCTGATCCGCGGCGGGAAGATCGACTACCTGAATCTGCGCAGCGCCAAGCTGAAGGATGTGGTGTTCGAGGGCTGCGTGCTGGCCGAACCGGACTTCGCGGGAGCGGAGTTGGTCCGGGTCGAGTTCCGGGACTGCGTGCTCAGGCGTGCGGATCTCAGCAGTGTGCGGATGCGGGACGTCGATCTGCGTACGGTTGCCGAGCTGGACATCGCGCGGGGGCTGGACCGGCTGGCGGGCGCGGTGATCAGCTCGGCGCAACTGCTCCAGCTGGCACCGGCGTTCGCGGCGCAGATCGGCGTGCGGGTGGAGGACGGCCTCACCGGCCAGGGGTACTGACCCGTGAGGTCGGGGACGCGGCCCGCCCGGCGGCTGCGCGGTGGCCCGGGGCTGGATTTTCGAAGGCCCCGACCTGGGGGGATGGGTCGGGGCCTTCGTGGTGCTCCACGGACACGAGCCTTTGGTGGGGGGAAGGAATCGGTCGCCCGGTTCCAGGCTGTGTCCCGGCAAGGTTTCGTCTGCCCGGTTCTCCAGGACGTACGCCTGCCGATTCGCCAATCGATGGGTGGGCTGTGTGATAGCTGTGTAGCGGCCCTGAAACGGAGGGCGTCACTGCAGGTCAGGCGTGGTGCGGGCGGTGCGGGCACGGGTCGGGAGTGGGGCGCGCGTGGCGTGAACGCGGGGCGGACGGGGGCGGTTGCGCGCGGGACGGCGGCGCCGGTGCGGACCGGAGACGGACGAGGACACCGGCTGGGTGTGACCGGCGCGCGGGTCGGGCGCACCGTACGCGTGGTCGGAGACGGGGTCGGATTCGGCGTCGGATCCGGGGTCGGATCCGGGGTCAGATTCGGGGGAAGCGGGACTGGAGGTCCCAGATGATCGGGTTGTCGGCAAGGCCCTCGTGCATGTCGGTGAGGTCCCCGATCAGATCGTGCAGGAAGTCACGCGCCTCGCGCCGCAGCAGCCGGTGGCTGAAGGTGAGCGGCGGCTCGTCGCCCGGCATCCAGTCGGCCTCGACATCCACCCAGCCGAAGCGCCGCTCGAAGAGCATGCGGTCGGACGACTCGGTGAAATCCAGCTCCGCGTGCTGCGGCTTGGCCGCCCTGCTGCCGCGCGGATCGCGGTCGAGCTGCTCGACGATGTCGCACAGCGCCCACGCGAAGTCCAGCACCGGTACCCAACCCCAGGCGGTGGACACCTCGCGGTCCGCCTTGGTGTCCGCGAGATAGACGTCCCCGGAGAAGAGGTCGTGCCGCAGCGCCTGGACGTCCGCGCGGCGGTAGTCGGTCTGCGGGGGATCGGGAAACCGATGGGAGAGGGAGTAGCCGATGTCGAGCACGGACTCGATGGTGCCACGCCCTGACCCTGCCCCGAGCCATACCTCGCTGACCTGCGCAAATCCCCCGGGCGTGGGCGCCTGCGGGGAATGGGTACGGATACCGGTGACCGGCGGCGCTCGGGTGTGCGCCCCGCGCGACCGCGGCGTACGGGACCGCATCCGCACACGGCAGTCCGCTTGTCCCGCGTCGCCCGTACGAGCCGGTGACGACGGCGGCCGGATGGCTCGCGGTCGGTTCGGCGCCCTCGTCGACCGCCGACTCCACGGCATACGCGGAGCGCGAATCGGGCCGTGACCTCGGCGGGCCATGGGCGGCCTGGCAGTGCGGCGGCGCCGAACCACCGGGCGGCCGGCAGGACGGGCGGACGCACCGGCGTTCAGGCGATCGGCGTTCAGCCGGCGGCGGTCAGATCCTTGCGCAGGACGAGGCACGGGCGGCCGCGCTCGCGGTCGCGGCGGCGGTCGATCTCGGTGTAGCCGAGCGCGGTCCAGAAGGCGAGCGCGCGTGGGTTGTTCGCCAGTGCGGCCAGCCGGAGGCCCGTACGGCCGTCCGTCCGGAAGCGGTCCTCGATCACTTCCGCCAACTGCCGTCCGTAGCCTGACCGGTGCTCGCGGGCGTGCACCATGAGCAGTCCGATCCACGGATCGGGGTCGTCCGGGTCGGGATGGGCGTCGATGGTGACGGCGACGGCGACGAGCCGGCCCGCCGAACGGGCGAGCAGCGCCCGCGCGCCCGGGTCCGCGAACTCGTCGGCCAGGGACGCCGCGACCTGCTCGGGGCGGATGTCGTCCGGGTCCGGGAAGTCCCCGCTGAGCTGCTGGAACTCACGGTTCGACGCGTAGAGCGCGGCAAGCTCGGTGAGCAGCGGTCCGGGCAGAGCGGCGTCCACGGGCGTCAGCGGTTCGACGATCATGCGGCGCAGATTACCCATGGACGGCGGACACGGGCCCGGCCGACGCGGCGGGCGCGTGCGGGAGCACGTGCGGACGCGGGCCGGAGCCGGCACGTCTGCGCCCGGCCGGGCGTACGCCGTCTACCGGGCCTGGGCGTACGGCGTGTGAGGCGCGTACGGGGCCGGGCGTGCGTCACGTACGCGGCCGGGTGTGCGGGAGCCCCCGGCCCGCTGGAACTCAAGCCGGGGCCGGGGGCTTCCGTGCGTGGCGTGACTCAGAGGTTGACGCCGAAGTCCGTCGCGATGCCGACGAGGCCCGAGGCGTAACCCTGGCCGACCGCGCGGAACTTCCAGTCCGCGCCGTTGCGGTACAGCTCGCCGAAGACCATGGCGGTCTCGGTGGCGGCGTCCTCGGTCAGGTCGTAGCGCGCGATCTCCGTGCCGCCCGCCTGGTTGACGATGCGGATGTACGCGTTCCTGACCTGGCCGAAGTTCTGGCTGCGGGTCTCGGCGTCGTAGATGGAGACCGGGAAGACGATCTTGTCGACGTCGGCGGGCAGACCCGCCAGGTTGACGTTGATCGCCTCGTCGTCGCCCTCGCCGGCGCCCGTGCGGTTGTCGCCGGTGTGGACGATGGTCTGGTCCGGCGTCGACTTGTTGTTGAAGAAGACGAAGTGGCTGTCCGAGACGACCTTTCCGGCCGTGGTCACCGCGATCGCCGAGGCGTCGAGGTCGAAGTCGGTGCCGGTGGTGGTGCGGACGTCCCAGCCGAGGCCGACCGTGACGGCGGTCAGGCCCGGTGCTTCCTTGGTGAGCGAGACGTTGCCGCCCTTGGACAGGCTTACAGGCATGGGATGTCCCTTTCGTTGTCGTGTGCGGTCTCCGGGCTGTCCCGAAGTTACCGTCACCCGGCATAACGCAGGCAGGGGATCGAGAGGTTCCAGCCCGGCTTTACTTTCTTTGCCAAGAACGCGGCTGGTGCCCGTCACGTCAAAAAAGCTGGTGCCCGTCACGTCAAAAAAAAGGTGACGGGAGCGGCCCCGGCACGCGAACATGGAGTCATGTCCGGGTCCCCGTATGTCATCCGCGGCTCGGTCTCCCTGCCGGAGGCCGAGCTGATGTGGCGTTTCTCGCGCTCCTCCGGGCCCGGCGGCCAGCATGTCAACACCAGCGATTCGCAGGTGGAGTTGCGCTTCGACCTCGCGAAGACCGAGGCGCTTCCCCCGGTGTGGAAGGAACGGGCGCTGGAGCGGCTGGCGAGCCGGCTGGTCGGCGGCGTGATCACCGTACGCGCTTCGGAGCACCGCTCTCAGTGGCGCAACCGCGAGACCGCGTCCGTACGGCTCGCCGCTCTGCTGGCCGAAGCGACGGCGCCGCCGCCGCGCCCGCGCCGCAAGTCGAAGATCCCGCGCGGCATCAACGAGCGCAGGCTGCGCGAGAAGAAGCAGCGCGGCGACACCAAGCGCGGCCGCTCCGGGCGCGACTGGGGCTGACCGTCCGGTCGCGCGCCGTACTCGCCGTCGAAGCCGTGGAGCGTCACCGGCGGGGCGTCGGCGCTCCAGTCGGGGCTTCTCCGCATCCCGGTCACCTTGGACTCCCGCCATTTCCGGGCCGGTTGATGCCCGAAGCGCCCAAGAGGCCGGCCCTGAGCGCGCCTCGGCCCTGGGCCGAGGCGCGCTCAGCCCTCGCTCAGCTGCCTGTACCGCCCCTTGAAGTGCGCCAGCGGCCGGCCGTCCACGCTCGGCAGTTCCGACGCGAGCACCCTGCCGATCACCAGCGTGTGGTCACCCGCCACCACCCGCTGCTCCGTACGGCATTCCAGCACCGCGAGCGCGCCCCCGACCAGCGGCGCCCCGCTCACCTCGCCCCGCCGGTACGGGATGTCCTCGAAGAGCAGCCGGTCGCTGATCCTGCCCTTCATCGAGAACCGGCCCGCGATGTGCCGCTGGCTCTCGGAGAGGAGCGAGACGGCCCACAACGGCTGCTCGTCCAGCAGATCGTCCATACGGGAGTCGTTGCGGACGCTCACCAGCACCAGCGGCGGGTCGAGGGAAACCGACATGAAGGCGGTCGCGGTCATACCGGCGTCCTCGCCGCGTGGTCCGTCCGCGCTCAGGGGCGCTTCGCGGGCTGTCACCAGCACCACGCCCGAGGCCAGCCGGGACAAGGCGGCGCGGAACTCGTCGTTGCTCACCCCCTCAGGATGAGGGACGGCCGGGGTGCCGGAAGCGCCCACCGGAGAGGCGGAGGACGCATTGGAGGCGGAAGCGGGGGAAGCAGGGGTCGTAGGGGGCACGCATCAGACGCTAGTGTCGGCGCCCCCGGTCCGCATCGGGCCAGGGGACCAGACCGGTCCTAAGACCTGGGACCAGGCCGCGCGCGGAACTGCCCTGAAGGCCGTGGAACAACCGGGCGTTCACTGGGGTTTGCGTACCGGAAGGCTGAGAAGGGCTCTGAACGACAGGCGTCATCACGCCACGGGCCCTTCATCACACGATGTGATCGTAATGTGACTTGAGTCACAGAGTCGAGTATTTGTTGACCCTGTGTACCGGTGGGGCAGCTCGCTGTGATTCAGTGGCGGTCACCGTGCAACACGAGAGCCGATAAGAATCCTGGAGTTACTGTCGAGGTCTCGGGGAGAGCGAGCGATGGAGACCGAGTCGGAGCCGTATGTCCGTCTTGCGACCCTGCGTCAGTTGCACCAGGCCGTCGCCGAACTGAATACGGCGAGAAGCCTCGCCGACACCCTGCAGACCGTCGCCGACGGCGTGGTCTCGGGCCTCGGATACGAACTCGCCTGTGTCAACGTCGTCCAGGCGGACGGTGACCTCGTCGTCGCCGCGTTCGCCGGAAGCGCCGCCGCGGAATCCCTGATCACCGGCCGTGTCGGCTCCCGCGCCTCCTGGGACCGCAGGCTCTCCATGGGGGAGGCCTGGGGCGAGCTGCGCTTCATACCGCACACCGAGGGCTGGGTGCTGCTGGAGGACGACGTACCGCAGTGGTACACGGAGGGACCCGACCCCCGCTTCGAGGACGAGTGGCACCCCCAGGACAGGCTGTACGCACCCATGCACGCCTCCGGTGGGGGCAGCGAACTGCTCGGCGTGATATCGGTCGACCGGCCGCGCGGCGGCCGTCGTCCCGGACCCTGGGGGCAGGAAGCCCTCCAGATGTACGCGTCCCAGGCGGCGATTGCCATAAGCAACGCCCGCCTGCGAGCAAACATGCAGCGCGCCCTCGTCCGGCTCGAACGCGAACAGCAGGCGCTGCGGGCCAGTGAGGAATCCTTCCGCCAGGCGTTCGAGTACGCCCCCAGCGGCATGGCCATCGCCGAGATGGGCGGCGATCAGCACGGCAGGCTGCTGCGGACCAACGACGCGCTGTGCAGGCTCCTCGGCCGCCCCGCCTCCGGCATGCGCCGCTATTCGTTCGCCGATCTCGTCCACCCCGAGGACATCGGGACCCTGCTGCGCACCTCGGCCGAGGGCGGCCGCGCCGAGCTGCGGCTCGGCCGCCGCGACGGCACCTTCGTCTGGGTCTCGCTGCGCAACTCCGTCGTCGCGGACACCACGGACGGCCCGCGCTTCCTGCTCACCCACGTCGAGGACATCGAGGAGCGCAAGCGCCACGAACTCGCGCTCGCCCACCGCGCCTCGCACGACTCGCTCACCGGTCTGCCCAACAGTGCGGAGCTGCGCGCGCGGCTCAGCTCCCGCCTCTGTTCGCGCCCCAACGCGATCCGCGAGACGGCGGTCCAGGCCCTGGACAAGGCGTACGGGGGATACGAGGGCACCGTCGTCCGTGAACCCGGCTACGACGCCCAGGACGGCTACGACGGGTACAACGGCTACGAAGAGCAGGCGAGCCACCGCGCCTTCCGCGGCGGCGGCTTCGACTCGCCCGCCGACGGGACCGCGTTCGACCACCAGCACACCGTCGCGCCGCCCGAAGGGGACGTGGACGACGGCATGAAGGGCCTCGCCGTTCTCTTCTGCGACCTCGACGGTTTCAAGTCGATCAACGACCGTTTCGGCCACAACACCGGCGACGCCGTCCTGATCGAGGTCGCGCGCCGGCTCACCACGGGTGTGCGCGACGGGGACACCGTCGCGCGCCTCGGCGGTGACGAGTTCGTCGTCCTCGCGGACGGCCTCGGCTCCGCGGACGCCGCCGACCTCGCGGTGCGCCTGCGCAACGCGATCATCCCGCCCATCCGGGTCGACGGCAGGGCGGTCCGGGTCGGCGCCAGCTTCGGCATCAGCTGGGCGGCCTGCGGAATGTCGGTCGAGGAAGTACTCCAATCCGCCGACCAGCGGATGTACGTCGAGAAGCGGTCGCGGAACAAGGTCCACCGCAGGGTGAGCTGACCGTGAACTGACGGAGGGAGCACACGGGCCGCGCAAACCCCGCGGATCGCGCAGACCGCACAGATCACACAGATCGCACAGACCATGCGGATCGCGTGGATCGCACACATCCCGCACAGCACGCGGGCGCCCACGCGCGCGCGTCTAACGGAACGATCGTGACGTACCCCACGCCGATGGGCGTACAACCGTACCGGGGCAAGGGGCCGTTGGCCCGGGCCCGTCCGGGCGCGCGTCCATTCGAGGTAGGCTCGGCCGGTCGGCGACGCGGGCGAGATGGTGAGGAGTGACCCAGGGATGACGGCCGGGAACAACGGCGCGAGCACGCCCGAGGACGACGATCCGTTCGGCTATCTGTACGAGGACGGACAGGCGGCGGCCGCAGCTCAGGGACGCCAGGGCGGCTACGGCTACCCCGGTCCTGCCGCGCAGCGCGGAGTGCCGAGGACGTCGTACAACCAGGTCAGGGCGGTTGGCGAGCGCCAGTACGGACAGCAGCAGGCCCCCCAGCAGCAGGCCGCCTACGGCCAGCAGCAGTACGGCCAGCAGGCTCCGTACGGTCAGCAGCAGTACGGCCAGCAGCCCCAGCAGGGCCAGGGCGGTGGCTACGGCTACCCCGGTCCCGCTCAGCAGTACGGTCCCCCCGAGACGCCCGCCGGCGCTCCGGCGCAGCGCGGTGGTGGCGGCGGACGCGGTGGCGGCCCCAACACCAAGGGCCTGATCATCGGCGCGGTGGCCGTGGTCGCGGTCGTTGTGATCGGTATCACAGCCGCGCTCATCGGCGGTAACGGCGACACCAAGGACAACGACGCCGCGGCGACCGACAACCCGACCGCGAGCCAGTCCGAGGACACGGGCGGTTCCGTGTCCGACGACGACAAGCCGGACCCGGAGAAGGAGATCGAGCTGCCCAAGCAGGACGCGGCGACGCTCCAGCTCGGGCCGCCCGCGGTCCTCGCCAAGGACATCGAGGGTGCTCAGGGCACGGACGGCGCGTATGTGACGGGCTTCAACGCCGTCGGCGCCTCGGTGACCTGGACCGCCGACATCGAGAAGGCCGGCGCGTACCGGCTCGCGGTGCGCTACGCCATCCCGGCGAAGGACGCGAACGCCACGCTGACCGTCAACGGCAAGGCGAACACCAATCCGCTGGGTCTGAAGAACTTCATCCACGGCAACGACCCCGACCTGGCGAAGAACTGGCAGACGACCTGGGCACCGGTCACCCTCCAGCACGGCAAGAACACCATCAAGATCTCCTGCGAGGAGGGCAACCAGTGCGACGCCGTCCTCGACTGGCTCGAGGTCACGCCGCCCAAGTAGCCAGTGGTCCGCTACGGCTCATCCGGCGTCGACCGCCCGCAGGAAACCCGCCACCGTCCCGGCCATCGCCTCGCGAGCCGGGACGAGGTATTTCCGGGGGTCGACGGTGTCCGGGTGGGTGGCCAGATGTCTGAGTAAGGCGTTGGTGCAGGCCCAGTTGAGCGCCGTGCCCACGTTCACCTTGACCATGCCGGAGCGGACCGCCCTGCGGATCTCGGTGTCGGGTACGCGGGAGGAGCCGTGCAGCACCAGCGGGACGCCCACGGCGTCCCGCAGCGCGCCGATCAGCACGTGGTCCAGCGTGGCGGTGCGCGAGGTCATCGCGTGCGCGGAGCCCACCGCGACCGCGAGCGCGTCGACGCCGGTCTCCGCGACGAAGACGACCGCCTCCCAGGGATCGGTACGGACGTCCGGGTCGTGTGCGTCGAGGGCCGGGTCGCTGTCCTTGCCGCCCACGGCGCCCAGTTCGGCCTCGACCCAGATGCCCCGTTCATGGCCCCACCGCACGGCTTCCGCGGTGGCCTTGAGGTTGTCGGCGTACGACAGCTTCGACGCGTCGAACATCACCGAGCTGAACCCCACGCCGGGCGCGGCCCGCAGCAGCTCCACCGACTCGACATGGTCGAGGTGGAGCGAGAGCGGTACGGAGGCGGCGCGGGCGACGGAGGCCGCTGCGGCGGTGACGGCCCCGAGCCTGCCGCCGTGGAAGCGCACGGCGTTCTCCGAGATCTGGAGGATCGCGGGGATCCCGGCCCGCTCGGCGCCGGCGGCGATGGCCTCCGCGTGCTCCAGCGTGATGACGTGGAACGCGGCGATACCGCGGCGCGCGGCCATGGCCGCCGTGACGAGTTCACCGGTGCTGACGAGTGGCATGCGTCCCCCTGTCCAGATGAACCTGTGCCCACGGAGCGTGGCGGCCATGTATCCGGCGGGATCACACGCCGCACGGATTGCCCGCCCGGCGTACGACCCCGCCCGTACGCGCGCGGGTCGTGCGCATGCCCGTACGCGTGCGGATCGTCCGCCCGTCCGGGTCGCGCACCCCGCTCACGCGCCCGGGTGCTCCGTCACCGTGATCAGCGGCAGTAGTTCCTCGTACGTGGCGGCGTCGAACTCGCCGGCCGTCGGCGCCATGACCGTGGCCGTCGCCAGAGCCACCGCCCTGGCCAGCCGCGCGGGCCACGGCAGGCCCTCCACGAGCCCGGAGAGCAGCCCGGCAACCGCGGAGTCGCCCGCGCCCGACGCGTTGCCCTTCGCCGCCTTGGGCGAGGCCGCCTGCCAGGTGCCTTCCGGGGTGGCCGCGACGATGCCGTCGCGGCCGAGGGAGGCGATGACGGCGTGTGCCCCGCGCCGCCGTGCGTCGAGGGCGGCGCGCAGCGGTTCGCGGGCGCCGGTGAGATGGGCCAGTTCCTCCGCGTTCGGCTTGACCAGGTCCGGGCGCGCGGCGACGCCCCGGCGCAGGGGCTCGCCGCTGGTGTCGAGGAGTACGGGCACGCCCGCGGCGCGCGCCCGGCGCACCAGGTCGGCGTAGGCCCCGACCTGGATGCCGGGCGGCAGGCTGCCGCAGAGTGCCACGGCCCCGGCCCGGCCGAGCAGTCCGGCGTAGGCGTCGAGGAAGGCGGCCCACTCGCCGGGCGAGACGGCCGGGCCGGTTTCGTTCAGCTGGGTGGTCCCGCCCGTCGCGTCGTCCACCACGGCGACGGTACGGCGGGTGGTCCCGGCGATCGGCACGAGCGCGTCCCGCGGGCCGTTCGCGGCGCCGCTCAGTAACTCCCGCAGCGTGTCACCCGTACGCCCGCCCGCGAAGCCGGTCACGACCGTCTCGTGGCCCAGCGCCGCCAGTACCCGCGCCACGTTGACGCCCTTGCCGCCCGCGCGTTCCACGACCGCGCCGACGCGGTGGGTGGCGCCCGGGACCAGCGACCGGGTCCGGTAGGTGAGGTCCAGCGCGGCATTGAGCGTGACCGTGAGAATCACCTGTCACATCCTCCGGGAAACGCGCCGTCGCCGCTGATCACCCGGGTGATCATGTCAAAAAGAAAGCGGTTGGCCCAGTCTCCCGGCCAACCGCTTTCCTCCGTCGGAGTGCCGACTCGCGCGGAAATCAGCCCAGTTGGGGTTCAACCACCCATTCACCCCTGTGCAGTACGCCCTTCAGCCTGAAGTCGGCGTCCAGGACCACCAGGTCCGCGTCCTTGCCGGGTTCCAGCGAGCCGACCCTGTCGTACAGACCGAGCAGCTTCGCCGGGTTGACGGAGATCGCCCGCACGATGTCCTCGACCGGCAGCCGGTCCACGGTGGCGGCCCGGTGGAAGGCCGTGTCCAGCGTGAGGGTGGAACCGGCGATCGCGCCGCCCTCCACCAGCCGCGCCACACCGTCCTTGACCTCGACGCCCAGCGGCCCGAGCTGGTAGAGCCCGTCGCCGAAGCCCGCCGCGTCCATGGCGTCCGTGATGAACGCGACGCGTTCCGCGCCCGCGTGATGGAACGCCAGCTGGAGCGCCGCCGCGTGCAGATGCGTCCCGTCGTTGATCAGCTCGACGGTGATCCGCTCGTCCTCCAGCAGCGCGGTGATCGGCCCGGGATCGCGGTGGCCGATCGGCGGCATGGCGTTGAAGAGGTGTGTGGCCACGGTCGCGCCCGCGTCGATCGCCTCGACGGTCTGCTCGTACGTCGCGTCCGTATGCCCGATCGCGGCGATCACGCCCCGCTCGGCCAGCAGCCGTACGGACTCGATGCCGCCGGGCCGTTCGGTGGCGAGCGTGACCATCCTGGCCGTGCCGCGCGCCGCGTCGATCAGCTTGCGCACCTCGGCCGGGTCGGGATCGCGCAGCAGCGCCTCGCTGTGCGCGCCCTTGCGGCAGGGCGAGATGAACGGGCCCTCGAAGTGGATCCCGGCCAGGTCGCCCTGCTCGACCAGCTCGGACAGGACGCCCGCGCGCCGCGCGAGGAAGTCTGTCTCACCGGTGACCAGGGACGCGACGACGGTGGTCGCGCCGTGCTCGCGGTGCGTACGGACGCCCTTGAGTACGTCGTCCACGGAGCCCGAGGTGAACGAGGCGCCACCGCCGCCGTGGTTGTGCATGTCCACGAAGCCGGGGACCACCCAGTGGCCCCGCAGGTCCAGGCGGGTGGCCCCGGCGGGGGCTCCGCCCACGATCTTCCCGCCCTCGACGACCACCTGGCCGCTGTCGACCGTCCCGGTCGGCAGCACCACCCGGGCGCCGGCGAGAACGGTGCTCTGCGCGCTTTCGGCGCGTGCGGCGCTTACGGACATCAGCCGGTCACCTCCGTGGTGAGTGGGTCGGTCGGTCGTGCGGTCGGTTGACCGGGAAGCCGGTCGGGGACCGGTTCCGCGAGCAGGTCCCAGGCGAGCAGTCCCGCGCCCAGGCAGCCCGCGGTGTCGCCGAGGGCCGCCGGGACGATCGTGGGCAGTCTCTGGAACGTGATCCGTTCCTCGACGGCGGCGCGCAGAGGCGTGAACAGCGTGTCACCCGCTTCCGCGAGTCCGCCCCCGATGATCAGCGTGCGGGGGTCGAGCAGCGTGAGCGCGGTGACGAGACCGGCGGCCAGCGCGTCCATGGCGTCGGCCCATACCCGTACCGCCTCGGGGTCGCCCGCCGCCACGGCCTTCGCGCAGTCGGCGGCGTCCGCCTCCGGGTCGCCGCTCGCGGCCGCCCAGGCACGGGTCACGGCCGCAGCGGAGGTCAGCGTCTCCAGGCAGCCGCGCTGTCCGCAGCCGCAGAGGGGGCCGCCGGGGCGCACCACGACATGGCCGATCTCGCCGGCGTATCCGTGCGCGCCGGCCTCGATCGCGCCGTCGATACCGATGGCTCCCGCGATGCCGGTGCCGAGCGCCAGGAACAGGAACCGGTCCGCGCCCCGGCCCGCGCCGAGCCGTCCTTCCGCGAGGCCGCCGGTACGCACGTCGTGTCCGAGCGCGACCGGTACGCCGCCCAGCCGCTCGGCGAGCAGCTCGCGCATCGGGACGTCACGCCAGCCGAGGTTGGCCGCGTACACCGCGATCCCGCGCTCCGCGTCCACGATGCCGGGCACGGCGACTCCGGCGGCGACGGCGCTCTCGCCGAACCGTTCGGTGCCGTACGCGCGCAGCTCGGCCGCGAAGGCGAGGATCGTCTCGACGACGGCGTCGGGTCCGCGCTCTCTTCCGGTGGGCCGCCGGGCTTCGTGCAGCAGCGTGCCGTCCGCCCCGACCAGGGCGGCTTTCATACCGGTGCCGCCCACATCGAGGGCGATGACGTGTTTCACGGTTGACAGTCTCGCGCGTTGACCCATGAAAGGTCTAGTCCACTGTCCGCGCCGCTCCGGCGAATTGTTACGTCTCCATACAAACGCCGGGAGGGCATGGGAGGCGCATGGGGCGGGCGTTGCCGAAGCGAAACCATCCCGATGTAGACCCCTTGCCACCAGATGGGGGAAAATCGCAGTGCCCTCACAAGATCATCACAAAAGGGCGGGCCGCCGGAGCGCGGGCACTGAGGAACAAGGGTGGGGACAGAGCTGTGCGGCAGCGCTTTCTGAGATTGACGGCGGCGGCAGCCGCGCTGGGTACGGCGATGGCGCTGGCCGGCTGCGGCAGCACGGGTGGTTCCGGCGGCTCGGGCGGGGACGTCACGCTCAGACTCGTCGCGGCCGACTACGGCAACAGCAGCGCGGACGACAGCTCGAAGAAGTACTGGTCGTCGCTGGCCGACGCGTTCGAGACCGCGAACCCCGGCATCGAGGTCGAGGTCGACGTGCGTTCGTGGAAGACCGTCGACAGCGATGTGGCGGACATGGTCAAGAGCGGCCGCGCCCCCGACATCGCCCAGGTCGGCTCCTACGCCGACTACGCCAAGAAGGGCGAGCTGTACAGCGCGGACGAACTGGTCAACGTGCCCACCCAGGCCAACTTCCTCACCCAGCTCTCCGAGGCCGGCAAGGTCAACCGCATCCAGTACGGAATGCCGTTCGTCGCCTCCACGCGCCTGCTCTTCTACAACCAGAAGCTCTTCGACCGGGCGAACCTGGACGCGCCGAAGACCTGGGACGACATCAAGCACGACGCCACCGTGCTCAAGCGGCAGGGCGTCACCACACCGATCGCGCTCCCGCTGGGCTCCGAGGAGGCGCAGGTCGAGGCCATGATGTGGATGCTGAGCGGCGGTGGCGGCTACACCGACACCCCGGACGGCTCGTACGTCATCGACTCCAAGGAGAACATCGCCACCTTCACGTGGCTCCAGAAGAACCTGGTGCGCGAGGGGCTTGTCGGTCCCGTCGCGCCGGGCGAGCTCGATCGCGCGGTCGCGTTCAAGGCGTTCACGAGCGGTCAGGTGGGCATGCTCAACGGGCACCCGTCGCTGCTCAAGGACGCCAAGCAGGCGGGCATCAAGGTCGGAATGGTGGAGATGCCCGGCATCAACGGCACGACCAAGGCGTCGATGGGCGTCGCCGACTGGATCATGGCCTTCAAGCAGAACGGCCACGCCCGGCAGATCGGCAAGTTCCTCGACTTCGTCTACGAGGACAAGAACGTGATGGACTTCGTCGGTCAGTACGACCTGCTGCCGGTCACCTACAGCGCCAACGACGTCATGGCGGACGACCCCGCGTACAAGGACCTGCACAAGTTCGGGGCCGCGCTGCCGGACTCCGAGCTGCCGCCGGTCGGCAAGACGTCGTGGTCGAGTGTGAGCGGGAGCGTCAAGGAGAAGATCGGCAAGGCGGTCGAGCCGGGCGCGAGTCCGGCGAACGTGCTCAGCGAGATCGCCAGGGACGCCGCCACGGCGGAGAGCGCGGAATAGATGACCTCGGAACTGACGGAACAGCGATGACCTCGGAAGCGGCGGAACGGCGATGACCTCGGCCCTGACGGAACAGCGATGACCTCGGAACTGTCCGACCGCGACCGCGCGGTCCTGGCCATGGAGGCGGGTGGCTGGCCCGGCCCCGGGGCCAAGGAGCGCGCCATCCGTGAGCGGCTGGGACTGTCTCCGACGCGCTACTACCAACTGCTGAACGCACTCCTGGACGATCCCGCCGCGGCGGAGCACGATCCGGTGACGGTGAACAGACTGCGCAGACTCCGGCAGGCCCGCAGAGACCAACGATAGGCTCAGCACATGGGCAGCACATCGCACTCCCTGCCGAATCCCACCACCTCCGCAGGTACAGAAGGTCTGGCCGCGTTCCTCGCCGCGCCGGGCAAAGCCGTCGTCGTCCTCGACTTCGACGGCACACTCGCCGAGATCGTCCCCGACCCCGAACAGGCCCGCGCCCACCCGCGTGCCGTCCCCGCGCTGGCCGCGCTCGCGCCGAACGTCGCGTCCGTGGCGGTCCTCACCGGCCGCCCGGCCGGGCTCGCCGTGCGGTACGGCGGCTTCGCCGGCGTACCGGGCCTCGACCACCTGGTGGTCCTCGGCCACTACGGCGCCGAACGCTGGGACGCGATCACCGGCACGGTCAACACCCCGGAGCCGCACCCGGGCGTGGCGGCCGCGCGTGCGGAACTTCCCGGATTCCTCGACCGGTTCGGTTCCTGGGAGGGCACCTGGATCGAGGAGAAGGGGCAGGCGGTCGCGGTCCACACCCGCCGCGCCACCGACCCGCAGGCCGCCTTCGAAGCCCTGCGCGGACCCCTGGCCGACCTGGCGGCGAAGCACGGACTGGTGCTGGAGCCGGGGCGCATGGTCCTCGAACTGCGTCCGCCCGGCGTGGACAAGGGCGTGGCGCTGAAGGAGTACGTACGCGAGGTCGGGGCCGAGACGGTCGTGTACGCGGGCGACGATCTGGGCGACCTGGCGGCCTTCGCGGCGGTGGAGGAGCTGCGGGCGGCGGGCCACCCGGCGCTGCTGATCGCCAGCGGGGACGTGCCCGAGGTGACCGGGAAGGCGGACCTGCTGCTGTCAGGCCCGGCGGCGCTCGCGGACTTTCTGGCGGCGCTGGCGGACGAGGCGGCGGCCTGAAAGACGCGGGCTGAGAGCCGCGTCCGCGAGATGCCGCGCGTGGCGCCGTGCGGGGGTGAGGTCACCTCCGCACGGCGCCCGGCGTTCGGGCTCCGGTCTTCGGCCCCGTCAGACGGGCAGCTCGCGCAGCGCGGTCAGCTGGTCGAGGAACCACCGCGCCGGCGGCAGCGCCGTAGCCGCCTCCGCCAGCCGCTTCGAACGCTCGGCACGCTCCGGCACCGGCATCGTCAGCGCCTCGTGCAGCGCGGCGGCCGTCGCGGACACGTCGTACGGGTTCACCACCAGCGCGTCCTCGCCCAGCTCCTCGTACGCGCCCGCCTCGCGTGAGAGCACCAGCGCGCACCCGTCGTCCGAGACCACCGGGATCTCCTTGGCCACCAGGTTCATACCGTCGCGGATCGGGTTGACCAGCGCCACGTCCGCCAGCCGGTAGGCCGCGAGCGAGCGGGCGAAGTCGTCCTTCACATGGAGGACGACCGGCAGCCATCCGTCCGTGCCGAACTCCTCGTTGATGCCGTCCGCCACCCGCTGCACCTCTGCGGTGTAGTCGCGGTAGACCGGCAGATCCTGCCGGGAGGGATACGCGAAGGCGACATGCACCACCCGGCCGTGCCACTCGGGCCTTTCGGCCAGCAGCTGACGGTACGAGAGGAGCCCGCGCACGATGTTCTTGGACAGTTCCGTACGGTCGACCCGCACGATCGTCTTCCGCGCGGCGCCCCCGGCCTCCGTGCCGATCTGCTCGCGCAGCGCGGTCATCCGCTCGCCGACGTCGGGGCGGTGCGCCCGCTCCCGCAGGAAGTCCGCGTCCGCGCCGAGGCCGTGCACCCCGATCCGGGTGTTGCCCGTACCGCCCAGCAGCTCCGTACAGCACGCCGTGAACGCGCCGGCCCAGCGCTGCGTCAGGAACGCCGCCCGGTCCGCGCCCAGGATGCCGCGCAGCAGCTGGCGCGCGATGTCGTCGGGCAGCAGCCGGAAGTAGTCCACCGGCGCCCACGGCGTGTGCGAGAAGTGCCCGATCCGCAGGTCGGGGCGGAGCGCGCGCAGCATGCCGGGCACCAGCGCCAGGTGGTAGTCCTGCACCAGGACCGCGGCGCCCTCGGCCGCCTCGTCGGCCAGCGCCTCGGCGAAGGCGCGGTTGTACGCCTCGTACGACGCCCACTGCGCGCGGAACTCCGGGCCGAAGGCCGGCTCCAGCGGGGTCTGGTAGAGCAGGTGGTGGACGAACCACAGCGTCGAATTCGCCACGCCGTTGTACGCGTCCGCGTACACCTCCGGCGCGATGTCCAGCATCCGGACGCGCTGTCCGCCGGTGTCCGCCACGTCGAGCCGGCCGCCCGTCCGGCGTACGGCCTCGCGGTCGCCGTCACCGAGCGCCGCGCACACCCAGACCGCGTCCGTGTCAGGACCGATGGCGGACAGCCCGGACACCAGCCCGCCGCCGCCGCGCTTGGCGTCCAGCGCTCCGTCGTCGCGCACGGAGTACGAGACGGGACCGCGGTTGGAGGCGACAAGGACCTGGGCGACGTGCTCGGAGACCATGGCCGAAATCTAGCCCGTACCGGAAACGCTCAAACGTACGGACGCGTACGGCTCGGTCACATGCGCGTTCGTGTGATGAGCGGCGGCGAGCATGTACGCGGCTCCGGGGCCTCGGTCGCGCTCCCGTCCGCGACGCGAGTCTCCGTGACGCGAGGGGCGAAGGTCCATGAGGGCGCGCCCCAGGAAATCCGCCCGTCGGAACCGGCTGCGCCGCACGTTCAGAATCGGCTACGCCGCACGGCCGGCCGTGTACTCGCCGATCTCCCGCATCGGCGGCCGCTCCTCCGTGTCCACCGCGTGGGTACGCGGGACGAAACCGTCCTCACCCCGCTCGAACTGCGTCAGCACCGGCCGCACCAGATGCCCGCGCGACAGCCGCAGCTGCGCCGTGCGGTAGATCGCCGCCGCCATCCGTCCGAGCGCCCGCCCGTCCTGGTGCCGGTGGATCCGTACACCCACGTCCACCTGCGCCAGCGCGTCAAGGCCCACCGCGTGCAGCGCGTCGACCAGCAGCCCCAGCTCCACGCCGTATCCGACGGGGAACGGCAGCCGCTCCAGCAGCGTCCGGCGCGCCGCGTACTCCCCGCCCAGCGGCTGGACGAAACCCGCGAGCAGAGGCCAGTGCAGATTCAGCAGCGGCCGCGCCACCAGTTCCGTCACCCGGCCGCCCTGTCCCGCGGTCCCGTTCAGCGGCCGGTCGTACATCCCCTTCACGAGCTGCACCTCCGGGTCCGTGAGCAGCGGCCCCACGATCCCCGACACGAAGTCCGCCGAGAATTCCCGGAGATCGGCGTCCACGAAACAGACGATGTCGCCGGTTGTCACCAGCAGCGACCGCCACAGCACCTCGCCCTTGCCGGGCAGCGCGGGCAGCCGCGGCAGTATCGCGTCCCGGTGCACGACCCGCGCGCCGGCCGCCGCCGCGATCTTCGCCGTACCGTCCACGGAACCGGAGTCGATCACCACCAACTCGTCGACGAGCGGCACCTTCTCCATCAGCTCCCGGCGGATGACCGCGACGATCTCACCGACGGTCTCCTCCTCGTCGAGCGCCGGCAGGACCACGCTCACCGTGGTGCCACGCGCGGCCTTGGCGGCCGTCAGCCGGTCGAGCGTACGGTCGCCGACGGACCAGGAACGCCTGGTCAGCCAGCGTTCCACCTCTTCCAGCACGGTCGGTACTCCCTGAGAGTGATCCATCTCGCGTTCCGGACGACTGTCTCAACCGTCCGGTCCTTCGGTTACAGTCTTGAACAAGGCCAGTAGCCCGCGCATGCCGGGGGTGGTCGGCCGACAAACGCACCGGAGCCCGGTTCCGGCGCCATACCGCTCATCCAGAGGGGCAGAGGGAACGGCCCGTTGAAGCCCCGGCAACCATCCCGCCGACCGCGAGGTCACGGTGGGGAAGGTGCCAATTCCGTCTTGCGGCGAAACGCGTCGTGAGGAAGATGAGGAAAGGGCCTCGCCTTCATGGCTGTGCAGACTGTCCAGAACACTGACGTCACCCAGAACCCGACCGGATCCGCCGCTTCCGCCGGCACCGTCGACCTGGGACCCGCCGCCGCACTCTCGTGCCGCGAATGCGGAGAACGTTTCGAACTCGGCCCGATCTTCGCCTGCGCGAGCTGTTTCGGCCCGCTCGAAGTGGCCTACGACCTGCCGACGGGCGACCCGGAAGCGCTGAAGAAGCGCATCGCGGCGGGACCCGACAACATCTGGCGCTACGCGGAGCTGCTGCCCGTCCCCGCCGACGTCGCCACGAAGCCCAACATCAACCCGGGCTTCACCAAGCTCGTCAAGGCCGACAACCTCGCCCGTGAACTGGGCGTCACCGGCGGCCTCCACATCAAGGACGACTCCGGCAACCCGACGCACTCCTTCAAGGACCGCGTCGTCGCCATCGCCGTCGAGGCGGCCCGCGCCTTCGGCTTCACCACGCTCTCCTGCTCCTCCACCGGTAACCTCGCGGGCGCGGTAGGCGCGGCTGCGGCCCGCGCCGGACTGCGGTCGTGCGTGTTCATCCCGCACGACCTGGAGCAGGGCAAGGTCGTCATGGCGGCCGTCTACGGCGGTGAACTGGTCGGCATCGAGGGCAACTACGACGACGTCAACCGCTTCTGTTCCGAGCTGATCGGCGACCCGCTGGGCGAGGGCTGGGGCTTCGTCAACGTCAACCTCCGCCCGTACTACGGCGAGGGCTCGAAGACGCTCGCGTACGAGATCTGCGAGCAGCTCGGCTGGCAGCTGCCCGACCAGATCGTCATCCCGATCGCCTCGGGCTCACAGCTCACGAAGATCGACAAGGGTCTGCGCGAGCTGATCAAGCTGGGTCTGGTCGAGGACAGGCCGTACAAGATCTTCGGGGCCCAGGCCGAGGGCTGCTCGCCGGTCTCCGCCGCTTTCAAGGCCGGTCACGACGTCGTACGTCCGCAGAAGCCGGACACCATCGCCAAGTCGCTGGCGATCGGGAACCCGGCCGACGGCCCGTACGTCCTGGACATCACGCGCCGCACCGGCGGCGCCGTCGAGGACGTCAACGACGAGCAGATCGTGGACGCGATCAAGCTGCTCGCCCGCACCGAGGGGATCTTCGCCGAGACGGCGGGCGGGGTGACGGTCGGCGTGACGAAGAAGCTCATCGAGTCCGGCGCGCTCGACCCGACGCTCACGACGGTCGTGCTCAACACCGGTGACGGCCTGAAGACGCTGGACGCGGTGGCCCCGACGACCGGCCCGACGGCGACGATCCGCCCGAGCCTGGACGCGTTCCGGGACGCGGGTCTCGCGCACTGATCCGTTGCGGGACGGCGGTCTCGCGCACTGACCCGGCCCGGGACGGCCGTCTCGCGTACCGACCCGTTCCGGGACGCCGGGTTCGCGCACTCGCCCGTCCCGGCAGGCCCCACGACATCCAGACCCGAGGAAGGCATCCCACCATGAGCGTCAAGGTCCGCATCCCCACCATCCTCCGTACGTACACCGGTGGTCAGGCCGAGGTCCCGGCGGAGGGCGCGACCCTCTCCGAGGTCATCCAGTCCCTGGAGAGCAACCACCCGGGGATCGCCGCCCGTGTGCTGGACGACGCGGGCAAGCTGCGCCGCTTCGTGAACGTGTACGTGAACGACGACGACGTCCGCTTCGAGCAGGGCCTGGAGACGGTGACCCCGGCGGGCGCCGGCGTCTCGATCATCCCGGCGGTCGCGGGCGGCTGCTGACCGTCCGACTGCCGCAGCGCGTCATGGAATTGCCCCCTCCGCAAGAGAAGCGGAGGGGGCAATTCCATGTGGTTGAGCGCGCTACGATGTGGGAACGACCCGCTGTCGCGCGTGCCCAACACATATGAGAACGCGACAACATGGAGTCGAAGTCCTGGTGCCGTTTGCGTGATAGATGCGCTTTGCCTGGCCCGACTTGCCCCGGATCATTGGCAATTCACTGTTTCGTGTGTTCGGCCATGCCCGGAATTCTCGTCTGATTGACCTGTTGCAGAGGGCAGTTGGGCAGATACATTCAGCCGCGGTCGACGCGTTCCGACGCGAAGTAAGGCCTCCGGCAGGGGCCAGTAATAGGGGAGTTGGGCATGGCTCAGGGCACCGTCAAGTGGTTCAACGCGGAGAAGGGCTACGGCTTCATCGCGGTCGACGGTGGTGCGGATGTTTTCGTCCACTACAGCGCCATCCAGATGGACGGGTACCGCACCCTTGAAGAAGGTCAGCGAGTGGAGTTCGAGATCTCGCAGGGCCAGAAGGGTCCGCAGGCGGACATGGTCAAGCTCGCCGTCTGATTCCGGCGCGATCGGCCACCGACGCACGATCGAAGTCCACGCACCGCACGAGGGGCCCGTATCCCGGTCACAGGGGTACGGGCCTCTCGCACGTGCGGGGGCGGGTGTGCGGGCGGGTGTGTGCGTACGGGCGCGTGTGCGGGCCGCGTTCGTACGGGCGTGGGCCGCGTTCGTACGGGTCGCTTTCGTGCGCCGGTGTACGTCAGGCGTGCTGGGGGAGGCGCGCGGAGAGACGCGCGGGTAAGGCGCGTGTCCCGTGAGACGTGCGTCCTGTGGGGCGGGGGGAGCTTGCACTCTCGGGGGTCGAGTGCTAATCATTGGCGTTAGCACTCTGCAGGTGAGAGTGACAACTTATGGACCGGGTCAGCGAGGCCCGCAGAGCTGGTGGGGCAAGGAACCACCCAGTTCTCAGGCCGTCCGTCGCGGGCGCGGGCGCGGTCCGGAGAATCCACCCCAGTCCGGGAGGACCACTTCACATGGCCAAGATCATCGCGTTCGACGAGGAGGCACGGCGCGGTCTCGAGCGCGGGATGAACCAGCTCGCCGACGCCGTCAAGGTCACCCTTGGCCCCAAGGGTCGCAACGTCGTCCTCGAGAAGAAGTGGGGCGCCCCCACGATCACCAACGATGGTGTTTCCATCGCCAAGGAGATCGAGCTCGAGGACCCTTACGAGAAGATCGGCGCCGAGCTGGTCAAGGAAGTCGCCAAGAAGACGGACGACGTCGCCGGTGACGGAACGACCACCGCGACCGTGCTCGCCCAGGCGCTCGTCCGCGAGGGCCTGCGCAACGTGGCCGCCGGCGCCAACCCGATGGCGCTCAAGCGTGGCATCGAGAAGGCCGTCGAGGCCGTCTCGGGCGCCCTGCTGGAGCAGGCCAAGGACGTGGAGACCAAGGAGCAGATCGCTTCTACGGCCTCCATCTCCGCCGCTGACACCCAGATCGGCGAGCTCATCGCCGAGGCGATGGACAAGGTCGGCAAGGAAGGCGTCATCACCGTCGAGGAGTCGCAGACCTTCGGTCTCGAGCTTGAGCTCACCGAGGGCATGCGCTTCGACAAGGGCTACATCTCGGCGTACTTCGCCACGGACATGGAGCGCATGGAGTCGTCGCTCGACGACCCGTACCTCCTGATCGTGAACTCGAAGATCGGCAACGTGAAGGACCTCCTTCCGCTGCTCGAGAAGGTCATGCAGTCCGGCAAGCCGCTGCTGATCATCGCCGAGGACGTCGAGGGCGAGGCCCTGTCGACCCTGGTCGTCAACAAGATCCGTGGCACCTTCAAGTCCGTCGCCGTCAAGGCCCCGGGCTTCGGTGACCGCCGCAAGGCCATGCTCAACGACATCGCCATCCTCACCGGTGGAACGGTCATCTCCGAGGAGGTCGGTCTCAAGCTCGAGAACGCCGGCCTGGACCTGCTGGGCCGTGCCCGCAAGGTCGTCATCACCAAGGACGAGACCACCATCGTCGACGGTGCCGGCGAGAGCGACCAGGTCGCCGGTCGCGTCAAGCAGATCCGTGCCGAGATCGAGAACAGCGACTCGGACTACGACCGCGAGAAGCTCCAGGAGCGCCTCGCGAAGCTGGCCGGCGGCGTGGCCGTCATCAAGGCCGGCGCCGCGACCGAGGTCGAGCTCAAGGAGCGCAAGCACCGCATCGAGGACGCGGTGCGCAACGCCAAGGCCGCCGTCGAGGAGGGCATCGTCGCCGGTGGTGGCGTGGCTCTGCTCCAGGCTTCCTCGGTCTTCGAGAAGCTCGAGCTGACCGGCGACGAGGCCACTGGTGCCGCGATCGTCAAGCTCGCGCTGGAGGCTCCGCTCAAGCAGATCGCCGTCAACGGTGGCCTTGAGGGCGGCGTCGTCGTCGAGAAGGTGCGCAACCTGACGATCGGTCACGGCCTCAACGCCGCGACCGGCGAGTACGTCGACATGATCGCCGAAGGCATCATCGACCCCGCGAAGGTCACCCGTTCCGCTCTGCAGAACGCGGCCTCCATCGCGGCGCTGTTCCTCACCACCGAAGCGGTCATCGCCGACAAGCCCGAGAAGGCCGGCGCGGCCCCCGCGGGCGGCGGCATGCCGGGCGGTGACATGGACTTCTGAGCCTGACGCCTCACGGCGGCACGCTCGGACCCGGTCCTTGACCGAGGGCGGCACCCCTTCTTCCAGGGGGTGCCGCCCTTCGGCGTTGTACGGCGCGACGGAGGGGTGGGGCGCGGGGGACGAGGGGGTGGGTGGCGCTGTGGTGGGTGGGGTTGCGGCGCGGGCGTGTGTGACGGCTCGGGCGGGTGGACGGCGTCTCCGTGGCGGGCGGGTGGGGCGGAGCTTGTGGTGGGGCGGGTGTGTGTGCCGAGGCGAAGCGTGTGTGCCGAGGCGAGCGTGTGTGGCGGGGCGAGCTGTGTGGCGAGGGGTGCGGGTGGCGTGAGGGGGCTGGTGCGGGCCCTCCCTCGCGGTTCCCGCGCGTTTCCCAACCGTTCTCCGATCGTCGGCCGTACGACGCCGGAATGTCGCGTAGGCCGCCGAATGCCGGGGGACACTGCTCACAAGTTCACGTGCGTGACGAGCAGGGACGACCGAGATGGCCATGGCCCAACCCACTCCTCCTTCGCTTCAGCCTTCTCTCGAACCTCCCCTGGGATCTCTTCTGGGTGCTCCCCTGGGACCTCCTCTTGAGGCTCCCGTTGGGCTGCTCGAGGCTCCCGCTGGACTGCCTCCCCTCCGGCCTTCGCTCCTGCGGCGGCTGCCGCTGCGCCAGATCGCGTGTGTCGTGCCGATCGTCGTGGTCGGCTTCTGGGTCGTCCAGCACTGGACACTCATCGAGTCCGGCGGCCGTGAACTCCTCGGCGCCAACCGCTACTGGCTGCTCGCGGCGCTGGCCGCCACCGGTCTCGGCTGGGTCGCCGTGTCCTTCACACGGCAGGAGACGGTCCTCGAACCGCTTCCGCCCGGACGGCTGCTCGCCACACAGTTCGCCGCGGGAGCCGCCAACCACCTGCTTCCGGTCGGGCTCGGCGCCGGTGCGGTCAATCTGCGCTTCCTCCGGCGCCGGGGGCTCTCGCTGGCCCGGTCGTCGGCCGCGCTCGGGCTGTATCTGCTGGCGGAGTCGGTGGGACGGGTCGCGTTGCTGCTCGTACTGCTTGCCGCCTTCCCGCACGCCCTGCGCCTCGACGGGCTGATCCCGGCCGGAGCCGTTCTCCCGCTCGTCGGGGTGGCGGTGGGGCTGGTGTGCACGGCGGTGCTCCTCCTGGTCGCCGTACGCCCGTTGCGCCGTGCCGTACGGGCCTTTCTGCGCATCGCGCTGACGGACGCGCGCTCCCTGCACGCCAAACCGGCCCGCGCGCTGGCCCTTTGGGGTGGCTCGCTGGCCTTCCCGGCTCTCCAGGCGGCCGCACTGGTCACGGTCGCACTGGCGCTGGACGTACCGGTGCCGGTGGCGCACATCGCGATCGCCTACCTGGTCGCGAGCATCGCCGCGGCGGCGATCCCGACCCCGGGCGGCCTGGGATCGGTGGACGCGGCGCTGGTGGTGGCACTGGTCACGGCAGGCGCGTCGGTCGCCATGGCGACATCGGCGGTCCTGGGCTTCCGCATCATCACGGTCTGGCTACCGCTGATCCCAGGAGCGCTGGTACTGGGCGGCCTGGTCCGCTGCAAGGTCATCTGACACCCCAGCGCGGACAACTGTTCGGCCGCGCGGACGGCGGCACGCCCGCGCGCGACCGTCTTCCCGGGACGCGGCGAACACCGGTGCGCGTCACCGTACGGTGACGCGCACGCGACCGTACAACGCGCGGACGACCGTACTACCGCAGCCGCCCGCCCCGGACCGCGCTACCGCAGCCGCACGCCGTCGACCCGTGCCGCGATCGTCCGCGCGCAGTCGATCGACTCGGTCCGTGTCGTGTCGACCTCCAGGTCGTACCGCACGCCCTCGTGGACCAGGTCGGACTGCTTTGCGGCCATGCCCCTGACCCGATCGCCCCGCGCGATTTCGCGGCCGGCCGCCACCGCGCTGTCACACCTGACGCCGACCCACAGCACCGGCAGGTCATCGAGTGCTTTCAGCCACCGCTGCTGCGTTTCCGCGCCGCCCAGGAACACCTCGTCCACCACGATCCTGGCACCCGCACGGGCCATCGTCACCAGCCCCTGGATCCAGGCCACTTCCAGCAGGCGGAAATCCGCCCCGAGCAACACCGCGCCGTCCGAAGTGAATTCGATGCCCTCGTCCGATGCCCGCAAGGACGGAGGCATCGCGTCGACCAGTGTGTCGATTCCGAACGTCAGCCAGGGATCGGTCAGAACCGTCTGCAAAGACCGGGCGATCCCGGATTTCCCGGAACTGGAACCACCGTTGAGAATGATCATCTGGATCGTCACCGCGCCACAGTAGCCAGACCGGGACAGCGGCCCAAATGAATTCCGGCCATTGCGCGCAGCGGAGCAGGAGTAGGCGGCGGCGCTGTTTATCGTGATTCCGTCAAACGTCCTCCTTTAAAACAGGGACATGGGCTGCTCGTCCCACTCGACCCGTCACGACGTCAAGAACTCAAGAAATCTCACTCAAGCGGCGCTCGTGACCTGTCCGTTGACCGGATCGCGGTACCAGACGAACTGACGGTCCGGCTCCACGGTCATGCCGAAGTCGTACAGCGAGGGGCGGCCGTCCGCGCGCCAGCGTTCCTCCGGTGTCCTCAGCTCGTCCAGGAGCCGGCGCGGACCGCCTTGGTATGCCACAGCTGGTTCTGACCCCTGAGTGACGATCTTCGCCCAGGACGACCGGCCGTCGTGCAGCCAGGCTGTGGGCTGCTCGCCGCCCTGGATGGCGATGTCCACGTCCGGGAGGGCGATACGGAGGGTGAAGAGCAGGTCCCCGTCCTGGAGGAGCCGTACGTCCCAGTCCGGCCGGTGCTCGTCCTCGGGCGGGAGGGTTCCGCGTACTTCGCTCCAGGTCAGCCGCCGTTCCGCCCGGAACGTCGGCATGAACGCCGCGTATCCCTGAAACCAGCCGGTGGCGGATTGCCCGTCCTCCGCCACGGTGAGCGCCACATGCCCCAACTGTCCCCAGGGCGCACCGATCCGGCCGCCGGGCCGGGTCTGGGCCACCCATGCCCAGGGGATGTCCTCGACCGCGAACGTGGCCTGCACCCGGTCGTACGGTCCCTCGCCAGGCCGGCCGTCGGTGCCGTCGCCGGTGTGTACGGTCACACCCGCGCCCGCCCTCCCCAGGCGCTCGGCCGCCGCTTCGGCGAGGCCGGGGTCGTTCTCGACACTGTGGACGAGACCAGGACCCGCCCGCCGGGCCAGCAGAGCCGCGTTCCACCCCGTGCCCGTGCCGAGTTCCAGCACGCGCTGGCCGGGCTCCAGCAGGAGGGAGTCCAGCATGTCCGCGACGATCGAGGGAGCCGAGAGGCTGGACGTGGGCCTGCCTGCCGTCACTTGGGTGACCGCGGGGTCGTGCGGCCTCCCGTAGATCTCGGCCGCCCACTGCTCCGCCGCGGCCTCGCGATCCAGCGGTGCGTACCCGTCGCCGTTCCAGCGCCACAGCCGGTCCGGCGCGAACAGCTGCCGGGGAACGGCCTCCATGGCAGACCGGATCCACGGCGACCGCTCCGGCCAGGCGCCCTGCTGGTCCATGGCCTCGGCCAGCCGCCTCTGCCACTTCTCGAACACGATCGCTCCTACTTCGGCTTCTTGTGCGTGCCGGTGGACGGCGGTGGCTTGGGGACTTCATGGTCCCCCTGCCCCGGCGGCGCTTTCCCCGTGGAAAGATCCGGTTCTGGTTTGCGGTGCTCGCCCGTGTTTCCTCCCTTGTGGGCAGTGCCTCCGGGAGAATATGTCCGTCCCGCCACTCAAAGATTCACGACCAAAGCCGGTTGGCGATCACTCGCCAAAGACTCACCGGCAGCGATGAGTTGGCGCGATAATCAGCCCCGGTGGCGAAGAGACTCAGTGACGAGCCGAGGCGGGCGCGGAACGTCAGGGCGCGAGCATGGAGAGCGGGGCGGCTCTGTACGTCCGCAACGCGGACCTGCCCCCGGGCGTCAGAGCGACGCGCGTCACGGGGTTCCGGAGCTTGAACGACTTGGTGATCTCGACGTATCCGGCGCCCTCGAGCGTGCGCAGATGCGTCGAGAGGTTCCCGGCCGTCATGTCCAGCAGTTCCTGGAGCCTGGGCAAGGCGATCAGATCGTCTTCGGCCAGAGCGGCAAGAGCGACGGTGACTCTCAGCCGGGCCTGGGCGTGGATGACAGGGTCGAGTTCAGGAATCACGCGGTGGATCCGGTGGACCCCGTGGGCCCGCTGGACGCGGCCGATCCGGCGAGTCGAGCGGACCGGCCGGCGCGGAGCCGGTGGTGGGCCGCCGGTGCGAGGAAACCGCCGCCGGCCAGTGACCGCACCGGATAGTTGCCGGGTACGCCCGCGAAGGCCGAGCAGAGCGTGGTCCACACACCCAGCGTGTACTGGGACTTGCCCGGTACCGCAGCAGCGCCGCCTGGCCGGACGTCGGACCGTGCCGGAGGAGTGCTGTGTTGGCGGCGGGCGGGCAGCGGAAGCCGAGCGTCCAGTTCCAGCCGTACATCGTGGCGACGCTGTGCGAAGGCCAGCTGATTCCGCGGCCGCTTCTGACCGCGTGGACGATGGACCGGATGAACGCCGACGCGAGGAGCAGCGACGGTACGGCCGCCCCCAGCCGGGCGGGGACCAGCCGGTCCGCCGCCCCCAGCCGGGCGGGGACCAGCCGGTCCTGGCCATGCGCCGGATACGCGGCACCGAAACCGACGAGCCAGGCGCCACCCCACACCGCGAACGACAGCACTCGGGCTGGTCTGCACCCGCCGCTGCACGTCTCGGAGTCCGGTGTTGTTGAGTGCGAGCGATTCGCTCGCACTCAACGCGCCCTGCCCGTCGGTCTCTCCCCCGTTCACAAGTGCTTTGTGGCGCAAAGCAGGTTGCGCCTACCACTCAGTGCGGAAAGGGTCAGGCTTCCGTGGAGGCGGGAGCGGGCCGGGCCGTGGTCTCCGGCGTCGCGCCGCCCGCCCCGGAGGCCGCCGGCGCCGGAGCCGCAGGGGTCGCGGTCGCCGACTCGGTGTCCACGTTCAGGTCCGTCAGCATCGTCCGGGTGAAGCCGAAGTAGTACGTGGCGACGAAGCCCGCGACATACCCGACCAGCAGTCCGCCCGCGTAGATCGCGATCATCTCGCCGAGGCCCTTGTCGCCGTCCAGCAGCGGGAACAGCGCCCAGCCCGACGGTCCGATCGCGGTGGAACCGACCTCCGCGCCGAGCTGGTTGAGGAGGCCGACGAAGCCGCCGCCGAACGCGCCGCCGATGCAGGCCGTGATGAACGGGCGGCCGAGCGGGAGCGAGACGCCGTAGATCAGCGGCTCGCCGACCCCCAGGAAACCGGCGGGAAGCGCCGACTTGATCGTCCGGCGGATCGAGGCGTTGCGGGGGAGGCGGAAGTAGACCGCCATCGCCGCGCCCACCTGGCCGGCGCCCGCCATGGCGAGGATCGGGAGGAGGACCGTGTAACCCTGCTGTTCGATCAGCGTCGTGTGGATGGGGATCAGCGCCTGGTGCAGGCCGAGCATCACCAGCGGCAGGAACAGTCCGCCGAGAACGAAGCCCGCGCCCGCACCGCCGTTGCGCAGCAGCCAGTTGGCGAATTCACCGATGGCCGTGGAGACCTCACCGGCCACGAACATCAGGCCGAAGATGGTGACCAGACCCGAGACGAGGACGGTCAGGGTCGGGGTGACCAGCACGTCCACGGCCTCGGGCACCCACCTGCGGCACCACTTCTCGACATACACGGCGAGCACCGCCGCGCCCAGGGCACCCAGCACACCGCCCTGCCCGGGGGCGAGCTTCTGGCCGAACGCGTCGATGTTCGCGACACCCGGGAAGACGATGATCGCGGCGACCGCGCCACCCAGGATCGGAGTACCGCCGAACTCCCTCGCCGTGTTGTAGCCGACGAAGACGGCGATCAGCGACATGAAACCGGAGGCCAGCGCGGCGAGCGCGGGAACCAGGGCCGGCAGCCAGTGGAGGTTGGTGAGCAGGCCGTTGAGCCCCGCGATGATGCCGCAGCCGATGAGGGCCGGGATCAGCGGGACGAAGATGTTCGCGATCCGGCGCAGGAAGAGCTTGAACGGGGTGGCGTTCTTGGCCTTCTGCGCCGCGCGGATCGCCGCACCCTGTGCGGCCAGTTCCTCGGCGCTGGTGCCCGACGCACCCTGTCCCGGCGCTGCGGCGCCTGATGTGGTCGCGGCCGGTGCGGTGGCGGCCTCGGGCCGCTCCTGCTCCACCAGTGCCTCGAACTCCGGGGTGACGCGGGCGACCGTACCCGGACCGAGAACGATCTGGTACGTCTCGTCCTCGACCACGCCCAGCACCGCGGGAAGCGCCTTCAGCGCCTCCTCCTGGACCAGGGAACGGTCGTGCAGCCCCAGCCGGAGCCGGGTCATGCAGTGCGCGATCGACGCGACGTTGCCGGCCCCGCCGACCAGCGGGAGGATCGCGGCGGCTGTGGCGCGATTCTTGTCAGTGCCTGTGGATGCCATGGTGCGTTGTGCCTTGCTGTGCGAGGAACAGGTCAGGTGGTACGAGTGGCTTGGAGCGCGGCGCGCAGGTGGCCGCGTGAGTCGTCGAGGAGCGTCGCGGCGGTGGGTCCGTCCACCGCGCCGAGGATGATGAGGATGGCGTTCTTCACTTCTCCGTCGGTGGCGGTGAGGGCGGCCTCGATCTCGGCGTCGGACGCGCCGGTGGCGAGCGAGACGATCCGGCGGGAACGCGCGCGCAGCTTCTCGTTGGAGGCGCGGACATCGACCATGAGATTTCCGTAGGTCTTGCCGAGCCGGATCATGGTGATCGTCGAGATCATGTTGAGGACGAGCTTCTGCGCGGTACCGGCCTTGAGGCGCGTCGAGCCCGTCAGCAGCTCGGGTCCCACGACGACCTCGATGCCGTGCTCGGCGGCAGCGGCGAGGGCGCTGTCCGCGTTGCAGGAGAGGCCGATCGTGAGGGCGCCGAGGCTACGGGCGTGCTCGACCGCGCCGATCGCGTACGGGGTGCGGCCGGAGGCGGAGATTCCGACGACCGTGTCGTTCGGCGTCAGCTTCAGGTCGGAGAGGTCGGCCGCGGCCAGTTCCCTGGAATCCTCCGCGCCTTCCACGGACGTGACCAGCGCGCCGGGCCCGCCGGCGATGAGGCCGACGACCTCGCCGGGGTCCGTGTTGAAGGTGGGCGGGCACTCACTGGCGTCCAGCACGCCGAGCCGCCCGGCCGTGCCCGCGCCCACGTAGATCAGCCGGCCGCCCTTGGCGGCGCGTTCGGCGACGGCGTCGATGGCGGCGGCGATACGGGGGAGCTGCTCGGCCACGGCGGTGGGGACAGTGCGGTCCTCACCGTTCATGATCTGGGCGATTTCAAGCGTCGGCAGCTGGTCGATCTCGGCCAGCTCCGGGCGGAACGCCTCGGTGGTCAGGGTGTCGAGCTGCGCACGGAGGTCGCCGTACTCGGACATCGCGGCGTCTGTGGGGGTGGAGGTCATGAAGAGGTTGCTCTTTCTTCTACGGCGTGCGGGTGCCGGTGACGATGAGGGGGGTGGTGTTGTGCGGTCGTGAGGATCAGCGGGAGTTGCGGGGGCTGTGCCGGTGGGCCAGGGCTTCGTACGACGCGGAGAGGGCCGGCGCGGCCGTCTCGTACGTACGCTGCGCGACTCCTATGAACAGGCAGTCCACGACGAGGAGCTGGCTGGTGCGGCTGGACATGGCGGCCGGACGCAGCTCGCTCTCGCGGGCGGTGGACGTGGTCAGCACGTGGTCGGCGTACTGGCATACCGGGCCGTCGGAGCGGCCGGTGATCGCGACGGTCGTCGCGCCCCGGTCGAAGGCGACGCGCAGCGGCTCTATGACGTCGCCGGTCGATCCCGAGTGGGTGATCGCGATGGCCATGTCGCCGGCGCGGAGCTGCACGGCGTTGGTGACGGCGAGGTGGGGGTCCGTGTGGGCGTGCGCGATCAGGCCGATGCGCAGCAGCTTCTGGGCGAGGTCCATGCCGACGAGGGAGGACGCGCCGACGCCGTAGATGTCGATCCTGCGGGCGGTCGCCGCCGCCGCGACGACGGCACCGAGCTGGATGGTGTCGAGGGCGGCCGCGGTGTCGGAGAGCGTCTGCTGCTCGTCGTAGGCCAGCTTGGCGACGACATCGGCGATGGGGTCGTCGACCGCTATGTCGGCGGTCACGGCCGGGGCGCGGCCCGACTCCTGCTGGGCGGCGAGACCGGCGAGCGCGAGGCGCAGGTCGCGGTAGCCGGGATAACCGAGCAGGCGGGCGGTACGTACGACGGTCGCTTCGCTCGTACCCGTGAGCTCGGCGAGACCGGTGACCGTGAGCGCGGCGCAGCCCGCCGGGTCGCCCGCGACCGCTTCCGCGACCAGCTGCATGGAGCGGGTCATGGACGGCGCGAGCGTCCGCACCTTGGCCGCGAGGGCCGCGGGGGCGGGCGGGGCGGGGGCTCTGAAACTTTCCTTCACTTCTGAGGTCACGCTTGAAAGATATTTTCAGGATCGGCCGTTCGTCAACCCCCCTGGGGGACAATGGGCTCATGGACGAGGCGAACGGCGCGAACGACGGCGCGAACGACGGCGCGAACGACGGTGTGAACAACGGAACGCAGGGGGCCGTGGCCCCGCTGGATCCCCTGGAGAAGGCGCTGCACGCGGCGCGCGCGCTGGTCCTGGCGGACCTCGCGGCGCGCGATGTCGACAGCGCGGAGGTCGTCTCGCTGGTAGAGGAGTCGGTGTCGCACCGGCGCTGGTGGGTCGAGCAGTGGCCCGAAGGGGTCGCCTTCGTCGGCGGCCTGGTCGCGCAGGACGTGCAGGACGCGCTGCTGGAGCTGTACGGGCGCTGGCCGATCTGTCCGGTCTGCGTGGAAGCCGAGCCGCACTCCCTCGACGTCGAGCCGGAATTGGGACCCGACCCGCACTGGGTCTGCGGGAAGGCGGGAGTGGTGGTGGCCGCGGTGGGCTCGCTGGGCGGGGACGTGTGACGGTCTACATCGATCCGCCTACCTGGCCGGGCCACGGGCATATGTGGTCGCACCTGGTCAGCGACGTCTCGTTCGCCGAACTCCACACCTTCGCCGAGTCGATCGGCTGCCCGCCGCGCGCCTTCGAACGGGATCACTACGACGTGCCCGCGCACCGCTACGAGGACGCGGTGCGGGCCGGTGCGCTGGAGATCGGGTCCAAGGAACTCGTACGGAGGATCACGGAGGCGGGGCTGCGGCGGCCCAAGGGCCGCCCGACCGCGTGATGCGGGAAGCGGTCCGGGACGGCCGGACCGTCACGCAACGACACTTCGCTTGCGCCCGGTCCGTTGCGCAGGGGTCCGTTACGCGAAGTCCGGCCGTGCGGCGGTCAGACCTGAGCGGTGCCGGCCACCTCGACATCCGTCCGCGCCGAACCGGCCACCAGCCGGCCGCCACCGCTCCTGCGGTGGTGGCGCAGGGACAGCAGCGCGAGAGCGATCCCGACCACCGCCATGGCCGCGCCCGCCCACGCGGTCGCGGCGAAACCGAGACCCGCGCTGATCACCAGACCGCCGAGCCAAGGTCCCGTGGTGTTGCCCGCGTTGAACGCGGAGGTCGCCGTGGCGCCCGCGAGCGTGGGGGCCGCGGCCGCGATGTTGAACATGCGGGCGTTGAGCGCCGGGGCCGTATAGAAGGCCGAGACGCCGAGAAGGAAGGTCAGGACGATGGCGGCGACCGCGTTCGAGGCGGTGAGTGCCAGGACGGCGAGCAGGACGGTCGTGGCGGTGATGCCGCTGACCAGGACGCCGAAGAGATGCGCGTCCGCGTACCGGCCGCCGATCGCCGTACCGACGAGCGCGCCGACGCCGAAGAGCGCGAGGACCCACGGCACCCAGCTGTCGGCAAGACCTGACACGTCCGTGAGCAGCGGGGCCATGTAGGAGAAGGCGCAGAAGACAGAGCCGCCCGCGAGCGCGGTCACCGCGATGGCGAGCCAGACCTGCCCGTCCTTGTAGATGGACAACTCCCGCTTGAGCTGTGGTTTCTCGGCGGGGACGGGGATGTGCGGGATGAGCGTCACGACGCCGGCGAGGGCGACGGCGGAGGCGGCACCGACCGCCCAGAACGCCGAGCGCCACCCCAGGCTCTCGCCGAGGAACGCACCTGCCGGGACGCCGAGCACATTGGCTATGGAGAGCCCGCCGATCATCACGGCCATGGCGCGGGCGCGTGCGTTCAGCGGGACCATGGCGATGGCGACGCCCGCGCCGACCGCCCAGAATCCGGCGCACGCGAGGGCGCTGACGACACGGGACGCGAAAAGCACCTCGTACGTCGGGGCGAGTGCGCCGGCCACCTGGCCGAGGCCGAAGACCGAGATCAGGGCGATGAGCGTGGCCCGGCGCGGGAGGCGCAGCGTGGCCACGGCGAGCAGCGGGGCGCCGACCACCATGCCGATCGCGAAGGCGGATATCAGGAGTCCGGCGGTGGGTATGGATACGTCCATGTCTTCGGCGAGGGGCGGAAGGAGCCCGGAGAGCATGAACTCACTGGTGCCGAGGGCGAAGACGGAGAGGCCGAGGATGTAGACGGCGAGCGGCATGCCGGTGCGTGCGGCGCCGGGGGCGGTGACCGGGGTGGTGGCGGGAGTGCGGACAGGCTCGTGCGGGTGCCGATCGGCGGAGTCTGACATGTCACGCTCCAACACCCGAGTCGACCGTCACATTCCCCGCAGTTCGGTCGCCAGATTCTGCCTGGCCCTTGCTTCCCATGCCAGTTCGCCGTACGGAGTGTGGAACAGGCTTGGCAGGGCGAGCAGTCGCTCCAGCACGGCCGTACGCCCCGCGCGGAACGCGTCCTCGGGGACGAAGGCGTACTCCTCCCGCACGGCTGCCGCGTATTCGGCGTACGCGGTGGGGGCCGACGCGAGGATCGCCAGGTCGGCGTCGCACAGGACGGCGCCGTTGCGGTCACCCGGCTCGGGGGCGTGCGTGGTGGTGAGGCGTACGAGCCGGGCGGCCTCGTAGGTCACTTCCTGGCTCAATCCCGCTTCGGGCAGGGCGCGTTCGGCCAGACGCGCGGAGCGTTCCTCGTTCTCGGAGCGGTCGGGGCGGTAGACGGCGTCGTGGAACCACGCGGCGAGCCGGACGATGTCGGGGTCGTCCGCGTCGTCGGCGAGCGTGTCGATGTGATCCAGGACCGCGAGCAGGTGGCCGGCGGTGTGGTAGCGCCGCTGCGGCTCGGCCCAGCGCGCGAGCAGGTCGTCGGCGTACCGGTACGGGTCCGGGAGATTGCCGGGGTCGGCGCCGGTGCCGCCGCTGCCGGGGCTGTCGCGGAGGGCGAGGAGGGCGGTCGCGAAGCGGCGTCGAAGATCGAGATCGGGCATGCGTACGACAATAGGCCCGAGGCTGTGGACAACGTCCGACCTCTGACGGCGAGATCGTCTAATTTTGCGTACATGACGCAGACGACGCAGAACACCCAGATGACTCACAGGTCCGCAATCTCGCGTATTTCGCGCACGTCAAGTGTGAGGAGCGATCCGCGTATTCCGTTCATTACGAGCCGGGAGTGGGGCGTGCCCAGGTGCGGCGGGAGAGGGCCCCCGTACGCTGGTATTGGACTAGACCTGTAAGTGGCCGAGCGGCCACTGCCCATGCACGTGGCCACTGCCCAACCAGCCACTGCCCATCCATACGAATGGAGTCCCATGAGTAAGCGTGCGGTCCTGGAAGTGATCGCTCTCGGCGTGGACGACGCGATCGCGGCCCGGGGCGGAGGTGCGGACCGTCTTGAGCTGGTCACCGACATGGCAGCGGACGGGCTGACCCCGCCTCGTGAGACCTTCGCGCGAATCCGCGCCGCCGTCGACATCCCGCTGCGCGTGATGCTGCGGCTGGCGGACGGCTTCGCGGCGGGTTCCCCGGCCGAGGCGGACGCGCTGGTGGACGTGGCGCGAGGGTTGCGTACAGAAGGGGCGGAGGAGTTCGTCCTCGGCTTCCTCGACGCGGACGGGACACCTGACCTGGTGACGGTGGAGCGCCTGGTCGCGGAGCTGGACGGCTGCCGGTGGACGTTCCACCGGGCGATCGACCGGGCGGGCGACCGCGACGCGCTGCGCAAGCAGCTGGCCGACCTGCCGGGTCTGGACACCTACCTCACCGCCGGATCGCCGTCGGGAGTGGACGAGGGGATGCCGACACTGCTCGCGGAAGCAGCGGCGTCGGCGCGGGGCGAGGCGGGGTACGAGCAGCAGATCCTGGTGGGCGGCGGGCTGCGGCTGGACCACCTGCCGACCTTGCGGGCCGCGGGTGTCGACGCGTTCCACATCGGTGGGGCGGCGCGCCCGGCGGGCTGGGGGGAGCCGGTGTCGGAGGAGGCGGTGCGGGAGTGGCGCGAAGCGCTCGACATGTGAGCACGTCCGGTTCCCCGCCGGCTCTGCCCGGCCTTACCCGATCAGACCGTGTCCGTCCCCGCCCTGCCCCCGTCCCCGCGTCGCTCCCGGCCCCGCCTTGCCCGGCCCCGGTCCTCCCCGCTCCGGAACCGGGCGCGGAAGCCTCCCTGCCCGCCCCCTACGCCGGCTCCAGCGCTTCTGGTACCGGAAGCGAGTGCAGCACGATCAGTCCCGACACCGCACGGGTCAGGGCCACGTACAGCCGCCGCAGCCCGGTCCGTTCGTCCGGCTCGCCCGCCACCACTGCCGCCGGTTCGTCCAGTACGACGTAGTCGTACTCCAGCCCCTTCGCCAGTGAGGCCGGGACCAACGTCAACCGGGACTCCGCCGTGGTCTCCTCGCCCGGGGAGAGATACGTGAGTCCTGCGGCGTCCAGCGCGCGGGCCAGATCGGGGATCCGCGCGTCCGCCGCGATCAGGCCCGTGGAGCCCTCGTGGGCAAGGGACTCCACACATGCCGCGACCACGGCGGCGTCCACGTCATCAGGGACATGACGTACGGACAGCGACCCCGGTGACTCCCGCACCGACTCCACCTCCGCGAGCCCCGGCGAGATCGCGGGAAGCAGCCGGGAGGCATACGCGATCACCTCACGCGGCACGCGGAACCCGGCCGTCAGTTCCTCCACCACCGCGTCCGACTTGCCCAGATGCCGCAGCGCCTCCGCCCAACTCGCCGTCGCCCACGGCGTCGTTCCCTGGGCCAGATCGCCCAGCACCGTCGCCGAACCTGTCGAGCACCGCCGTCCCACCGCCCGGTACTGCATCGGCGACAGATCCTGCGCCTCGTCCAGCACCACATGGCCCAGCGAATGAGTACGGGCGATCAGATCGCTCGCCTCGTCGATCAGCACCGCGTCCGCCGCGCTCCACTTCACCGACCGCACGCTCCGTGCCGGCCTCACCCAAAGGATGGTCCGTTGTTCCTCTTCCGTCAGCACCCCCTCCGCGTGCTCCGCCAGAAACTCCGCGTCCGACAGCAGCCGCAGCACCAGCTTCGCCGGATCGACCGCCGGCCAGATCGCCTTGACGGCCGCCTTGACCGCGGGGTTGCGCGCCACGGAGTCCTGCACACGGTCATCCGGAGCCTCGCCCGCCTCCTCCATCCGTACGAGCACGGCGTGCGCGATGCGCTGCGGCAGGGCTTCGTGGGCCGCGCCGTAGCGCATGTCCCGATCAAGCAACTGCCCCACAAGCTCTTCGAGTTCGTACGCAGGCACCCGCCACCGCCGCGAACCGCGCACGACCACCACGGGCTCGGTCGGCGGCGTCACGTGCGAGCGCAGGGCGCGCCGGAGCACTTCCGCCATCCGCGCGTCACCCTTGACCACAGCGGCGGGCGCCGCGTCCGTCCCGCGTACTTCCACCGCCGCGCCGACCAGGGTGTCGACCGTGGCCTGCTTGACCTCCAGCTCGCCGAGCGCGGGCAGTACCTGCTCGATGTAGTGGAGGAAGGACGCGTTCGGCCCGATCACGAGCGTGCCCGTACGGGCCAGCCGGTCGCGGTGCGCGTAGAGGAGGTACGCGACCCGGTGCAGGCCGACAGCCGTCTTCCCCGTTCCGGGGCCGCCCTGCACGCACACCGTGCCGCCGAGCCCCGACCGTACGATCTCGTCCTGCTCCGGCTGGATCGTCGCGACGATGTCACGCATGGGGCCGACACGCGGACGTTCGATCTCCGACTGGAGCAGCTTGCTGCTCCGCACGCTCTCCGTCGGGTCGGACAGGTGCTCGTCCTCGTACGCGGTGAGGTCGCCCGCCGTGTAGCCGAAGCGGCGGCGCAGTCCGACATCCAGCGGGTCCTTCTTGGAGGCCCGGTAGAACGGCTGGGAGACGGGCGCGCGCCAGTCGATGACCATCGGATCACCGGCCGCGTCGTGGACGTGCCGCCGGCCGATGTAGAAACGGTCGCCCTCCGCGCCCTCGGCCTCCTCCTCCCCGACCCTGTGCAGGTAATCGAGGCGTCCGAAGAAGAGCGGAGTGTGGGACAGGTCGGCGAGCGCCTTGATCCGGTCCTCGATCTGGGCGCCGAGGACGGCGGCGTTGACCCAGTTCGCGGTGACGTCGCGGATGTCGAGCGACTGGACGTCCTCACGCATGGCGCGCAGCGCGGCGCGCGAGGCGCTGAGATGGGCGCGCTCCCGTTCGAGGGGGTCGGAAAGGGAGTCGGCGGCGGGCGCCGGCGCCGGCGTCGTATCTGGTTCAGGGGCGTGCGCGGGCACGGTGTTGCCTCCGGGCTGTGGCTGTCCGCACGCCGGAGGGCCGCGGGCCCGTCGTGGCGAACGAGGGGGCCGGCGGTGTTCCTGGCGGCGTGGATCACGTCATGGCAGCCGGCCGGTTTCCGTCCGGTCGGCGGCGCTCGTCGAGGAGCGCGGGCAAGGTGGGAGATTCTATTCAGCCGCAGGCGTCCCGGGCGAACGGATTTCGGCGCCGACGGGGCTCGCTCCAAGGCCACCGGGGGCGTCCAGACTGTCCCGCGAGCGCTCGTCGTGGCAATCCGTCCTCCAGGGGATCCGGTATGCCGAAAGTTGTACGGAGTGGATCTCCAGGTTCAGTCCCTGGACCGATGTGCCGGCGAAGTCCGGAATCCACCATGGAGACATGACCACAGCGATATTTCCCCCGCCCCACGGCGCGACCGGCACCGCGCCCCACCACCCCGCCCACCGGGTCGGCAACGCACTGCGCGTGATCAAGGTCTTCGTGACCGCCGCGTTCAGCGTGGCCGTTCTCGGGGAGTACACGGAAGAGGCAAGCGACAAGCGCGGCTGACCCGGCAGCCGGCGCCGTACGTCACCGACTGCCGTGCGCCGGGGCGCTCAGTTCCCCGCAAGCAGCTCGTCCGCGTCCACGATCCGGTACGCGTATCCCTGCTCCGCCAGGAACCGCTGCCGGTGCGCCGCGAAGTCCTGGTCGATCGTGTCGCGCGCGACGACGGAGTAGAAGCGCGCCTCGTGACCGTCCGCCTTCGGCCGCAGAACCCGCCCGAGGCGCTGCGCCTCCTCCTGCCGCGACCCGAACGTGCCGGACACCTGGATCGCCACCGTGGCCTCCGGCAGGTCGATCGAGAAGTTCGCGACCTTCGACACCACCAGCACCGAGATCTCACCCTGCCGGAACGAGTCGAACAGCTTCTCGCGCTGCGCGTTGCTCGTCTCGCCCTTGATGACCGGCGCGCCCAGATGCTCGCCCAGTTCGTCCAGCTGGTCGATGTACTGGCCGATGACGAGTGTCTGCTCGCCCTTGTGCCTGCGTACGAGCGCTTCCGTCACCTTCCGCTTGGTCGCGGTCGTCGCGCAGAAGCGGTACTTCTCCTCGGTCTCGGCGGTCGCGTACGCGAGCCGTTCGCTGTCGGTCAGGTTCACCCGTACCTCGACGCAGTCGGCGGGCGCGATGTAGCCCTGCGCCTCGATCTCCTTCCACGGAGCGTCGAAGCGCTTGGGGCCGATGAGCGAGAAGACGTCGGACTCGCGGCCGTCCTCCCGCACGAGCGTCGCCGTGAGCCCGAGCCGTCGACGGGCCTGGAGGTCCGCCGTGAACTTGAAGACGGGCGCGGGCAGCAGGTGCACCTCGTCGTACAGGATCAGCCCCCAGTCGCGGGAGTCGAACAGCTCCAGGTGCTGGTAGACGCCCTTCCGCCGGGTCGTCAGTACCTGGTACGTGGCGATGGTGACCGGGCGGATCTCCTTCTTCGTACCGCTGTACTCGCCGATCTCGTCCTCGGTCAGCGAGGTGCGCTTCACCAGCTCGTGCTTCCACTGCCTGGCCGAGACGGTGTTGGTGACCAGGATCAGCGTCGTCGCCTTGGCCTGCGCCATGGCTCCGGCGCCGACCAGCGTCTTGCCCGCACCGCAGGGCAGCACGACCACGCCGGAGCCGCCGTGCCAGAAGTTCTCGACGGCCTGCTTCTGGTACGGGCGCAGCGCCCAGCCCGACTCGTCGAGATCGATCGTGTGGGCCTCACCGTCGACGTACCCGGCGAGGTCCTCGGCCGGCCAGCCCAGTTTCAGCAGCGTCTGCTTGATCTGGCCGCGCTCGGAGGGATGGACGGCGACGGTGTCGGGGTCGAGACGGGCTCCGACGAGCGGCGCGATCTTCTTGGACCGCAGGATCTCCTCCAGCACCGGCCGGTCGGTGCTGGTCAGGACAAGACCGTGGGTGGGGTGCTTGGAAAGGGTGAGACGGCCGTAACGGGCCATCGTCTCCGCGACATCGACCAGAAGGGCGTGCGGCACGGGATACCGCGAGTACTCCACGAGCGCGTCGACCACCTGCTCGGCGTCGTGCCCGGCCGCGCGGGCGTTCCACAGACCGAGGGGGGTCAAGCGGTAGGTGTGGATGTGTTCGGGCGCGCGCTCCAGTTCGGCGAAGGGCGCGATGGCGCGGCGGCAGGCATCAGCCTGCTCGTGGTCGACTTCGAGCAGCAACGTCTTGTCGCTCTGGACGATGAGAGGTCCATTCACAGCTGCGCCCTTTCCGTATGCCAAACGTCCAGTGTCGCGCATGTCGAGCCGGTCCGGGGGCACCAAGGTGCTATGAGCGCTGAAACGGAAAGGTCCGAGCCCGGGAGCGCCGCCCCGGCGAAAGTTTCTTGGGGCCGAACCGTATTAAGAGTGATGATCCTTGTCATGGCATTTGTCGCCATGGTGGCCTTCGCGGCCGTCCTGGCCGAACTCACCCTGACACCGTCCCCGGCGTCCTCGGACATCGCGGGCTCCAACATCCAACCGGGGCACTCGCTGCGTCAGTACGCCGAGGATTACACCTTCCTCGCCGCCTGCAAGCAGGTCTTGGGCAACTTGGTCATGGGAGCGCCCTTCGGGCTGCTCCTTCCGGTACTCATGGCACGCAAATGGCGCATGATCCGCGTCGTGACGCTGACCGCCGTCGTCATGGTGCTGGTGGAGCTGGTGCAGGGGGCGGTGATCGAGGGCCGTGCCTTCGACGTGGACGACGTGATCCTGAACACCAGTGGCGCGCTGATCGCGTACCTGCTGCTGGGATGGTGGATCGGCCGCAGGTACCACGCGCTGGCCGTGCCGCGGGTCCCCGCCGCCAAGGAGCAGAGGCCTCCCCAGGAGGCGTCCCCCAAGGCGGCCGCCCGGACAGCGGGCGGAACGGCGACGAAGACCGCCTCGAAGCCGAGGGCCGGGTCCAAGCCGAAGGCCAAGCCGGCGAAGCTGACCAAGGAGCCTGTGGGCGCCTCGGCTTCGGCCCGCAAGCCGGCGGGCGAACCGTCGTCCTGGTCCGAGAGGCTGCGCATCAAACGAAGCCGCTGATCCGTCGTTCCGCCGGGCACCGCGCGGGGTGCCCGGCATCATGCCGGGTCGTCGGCCAGTTCGGCGACCCCGGTGATGCGGTGCAGCGGATACGTACGGACCTCGTCCGCCGTGTGGTCGTACGCCGTCACGAAGCCGCCCTCCACCCGCACGGGTGCGATGACGCGCTGACTGGCGGCGCCCTCCGCGTTGACGTAACCGATCCACAGGGCCGAGCCCGTCATCGCGGCCGCCTGCACGGTCGCGAGAGTTTCCGCGGCCGACGTACGGGGCAGCTCACCGCTCCCGGACGGGGCAGGCCGGGACACCCCCGCCCCCGCCGGATCGGACACCGTCTTGTGGACGACCGTGGCGGCCATGTCCCCTGCCCGGATCGCCCGTACCGCCGCGCCCAGCAGCGTCGCGTCCGGCGCCGGCGGCCCCTCGGGGACCGGCTTCGGCGCCGTACGGGCCGGGGCGCGGTGGGCGAGGGCGCGGGTGAGCAGGACGTCCCCCTCGGCCGATTCCGCGGCGGGCGCCAGCCCCATCGAACGCAGTCCTTCGAGCAGCGCCGCCGGGTCGGCCTGGGAGGCCAGGACACTCGGCGCGATACGGCGCAGCAGCAGCCCCTGCGACCGCTTGTCGGCCAGGATCTCGCCGAGCAGGGCCTCGTCGTCGCAGCGTACGTACGCGGAGGCCGCGCCCACCCGCAGATGACCGTGCCTGCGGGCCACGTCGTCGATGAGGTAGGCGAGCGGCTGCGGTACCGGCGTACGGCTGTGTGCCTTCAGGAAGGAGTGCAGGTCGGAGGCGGACTGACCGGCGTCGAGCGCGCGCCGTACGGACCCGGGTGTGAACCGGTAGACGGTCGCCCCGCCCTTCGACTCGATCTCCGCGGCGACCGAGAGCAGTTCGGCGAGCGGCCGCAGCAGCGGTCCGGGGGCGACGGCGGTGAGGTCCGCCTGGAGGAGCACGTGGTCCAGCGGTTCGGGCAGCAGCGGCGCCAGAGTCTGCGCGGCGCGCAGACCGGCGGCGCTGAGCTCGGTGGCGGTGGTGACGTTCCCGTCCGGGGCGTACGGCGCGGGCACCAGCAGCGCGCGGCCCTGGGACGAGAGCGCGCCCCGGCCGGTGAGCCCCAGCATCTCCGCCTCCGTCAGCGTCCAGGACGCGAGACGTGCGCGCAGATCCTGGGATTTCCCGGCCTGCGCGGTGCCGCGCAGGGGGCGTTCCCAGCGGAGCCTGGCGAGCAGTGAGTCCGGGTCGGGCGAGGCACCTTCGGGGAGCGTCGCGAGCAGGGCGAGGACCCGCTGACGTACCTCCGGGGCGGGACCGCGGTCCAGATCGGGGCCGAGCGCCGCGAGCGTACGGCCCTTGGCGTCCTGGCTGCCGACGAGGCCGGACGTACGGGTGGCGGTCAGCCAGGCGGTGGCCAGGCGGGCCCACTTCTCGGGGTCGGGCAGCTCCTGCCAGTCGTCGTAGGCGGGGGTCGGCGCGTACCGCTCGTCCGGTTCGCCGTCCGCCGCGAGCAGCCCGGCCGCGTAGGCGAGTTCGACCCAGAAGGCGGCGACGGACTCGGTGACGTCCAGGGCGGCGGCCGTGCGCTTGAGATCGCGTACGGAAAGCCCGCCCGCGCGCAGGACGTTCGGGCCGCCCTCGTTCCAGTCCTTGGCCAGTTCCTCGATGGTGCCGAGCGCGGTGAAGGCCTGCCCCGCGGCCGTACGGTCCACCACCGGGGCGCCGTACTCCGCGCGGGGTGTGACGGCGGGCGGCACGGGCTCCGTCACCCGGTGCGCGCGCCCGGCGCGCAGATGCAGCGCCACTTCGCGCGGGAGCACGACCGTACGCGTGGAGGCGGGCAGCAGCAGCCCGCGGTCGCGCAGCCACTGCACCGGGGGCGTGGGGCTGGACGTGACTTCCCCGTACGGCGGACCCCACACCAGCCGGTCCAGGACCGAAAGTGCCTCCACCGGGGCGGTGTCGAGCAGCGCCGCCATGCGCGTGCGGTCGGTGAAGAGCGCGGTGAGCGAGGCGACGGCGGAGACCGGGTCATGGGTCGAGGGCAACTGAGCGGCGGTCAGGATCTCCTGGAGCCGCCCCGGCGACATGCCGGTGGTCGCCTCCGCGACGGTGGGACCGAGGCCGGTCGGCGAGGGGTGGGTGGGGGAGGGCGCGAGGATTTCGCGGGCGGTGCGCACCAGCCGCAGCCGGTCGTCGCCACCCCAGATCAGCGCCTGGTCGCGCAGGGTGCGGACGGCGACGCGGAGCGCCGCCTCGACCTGTTCGTCGCCCTCGTCCCCGGTCAGAAGCGCGCGCAGGGCGTCGTACGGCGCGGGCTCGGGAGCGACGGCCAGCGCTTCCGCGGTCTGGAGCGTGAACCGGTCCAGGCGTTCCAGCGCCCGTACGACGGAGGCACGGGTGCCCGCGCGGGTCGCGAGCTGGGAAAGGTCGTTCGGAACGGGGGAGAGGAGGTCGGGGCGCGCACGCAGCAGGGCGGCGAGTGAATCGTCTCCCTGCGTGCGGAGAGCCTCCGCGAGGGTGCGCGGCGGTGTAGGTGGCGTACCGCCGGTTCCTTGTGACACGTGCGCCTCCTGCTCGGGCTCGCTGCTCCCCATCCGCCCCAAGGTAGCCCCTGTGGAGCGTCCCGCCCGCGTCCTCGGGGTGTCCTCGGGGTAGGAAGGTCCGCGTCGGGGCTCCACCGGGGGCGTACGGGAGGTTCGTACTGGACGTACGAGGATGACTCCGACACCATCGCGAGCAAGGTGCCGCGACGGTGTTGGGAGGTCTGTGTGGGGATCGAGAGCGATCAACTCGTCTACGACTATCTGAGCCGCGTCGGGGACGTGGCCCAGCAGCAACAGCTGCCGTCCGGCGAGCGGATGAAGCTGGTGTCCACGCTGCGCAACGAGATCGACCAGCAGCGCGGGAAGTTCGGCGGGGACAGTCCGGCGGTCGTGCGGCGCATCCTGGGGCGGATGGGCGACCCGGAGGTGCTGGTGAGGACGGCGTCGACGAACGCCGTCCGGCCCCAGGCGGCACCGGAACCCCAGGGCCCGGCGGTACCGGAGCAGCGGACGGGTTGGGGCACGGGGTCGCGGCTGCGGAAGCAGGCGGCCGGAGCGGAGGTCCCCGGACAGCGGGGCCCGGAGCAGCCGGCGGGATCGGCGGGGCCGGCAGGATTCACGGGACTCGGCGGACCTGCGGGGCCGTCGGGGCTTGACGGTCTGTCCGGGTCCGGGTCCGGGGCAGGGCTCGACAACGACCCCGACTGGTGGCGGGTCCAGGCGGGCCCGATGGGCGGATCGCTGGGCGTGCCGGGGTTCGTGGGCGGGCTGGAGATCCCCGACATGCTCAAGTCGCCCACGGAGGACGGGCCTGAGGACGAAGCCGCACCGGCGGACGGGACAGGGCGCAACCCGGGCGGGCTCCCCGGTGGGGGGTCCGGGGGCGGCCCCGCAGGCTTGGAGAAGGCGTCGGGCCGCCGCTGGCGGCCCCGGCTGCGCCGCCGCGGCGGGGAAGGCCGCGCGGGCGGCCTGACGAACCCGTTCCTGTTGCTGGCGGCGGCGCTGCTGGTGGTCGGCGCGCTCCTGGGCTCATGGCTGGCCCTGGGCGGTGGCTGGCTCTTCGCGTACGCCTCCCGCAAGCTGTCGCGCACCGAAGCCAAGCTGGCGGTCTTCGGCCTCCCGGGCGTGTCGGTCGCGGGCGGCCTGGTGTGGCTCTGGGGCCGCATGAACAACCGCTGGGGCGACCCGATCCCGCAGGACGGCATGGCGGCCGCGCTCCAGGAGACCTGGCCGGTAGTGGTCCGCACGGCAGCGGTGGCCTCGGCGCTGTACCTGGTATGGCGCTCGCGGCGACGGGCGTAGGGAACGCGCGGGCAGGGAACAGGAGGTAGGCGAGCGGGCGAGAAGGCGCGGCGGGGCGCTGCGGCGTCAACAACCCTCCCGGGCCCGAACAACCCCGGAGCCCGGGCCAGCCCGCGGCCCGGGTCAGCCCGCGGCCCGAACAACCCCCGGGCCTGAACTCCCGCAGCCCGGGTCAGCCCGCAGCCCGGGTCAACCCCGCGGCCCGAACAACCCCCGGGCCCGAACAACCCCGGAGCCCCCCGAACAACCCCGGAGCCCGGGTCAGCCCGCGGCCCGGGTCAGCCCGTGGTCCGTGGCAAGCCCGCGGCCCGAACAACCCCCGGGCCCGAACAACCCCCGGGCCCGAACAACCCCGCGGCCCGGATCAACCCCCCGGCCCGAACAAACCCGCCGGCCCGGGGCAAACCCGCAGGCAGCGAACCCGCCCGCCGAACCTCCGACCACCGTCCCGCCCCGACTACCGCGCCCCACCCACCGCGCCGGCATCCACACCCGCGCCGGAATCCACCCCCGCCCGGTACGGCGCTCCCGGGATGACCAGCGGTGAGCCCGTCACCGGGTCCGGGATCACCACCGACTCCAGGCCGAAGACCTCGCGCACCAGCTCCGCCGTCACCACCTCCGCCGGGCTGCCCTCCGCGACGATGCGGCCCTCCTTCATCGCCACCAGGTGGTCCGCGTACCGCGCCGCCTGGTTGAGGTCGTGCAGCACGATCACCACCGTGCGGCCCTGCTCGTGGTTCAGGCGGCGTACCAGGTCCAGGACTTCCACCTGGTGGGCGATGTCCAGGAATGTCGTCGGTTCGTCGAGCAGCAGCAGGTCCGTTTCCTGCGCCAGCGCCATCGCGATCCAGACCCGCTGGCGCTGGCCGCCCGACAGTTCGTCCACCGAGCGGTCGGCGAGTGCCGTCACGTCCGTACGTTCCATCGCGGCCGTGACCGCGCGTTCGTCCTCGTCCGACCACTGCTGCCACCAGTGCTGGTGCGGCTGGCGGCCGCGTGAGACCAGGTCCGCGACCGTGATCGCCTCCGGCGACACCGGGGACTGCGGCAGCAGGCCGATCGACCGGGCGATCTGCCGTGTCGGGATCTTCGCCAGTTCCTCGCCGTCCAGCAGCACCGACCCCGTGCGGGGCTTCAGCAGCCGTCCCAGCGCGCGCAGCGTGGTGGATTTCCCGCAGGCGTTCGGGCCGACGATCACCGTCACCCGCCCGTCCGGAACGGCCAGGTCGAGGTCGTGCACGACCGTGCGTTCTTCGTACGCGAGCGTCAGTTCACGAGCGGTGAGCCTGCTGCCCATCACTTACCTCCAGCGGTACGGCTACGGATGCTGTGCCCCTTGACGAGCAGCCAGATCAGATACGGCGCGCCCACCGCCGCCGTCAGTACGCCCACCGGCAGTTCCGTGGGCGAGAGCAGCACACGGGCCAGCAGGTCGCCCAGTACGACGATCACCGCGCCCATCAGCGCCGAGCACAGCAGGGGGATCTGCGCGGTACGGGTCATACGCCGGGCGATCTGCGGCGCGAGCAGCGCCACGAAGTCGACCGGGCCCGCCGCGCCCGTCGCGACCGACGCGAGCACGACACCGAGCAGGACGAGCCCGAGCCGTACGCGGCCCAGCCGCACCCCCAGCGCCGTCGCGGTGTCGTCGTCCATCGACACCGTGCGCTGCGCGTACGCAGCCCACAGCACGCCGGGCAGCAGCACGATCAGCACGAGCAGCAGCGGCATCGCCTCGTCGTAGCCGCGGCCGTTGAGCGAGCCCGTCATCCAGACCTGGGCCTGCTGCGCGACGAGCACGTCGCCCTTCGTCATGAACAGCGTGGTGATGGACCGCAGCGCGATCGCGAAGCCGATCCCGATGAGGACGAAGCGCGTCGCCTGGAGCCCGCCGCGCCACGCGAAGACGTACACCAGCGCGGCCGCGGCGACACCGCCCAGGACCGAGAGGTACGGCAGCGTGGTGTACGAGGTGACGCCGAACGTCATCGCCCCCACCGTGAGCGCGCCCGCGCCCTGGCTGACGCCGATGATGTCCGGGCTGGCGAGCGGGTTGCGCGCGACGGTCTGGATCAGCCCGCCCGCGATCCCGAACGCGACACCGACGAGCACCCCCAGCACCATGCGCGGCAGGCGGAGCGTGCCGACGACGAGTTGGTCCGACGACGGCTGCCCGAAGATCACCTTCAGGACTTCCGACGGCGGTACGAAGCTCTCGCCGATGCTGAGGTAGGCGACACACACCAGCGCGAGCAGCACCGCGAGCGAGCCCGCGACCACCGCCGCGCGCCGGTGGATCAGGAAGGAGCCGCGCCCGGCCCGTATGCGCGTGTAGCCGGCCGGCCGGACGCCCGGGACCGGCCGTATGGCGGGCGCGGATGGCGTCGTCATGCCGATACCGCCTTCCTGCGTACGAGAGCGACCAGGAACGGCACCCCGAGCAGCGCCGTGATCACACCCGCGGGCACCTCGCCCGGCGGGAAGACGATCCGCCCGACGACGTCCGAGACGAGCAGCATGACCGGCCCGATCAGCGCGGCCATCGGCAGCACCCAGCGGTGGTCCGTGCCGACGATCGCGCGCGCGATGTGCGGTACGGCGAGACCGACGAACGCGATCGGACCCGCCGCCGCCACGCCCGCCCCGGTGAGCAGCGTCGCGCCGATGCCGCCCACGATGCGTACGGCCGCGACGTTCTGCCCGAGGCCCTTCGCCACGTCCTCGCCCAGTGCCAGCGCGTCGAGGCCGCGCGCCACGGCCACCACGAGCACCCCGCCGATCAGCAGGAACGGCCAGACCTGGCCCACCACGTCCGAATCGCGTCCCGCGACGGAACCGACCTGCCAGAAGCGGAACTCTTCCAGCGTCGACGCACTGGTCGTCAGCAGGCCCTGCGTCACCGACACCAGCAGGGCGTTGATCGCGGCCCCGCCGAGGGCGAGTTTGACGGGCGTGGCGCCACCGCGCCCGCTGGACGCGATGGCGTACACCGCCACGGACGCGACGGCGGCGCCCGCGAAGGCGAACCACACGTAACCGGACAGGGTGTGCACGCCGAAGAGCGAGATGGCCAGGACCACGCCGACCGACGAGCCCTGGCTGATGCCGAGGATGCCCGGGTCGGCGATCGGGTTGCGCGTGATGCCCTGCAGCACGGTGCCCGCGAGGGCCAGCGCCCCGCCGACCATCAGCCCGATCAGCGTGCGCGGCACGCGGAGTTGGCGTACGACCTCGGCGTCGGGGCTGCGCCCGCCCTGGAACACCGCGTCGAACACGGCGGACGGCGCGATGGCGCGCGCCCCGACCGCGAGACTCAGCAGGACCGCGAGCAGGACGGCCACCACGGCGGCGGCCGTCCACCCGACGCGCCTGACGGCCAGGGCGCGCCTGGCGCGGTGCGGCGGAGGCGGTGGCGGCGCGCTGGAGGCCGGCGCGCTGGGGCTCGGCGGGGCGGCGGCTGGCATCAGAACCAATCAGAACGGATGGTGGCGAACAGTGGAAGACGGCCGGGGCCCGGCCGGACCTCGGCAAGCTTGGTTAGGCTTGGCTAAGCCGGGTTCAGTCTAAGCACCCGGACCGCACCGGGACCGAGCCGCCCAGGGCTGGGCACACCTGGGCACAATGGGCTCCATGCCATCCCTCAACGCCCCGCGCCCCGCCCACGCCTCAGCACCCGCCTCAACGCCCCTTCCGGGGCCGGTTTCCGCTCGCCGCGCGCCGACCGTCGGCTTCGACCTGGACATGACGCTGATCGACTCCCGGCCCGGTATCCACGCCGCCTACACGGCGCTTTCCGCCGAGACCGGGGTCAGGATCGACGCGGACCTGGCCGTCACCCGGCTCGGGCCACCGCTCGATCTGGAGCTGGCGCACTGGTTTCCCGAAGACCGCATAGCGGAAATGGCCGACCGTTACCGGGAGATCTATCCCGCATTCGCGATCGAGCCGACGTTGCCGATGCCGGGCGCCCGGGAAGCCGTCAAGGCGGTCCAGGAGCTGGGCGGCCGGGCGATCGTCGTCACGGCCAAGCACGAGCCGAACGCGAAGCTGCACCTCACCCACCTCGGCATCGAGCCCGACGCGGTCATCGGCTGGCTGTGGGCGGAGGCCAAGGGCGAGGCGCTGCGCGAGCACGGCGCGTCGGTGTACGTGGGCGACCACACCGGCGATGTGCGCGGCGCGCGTACGGCGGGCGCCCTCTCCGTCGCCGTACCGACCGGGCCCTGCGACGAGGACGAGCTGCGGGCGGCGGGGGCCGATGTGATCCTGCGGGACCTGACGGCGTTCCCGGCGTGGCTGCGGGCCTACGCCACCGGGGAAGAGGCTTCCGAACCGGCCTGATGAGCCTGAAGAGTCTGATCGGCCGCGCGGGCCTGACGGGCGTCGAGCGCCTGCCGGGCCCGGCGCCGCTGCGCGCCGATCGTACGCAGCAGACCAGCGGCGGCGATGACGAATCCGACGCCCATCAGCATGCAGACCGCGTACGCGACGGACGGGAACGGGTGCGTGCCGAGGAACAGCGGCGCCACCGTCACCAGCGTCGCCACGGCGCCGACGATGAAGACGATCGCGCCGATACGGATCAGCCCGTCACCGGGACCGGCCTCGCCGGCGGCCCGGCCTGACGCCGTGTCCGACGGAGCGCGCGTTACCGCGTTCGTCAACGCGTCCGTCGCGGTGTCCGGAGCCGCGGTCGTGGCCGTCTTCGGTGTCGTCTTCGTCGCCGGGTCCGGCGCGCTGGGTGCAGGAGTAGCAGTCACCCCACCAGGGTAGTTCCCTGCGGACAGGAACCGTTCGGCAACGTCTTGTCACCAGCCGACGGGCCATTAGCCTTGGAATCGGCGGGTCGGAGGACCCGCTGTAGTGCTCTCCAGAGCCGTTTTCACGCGCGCCAGCGCCCCAACGAGTACGAGGACGAGGACAGACGTGCCTACCGGCAAGGTCAAGTGGTTCAACAGTGAGAAGGGCTTCGGCTTTCTTTCTCGTGACGACGGCGGCGACGTCTTCGTCCACTCGTCGGTGCTCCCTGACGGAGTCGACGTGCTCAAGCCGGGCCAGCGGGTGGACTTCGGCGTTGTCGCGGGTCAACGGGGCGACCAGGCGCTCTCGGTGACCGTCCTCGACCCGGCGCCCTCGGTAGCGGTCGGCCAGCGCCGCAAGCCCGACGAACTCGCCTCGATCGTCCAGGACCTGACGACCCTGCTGGAGAACATCTCCCCGATGCTGGAGCGCGGCCGCTACCCCGACAAGGCCCATGGCGCGAAGATCGCGGGCCTGCTCAGGGCGGTGGCGGACCAGCTGGACGTCTGACCCCGACCGGGCGCCGGCGAACAGGCCGGGGCGGAAGATCTCAGGGAAACGTCAGCGCGTCCGCCGGCAGCGGCGGCACCAGGCCCTCTGTCGCCGCGCGGGTGAGGAGACCGCGGATCGCCGCGTAACCGTCCTCGCCCAGGTCCGCGGTGAAGTCGTTGACGTACAGGTCGATGTGCTGGTCGGCCACCGACGGGTCCATCTCCTGGGAGTGCTCCAGGACGTAGGGCCGCGAGACCTCCGGGGCGTCCCAGGCCATCCGGACCGACGTACGTACGGTCTCGGCCAGGGCCCGGAGGGTCTCGGCGCCCAGCGAGCGCTTGGCGATGATCGCGCCGAGCGGGATCGGCAGGCCCGTCGTGGACTCCCAGTGCGCGCCCATGTCGGCCAGGGAGTGCAGCCCGTAGTCCCGGTAGGTGAAGCGCGCTTCGTGGATGACGAGTCCCGCGTCGACCTGGCCGTCGCGCACCGCGGGCATGATCTCGTTGAAGGGCATGACGACGACCTCGCCCACCCCGCCGGGGACGACGTCCGCCGCCCACAGCCGGAAGAGCAGGTACGCGGTGGAGCGCTCGCTCGGTACGGCGACGGTCCTGCCCGTGAGGTCGACGCCGGGTTCCTTCGTCAGGACCAGCGGGCCGTTGCCCCGGCCCAGCGCGCCGCCGCAGGGCAGGAGCGCGTACTCCTCCAGGACCCAGGGCAGCACGGCGTACGAGACCTTCAGTACGTCGAGTTCGCCGCGTTCCGCCATGCCGTTGGTGATGTCGATGTCCGCGAAGGTGACAGCGAGGGCGGGCGCGCCGGGCACCCGGCCGTGGGCCCACGCCTCGAAGACGAACGTGTCGTTCGGGCACGGCGAGAAAGCCATCCGCAATGCCCGGGAGGACGCGGAGGCCGACGTGGTCTCCGAAGCCGACGGGGCCGGGGCGGCCGACGCGGCGGGCTGTGGCTGTGTGGTCATGTCGGCTCCTCGAAGACAGGTGTGAGCAGCGTGAACGCGTACCGCAGCGAGTCCAGTGCCCGGTCGATCCGCCAGGCCGCCCGGTCGCGCGGGCCCACCGCGTTGGAGATCGCGCGGATCTCGGCGAACGGGATGGAGTGCGCGGCCGCCGCTTCCGCGACCCCGAAACCTTCCATCCCCTCGGCGGCGGCGCGCGGGTGACGTGCCACCAGCTCGGCAGTCCGCTCGGCCGTGCCGGTCACGGTCGAGACGGTGAGGACGGGCGCGGACACGACGGGGTGTTCCGCGTCTCCGGCGCCCAGGACCTTCATGATCCGCGCCGTCAGCGCGGCCGGCGGCCGGTGCACCGTACGGCCGAATCCCAGCTCGTCGACCGGCACGTACCCGTCCGGGGAGCCGGCACCCAGATCCGCGGCGATGATCGTGTCCGCGACGACGAGCGAACCGAGAGGCGCGTGCGGCGCGAAGCCGCCGCCGATCCCGGCCGAGATCACCAGGTCGTACGGCGGGTCGTACGGAGAGGTCGCCAGCGCCGTGGCCGTGGCGGCCGCCACGGCCGCCGGGCCCACGCCGCCCGCCAGTACGTCCACCACCGGTATCTGCACGGACGAGATCCGGGGCATGTACTGGGCGTGGCTGCGCAGCTCGTACCCGCCCGTCATCTCCCGCGGACCACCGCCCGCGAACCGGCTGAGACCGGCACCGACGGAGTCCGCCTCCGCCGCCACCGCCGTCACTACGAGCACACGCATGGCGGAGCCTCCCCGGGGATCAGTGTCGGGAATCGGAGTCGGGAATCAGAGCCGGGAACCGGAGTCGCGGACCGGAGTGCGCACCGGGGTCAGGAATCCTTCTTCTCGAGGGTGAAGTTCCAGACGCCCGCGAGCTTCTGGCCGTCGACCTGAAGGATGCTGAGCTGCTGCTTCGCCGGGGCCGGCTGACCGGTCGTCTGGTTCGGCGCGAAGAAGAGCCCGCCGTCCTCGGAGCGGTACGTGCTCTTCGTCAGGTCCGGGTCGATCGGCCTGCCGTCGAGGAAGATCGCCCAGCCGTGGTCCGCGAGTTCCGGGTCGACACCGATCCGCACGGTGTCGTCCGAAGCGGACTTGATGGTCTTCGTCGCCTTCTTGTTCAGGCAGGGCTGGGCGTCGGAGTCCTTGAGCGGCTTGCCGTCGTTGTAGCAGGCGGCCTCGGTGTTGACGGAGTCGGAACCGACCGTCACGGTCGCCAGCGGCGTCGGCTTGTCACAGGCGGAGAGCACGAGGAGTCCGGCGGAGACAGCACCGAGGACGACGCCGGCCCGACGGGCCCTACCAGGGAAGAACGCAACGGTCATGGTCGGAAGGCTATCGGTCGACCGGGTGCAATCCGCGAGGGGGTGGCGGCGAGCCGCGTCCGGCCGCCCTCAGCAGCCCTCGTACGGCCGCCACCGCGCCGATCGCGACGAGGCCCGCGGCCACCGACATGCCGAGCACGCCGTTGAGCGGCAGTGAGATGCCGATCGCACCGCCCACCACCCAGGCCATCTGGAGCACGGTCTCGGAACGGGCGAAGGCGGACGTCCGCACCTGCTCGGGTACGTCACGCTGGATCACGGCGTCCAGGGACAGCTTCGACAGCGCCTGCGTGAGGCCCGCGACCGCGCACAGCACGGCCACCAGCAGTCCGCCGAAGAACAGCGCGGCGAGGACCGCCGCGGTGAGCGCGATGCCCAGCATCGTCGCGATGATCAGCTCGGGGCCGCGCGATCTGAGCCAGGCGCCCACGGCGGTGCCCAGGGCGTTGCCCGCCCCGGCCGAGACGCCGACGATGCCCAGGGAGATGGCGGCGCTCTGTCCGGCGACCGGATGTTCACGCAGCAGGAAGGCCAGGAAGAAGATCAGGAAACCGGAGAGCGCGCGGTGCGTCGCGTTCGCCTCCAGGCCGTGCAGCACCGAGGGCCCGACCGTACGGAGACTGGGCCGCTTCGCCTGCCCGTGCGCGAGCAGATGGGCCTTGCGCTCGCCCCGGGCGGAGTCGACCTTGGACGGCATCAGGAACGCCAGGACCGTACCGCCCAGGAAGATCACGCACGCGCCGTAGAGCGGCCAGGGCGAACCGACGCGGTGGAGCCCCGCGCCGATCGGAGCCGCCACGCCCGTGGCGAGCAGCCCGGCGAGCGTCACCCGTGAATTCGCCCGCACCAGCGGGAAGCCCGGCGGCAGAAGGCGGGGCACGACCGCGCTCCGTACGACGCCGTACGCCTTCGACGCGACGAGCACGCCGAGCGCGGCGGGATACAGCTCAAGACCGCCCGTGGCCACCGCGCCCGACATGGCGATCGCGAGAACCGCCCGGGTGAACATGGCGACGGCCATGGCGGCGCGCCGGCCGTGCGGGAGCCGGTCGAGGAGAGGGCCGATGACCGGCGCCAGGATCGTGAAGGGCGCCATCGTGACGGCGAGGTAGAGGGCGACCCGGCCGCGTGCCTCGTCGGTGGGAACGGAGAAGAAGACCGTCGAGGCGAGAGCGACGGTGATCATGACGTCACCCGCGCCGTTGACGGCGTGCAGCTCGATCAGCTTGGCGAGGCCCGACTCGCCCGCGCCGTGCGCGCTGGTGGCTTTGCGGATGCCTTTCGCCGTACCGGTGAACGGCGTCCGCAGGGCATGACCGATCACCCGCCCCGTCTTGCGGAGCGGGCCGGCGGAGTCGGACGACCTTACGGCTGCCACCCCGTCATAGTGCCCCACGGTTCCGGGAAGCGAACCGAACACGCGCGTGACAGGGGCGTGACGGTGTCATGTCGGGAGTCTGATGATCTCCGCGCTCCGCGCCTGACGGCCTCTCCGCGGGTCACGGCCACGTTGCGGTGTTGTCCGAAGAGCGGGAAAGGCGGCGTGCAGGTGGGCGGCGGGCGGCAGAGGGGGTAGCGTGCGTAGCGCGCCACCGGCGGTTGTTCTCGGCCGCGCGCCTCTTCGTCATCCCGCAGAATGGATAACGATAGGTGTGCCCGGGAAGTGGTCGGGCGTGGACGTTGATGCGGCCCCCTGGTCCGCTCCGCCCTCGGCTCGTACATCGCTGATCGGCCGGCGCACCCGTGAGACGGCGTAGGAGAGAAGCGAGACCTGTGAGTGCTGCGACGACGCGAAGCCGAACCCCTGACCGTCTGTGCGCCGAGGCGGTAGACCTCGCCCGCGCGGCTGCCGAGGAGGCGGCCGCGCCCGGTGTGGTCGGGGAGCATGTCTCAGCGGTGGCTGACGGCGAGCGTGTCGTCACGCATTTCTTCGAGTGCAAGGAGCTGGGCTACCGCGGCTGGCGCTGGGCGGTGACGGTCACCCGCGCGTCGCGCGCGAAGGTCGTCACGCTGGACGAAACAGTGCTGCTGCCGGGCCCCGACTCCCTGCTGGCCCCCGAATGGGTGCCGTGGAGCGAACGGCTGCGCCCCGGCGACATGGGCCCCGGCGACCTGCTCCCGACCGAGGCCGAGGACCTGCGCCTGGAGCCCGGCTACACCGGCGAGGACACGCCACCGCCGAACTCCGTGGTGCCCGAGGTCCTCACCCCGCAGAACCTCGCGGACCTCGTCGAGGCGGAGGACGCGGAACTGACGGATGCCGGGGCGGGCGCACAGGCAGCGACCACCGGCACGGCGCCCCCGCCGGTACGGGGCACGATCGCGTCGGTCGCGGAGGAACTGGGCATGCGGCGCGCCCGGGTGCTGTCCAGGTACGGCCTGCATGTGGCGGCCGACCGCTGGGACGAATCCTTCGGCGCGAAGACCCCGATGGCGCAGGCGGCGCCCGCACCCTGTGTCTCCTGCGGATTCCTGGTGCCGCTGGCGGGCTCGCTGCGGCAGGCGTTCGGCGTCTGCGCGAACGAGTTCTCCCCGGCGGACGGCCGGGTCGTCTCGCTGGCCTACGGCTGCGGAGGCCACTCGGAAGCGGCGGTCATGCCGACGCCCACGCGCCCGGCCCCGCACGTACTGGACTCACTGGGCTCGGACGCGTTCCCGTTGCGCCCGTCGAGCGACAGCGGCTCGGTTCCGGTGGACGGAGACGGCGACGGGGCTTCGGAGGACCTGGGCCACTCCTGAGGGTGAGGGGCTGAGGGGTGGCTGACGGGCCCGGCCGGCCGGGTGGGCCGCCCTTGTGGGGCGCGCAGCTGTGAGCGGGGGCGTGGAGGCCGGCTCGGCGCGCACCGCCATCTTCCGCGCTCATCCACCTCCACCTTCTGACCAGCCACTTCCACCTTCTGTGATCACCCGTCCACCCCGCAGTGACCAGAACGTGCCACCGGCGTCCGCGTCAGCCGCCGGTCCCGCGCTAAGCCGACTCGCCGCGAGCGCTGTCAGTTCGGCGCGGTACCTTCGGGCCGCACAGGTACCAGCGGCCGGCACCCACCAGATGGCGGCCACCGGCACCGGCAGGCAGCAGCGGCGCCGGCGGGCACCCGCCGCCGGGTGGTACCACCCGGCGGACATCGGCAAGCGGTAAGCGGACAGAGCGGAGTCACAGCGTGAGCGTCACGACGACCGAGGGGGCCGACCCGTTCGGAACGGCGCGGCTGCGGCGTGGAGTGCTTGACGCGTGGGGCGCCAGTCCCGCCCGGTTCCGGGAGGATGCCAACGCCGAGGAGGATCTCGCCCTCGGCGGCTACCGTGACCGCCTCGTCGTGGAGCTGGCCCAGAACGCGGCGGACGCCGCCGGCCGTGCAGGGGTGCCCGGGAGGTTCCGGCTGGACCTGCGGCCGGGCACCGCCGACGGTCCCGCCGTCCTCGTCGCCGCAAATACCGGCGCCTCCCTCGATGCCGCGGGCGTCGAGTCCCTTTCCACCCTCCGCGCCTCCGCCAAGCGCGAGGACCACGACACCGCGGTCGGCCGCTTCGGCGTCGGGTTCGCCGCCGTGCTCGCCGTCAGCGACGAGCCCGCCGTCATCGGGCGCCACGGCGGCGTGCGCTGGTCGCTCGCCGAGGCCCGCGAGCTGGCCCGGCAGACAGCCCAGGAGGTGACTGAACAGACCGCCGAGGGCACCGGCCTCGCCGACGAGCTTCGCCGCCGCGACGGTCACGTACCGCTCCTGCGTCTGCCGCTGCCCGCCGAGGGCACCGCTCCCGACGGGTACGACACCGTCGTCATCCTTCCGCTGCGCGACGGCACCGCGCTCGATCTCGTCGAGCGGCTGCTCGCCGCCATCGATGACGCACTCCTGCTCACCCTGCCCGGCCTCGCCGAGATCGTGGTCGGGACGTCCGACGGGGAGCGCGTGCTGAGGCGGTCCGCGGACGGCCCCTACGTCCATATCGACGACAGCGCGAACGGCGGTGACATCCACCGCTGGCGGGTCGTCAGCCGCAGCGGGGCGACCGCGTCCGCGCTGCTCGAAGGGCGGCCCGTCGAGGAGCGGCTGCGTCCGCACTGGTCCGTCACCTGGGCCGTCGCCGTGGACAGCGAGGGCGCGCCCGCCGGACCGCGTACCGAGCCCGTCGTCCACGCGCCGACCCCCACCGACGAACCCCTGGGCGTCCCCGCCCTGTTGATCGCCTCGCTCCCGCTCGACACCACCCGCCGCCACCCCGCGCCCGGCCCGCTGACCGACTTCCTCGTCGTCCAGGCCGCCGAGGCGTACGCCGAACTGCTCGGCGGCTGGGAGCCCGTCTCCACCGGCACCATCGACCTCGTGCCGGGACCGCTCGGCAAGGGCGAGCTGGACGGGCAGTTGAGGGCCGCGATTCTGCGGCTGCTGCCGCGCGTCGCGTTCCTCGCGCCCGCCGCGCCCAGCGAGGAGCTGACGGCCCTGCGGCCGTTCGAGGCCGAGGTGGTGGAGGGCGCGGGCGCCGACACCGTACGGGTGCTGGCCGAGGTGCTGCCGACGCTGCTGCCCGCCGGGTTCGAACGGCGAACGGAGCTGCGCACGCTGGGAGTCGGCCGCCTGCCGCTCGGTGACGCCATCGAGCGGATCGCGGGCGCCGAGCGATCGCCGCTGTGGTGGCGGGAGTTGTACGAGTCGCTGGCGGGCGTCGACCCCGACCGGCTGTCCGGGCTTCCCGTACCGCTGGCCGACGGGCGTACGACGATCGGGCCCCGGCACGTGCTGCTGCCCCTGCCCGGCACGGAGGCGCCGGCCGATCTGGCCAGGCTCGGGCTGAAGGTCGCGCATCCCGACGCCGCGCACTCCCTCCTGGAGAAGCTGGGCGCACTGCCCGCCACTCCGCGCGCCGTGCTGACCACCCCGCAGGTACGGGCCGCTGTCGCGTCCTCCCTCGACGTGGGCGACATCTGGGACGAGGACGCGGACAGCCTGGACGCGGAGGAGCTGGCAGAAACCGTCCTGACACTCGTACGGGACGCGGGCCTTGAGGCCGGCGACGAGCCGTGGCTCGGGGCGCTCGCTCTGACGGACGAGGACGGCGAGCTGTCGCCCGCAGGCGAACTCGTGCTGCCGGGAAGCCCGTTCGCCTCCGTCATGCGCGAGGACGAACTGGCGCTCTGCGACGCGGGATTGGCGGAACGCTGGGGGGAGCAGCCGCTCGCCGCGTGCGGGGTCCTCGCGAACTTCGCGCTCGTGCGCGCGGGCGACGTCGTCCTCGACCCCGACGAACTGGATCCCCGGGAAGGCGACTTCGCCGAGCCGGACGACGCCGGTCTGCTGGACGCGGTCGACGTCTGGTGCGAGGACGTACTCGACCGCCTCCCCGAGACGCCCGTACCGCCGGTCGCCACGGAGATCGTGGCCGTACGGGATCTCGACCTCGTGGACGACGACGCGTGGCCGCAGGCGCTCGCGCTGCTCGCCCAGCCGCCGCTGCGCGAGGCGCTGACCTCGCCCGTACGGGTACTGCTGCCCACCGGCACGACGGAGAGCGTGCGTTCGTACACCGCCTGGTGGCTGCGCGACCATCCGGTGCTCGACGGCCGGCGTCCTGCGGGTCTGCGCTCGGCGGGCGGCGATCCGCTGCTCGCGGGGCTGTACGACTCCGTGGACGCGACGGGCTTCGAGGACGCGCAGGTCCTGCGGGCCCTGGGGGTAAGGACGTCGGTCGACGCGCTGCTCGAAGAGCCGGGCGGCGCTGCGGAGCTGCTGGGCCGCCTCGCCGAACCGGCGCGTCCGGTCAGCGCGCCGCAGCTGCACGCGCTGTACTCCGCGCTCGCCGACCTCGACCCCGATCAGGTGACCCTGCCCGACGAACTGCGGGCGGTGGTCGACGGCGAGGTGCGGGTCGTGGACGCGGCGGACGCGGTGATCGCCGACGCGCCGGACCTGCTCCCGCTCGCGGCCGGACTCGCCCTGCTGCCGGTGGCTCCCGCGCGCGCCGCTGAGCTGGCGGAGCTGCTTCAGGTACGGCGGCTGAGCGAGGTCGTCGCCGCGGACGTCACGACGGACGGCGAGGAACACACCGTCCCGGAGCCGGTACGCACCCTGCTGGGCGCGGCCACCCCGCAGACCTACGTGGAACACGAGGAACTGACCGCCGGCGGCACAGAACTCACCTGGCGCCGGACCCCGGACGGCACCGTGCACGCCTCCACGCTGGAAGGCGTGGCGGCGGGCCTCGCCTGGGCAGCCGGCCAGTGGCCACGCCGCTTCGAGGTGGCGGCGCTCCTGGAAGACCCGTCCCGGACGGACGAACTGGCCCGGGACCGCTGGTTCGACGTGTCCTAGCGCGGACCACTGCCCGGGTCGCGTACGGCGGGACGCGGCGGGTCGGCTGGTGCGGCGCCGCCCCGGCCCACCGCGAAGGCCGCGTCGCGGGCGCAGTCGCTCTGTCGTGGAGGCTTGAGTGGGGCTGTCTATGGGCATCTGCGCCGCTGTGCGGACCTCCTGACCGTCCCGCCGTCCAGTCCCGACAACGACTACGTCGCGAAGATGCGCGACTGCCCGGCCATGGGGATCGCGCACTACCTCATCGTCGATCCGCGCTGATCGACACCGGCGTCTTCCCTCGCTACACGGGGAAGGACGCCGAGCGGTAGGTCTGCACCGAGTGTGCCCCGGCCGTCACAGCCGGGGCCGGTGGTCCACCCAGCGCCAGGCCAGTTCCAGCAGCACCGCGCCGATCGCCGAGATCGCGACCGCCGTCCACGGGAGGGTGGTGCCCACCAGTTTCAGGGCGAAGAAGCGCTGGAGCCAGGGCACCACCAGGACGACCACGAACGCGCCGCCCATCGCCAGGACCAGCGTGAGGCGCCACCAGGTGTACGGGCGGGCGATGATGGCCAGGACCCAGATCGAGACGAGGAACAGCGTCAGCGTCGCCGCGCTCGTCTCGGCGGCCAGTCTGTCCGGGCCCGTGTAGTACCCGCGCGCCAGCATGTACGTGACGAACGTCGTGCCTCCCGCGATGACACCGCTCGGGATCGAGTAGCGCATCACCCGGTGCACGAAGTGCCGCCGCGCGCGTTCGTTGTTGGGCGCCAGGGCGAGGAAGAAGGCCGGGACGCCGATCGTCAGCGTCGACAGCAGCGTCAAGTGCCTGGGCAGGAACGGGTACTCCACCTGGAAGCACGCCACCAGCACCGCGAGCAGCACCGAGTAGACCGTCTTCGTCAGGAAGAGCGTCGCCACCCGCGTGATGTTGCCGATGACCCTGCGGCCCTCGGCCACCACCGAAGGCAGCGTCGCGAAGCTGTTGTTGAGCAGGACGATCTGGGCGACGGCCCGGGTCGCCTCGGAGCCGGAGCCCATCGCGACGCCGATGTCCGCGTCCTTCAGCGCCAGGACGTCGTTCACGCCGTCGCCGGTCATCGCGACCGTATGGCCGTGCGACTGGAGTGCCGCGACCATGTCACGTTTCTGCTGCGGGGTGACGCGGCCGAAGACGGAACCGTTCTCCAGCGCTTGCGCCATCTGGGCCCGGTCGGCGGGGAGCCGTCGCGCGTCCACGGTACGGTCGGCCCCGGGGAGGCCCAGCTTCGCGGCGACCGCGCCGACCGAGACCGCGTTGTCGCCGGAGATGACCTTGGCGGCGACGCTCTGGTCGGCGAAGTACGCGAGCGTCTCCGCCGCGTCGGGCCGCAGCCGCTGCTCCAGGACGACGAGCGCCGTGGGCCGCGCCCCGGACGCCGCGTCGGGAGCGGTGAGATCGGTGCTCACCCGCGCGAGCAGCAGTACGCGCAGGCCCTCCTCATTGAGGTGGTCGATCTCGCCGAGCGTCGGATCGCCTTCCGGCAGCAGGACGTCCGGGGCGCCCAGCAGCCAGCGGGAGGACGCTCCGCCGCTCTCGGTGAACGCGGCGCCGCTGTACTTGCGGGCCGAGGAGAAGGGCAGCGCCTCCGTACAGCGCCAGTCGTCGTCCCTCTCGGCGGGGCCGGGATCACCCGCGACGGCACGGCGGGCGCCGGTGCCGGGTTCCTGATACGCGTCGATGATCGCCCGCAGACTCGGGTTCGGACGCGGGTCCGACCTGCCGATCTCGGCCAGCACCTTCCGTACGTACGCCTCGTTCGCGCCCGCCAGCGGCCGCAGCTCGCTGACGTCCATCCCGCCTTCCGTCAGCGTCCCCGTCTTGTCCAGGCACACCACGTCCACCCGCGCGAGCCCCTCGATCGCCGGCAGCTCCTGCACCAGGCACTGCTTGCGGCCGAGCCGGATGACACCGATCGCGAAGGCCACCGACGTGAGTAATACCAGGCCCTCGGGGATCATCGGCACGATCCCGCCGACGGTCCTGGCCAGCGCGTCCTTGAAGTTGTGCTCCTTGACGACGAGCTGGCTGAGGATCAGGCCCAGCGCGGTCGGGATCATCATCCACGTCACGTATTTGAGGATGGTGCTGATGCCGTTCCGCAGCTCGGAGTCGACCAGCGTGAAGCGCGACGCCTCCTCCGCGAGCTGCGCCGCGTACGCCTCGCGTCCCACCCGCGTCGCCTGGAACGCGCCGCTGCCCGCCACCACGAAGCTGCCGGACATCAGGGCGTCGCCGGGGCGCTTCAGTACGGAGTCGGCCTCGCCGGTGAGCAGGGACTCGTCCACTTCCAGGCTCTCGCCCTCGACGGTCTCGCCGTCGACCACGATCTTGTCGCCCGGCCCCAGTTCGATCAGGTCGCCGAGGACGATCTCGGAGGTGGAGACCGGGGCGGCCACCCCGTCGCGCCGTACGACCGGTCTGGCCTCGCCGATGACCGCGAGGCCGTCCAGGGTCTTCTTGGCGCGCAGTTCCTGGATGATGCCGATGCCGGTGTTGGCGAGGATGACATAGCCGAAGAGGCTGTCCTGGAGCGGCGCGACGAAGAGCATGATCGCCCAGAGCAGGCCGATGATCGCGTTGAAGCGGGTCAGGATGTTGCCGCGGGCGATCTCGCCGGTGGAGCGGCTGCTCCGTACGGGGACGTCGTTGACCTCGCCGCGGGCGACCCGCTCGGCCACCTCCGCGGCGCTCAGACCGGCGGCGCGGGTCGCGTCGATGGGACCGCCGGTGTCCGTGTTCGACCGCTCTGTCATGGTTCCGACCGTACGGCCGGTCGTGCGGCCCGGAGGGTCAGGCGCGCGCAGCGCGGTCAGACGTGACGGGGGCCGCCCGCCGGGCGCGCGCCGTCCGTCGGTGTGGGTCGGCCGGGTGGCGCGGGCCGTCCGGGCGGTGCGGGCCGGTCAGGCCGACGGCGTGCTGCCCATCTCGCCGATTCCGCCCGCCGTGCCGGTCTGTCCGGGCTGCTGCCCCGGCTCCTCGCCCGCCTGTTCGGCCTGCTTCGCGGCTGCGGCCCGCTTGATCGCCGCGTCCCGTCCCCGCACGTACCAGATGCCGAAGAGTCCGAGCCCGCCGCCGGCCAGGCAGGTCCAGACCCACCACAGGTGGCCGTGGTCCTTGTACCAGCCGTAGAAGGGCAGCTGAACGAGGAAGAGGACGAACCAGAGGATGGTGCCGCCCACGATGGTGCCGACGACCGGCCCCTCGAGGGGCTCGGGGGCCTCGCGCTGCGGGGATCTCGTCAGGGAACCGGTCCTGGGGGTCATGGGCTCAGTCTAGGCGGGGGGTATGGGCGCCCTTGCGCCGGTGCGGGCCGAAGCCGGCGACCGGGGAGGAGGGTGCACCGAACGCGGTCAGCACAGGGATCTACGCGCGGAGATAGCAATCTGAGCATCATCTGTTCATACTGAAACAGTTTTTCTGACTGGCTGGTTTTGTTCGCTCTCATGCTGAATTGGCCGAATGTCGCTTCCCGCCCGTCTCACGTTCGACGTCTGAGGTTTCGCATGTCCCCCTCGGCCACCAGCCTTGACCGCTACTTCAAGATCTCGGAGCGCGGCTCCTCGGTCGCCCGTGAGGTGCGCGGCGGCTTCGCCACCTTCTTCGCGATGGCCTACATCATCGTGCTGAATCCGATCATCCTCGGCAGCGCGAAGGACATGTACGGGCACCAGCTCAACAGCGGCCAGCTGGTCACCGCCACCGTGGTGACCGCCGCCTTCACGACGCTGCTCATGGGCGTCATCGGCAATGTGCCGATCGCGCTGGCGGCCGGCCTCGGCGTGAACACCGTCGTCGCCCTCCAGCTCGCCCCGAGGATGAGCTGGCCCGACGCGATGGGCATGGTCGTCCTCGCCGGGCTCGTGGTGATGCTGCTGGTGGCGACGGGCCTGCGGGAGCGCGTGATGAACGCCGTGCCGATCGGGCTGCGCAAGGGCATAGCCATCGGCATCGGTCTCTTCATCCTGCTGATCGGTCTGGTCGACTCCGGCTTCGTCTCCCGCATCCCGGACGCGGCCCACACCACCGTGCCGCTCCAGCTCGGCGCGGACGGGCACCTCCTCGGCTGGCCCGTCCTGGTCTTCGCGGTCGGCGTGCTGCTCACGCTCGCGCTGATCGTGCGGAAGGTGTCGGGCGCGATCCTGATCTCCATCGTGGCGATGACGGTCCTGGCGATGATCATCGAAGCGGTCGCCGACGTGCCGAGCTGGGGCCTGACGACACCGAAGTGGCCCGGCAACCCGGTCGCGACCCCCGACTTCGGGCTCATAGGTCACTTCAGCCTCTTCGGTGGCTTCCATCACGTCGGCATCCTCACCGGCAGCCTCTTCGTCTTCACCGTGCTGCTGTCCTGCTTCTTCGACGCGATGGGCACGATCCTCGGCATCGGCGACGAGGCCAAGCTGACGGACCAGGACGGCAACCTCCCCGGGATCAACCGCGTGCTCTTCGTCGACGGCATCGCCGTGGCGGCCGGCGGCGCGTCGTCGTCCTCCGCCACCACCTGCTTCGTGGAGTCCACGGCCGGTGTCGGCGAGGGGGCCAGGACCGGTCTGGCGTCCGTGGTGACCGGTGCGCTCTTCGGCGCGGCGCTGTTCCTCACTCCGCTCGCCACGATGGTCCCGTCCCAGGCCGCGACGCCCGCGCTGGTCGCGGTCGGCTTCATGATTCTCGCGGGCTCCGTCCGGGACATCGACTGGAGCGACTACACGATCGCCGTGCCGGCCTTCCTGGCGATGGTGACGATGCCGTTCACCTACTCGATCACGAACGGCATCGGCGTCGGCTTCATCGCCTTCAGCGTGCTGCGGCTGGTCGCGGGGCGCGGGCGCGAGGTGCCGGTGGCGATGTACCTCGTCTCGGCGGTGTTCGTCTTCTACTACGCGATGCCGGCGCTGGGCCTCACGTAACACCGGATGCGCGTACGGCTGGGCCTCGCGCCGGCCGTACGCACGAGGCCCAGCCGTTCGGTGCGACCGGGGCTGCTGCCGGGTCTACCGTGCGCCGTAGAACTTCTCCGTCTCGTCCACCGCCACCTGGAACCGCTCGTCGAAGTCGTCCCGCACGAGCGTCCGGATCACGTAGTCCTGCACGCTCATGCCGCGTCTGGCGGCATGCTGCCTGAGCCGGTCGTGCAGCTCGCCGTCTATCCGCAGGCTGAGCACTGTCGATGCCATACCGGACAGCGTCGTGGGAGGGCGCGGCCCTCTGCGTGGCTTTCCGGAGCATTCTCACTCGTACGAGTGAGAATGCGGCGGTCCTGCTGGTGCTCTCGCGGGCGCTTCTCCCCTTGTCCCGCACGGCCTCCCCGCGTCCCGGGCGGTCCGGTGTATTTAGCATGAGTAATGAGTTACGCTAAATACATGCCTGACCTGTCCCACGGTGACGAGAACGACGCCGCCGTGAACTCTCTTCGCTCCGCCGTCATGCGGCTGGGCCGGCGTCTGAAGCACCAGCGTGTCGACGAATCGCTGAGCCCCACCGAGATGTCGGTGCTCGCCACCCTCGCCCGCTGTGGCTCGTCCACCCCGGGTGAGCTGGCCCGCAAGGAGCACGTCCAGCCGCCGTCGATGACCCGCATCGTGGCGCTGCTGGAGGCGAAGGGCCTGGTCGGGCTCGAGCCGCACCCCGACGACCGTCGGCAGAAGGTGGTCAGTCAGACAGCGCAGGCCGAGGCGATGCTCGAAAAGAGCCGCCGCAAGCGCAACGTCTGGCTGATGTCCCTCGCCGAGGGCCTGGATGAGGACGAGTGGGAGAAGCTGCGCGCTGCCGCCCCCGTACTGGAAAAGCTCGCACAACTGTAATTCGCGCGCCGTAAGGAGGCGAACCAACGTTGAGTTCGGGACCCGGAGCAGACTCCGCCCCCGCACCGAAATCCGCCCACGACAGCGACACCAGCAAGACAGGCATAACCGGCACGACGAACAAGACCCACAACACCGCGAACACCGCCAGCACCGACGGACTGCCCGGCACCGACAAGCTCGTCACGGCAGGCAGCGCCGACAAGCTCAGCAAGACGAGCAAGACCGAGGACACCAGCAGTACCGACAAGCTCGACGACACCAACAGCACCAACAACACCAAGCTTCGCAAGGCCGGCGGCGGGACGTTCTCGTCGCTGAAGATCCGCAACTACCGGCTGTTCGCGACGGGTGCCGTCGTCTCCAACATCGGTACGTGGATGTCCCGCGTCACCCAGGACTGGCTGGTACTCAGCCTCACCGGCTCCTCGGCGGCCGTCGGTATCACGACGGCCCTCCAGTTTCTGCCCATGCTGCTCTTCGGCCTGTACGGCGGCGTCATCGCCGACCGTTACCCCAAGCGCCAGCTCCTGCTGGTCAGCCAGGGGCTCATGGGCCTCTGCGGCCTCTCGCTCGCCGTACTCACACTCTCCGGACACGTCCAGGTCTGGCACGTCTATCTGGTCGCCTTCCTCGTCGGCATGGTGACGGTCGTCGACAACCCGGCCCGGCAGTCCTTCGTCTCCGAGATGGTCGGCCCTGACCAGCTGCGGAACGCCGTGAGCCTCAACTCGGCCAACTTCCAGACCGCCCGCCTCATCGGCCCCGCCGTCGCGGGCATCCTCATCACGTCGGTCGGCAGCGGCTACGCGTTCCTGCTCAACGGCCTGTCGTTCCTCGCACCGCTCACGGGACTGCTGCTGATGCGCTCCGGCGAGCTGCAGAAGTCGGTGACGGTTCCGCGCGGCAAGGGCCAGCTCAGGGAAGGGCTGCGGTACGTACGCGGCAAGCCCGAACTGATCGGTCCGATCGTGCTGGTCGGGTTCATCGGCACGTTCGGCTTCAACTTCCCGATCTGGCTGACGGCCTTCGCGAACGGGATCTACCACGGCGGCGCGGGGCTCTACTCCGTCTTCAACATCCTGATGGCGGCCGGCTCCCTGGCCGGCGCCCTGCTCGCGGCCCGGCGCCGCTCCACCCGGCTGCGGCTGCTGATCATCGCGGCGATGGGCTTCGGGCTGCTGGAGATCCTGGTGTCGGTCTCCCCGTACGTCTGGCTGTTCTCGCTGCTGCTCCTGCCCATCGGCATGCTGGGCCTGACGACCAACATCAGCGCCAACACCAGCGTCCAGATGGGCGCGGAACCGGCCATGCGCGGCCGGGTGATGAGCCTCTACATGATGGTGTTCGTCGGCGGCACGCCGATCGGCGGCCCGCTGCTCGGCTGGGTCACGGACACCTTCGGCGCGCGCATCGGCTTCGCCGCGGGAGGCGCGGTGTCGCTGGTCGCGGCGGCGGTCATCGGCCTGGTGCTGACCAGGGTGGTCGGCGTACGGCTGAGGATAGGACTGCGCAGAGGCGAGCCGCTGATGGAGTTCGTGCCGCGTGAGCCGCGGGAGGCACAGCTCGCGACAGCCGCGTAGCGCTCGGGCGCGCTGCGGCGCGGGAACGGACCTGTGGGCCCTGGCCCGGCGGAAGCGCCGGACCGGGGCCGATGTACGTGAAGGGGTCAGTCTCTCGGGAACTCGTCGGTCGTGAGGACGAGGCCCAGGCCGCCGCCCGTGAGGTCGACCTCCTCACCGAAAGGGATCATCCGGTCGACGGTGTACTCCCCGCCCTTCGGCTCGGTGGAGAGGTGGGATCTGCCGGTGTACGGGTTCACGACCAGGTAGGCCGGGACGCCGCCGCGTATGCGGCCTTCTTCGGGCCGTAGTCGTTGGCGGAGGTGGATGTGGAGATCACCTCGGTCACGAACTCCAGGTCCTGGTACCGCCACAGACCGCGCGCGTTCTTGGTGGCGCCGGTACGCAGCTTCGCCACGTCGGGCGCGAATCCGTTCAGGTGTCCTGGAAAGTCGATCCGCACGTCCGACATGACCAGCACGTTCATGCCGAAGGTGTCCTCCAGCGCGCGCACAACGCGTCGGATGATGGCCCAGCGGGTGTCCCGCTGCGGTGCCATGAAGACGTTTCCCCCGACGATCTCGGTCTTGTAACCCTCGGGGGCGGGCGACTGCTCCAGCCAATCGAACATCGAGTCAAGAGTCAGCTCGTCGTTCGTGTCGCTCTCGTCGGCCATGTCGATCCTGTCGGTCTCTACGACGGTCATCGTGGCGCGCTCCTCCCCGCTGCCGTGTCTATGACGGCAACCGCGCGGTACAACGATACGCACGGTTACCTGGTCAGGCCGGGGATCTGAGGGAGACTCAGCTGTATGACCATGAGAATGTTCGCCGCCGTATTGCCGCCCGATCAATCCTCGGACGAACTGAACCGAGCCGTCGAGGGGCTGCGGGCCGGTTCCACCGATCTGCGCTGGACCGAGCGGGACGGGTGGCACTTCACGCTCGCCTTCATGGGTGAGGTCGAGGAAGCGCTGCTGCCCGAGCTGACCGAGCTGCTGGAACAGGCGGCGCACCGGACCGAGACGTTCCCTCTCCGCATCCAGGGCGCCGGGCAGTTCGCCGGTACGGCGCTGTGGGCGGGTGCCGCCGGCGGGGTGGACGAGCTGCGGATCTTCGCGGAGCGCGTCAACGCCACCGTACGGAGGGCCGGGGTCAAGCTGGACCAGCACCACCCGTATCAGGCGCACCTCACGCTCGCCCGGGTCACCGGCCGTGCGCGGATGGATCTGAGTCCGTACGTCAAAGCGCTCGAAGACTTCGCCGGAACGGAGTGGGAGGTGACCGATCTCGCACTCGTGCGCAGCAACCCGCCGGTGAACGGCGTTCCGTCCCGGCAGCCGCGTTACGAGGTGATCGCGCGCGCCCCGCTGGGCGGCCCCAGGCACGTTCACGCCGTTTCGGACCGTTAACCTCGACGTGTGGACCCCAAAACCCGGAACCGGATCATGGCCGGTGTGCTTGTGCTGATGTTTCTCGTCGTGGCAGTGGCGGCCGCGGTCGGCTAGTCGCTGATCTGCCGCCCTGTCCTGCCGGGCTTTTCGCCGAGTGTCCGGGGCGCTCGGCCAGGAGCCGAGGCACCCCGGACACTCAGGCCGGGACGGCCGCGCGGTACGTCACCTCACCAGGCGAAGGCCTCCGGCGTGGGGCCCGTGCCAGGGAAGATCTCTTCCAGACCGGCCAGGACCTCGTCCGACAGCTCCAGCTCGACCGCGCGCAGCGCGGACTCCAGCTGTTCGATCGTGCGCGGTCCGGTGATCGGTCCTGTCACACCGGGACGGGTGAGCAGCCAGGCCAGCGCGACTTCGCCCGGCTCAAGGCCGTGCTTGTCGAGCAGGTCCTCGTACGACTGGATCTGCGCGCGGATCGCCGTGTCGGCGAGCCGGCCGCCGGAACGCCCGCCGCCGCCCGAGCCCTCGCGCTCCTTGCGGATCGCGCCGCCGAGCAGGCCACCGTTGAGCGGCGACCACGGGATGACGCCGAGCCCGTACTCCTGCGCGGCCGGGATGACCTCCATCTCGGCGCGGCGCTCGGCCAGGTTGTACAGGCACTGCTCGCTGACCAGGCCGTACGAGCCGAGGCGGCGGGCCGTCTCGTTGGTCTGGGCGATCTTCCAGCCGGGGAAGTTGGACGAGCCCGCGTAGAGGATCTTGCCCTGCGCGATGAGGGTGTCGATCGCCTGCCAGATCTCCTCGACCGGCGTGACGCGGTCGATGTGGTGGAACTGGTACAGGTCGATGTAGTCCGTCTGGAGCCGCTTGAGGCTGGCGTCGACGGCACGGCGGATGTTCAGCGCGGAGAGCTTGTCGTGGTTCGGCCACGGGTCGCCGTCGCCGGCCATGTTGCCGTAGACCTTGGTGGCGAGCACGACCTTGTCGCGCCGCTCGCCGCCCTTGGCGAACCAGGTGCCGACGATCTCCTCGGTGCGGCCCTTGTTCTCGCCCCAGCCGTAGACATTGGCGGTGTCGAAGAAATTGATGCCCGCGTCGAGCGCGGCGTCCATGATGGTGTGACTGTCGGCCTCGTTGGTCAGGGGACCGAAGTTCATCGTCCCGAGGACGAGTCGGCTGACCTTGAGGCCGGTGCGTCCGAGCTGCGTGTATTTCATGGCATAAGCCAACGCGTTCGAGTGCGCTCAAGGCAAGCCCGTGTGCGGCGGTCGGAGCAGGATGCGGCCCGGACGTGTGGTCAGGGACCGAGATCCGGACCCTGGACATCCGGGTCGTCGTCAGCGCCGCGCGAACGCGTCGAGCGCGTTCAGCACCTCCGTGCGTACGGTCGGACTGCCCTTGTGGCCCGCGTCCTCGGCGATCACCAGGCGGGCGTCGGGCCAGGCGCGGGCCAGTTCCCAGGCGGTGATCAGCGGGCCGCCGAGGTCGAAACGGCCGTGGATCAGTACGCCGGGGATGCCCGCCAGCCGTCCCGCGTCGCGCAGCAGCGCCCCTTCCTCCAGCCAGGCGCCCTGCGAGAAGTAGTGCGCGCAGATCCTGACAAAGGCCTGACGGGCGGCCGAGGGACGGTCGCCGTACGGGTGGGCGGAGCCGTTCGGCTCCTGGGAGAGTACGGCGTCCTCCCACGCGCACCAGTCGGTCGTGGCCCGCTCCCGCACGGCGGGGTCGGGGCTCTCCGTCAGCCGGGCGTAGGCGGCGAGGAGCTCCGGGAGGCCGTCGCCGCGTTCGGCTTCCGGGACGCCGTCGCGGAAGCGTTCCCACGCCTCGGGGAAGAACTGCCCGGCGCCTCGGTACAACCAGTCGATCTCGGAACGGCGGGTCATGGTGACCGACGGGATGACGATCTCCGACACCCGCTCCGGGTACCGCTCCGCGTACGCGAGGATCAGCGTCGAGCCCCAGGAACCGCCGTACAACAGCCATCTTTCGATGCCGAGTTGGACGCGCAGCTTCTCCATGTCGGCGATCAGGTGGTCGGTGGTGTTGTGGCGCATGTCGGCGGCCGGGTCGCTCGCGTGCGGGGTGCTGCGGCCACAGTTGCGCTGGTCGAAGAGGACGGTGCGGTAGCGCTCGGGGGCGAAGTACCGCCGCATGCCGGGGTCGCAGCCGGAGCCGGGGCCGCCGTGGACGACGAGGGCGGGCTTGCCCTCGGGGTTTCCGCAGGTCTCCCAGTACACGAGGTTGCCGTCGCCGACGTCGAGCATGCCGTGGTCGCAGGGCTCGACGGGCGGGTACACATCGCGAGGCACGGCAGGTTCGGCGGCGGGCTGGACCACGGGTCCTCCGGGCGGCAAGTGAGGCGTGTTGGCTGGGCGTTGCGGGACCCTACACGGACGACAACGCCGTTTCTCCCGCTTTACGGCGTGCCGGACCGTCCCGGACACGGCCGGAGCCGGCTTCCACGGCAGGCCGGTCCGCCGACGGCTACGCCTCACCCCGTTCGGGCCGTTCTGACCGGATCGACCGGTAGCCGGGATGCACCCCCGGGGTGAGCTGGTGCTGCTCGGCCATGCGCCGGAGCAGCGCGGTCAGTTGCCGGTGCTCCTCCGGGGAGAGCGCCTGGCAGACCTGCTGTTCGTGAGCGGCGCCCGCCTTGTGCAGCTCGGTCAGCAGTCTCTCGCCCTGTTCGGTCAGGTGCAGTGCGTGCAGGCGCCGGTCGCTGGGATTCTTGCGGCGCTCGATCAGCCCGCGTTCCTCCAGCCGGTCGGCGAACGGGACGAAACGACTGGGCGGCATCCCGAGGTCGTCAGCGAGTTGGCGCTGGCTGTAACCGGGGTTCCTGGCCAGCAGGCGCAGCAGTCCCGCCTGTGGGGGAGTCAGGTCGAGACCGGCGATCCGGTCCGCGAACAGCTTGGTCGCGTGTGCTCCGAGCTGAGCCAGCAGGAAGGCGGCGCCGCCCTGGTGCCCGGACTTCTTCCCGTCCTCACGATTCATGCTCACGGCGACATCATAGCTGCTTGACAATCGTTCCAACTTGTAATCATTATCTTGCGTAATCGCTGATCGAGGAGAAGTCATGACCGCTGCCCCCGCCCCGCAACGTTCCGCGGGCGCCGCGCGCCGACCGCAGTCCGGCCCGCCGCTCCTGGCCCCCGTCCTGGCCTTCGCCGTTCTGACGGTCGTCTCCGTCGTCGTCAACCGGTCCACCCCGCACCCGGACGCCTCGGGTCTCGCGGTTCTGCATCACGCACGGACGCACGGCACCGAGATCAAGGCGGGTGCCTTCCTGCTGTTCGGCTCCGCGGTGCCTCTGGCGGTGACGGCGGCCGTGCTCTACCGGCGGCTGCGGGCGCTGGGCATCACCGCGCCGGGCTCCGCGATCACCCTCGTCGGCGGAGTCCTGGCCGCCGCCGCGCTGACCTTCAGCGCGATGTTCGCCTGGGCCGGTGGCCGCCTTCCCGCGGACTCCGGTCCCGCGCTGGCCCGGGTGCTGGCCGACCTGTCGTTCCTGTCCGGCGGCCCTGCCTACGCGGTGATGTTCGCGCTGCTCATCGCCGGGATATCCGTGTCGGGCCTGCTCACAGGGCTGCTGCCGCGTGCGGTGACCTGGACAGGACTGGTGCTCGCCGCTGCCGGGATGCTCTCCACGCTCACCCTGCTGGCTTCCGGCTTCAGCTACCTGCTGCCGGTCGCGCGCTTCGGCGGTGTCGTCTGGCTGGTGTTCGTGGCCGCTCTGCTGCCGCGCACCCGTGCCTCACGTCACGAGTAGGGGCCGCAGCGCCGCCACCTCCCGCGCCGCCACCTCCCGCGCGAGGGTCTACCGGCTCCCCAACTCGCCCAGTGCGTCGATCAGTTGGGCGCCGCTCAGTGAGGGTTCGGGCAGTGGCCGCGCCGCCTCCGCGCGCAGGCCGTCGGGGAAGTGCTCCGCTACGACGGACCGGTCGCCGCCGCCGCTTTCCGCTTCGCGTCGGAGCCGCTGGAGATCGGCGGCGTCCGCGTTCCCGCAGGTGACTCGGTCCTGCTCTCGCTGGCCGCCGCGTCCCGCGATCCCGGACATCGCACTCGCCGCCGATCCGGACTCACTCGCCTGGCGCCCGAGCGTCATGCTCAGGGGGCTGACGGCGCTTCCGGTGCGCTGGGGCCTGCCGGCCGGTGATGGCCCAGTACGTTGACCACACGGCCGGCCGGATCGCGCACGAAGAAGCGGCGTACGCCCCACTCCTCGTCCCGCAGCGGGTACACGATCTCCGCGCCGCTCTCCAGCACGGCCGCGTACGCCGTGTCCACGTCGTCCACCTCCACGCTCACATCGGGCACGACGGGCGCGGTCAAGTCGTGTGTCAGGAAGGAGACTTGGGTGGCCTCCGGGGCGGTGGGGGAGGCCAGGGTGGTGATCCAGCCGAGGTTCATGACCTCCTGGAAGCCCAGCAGTCCGTAGAACTCCGCGCTGCGCCGCATGCCGGTGGCGGTGGTGCGGACGTTCGGGACGACTCGGCGGGCGGTCACCGGCGTGGTCATCGGGGATTCCTTCTGATGTGGAGGTGGCCGTCAAGGGGGTACGACGGCGGGTACGCGGGCAGTATCGCCTCGAAGTCGTAACCGCTCTTCTCCGCGACCCGGCACGAAGCGGTGTTGTCCACCTGATGCAGCAGCTCCAGGTGGTCGAGACCGACGTCGGGGCCGCTGCCGTCGAGCGTCCGGAACGCCCACGCCGTGAGCGCTTCCAGCGCGCGCGGCGCCACGCCCCGGCCGCGGGCGGCGGCCGTCCAGTAGCCGACTTCTGCCGTCGGCTCGGTCGGATCGGGCCGCTTGATCGCGACGTTCGCCACCAGTCGGCTCGTGGGCAGCCCGCCCTCGGTCAGCCCCGCCGCCGGTTCCTCCGCGGGCTCGAACACCGCGAAACTGAGCCGCGTCCCCGCCGCCCAGCCCCGCCACTGCTCCTCCAGCCACCGCGCGCCGTCGTCCCGGTCCGTCACGTGCAGCTGGGTCCACTGGCGCAGCACCGGGTCGCGGTACACCTCTATCAGCGCGTCGAGGTCCCGCGGCTCCCACGGGCGCAGCAGCAGGGCGGGCGCGGAGTCGGTCGCGTCCGCGTGCAGAGTCGCCATGGCTCCCTCTCGTTGTCACTCGCGCCGGGTATCACTCCGTACGCTCCAGAAGCGTCCTGGCCGCCTCCAGGACCAGCGCGCAGACCTCGTCCGCCGCCGCCTCCGCCAGCGGTTCCATCCGGCTCACATCGCGGACGAGACCGATCCCGACCAGCCACGCCAGGACCAGCTGCGCGCGCAGCGTCGCGTCGGGCGCGTCGGTGAGGGTGGCGAGCGCTTTGGTGTAGTCGGTGCCCAGTTGCTCGGCGATGGCGGCCGCGGGGCCCTCGCTGCCGAGGGAGCGCAGGAAGGTCACCGTCGTGTGGTCGCGGCGCTGTCCCGGCTCGTCCTTGAGCATGGTGCGGAGCGTCGAGTCGAGCAGCTTCTCCATGGGCGTGCAGTCGAGCTGTTCACGCCCCTCACGCGCCGCTACCGCCTCGAATACGGCTGCTTTCGAGCCGAAGTAGCGGAAGATCAGCGACTGGTTGGCCCCGGCCCGCTCCGCGATGTCCCGCACGGTGGTGCGGGCGAAGCCCCGCTCGGCGAAAAGGTCCGTGGCGGCGTCGAGCAGCGCCTGCCGGGTCGCCACCGCGTCGCGACGCCGTGGCTCCCGTGGCACTTGGGCCAGTTGGGGCTGTTCGGGTTGTCCGGGCTGTCGGATTTCGGCCATGTTTCCCTCCCGCGCACACCGTAGCGCCCGCCTCCGCCGTCGGCCGTATTGACCGAGGCTGAGGGCTTGCCTAGCGTTGTAAGCGCCTGCTTGCATGCCTGCTGGTCCCAAAGTGCCAACCACACACATGAGTTGAGTGGGAGTTACCTTGACGAGCACCACACCCCCCGCCCCCGTCGCCTATCCGTTCAACGATCAGTCCGGCCTCGGTGTGCACGAGGCGTACACCGCCGCGCAGGACGCCGAAGGGCTGATCCGCGTCCAACTCCCGTACGGTGAGCCCGCCTGGCTGGCCACGCGGTACGACGACGTCCGGTTCGTGCTCGGCGATATGCGCTTCTCGCGCGCCGAGGGGCTGAAGAGGGACGAACCCCGCCGCGGCCCGGCTCCCACCCGGGAGAGCATCCTCACCATGGACCCGCCGCACCACACGCGGCTGCGCACGCTGGTCTCCCGCGCCTTCACCAAGCACCAGGTGGAGGGACTGCGCCCGTGGGTCCGGCAGTTGACCGGGGATCTGCTCGACGGGCTGATCGAGCGGGGTGGAACGGCCGACCTGGTCGAGGAGTTCGCGCTGCCGCTCCCGGTCGCCGTCATCTGCGAACTCCTCGGCGTACCGGCCGCCGACCGGCCCAAGTTCCGGGTGTGGAGCGACGCGCTGCTCTCCACGACATCGCTCACCGTCGAGGAGCAGCAGGCCGGTATCGAGGCCCTGCGCGCGTACATCGCGGAGCACATCGCCGTACGCCGCGCACAGCCGGAAGACGACCTGATGTCGGCGCTGATCGAGGCCAGGGACGTCAAGGACAGGCTCACCGAGCCCGAACTCGTCAACCTGTGCGTCACCATCCTCGTCGCCGGACACGAGACCACCGCCTCGCAGATCCCCAACTTCGTCCACGTCCTGCTCGAACACCCCGAGGAATGGGCCAGGTTGGTCGCCGAACCCGAGCTGGTCCCCAGTGCGGTCGAGGAGCTGATGCGGTTCGTCCCGCTGGGCGTGGGCGGCGGGTTCGCCCGTTACGCCACCGAGGACATCGAGGTCGGCGGCGTGCTCATCCGCAAGGGCGAGCCCGTGCTCGTCGCCACCGGCGCCGCCAACCGCGACCCGCGCCGCTTCGACGCGCCGAACGAGGTACGCCTCGACCGCACCAGCAACCAGCATCTCGGCTTCGGCCACGGCGTGCACCACTGCCTGGGCGCGCAGCTGGCCAGGCTCGAACTCCACGAGGCGCTGCACGCGCTGGTGACGAAGATGCCCGAGCTGCACATCGCCGGGGACGTCGAGTGGAAAGAACAGATGCTCGTCCGGGCCCCGCGCAAGATGATCGTCGGGTGGTGAACGAGATGACCGCCGAAACCACCGGCCCCGCCGGTACGACCTGGCACCTCGAAGTGGACGACAGCGCCTGCATCGGCTCCGGCATGTGCGCCGCCCTCGCGCCCCAGCGCTTCGCGCTCGAAAGCGCCACGGCGAACGTCGTGCCGGGCCAGGCCGAGGCCGAACCGTCGGAGGTGCTGCTCGACGCCGCCGACTCCTGTCCCATGACCGCCATCACCGTGACGGACACGTCCTCGGGAACGGTGGTCGGGCCGCGCCCCTGAGGCCCGCCCGACCCACGTCCCACCGGCCGGCGCACCCGACCGGTGGGGCGCGGGGCGGGCGTACGCCCCGTACGTACGCCCGCCCCATGCCCCGTACCTGCGCACAGCCTCCGGCGCCCGTTAACCTCGCTTCCATGAGCCCCGCGCCCGTGCCCTCCACGCCGCTCCCGTCCACGCCGGTCCCCTCCGCCGCCTCCTTCGACCCGTGGCGGCCCGCCTTCGTGGCCGACCCGTACCCGGCCTACGCCGAGCTGCGCGCCCAGGGCCGCGCGCTGTATTTCGCGCGCTCCGACCAGTGGCTCATCCCGCACCACGCCGATGTGAGCACGCTCCTGCGCGACCGCCGCCTCGGCCGCACGTACCTGCACCGCTTCAGCCACGAGGAGTTCGGCCGCCAGGCGCCGCCGCCCGAGCACGAGCCGTTCCACACGCTCAACGGCAACGGCCTGCTCGACCTGGAGGCCCCCGACCACACCCGGATCCGCCGGCTGATCTCCATGGCGTTCACGCCCCGTACCGTCGAGCGGCTGGCTCCCACCGTCACCCGGCTCGCGGAGGAGCTGGCCGCACGTTTCGTCGCGGCCGGAGGCGGTGACCTGGTCGCGGAGGTGGCCGAGCCGCTGCCTGTTGCCGTGATCGCCGAGATGCTGGGCGTCCCGGAGGCGGACCGCGCGCTGCTGCGGCCGTGGTCGTCGGCGATCGTCGGGATGTTCGAGCTGAACCCCGGCGAGGAGACGGCGCGACGGGCGGTGCGGGCGTCGGAGGAGTTCTCCGCCTATCTGCGCGGGCTGATTGCGGAACGGCGCGGCGCCCTCGGCGACGACCTGATCAGCGCGCTGATAAGCGCGCACGACGAGGAGGACCAGCGGCTGACCGAGCAGGAAATGATCTCCACCTGCGTGCTGCTGCTCAACGCCGGCCACGAAGCCACCGTCAACACGACCTCCAACGGCTGGCTGACCCTCTTCCGCCACCCCGAACAGCTCGCCACCCTGCGCGCCGAGCGCGAGACGCTCCTGACCACCGCAGTCGAGGAGTTGATGCGCTTCGACACTCCGCTCCAGATGTTCGAGCGCTGGGTCCTGGACGACATCGAGGTCGGCGGTACGGTCATCCCGCGCGGCAGCGAGGTGGCCCTCCTCTTCGGCTCCGCCAACCGCGACCCGGCCCGCTTCGAGCACCCCGACACCCTCGATCTGGCACGCACGGACAACGCACACCTCACCTTCGGCGCGGGCATCCACTACTGCCTGGGCGCACCGCTGGCCCGGCTCGAACTGGCCGCCTCCTTCGGTGCGTTGCTGCGCCGCGCGCCCGGACTGCGACTGACCGCGGAGCCCGAGTGGAATCCGGGATACGTGATCAGAGGCCCGCGCGAGCTACGCGTCGAGGTGTGACCCTGAAGGACCGGCCCGCGTGCCGCGCGGCCGGATGGCAGGCTTAGGGGCATGCGTCCGCTCCCGTGTCACCCTGGTCCGCGGCTCTACGGCATCCTCGCGGCCGTCCTGCTCGCGCTCGCCTCGCCCGCCGCCGTGGCCGAGGCGGCGGCCGACGGCGGCAAGCCCGACCAGAGCTTCACCATCAAGGACCCGCGCATCACCGAGTCCAGCGGCCTGGCCGCCAGCCGTATCCACCCGGGCATCTATTGGACGCACAACGACAGCGACGACGGCCCGTACGTCTTCGCCGTGGACTCCAGGACCGGCGAGACCGTCGCGACGATCACCATGAGCGGCATCGGCGAACCGCGCGATGTGGAGGCGATATCCCTCGGGCCGGACGGTGACCTGTACGTCGGCGACATCGGCGACAACTTCGACGGAGCCTGGGACCACGTCTGGATCTACCGCTTCCCCGAGCCCAAGCAGCTCCGGGACGCGACGGTGCGGGCGACGCAGTACGTCGTGAAGTACGCGGACGGCCCGCGCAACGCCGAGTCGCTGATGGTCCACCCCAAGACCGGCAGGGTGTACATCGCCTCGAAGAACGAGAAGGGCGGCGGCCTGTACGAGGGCCCCGCGACGCTCAGCGTGAGCGGCACGAACATCTTCCGGCGCATCGGCGAGGTCCCGTGGGTGACGGACGGCGCGTTCTCGCCGGACGGCGGTCAGCTCGTCCTGCGCTCGTACTTCAGCGCGCGCGGCTACGCGTGGAAGAACGGCCGGCTGGGCGCGGACTTCGCGGTGAGCGCGCCGTTTCAGGGCCAGGCCGAGTCGGTCACGTACACGGCGGACGGCAGCGCGCTGATGTTCGGCTCGGAGGGCGCGCAGAGCGATGTGAAGCGGGTGAACGTGGATCGGCCCGCCGGAAGCGACAACTCATCGGACGGCAAGGGGGGTTCGATGTCCGGCGGAAGCGGCGACGGGAGCACGGCGGGCAACGGGACCGGCGGCAACGGCAGTTCGGGCGGCTCCGGCGCGGACGACGGCCCGGACAAGGGCAGCATGTCGCTGGGCGCGTTGGTGCTGCTGGGCGCGGCGGTGCTGTTCTTCGGCTTCAAGGGCGTGCGCAAGAAGAAGTGACCCCGGGCCGCACCTGCGTCCCCGGCGCCTCAGTGGGTGTCGATGGCGTCCAACTGGATCACCGGGAACGTGCGGTCCGTGTGCTTCTCGTACTCGTGGAATTCGGGCCAGTACTCCGTCAGCACCGAGTACAGCCGATCCCGCTCTGGCCCGTCGCGCCACACGGTCGGCTTGGCCTTGAGCGTGCGCTCGGCGACCTCGATGGTCACCTCGTCGGCGGCCTCGACGTTTGCCACGAGCAACGGTTCCTTCTCCGCCCCTCTGTTGGACGCGCTCACGATGAAGGTGGCGTCCTCGGTCGCGTACACGAGCGGGTTGACGTACTCCCGGCCCGTGGCCTTGCCGAGGGTGTGGAGCAGCAGCAGGTGCTTGCCCTCGAAGTGACCGCCGACGACCCCGCCATTTTCCCGGAATTCCGCGATGATCTGGTCCTTATCGCTCATAACGCCATGCTAAGACGCACCTCGGACATTGCAACCGCCGCAACATGGCAGTCGCCCCGGCCGTCCGCGAGGCGGGACGGACGGGGCGACTCTGGGGCGCCCTATCGCTCGTCGGCCTGGCCGGCGGCGAGGGCGACGAGTCCGGCCCAGGCGGCCGGGGTAAGGGTCAGGATGGGGCCGGTGGGGAGCTTGCTGTCGCGTACGGGGACGATGCCGGTGGCGGCGAGCGAGCGGCTGAACTCGACGCACTGGCCGCCGTCACCGCTGGAGTAGCTGGACTTCTCCCACACTGCGCGGTCGACGCTGAGCGCGCTCATAGGTTCTGCCCGCGCCCTATCGCTCGTCGGCGTGGTCGGCGGCGAAGGTGACGAGTCCGGCCCAGGCGGCCGGGGTGAGGGTCAGGATGGGGCCGGTGGGGAGCTTGCTGTCGCGTACGGGGATGACGCCGGTGGCGGCGAAGGTGCGGCTGAACTCGACGCACTCACCCTCGTTGGAACCGCTGTAACTCGACTTGACCCACTCTGCGCGCGAGATCTCGGGTTGACTCATGGATTCCATTCCTCCATCACCTTACGCATCAGGTCCAATGACGCTTCCGGAGAGAGAGCGTCGGCGCGTAGCCGATCGTAGGCCACATTCATATCCGCCACAGTCCCTGCGGAGTCGATGACTTGACCAGAAATGGGGTTCTCCAGGTAGAGGATGTCCGGCTCGTCCTCATCGAACCTGAGCAGGATGAACGCCGTGTTGGACGAGGGGGCGCCCGACCCGAACGGCAGCACCTGGATGGTGATGTGCGGCGACTCCGCTTCCTTGATCAGGTGAGCCGTCTGCGCGGCCATCACGGCTGGGCTTCCCACCATGCGCCGTAGGCACGACTCATCCAGGACGACCCACAGCAGGGGAGGTTTCTCACCTTCCAGCACTTGGCGTCGCCGCAACCGGCGAGCAACCTTCTCGGCGGTCACGTCCAGCTCGTCGCGCGGGTGACCGCGCCGGAAGACCGCGTGTGCGTAGGCCTCTGTTTGCAGTATGCCCATGATGAGGTTGGAGCTGTAGGCGAGGATCATTGAGGCGCGCTGTTCGAGCCTCACGTACGGCTCAAACCAGTCTGGATAGCCGCGTCGACTCACCCGTCGCCGCAGCCGTGCGAAATAGCCTGACGTGGCGAAGAACAGATCACATCGCTCGGCGAACAGCTCCGACCCCAGCTGTTGCCCGTTCTCGACCTTGGAGACGTACGGCGTCTTGTACGTCGTCGCCTCGGCCAGCTCCAGCTGTGTCGCGCCCTTGTGCTGCCGAGCGAACCGCACCTCAGATCCGAAGTAAGCCAGACCGTCGCGCGGTTCCTCCGGCTGAAAGTGCTTGGTTGCGGGCTCGCTCATATGTTCAACCCCTTGACTTTCCAGCGGCGTTGGAAACCCCCCAGCTCTATTAAGCGTAGCCGCGAAAGCCGATGCTTGATGCACAGACGGTGATCAACCGATGACGGAAGGCGCAGCCCTCGAATGTGCGAACGAGTCCTCGAAACAACGGTGCCGGGCGGCATGGCCGGGCGTGGGGTCACGGTCCACGGCTGGGGACTGCTCCGCATAGCGCCTGCCGTGGCGCCCGGGCGCTACATGCCGGTCACCGAGGAACTGTTGGCGCGGGTACTTCGCGGGTTGAAAGGGTTGGCGGAATGAGCAGGAGCGAGGCGCGGCGGTCGCTGGCGCGGCTGACGGAGAAGTTCGGCCGGAACGGTGTGCTCATCGTTCCGAAGGACGCGCCGGGCGCGGACGGCGCGGACCTGGTGCCGGGGTCGGCGCTGCGGTGGCCACCGTGCGAGTGCGGAAGCGAGAAGTGTCCGGACGCGAAACAGGCGCCGGACCCGGGCTCGGGCCCGAAACCGCAGTCGGCCCCCGCCCCGGACCCGGACCCGAAACCGCAGTCCGCCGCAGAGGCGCTGAGCGCGCGCCTGGCCGAACGTAACCGGCTGAGCAGACAGGACCGGCTGTGAAGCCCCGGCCCGGCCCTGCCGGACTGTGCGTGGGGATGGTGGTCTACGACCGTTCGTACGACATGGTGGGCGTGGTGGACGACTTCGTCGGACCGCTGGTGCACCTGTCACGCCCCACCGGGCTTACGTGGCAGAGCCGTTGGGCCTCCGTACGCCAGGGCACCCCGTACGAACACCGCCAACTCCAAGCGATCGCCGCCCTCCACCGCCTGCGCCACAAGGGCCTCCCGGGCGAAACGCGATAGCGGTGCTCCGCGGTTCCTCGCGGGCGGGGGTTTCGGGCTCGGGAGATGGGCCCGCCGGTGCGGTCGGCCTCAGGACGGTCCGCTTACCAGCGAAATCACAACGGCCCTTCGGGGCGCGAGAGCGGGGCCTTGCCCTGACCGGCCGCTACCGAAGGAGCTGCGTAGCCCCTTCGGAATCGTCTCAAACGACTGACCCTGTCGCCAGGCGCGTCGCCGATGTGCCTGGCGGGGCCGACTCGGAAATGGCGCGAACGGGGTGCGGGCCGGCCACCGTCGGCACCGCAGGGCAGCGGGCCTGGGCGCTCTCCGGACCGACGGCGAACCGCAGACAACACCGCTGCGAGCGGGCCGTCAGAGATTGCGGCTGTCGCGAGGCTCGACGTAGGGCTCCTGGCCGGAAGGGTGACCGGCTTGGAGAGCGCGGGCACGCTCGGATTCCGCACTGAATTCCAGTCCCAGCAGCAGGGCGATGTTGGAGATCCAGAGCCAGATGAGGAAGATGATGATCGCGGCGAAGGTGCCGTAGGTCTTGTTGTAGCTGCTGAAGTTCGCGACGTACACGGCGAAGAGGGCGGACGCGACGAGCCAGATCACGATGGTCAGCAAGCTGCCGCGGGTGACCCAGGCGAAGCCGTGCTTGACGTTCGGGGCCGCCCAGTGCAACACGGCGACGACCAACGCGAACAGAATGACCATGACGGGCCATTTGGCGTAGTTCCAGACGGTGACCGCGGTGTCGCCCAAGCCCAGCACACTGCCTGTCTTGCGGGCCAGCCCGCCGGTGAAGACGATGCCCACCGATATCGCGGCGAGCATGATGACGACGAAGACGGTGATCGCGAACCGGGTGGGCAGGGCCTTCCAGACGGGACGCCCTTCGCCGATGTCGTAGACAGTGTTGGCAGCCCGCATGAAGGCCGCCACGTAGCCCGACGCGGACCACAGCGCGATCACCACACCGATGATCAGGGCGATCACCGCCTTGCCGCCGCTGTTCTGCACCTGAGCCACGATGCCGGTCAGGATGCTGCGGACCGCCCCGGGCGCGACGCTGGTGATGTTGCTGGTCAGCGACTTGGCGGTCGACTTGCCCAGGAGTCCCACGATCGAGACGAGAGCCAGCAGTGCGGGAAAGATCGCGAGTACCCCGTAGTAGGTGAGTGCCGCCGCCCCGTCGGCCAGGTTGTCGGCCTTGTACTCCTTGATCGTGCGTTTCAATATCCCGCGCGAGGAGCCCTTGGGCAGATCCGACGGTTTCTCGGGCGCTTTCCCGCTTCCTCGCGCTCGCGCTCCCTCAGCGGTGGAGCCGCCACCGTCTGGCTTGTCCTCTTCCATCGCTTTCGCCTCCTGAGCGAATAGGGCCCCCGTCCGCACGCCTCGGAGCGTTGCCCGTGTCATGGGCCGGTCAACATGCTGTGACGATTGGGCCGTGGGCAGGCGTCCCAGCCGGGTACGCCCTTCAGGCAAGCGCAGCTGCGGACGGGCGGTGGGGCCTGCGCGGCCGCAGGAGTCGCCCGACACGTACGTCCTCCTACTGAAAGCCAGCAGAACACGACCTTGAGCGATCCGCATGACAGGAAACGTATGTCGGGCGCCGAGGCCGGGTGAACGGGCGACGGGGGTGATGCGGTGAAGGCCGCGCCGGAGAAGTCCCCCGACAGCGACCGATCGCACCACTCACCAACCGCCGTTTCCACTCAACACAGTTCGCCGTCCCCTGATCGCACACTCGCCCCCGTCCCGCAGATCCGCCGCCTGAGTCGGCAGAGCGTCCAACGCCTCCAGGGCGCGGCGGGCAACGCGGCGGTGTCCCGTCTGGTGGCCCAGCGCTACACCGCACCGGTGAAGCCGTCGCCGGCTCAGGCGCCCGGTTTCCGCAAGGTCAAGGCCGATGTGGCGGCGAAGAAGACCCACATCGCTGTCCACGTGCCCGCGACGAGTGAGGCGAAGGCGTCGCAGGACGCGGCGGTCGCGCCGCCGGACGACAAGGAAACCCAGGGCAAGGCGGCGAACGCCGAGAAGATGAACGCGGCGAAGCCCGGCACGTTCGACAAAGCGGCGTTCATCGGCGCGGTGAACAAGGCGATCGACGCGCAGGCGCCGAAGAACCTCGACGAGGTCGACAAGTTCTCCAAGTCCGGCAAGGCGGAGCGGGTCAAGGCGGAGGTCGACGGCAAGGTCACCGACGGCAAGGAGTCCTCGGCCAAGGACATCGACACCGCGACCAAGGCCCCGCCGGACACGTCGGCGGCCAAGGACAAACAGGTCACGCCCATGACGCCGGACCATCCTCCGGCCAATCCGGGCGCTCCGTCCGCCGCCGACGCGATCCCGGAGAAGCAGCCCGCGGCGGTGACCGACTTCTCGCAGGGCCCGAAGCAGAACGACCAGGCGACGGCGGACGCGGACGTCACCGAGGACCAGCTGGCGAAGGGCAACGAGCCCGAGTTCAACCAGGCGCTGTCCGCGAAGAAGACGGCGGAGGCGGACGCGGCGAAGGCGCGGCCAAGGGCAGGGCGGCGGAAAACCAGCAGCTCTCCGAGGCGAAGGCCCACGCGGCGGCGTCGGGCACGCAGGCGATGGCGGCCCTGACCGCGACCCGTGGCGCGGCCGGCAAACAGGTGGACGGCGGCAAGGGCGACACCAAGAGCAAGGACGAGAAGAAGCGCGCCGAGGTCACGGCGAAGCTCCAGAAAGTCCACGACGGCACGAAGAAGGACGTCGAGGCGACGCTGTCGGGCCTGGACAAGAAGGTCGACACGGCGTTCACGTCGGGCGAGAAGGCGGCGCGCGACGCGTTCACGGCGGACCACAAGCGCCGGATGGACGCGTACAAGCACAAGCGCCACCGCAATCGAGCGAATGCTTTTTCCGCCAGCTCGAAGCGCTCTGCGCGCAGAAGGTAACGGTGTACAGGTGGAGGCTCAGGTCCGGCGCGATGGTCGCGGCGGTCGGCATCGTCCTTGACCGAGGTGAGGGTTCTGCTGTGCAGTCCTGTGAGCCGCGCCTGTGCTCTGTTCCGGGGCGATAGGGGGAGCCCCCGTTGGCAGATTCCACTGAATGTGCGATTCGGATCCAAGGCTTGGCGCCAACTAATATTTCATGTATTAGATTGGTGGCATGAGCGACGACAGCACCTACGCCGTGGGCGAAGGCCCCACCGCCAACGTCTCCGTCAGCCTCCACGCAGGCAACATCGCCGCTGTGCGCGCCCGCGTCGGCAAACGGGGGTTTTCCGCGTATGTGGACGCGGCGGTGCAGCGGCAGATCGAGCAGGACAACCTTGCCGAGCTGACCGCCGAGCATGAAGCCGAGCACGGCTCCTTCAGCCGTGCCGAGGTCGATGCGGCGCGGGCGCTGCTGCGAGGGGACGCGGACAGTGTCGGGAACGCGGCCTGATGGGCCAGTCGGGGACGCTGGTGCTGGACAGTGAGGGGCTGTCCAAGGTCGTGGCCAGTGACCGGCAGGTCATGGCCGTGATCCGTGGGGCAGAGGAGGAGGACATGCGGGTGGTGGCCAGCATCCTCACTCTCATCGAGGCACATCATCAGCGCGTGAACGTCCCCCGATTCAAGTGGGCCATTTCCCGGATCACCGTCGAACCTGTCAGCGACGAGATCGGAAGATCGGCGATGACGCTGCTTGCCGATGCAGGCCTGCATGGGCACAAATACGCCATCGATGCCGTTGTGGCAGCCACGGCTCTGCGGGCCCAGCCGCCGGTGGTGGTACTCACCTCGGATCCCGAGGACCTGTCCATGTTGTGTGGCGATCGGATCCGCATCATCAAGGTCTGAGCGCTGCGAGTCCGGCATCAGGCGCCTTCACGCTTAGCCGGTCACCGTCGAGGGATGCCAGCACGGCACCGTCGGAGATACTCCCTGTTCAATCCCGCGCGCTTCCACGCCGTCCGGCCCAGCCCCGCACAGCGGCGGCCCGAGTTCTTTCTCGCGTTCAGCGCCCTCGGTAGGCTGGTTGGCTGGTCATGGCCCTCTCTTGGTAGGAGCAGCACGTGCGCGAACTGACCTACGGTGACGTCAAAGCCGCCGCGGACCGGATCGCCGGGCGGATTCGGCCCGTTACCGTGGCGCCGCTCGATTCCGGTGCCATTCGTACCGCCTACCGTGACCCGCTGGACGAGCGTGCGTCCCGACCCTGCGAGGTGTGGGTCGCTCTGGAGTACATGCAGCACACCGGCAGCTTCAAGGCGCGCGGCGCGCAGAACTTCCTGCAGGCTCACCGCGACGCCGGGACCCTGCCCGAAGCGGGCGTCACCATCGCCTCCGGCGGCAACGCCGGGCTCGCGTGTGCCTGGGCCGCTCGTCAGGAGGGTGTGACCGCGACCGTGTTCCTGCCCGCGACGGCTCCTGCGGTGAAGGTCGCCAAGCTGCGTTCGTACGGGGCCGACGTACGGCTGGTCGGTGACGAGTACGCCGAAGCTCTCGCCGCCTGCGAGGAGTTCGTCAGCGCGACCGGCGCGCTCGCCTCGCACGCCTACGACAACCCACTGATCGCCGCCGGGGCCGGCACGCTGCTTGAGGAGATCCGGCAGCAGATCCCCGGCCTCGACACGGTCGTCGTCGCGGTCGGCGGAGGCGGACTGTTCGCCGGTGTCGCCACCGCCGCCCAGCACCATGGCGTGCGGACCGTCGCCGTCGAGCCCGAGAACTGCCGCGCGCTCAACGCGGCCGTCGAGGCCGGGCACCCTGTGGACGTCACGGTCGACTCGATCGCCTCCGACTCCCTCGGCGCTCGCCGGGCCTCGCGCATGGCGCTCACCGCCGCGCAGCACGAGCGCGTGCACTCCGTGCTCGTCCCGGACGATGAGATCGCCGCCGCACGCCGGGCGCTGTGGGACCACCGCCGTATCGCCGTCGAACACGGCGCCGCCACGGCACTCGCCGCCCTCGCCTCGTCGCCCCGTCGCACCACCGACCACGACGTACAGCCAGGCCCTGGCACGCTGAGCCGGCACTACCGTCCGGCCGACGGGGAGAAGATCGCCGTCATCCTGTGCGGTGCCAACACCGACCCCAGCGACCTGACCTCTCCCACCGAACCGAACTGACCCGCGGCGGCGGCGCGGACGGCCCAGGACGCGTTTGGGGATTGTCAGGTATCCGCATCTGGCCGTTCTCTATGAGCGTGCTCTGCTCCGCTTCTCCTGCCGAAGACGAATTCCATTGAGCTTCTTGGTCGCATCATGACGCGATCATGGGTTCCGGTTAGCAGCGGTTTTTAGCCATGCGCAGATGAGGCCCCTTTAAAGCCTTCCTGAAAGATCGGCGCCGCCGCTACGTTGACGTTCGCGATCCAGACGATTCGACCGACTCTTCGTGTGTGCCTCGTTTCTAACGCTGCGCGCCTTGAAGCAGATCGTGCCGCCATCGGCGGATCAGAAGTCCGTTCAGAAGTCTGTAGCGAGGGCGGCGGGGGCCGCTCACGACTCGTTGCAGATCCACTTGTTGTCCCACGGGGGAGTACGCACCACACATGCTGACATCCAGAACAATTCTGCGTGCCGTCACCGCCGCCGCGATGCTGGCCACCGCTGTGGTGGCCGCGCCAGAGGCGGTGGCCGTTGACCAGCCTGCCGTCCGGGTTTCGGCGAAGGCCGACTCGACCACCCGAGCCCTCGTCCAGGACGATCCTGCGGCCGCAGCGGCCGCGGCCACCGTGTGCGGAGCCGGATACACGCTGAGTAAGGGAATTCCGCTGCCTCTCGGTACGGACCCGAGCATGCGGTGGGGAACCCTCTTCGCCTACGAGAACGGCGGGAAGGGCTGCGCGATCCTGGACAACAACGCCGGGAAGGCGCAGTACATGTACCTGAGCGTGTGCCAGGCGCTCGGGACCAACTGCGATACGGATTCCGGGAACTTCAGCTCCTACGCCGGTCCGGTGTACGTCTCCAGCTTCGCCTGTGCGCCCGTGACCGCGAAGATGGGGTCGAGCTCCAGCAGCTTGTACATCGACTACAAGTCGGAATACGTGTTCCCCTGTGGCTGAGAAACGGTCCGGCAGAGGCCCGGTCTCCGCACGCTTCCTGTCGGCGGCGATGCTGGCAACGCCTCTTTCCCTGGCGGCCCTTGCCTTGACGGGCTGTGGCAACCAGGGAGCGCAGCACACCGACAGTTCATCCACACCGCGGTTGGCAACCGCCGCCGGGCAGCAGGAGATGCCTGCTGAATCGACGACTCCCGACCCGTCGGGCACTGACGGCGGCCTCAGCAAGGCAGCACGCGAGGCCGCCGCCCAGCGTGCGGCGGCGGCTCCCAGCGGGGATCCCGTCGGCCCGAAAAACACCGGGATTCCTGAGCCCGGGGACTACGGCTTCGGGAAAACCACGGCCACGGCGGAGGGCGGTGAAGTCGTCGCGTACGCACCACGCCTGGAGTCGGGACGGCTCTACGTACCGCTCACCATGCACAACGCCGGTGACCAGCGCGTCGCATACACCGTCACCGTCACGGTGTCAGGCGGCGATCAGAGGTCCCCACTTTCGGTGACCGAGAAGGCCGCCAACGTCTTCCCGGGCACTACGTGGCCGGCTCAGGCGGACATCACGGCGTCGGGATCCACGAGTAGTCCGGACAGCCTGAGGGTCAGCCTGACGGTGGTCAAGGACATCTATCCGTTCGGAGACTTCCACTGACGTGACGCTCCGACATCCGCGTGCTGCCCATCACGCACGCCCTGAGGTGCACGCCCGGCGCGCCTAAGGTTCACGGCCTGCCCGCGGACCCCGGCACCCCCATCTACACCAACACAGGAGACTGGATGTCGGAGACGAGTGAGATCTCATGAGCCATGACCAGTCCAACGCAGTCGCGGTCCTGCTGATCGTCCTCGTCGGCCTCGCCGTCGCGGTGGCGCTGGCCGTGTACGGCTGCACCGTGCTGGCCCGGCACGGCATCCGGCGCTCGGACCTTGGTGTCCGCCTGCGCGCGGGGGCCGCGATCGCCGTCGCGGCGGCGGTTCTGGTGTACGTCTGGGGCGCCCTGCATCTCGTGCGGGACGAGACGATGACGGACCAGGCGTGCAAGGCCGCAGTGCCTTCGGCGCAGGCGGCGCACATCGTCGGCGTCGATGTTTCCTACCTGCCGCTGCACCTGAACTGCCGTGTCACGGACGGTGGTTCGTATGCCGCAGCCTTACCGGACTTCGTCAACCCCGCCGTGCTGGGGCTGGTGGTGGTCGGCGTCGTTCTCGCCGTCTTCGCCGCTCTCCACTCCGAAGTCCGTGCGAGAAGCAACTTCGTCGGAGAGCAGCCGAGTTGAGTGCCGCCCGCGCGGCTACCAGTCGAGCGTGACCGGTACGAAGGGGGCTTCCTCCGGTGCCGTCTTACGCGCTTCCAGGGCGGTTCTGGCGGGCGCGCCCACCGGGACGCGCAGCGGGGGATCGGGCTGTTCGATCGTGTCGGCGACCGCGGTGGCCACGTCCTCCGGGGTGATGGTCTCGAAGATGGACGTGCCGCGCAGAGCCGCGAATTGCTGGAGCAGGGGAGCGTAGGGATCGTTCTCCGCGAAGAAGGACTTGGCGCGCTCGGCGCCGCCGGAGGAGACGGCGCCCGGCTGGAGGATGCTCACCTTGACGCCGAAGTGGCCCGCCTCGACGGCCAGTGTCTCGGCGAACGCCTCCAGCGCCCACTTGCTGGCGGAGTAGGGGCCGATGATCGGCACCACGAGCCGTCCCTGAACGCTGGAGACGAACACCATTCGGCCCGCGCCGCGTTCGCGCATCGTGGGCAGCAGGCCCTGCACCACTCGCAGCGGGCCGAGGGTGTTGAGCTGGAAGAGTGCTTCGACTTCGGAGACGGGCACGTTCTCCATGGGGCCGCGGACCGTCGCGCCGGCGTTGCTGACGAGTACGTCGACCTCTCCGGCGTCGCGGAGGGCGGCGTCGACGCTCTCCTGATCGGTGACGTCGAGGCGCAGGCGCTGATCGACGGGGAGGTCGGCGAGGTCTTCGGGGCGGCGGGCGGTGGCGATGACCCGGTGGCCGCGCGCGGCGAGTTCGATCGCGGTGGCCCGGCCGATACCCCGGGAAGCGCCGGTGATGAGCACGGACGACATGTCGGTCTCCTGACTGGGTGGTGCGGCGGAAGCGGTGGCGCGCGCGTCGCTCGCCGATCGCCCGGCTTACGTCGAGGGGGAAACGTCTGGGGGTTGGTTCGATTTTCGAATCCACCGGCACGCGTTACCGTAGCAGGGTGAGTCAGAAATACGAATCGACTGGCCGGTGACCCCCCGGGACTGCCCCATAGCCGACGCGCTGGAGGTCGTGGGGAAGCGCTGGAGTCTGCTCGTGGTCCGTGAGCTGGCCTTCGGCGTCCACCGGTTCAAGGACATCCAGGCCAACACCGGCGCCCCGCGCGAGACCCTCGCGCTGCGGCTGCGCGAACTGGAAGAGGCGGGGATCATCGAGCGCCGCCAGTACTCCGACCGCCCGCCGCGTGACGAGTACCTGGTCACGGACACCGGCCGGGACCTCTTCCCCGTCCTCACCGAGCTGCGCGTATGGGGCGAGCGTCACGCGGGCTCCGGGCGCGACAGCTGAACGGCGCGGTCCGGCGACGGGGTGCTGGGAGTACCGCGAACCCGGTTAGGCTCCCTGGTCAGGACATATCCGCCGAACGGCCGAGACCAGGCCGCGGCAGGGCAGGACGGGGAAAGACGCGGTGACGGACGGCGCGGCCGGGGCAGGAGAACGCGCGGCGAAGGGCCAGGCGCTGTACCGGAAGGTGGCGGCGGACCTGGGCCGGCAGATCGGCGAGGGACGGTACGGGTCCGGCGGGCGGCTGCCGGCCGAGGGCGAGCTTGCCGAGGAGTACGGCGTCTCGCGGGGCACGGTCCGCCAGGCGATGGCCCTCCTGCGCTCCGAAGGACTGGTCGCCTCGCGGCGCGGCACCCGGCGGGTCGTGATCGGTACGTCCCGGCCGCAGAGCTTCGGCGAACTGCTCAGCTTCACCCGCTGGGCGCGCTCGATGGACGAGGAGCCCGGCGGCCGGATCGTCGCCGTCGACACCGGACCGGCCGACGAGACCGAGCGCACGCGGCTGCGCCTGCCGGAGGGCGCCGACGTCTGCCGGGTGCGTCGGCTGCGCACGCTGTCGGGGCGCCCCGCGATGGTGGAGCGGACCGTATATCCCCCGGCCGTCGGCGAGTTGGTCGTCGAACTGCCGCCGGACACGGTGTCGTACACCGTGGCGCTGGAGGAGCGGGGTGTGCTGTTCGCGGACGTCCAGCACACCATCGACCTGTGCCGGGCCGACGCGGAGGACGCGCGTCTGCTCGGCTGCCGGACCGGCGACGCGCTGCTGCGTGAGCGGCGGGTCGGCACGGATCCGGCAGGCACGCCGATCGAATGGTCCGAGGACCGGTACCTCCCGGACACCGTGGCCTTCACCGCCCACAGCTCGGCCGCGTCCGGCTCGCTGGCCCGGGGCCCGGCGGACGAGGGCTGACGCGGCGCGTCCTGCGCCCGCGTCCGGACCACCGTCAGCAGTGAACGACCGGCCCAGATCGTTCGCAGCAGGTCCGACCCCGAAGGAAATCACCAGTCCACCACCGTTTGCCGACCCCGCACGGATCGCTGAAGGTGACCACCGCACAAGCAACTAGATCAGGCCATGGCCGGATATCACACTCAGCCGTCCGATCTTGGCAACCTTGGTGGGGTATAACTCCTCTTCACACTCAGAACGACGAATACGGCAACCCCCTCCCCGACACCACCCGCACACGCTACGGATGGCTCGGCGCCAAACAACGCTCCACCGAAACCCCCACCGGCCTCACCCTCATGGGCGTCCGCCCCTACAACCCCACCACCGGCCGCTTCCTCACCACCGACCCGGTACCCGGCGGCAACGCCAACGGCCTACGAGTACTGCACAGCCGACCCCATCGAAACGCTTTGGATTCATGCTCGTTGACGGCGTGTGAGTGACCTGGTGGGGGATGCGCGGACTCGGTCGCCGGTTGCGCAGGTGGTGGGCGAGATGGGAGGCCGTGGACGGGACGCGCTGCTGTCGCGTCCTCGGGGCCGTCGTGTGGGTGAGCATCAGGTTCTGTTCTCCCGCGTCCCGCCTCCCGCCTCCCACTCAACCCCGGCTGGCGGGTGCGGCAGGAGCCCCGCACGGAGAGCAGACCGGGCGCCCCGGCGTCCGCCCCGCCCCGGACGCCCGGCGCCCGCCCCGCACCGGAGACCCGCAGCCCGCTCGCGCCGCCCGCTCAGGCCGCCCGCAGCAGGGACGCGAGCAGCGGCCGGAAGTGTGCGAAGTCGGGGGCCGAGGCCTTCGGGTCCTTGCCCTCGTCGTCCCAGCGGCGCACCGCGACGCCGTCCGCCGAGTACGGGTTGGCCTCGTACGCGGTCACCTCGGCCGGGGACATCGGACCGCCCTGCACCTTGAGCGTGTACACGGAGGCCTCGGAGAGCCGGCCGAAGTATTCCGGCTCGACCGCGCACAGGTAGCGCTTGGCCGCCACGTGCAGCCGGATCGGTTCGGTGACTTCGGGACCGAACCACTCGGTCAACCGGTCCGCGCCGGTGTGGCTGTGCCGGTTGTCGGTGCCGGTCATCAACTCCTCACCGCTGACCGGGCCTTCGAAGTGCCCGAGGTCGTGCAGCAGTGCGGCCGCGATCAACGCGTCGGGTGCTCCCGCCTCTTCGGCCCGTGCCGCTGCCTGGAGCATGTGCTCGGCCATCGTCACCTCCTCGCCCAGGTACGCGCCCGCGCCCTCACCCGCGAAGAGTTCGGCGAGTTCGTCGATGAACCCCTCTCCTGCGGCGGCCCGTTCGCGGCGCAGTACGGCCAACGTACCGGCCAGCGCGTCGATGTCCGCGTAGGCGCCCTGGAGGTGACGGGCGCCGCTCTCCTCGAAGGCGGTACGGGCGTGCAGCAGCCGGACGTTGTCGAAGATCAGGCAGTCGCCGGGCGAAAGGCGGAAGTCCAGCTGGAGTTCGGGGCGCAGAGTGATTTCGGCGAAGGTCCGGTAGGCGCGGTAGAAGGCGTCCAGTTCGGTGGCGGGCAGCCGCAGCGTGGAGATCGAACGGTTGTTGAAGCGCACCTCGCGGATCCGGCCGAGGCCGTCCACGTCGATCAGCGGCCGGTCGGCCTCCAGCACGGTGCGGGAGTCGCTGAAGCGGAACGGCACCGGCGTGCGCGTCAGCACCGCGAACGCCTCCGGGGCCTCCTCGCGCAGCAGCGCGGCGGCCTTGAACCCGTCCACCAGCCCGGAGTCGCCACCGACCGCCGCGTTGGTCAGGCAGTGCAGCAGCTGGAGAGTGGGAACCGGGTCGCGGTACGGGTTGTCCGTGTGCGGGGTGATCCGCGCGCCGGTGAAGGCCAGGTTGTTGGGGTCCGGCTCGACGCGTACGTCGAAGAGCTTGCCGTAGTTGGTCTCGCGGACGTAGCCGAAGGTCTCCGCGACCTCCAGCACCTGGCCCTCGCGGCCCGGTACGTCACGCAGCAGGACGAACCCGAGCCCGAGGACCGACTCCAGCGCCCGCGCCTTGACGGCCGGATCGCTCACGTAATTCTCCCAACTCGGCTCGACCAGGCGGCCGTTCAGGTCGGCGGCGGCCCACAGCGTCTTGCCGGTCTCCGTGCGCCGGTCCCCGGAGCCCTCGCCCCCGGCGCCGGGCCGGTTGGCGGCGAGCCACCGCGCGGAGTACGCGGACCGGTGGCCGTCGGGCGCCCAGTCGACCTCGACCCCGTCGGCGGTCTCCCGGACCTCGCCGAGCGCGAGGTCGGCGGGCAGCTCGGTGATCTGGAACAGCTTCTGACCGTTGCGCGGATCCTGGCAACGGGGGCAGGGGCAGTTGTCCCGCAGCCACATGAGCGGCATGTTCTCGACGGACAGTGACTGAGGCATCGCGCTCTCCCTGAGTTGTATAGCTAACTTTCCGGGTCGAAGGTCTCAGTCGCAGATGAGGGAGGGGTGACGTCCGGCTTGCGTGTCGATGAATGGGGCAACCGGGGTGGCCGGTGCCCGTCGCGCCGAGTCGGCCCCGTGGTGTCCGCCCTTCCGGGCTCCGGCGCACCACTCGCGGCTACGCCCGCCGGGCCCTCGCCTACCCTGCGGCGCGGCGACGGGCATCCGAGGTGGGGCCGTTCCCGACTCTCAGGAGCGGAAGCCGATGACACCGAACCCGGGTCGCGCCGCCGCGTGCCGCATCCAGCCGAGGCACTGCATGACGGCATCCACTACATAGGGCTCCAGCGGTGGGGCCTGCCCGGACGCGTCGATCGCCCGCTTGGTGGCCTCGAACTCCGCCAGCGCCTGGGCTATGCGATCGGGCGTCCACTCGCCGCAGCCCGGGGTGTACGTGTACGGCAGAGTGGGCAGATGGCCGAACTCGAAGTCTTCGACGGACACGGCGGTGATACCGAGGGCCTTCATCCCCTGGCCGGCCTCTGACAGCCAGCCGCCCCGGTGCGGTGTGAAACAGTCGTTGTCCAGGAACGAGCCGGTGAGCGAACACAGTCGCCGGTATGCGTAGCCGTACTGGAAGGCATGCCCTTCGTCGTCGCTGAAGGGCCCGCCTTCGACGACTGCCCGCAGAGCCTCGTACGCGGTGGGAGCGCCTCGCTCGATCTCGTGGCTGAAATAGTCGTCGTCGAAGGCCAGTTCGTCTCCGAAGCTCTCGCGGATGACCTGGAGCAACTGGGCATCACGGGATCCGACCAGGGCGCGTGTAGCAGCCACGTCGAGCAGGTAGACGCTCAAAGAAGAACTCATGCGACAGAACCTAATAGGTGCCTCTGACAACGCTGTTGGTGCTGCCGACGCTCTTGGTGCGGCAGGGCGGGCCGCCACGGCAGGGACAGGAAGGTGTGCGGCCGCGAGGTCCCGCCGACTGGTCGGACCCTGCTGGAAGTCGCGGGGGAGTCAGCCGAGCCGGGGCGGGGGCAGCGGGGCGATTTCCCGGTCGAAGAAGCCGGAGAACTTTTCCCCGCGCTTGTAGAGGACGTCGAACCCTACCAGGCGTCCGGCGACCAGCACATCACCGAGCACCACCACCACGGAAGCGCGGCCGACGACGCGTGGCGGAGCCCCGACTCCGTACGTCTTCCGACGGTCGGCCGGGCGCCCTCGGTGTTGCGCGACCGCTCGGAGGTGATGGCGCGCCTGCGCGAGGCTGTCGCGTCGGCCGACCGGGGGCAGGTCTACGTGCTTCACGGCATGGGTGGCTGCGGCAAGACCGCGGTGGCCCACGGGTTCTTCCAGTACGCCACTACCTCCGGCGGTCACCACGGCCTGTGGGTGAACGCCTCCGACCGCGCGAGCCTGCGGTCCGGGATGCTCGCCGTGGCGGCCGACCGAGGCGCCGGTGAGGGTGAACTCGCGGCCGCGCGCGGCGGATTCCGCCCGCCCGCCGACCTGGTCTGGGACTATCTCGACCGATCCGACCGGCCCTGGGTGCTGGTCCTCGACAATGCCGACGACCCCGCCATTCTCCGGGACGGGAGCTGGCTGCGCACCAGCCCGCGCGGCATTGTCCTGGTCACCACCCGCCAGGCGGCCGCGCGGTGGTGGCCGGGCGCCGATCTGCACTACATCGGAGTGCTGCCGCGCGAGGACGCCGCACCGGGCGCTGTTCAGGCTCGGCCGGTATATCGAGGCCGAGGCTCTGCTCCGCAGTGTGCGCGCCGTTCAGGAGGGGCTGTTCGGGGAAGAGGATCCGGACACGCTGGACAGCTCCCACGGTCTCCAGCTCACCTTGCACAATCTGGGTAGGCACCAAGAGGCGGTCGCACTGCTCAGGTTGACCGTGGCCGGCCGGCGGCGAGTGCTCGGTGCCACGCACCCATTGACTCTGCGCTCCCGTGCCGGCTTGCTGGTACATCTGTCCCCTGCCGAACTGGCTTCCGAGGCGGACCACACGTTGCTTTCCCTGCCACAGGAATGCGAGCGGATCCTCGGACCCGAGCACACCATCACCTTGGGGGCGCGGCACAACCGCGTTCGTTTGATGCGGGAGTTGGGACGCTTCACGGAAGCCGACGCGGAAGCACTGCTGGTGCTGGACGAGTACCGGAGCCGGTATGGGCCTGATTACCCGATCACGCTCTCAGCTCAGCATCTGTACGCCCAGACCCGCGCCTCACTCGGCGATGTGACGTCGGCGATCGAGCTGATGACCGCTGTGGTGGAGGGCCGTGAACGTGATCTCGGACTCGATCACCACTTCACGGCCGTGAGCCGGGAGTTCCTCCACGACCTCCGGGCGAAGGCAGCGACACCGCCACCACCCGCCTGAGGCCCCGGAACGCCGTCCGGCCCCGGCGCGTGGAGCGCGCCGGGGCCGGACGGAGGCAGCAGAGGCTGTCAGAGGTGTTCGATCACGTAGTCGACGCAGGCGGTCAGGGCCTGGACGTCGGCCGGGTCGATCGCCGGGAACATCGCCACGCGCAGCTGGTTGCGGCCCAGTTTGCGGTACGGCTCCGTGTCCACGATGCCGTTGGCGCGCAGTGCCTTGGCGACGGCCGTGGCGTCGATCTCGTCCGCGAAGTCGATCGTGCCGATGACCTGCGAGCGCTTCGCCGGGTCGGTGACGAACGGGGTCGCGTACTTGGAGGCGTCCGCCCAGCCGTACAGGTTGGCGGCGGAGGTGGCGGTACGGCGTACCGACCAGTCGAGGCCGCCCTGGGTGTTGAGCCAGGTGAGCTGTTCGTTGAGCAGGAACAGCGTGGACAGTGCCGGGGTGTTGTACGTCTGGTTCTTCAGCGAGTTGTCGATCGCCGTCGGCAGCGAGAAGAACTCCGGTACGTGGCGCCCGGATCCGTGGATGCGCGCCGCGCGCTCCAGGGCGGCCGGGGAGAAGATGCCGATCCACAGGCCGCCGTCGGAGGCGAAGGACTTCTGCGGGGCGAAGTAGTAGACGTCGGTCTCGGCGATGTCGACCGGCAGGCCGCCCGCGCCGGAAGTCGCGTCGACCAGGACCAGCGAGTCCGCGTCGGCGCCCGCGATGCGGTTGACCGGGGCCGCGACGCCCGTGGAGGTCTCGTTGTGGGTGAGGGCGTAGACGTCGACGCCCGCCTCGGCCTCCGGGACCGGGTGCGAGCCCGGGTCGGTGGCGATCACGGTCGGCTCGGCCAGCCACGGCGCGAGCTTGGACGCCTTGGCGAACTTGGACGAGAACTCACCGAAGGAGAGGTGCTGCGACTTGTTCTCGATCAGCCCGTGGGTCGCGATGTCCCAGAAGGCGGTGGAGCCGCCGTTGCCCAGGATCACCTCGTAGCCCTCGGGGAGCTGGAAGAGGTCCCGTACTCCGTCGCGTACGGCGCCGACGAGGTTCTTGACCGGGGCCTGGCGGTGAGACGTACCGAGGAGAGACGTACCGGTGGCGGCAAGTGCGTCCACCGCCTCCGTACGTACCTTGGAGGGGCCCGCGCCGAAACGGCCGTCCGCGGGCTTGATGTCAGCAGGAATCTGGATATCGGCCACGGTTCGGAGCCTAGCTGTTCATGAAACCCGGTGGAACCGTGTCCGTCGGATGAGACGTCCCGCGGGTGACAGTCGACCCGGGGGTGCTCAAGCGGCGGGGGTCAGCCGCCCAGGCGTACCGGCAGGTCGTACAGGTCGTTCTGCGTGACGACCGGCTTGTTGCGCAGTTCCGCGTCCGGGACCGCCAGTGCCAGATCGGGGAAGCGCGCGAACAGCGCGGGCAGGGCCACCTCCGCCTCCAGCCGGGAGAGGGCCGCGCCCGGACAGACGTGGGGGCCGTGGCCGAAGGAGATGTGGCGGTTCGGGGTGCGCGTCGCGTCGAAGGTGTCGGCCGTCGGGCCGTGCTGCGTCTCGTCGCGGCCGATCGCGGCGAAGGAGACGATCAGCGCCTCACCCTCCGGGAGGACGGTGTCGCCGACCGCGATGTCCTCGGTGGCGAAACGGACCAGCACGTGCGAGGTGGGGGTGGACCAGCGCAGGGTCTCCTCGATCACGTCCTGCCACGTGATCGTGCCGTCGCGCAGCAGCTCACGCTGCCCGGGATGCGTCGCCAGGGCCCGTACCGCGTTGACGATCAGGCTGATCGTCGTCTCATGACCGGCCGTGACCATCAGCTGGAGGGTTTGCGCGATCTCGTCGGGGGTGAGGCGGTCGCCGTCCTCGGACGCCTCGATCATCGCGCTGGTCAGGTCGTTGCCCGGGTTCGCCCGCTTGTCCTCGACGATCCCCGCGAAGAACGTCTTGAGGTCGGCGATCATCTTCCCGACCTCGTCCCGCGGGGTCTGGGTGGAGAAGAACTTCTCGTATTGGGACTTCAGCCAGGGATGGTCGGCGGAGTCGACGCCCATCAGCTCGCTGATGACGCTCATCGGCAGGAGATACGCGAACTCCGCCTTCAGGTCGACCGGTTCGGCCGGATCGTGCTCGGCCAGCCGGTCCAGCAGGCCGGTCGTCAACTCCTCGATACGGGTGCGCAGCCGCTCCACCCGGCGGACCGTGAGCGCCTGCGCGACCAGTGAGCGCAGCCGCCGGTGCTCCGGGCCGTCGGCCGTCAGCATGGAACGGCCCGGGTTGGCGAGACCGATCAGCGGCCAGTCCAGGGGCACTTCGCCGCGCTGCCAGGCGCCCCAGACATTGATGTCCTTCACCAGCCGTGCATCGGTGAGGAGTTGACGGGCCTCGGCATGGTGGGTGACCGCGTAGCACGGTACGCCGCCCGGCAGTTCGACCCGGGCGAGCGGACCGGCGGCGCGCAGCGCGGCGGTCTCGGCGGCCAGGTCCGTGACGAGGGGGTCGAGGACGATCGGGCCGGACGGGACCTGCCCGTACGAGTCGTGTGGGACGGGTCTGTTCGCGTGCGGACAGGTCAACTCGTGCCTCCGACGACCGGCGTTGGTGTGAAGCGCACCGGCAGTCTATCCAGCCCGCAGAACCACGGCGAGGGGCGCCTGACCAACTCCTCGGCCGACACAGCGAGATCGATGTCCGGGAGGCGGTCGAGCAGCACCTCGATACCGGTACGCGCGATGACCTCGGCGATCTCCTGGGCCGGGAACGGGCAGCGGTGTTCGCCGTGGCCGAAGGAGAAGAACGCGCTGTTGCCGCCGGTGAGCGTGGAGCTGTCCGTACGTACCTGCGGGTCGAAGTTGGCGCCGGCGTAGCTGAGGATCAGCAGGTCGCCGGACCTGATGTCGTGGTTTCCGAGGCGGGTGTCGCGGGTGGCCCAGCGGCCGGCGACGTTTTGGGTCGGGGTGTCTTCCCAGAGGACTTCGTTCATGGCCTCGGCGACGTAGTGCCTGCCGCCGGACAGGGACGCGGCGAACCGCTCGTCGGTGAGAGTGAGCCGGACCGAGCTGCTGATCCAGTCGGCGATCGGCTGGTGGCCGGCGGCCATCATCACGAGCAGGTCGTTGATGATCTCCACGTCGGTGAAGCCGCTGGTGTTCTCCAGCATCCGGGAGGCGACGTCCGGGCCCGGTTCTTCCGCCTTCCTGGCCACCAGTTCGTGAACCGACCGGACGGCCTTGAGGAAACTCTCCATGGCGTCGTCGATCACTTTTTTGTGCGTATCGACCACCTCGTTGACCTGCTCGTCACTGAACCCGAAGAGCTTCGAGAGGACGGAGATCGGCAGGAGCAGCGCGTACTGGGAGACGATCTCCGCTTCGCCCCGGGTGCAGAAGTCGTCGATCAGCGCGTCGGCGACCTCTTCGGCGTCCTGTTTGAGCAGGAAGGGATCGACCCTCTCCAGCGCTGTGTTGATCATCGTGACGCGCTCGCGGTGCCGGTCTCCCACGGTATTGAGGATCGAGGGTTTGCCGTGGGCGACCATCGGCAGCAGCGGCCAGTCGTCGGGGATCAGTTCCCACTGGTTCCAGCCGTCCGAGATGCGGCTGTACAGCTCGGGCTCGCTGGTGACCTGGTGCAGTTCGCGGTAGCCGATGACCAGCCAGGCCGGGACGCCGCCGTCGAGGACCACGGGGACCACGGGCCCGTGGTCGCGCCGCATCTCCCGGTAGTGCCGGTGGGGATCGATCTGGAAGGTCGGTCCGCTCATCTCGATCGCGCCGGGCACGGGGCGCGGCACCGAGCCGGCCCTGTGCGCGGGGCAGCCGGGCGGAGGAGCGGAGGCGGGCGTCGCAGCAGGTGTTGCCGCAGGTGCGGCCTCCGGCGCGGCGGCGTTCGACTCTTCGGTGGGGAGGGTCATGGTGCGGTCTCCGGGGGCGATTCTGCTTCCGCTTCCCGCCGCGCGGACGAGGAGAGGGAGTGCAGGTGCTCGACAAGCGTGATCAGTACGTACTTGCTGGACGAGCGGTCCCGCGCGTCGCACTCCACCATGGGCACGTCGTCCGAGAGGTCGAGCGCCTCACGGATCTGCTGCTCGGTGTGGACGGGACCGCCGAAGTCGTTGCACGCCACGATGAAGGGCGTGCCGTGGTGCTCCAACCGGTCGATGGCGTACCAGGAGTCGGACAGGCGCCGGGTGTCGACCAGGACGACCGCGCCGAGCGTGCCGGAGAAGAGCCGGTCCCAGAGGAACCAGAACCGCTCCTGGCCCGGCGCGCCGAACAGGTAGAGCACCGCGTGCTCGTCGAGGGAGATCCGGCCGAAGTCGAAGGCGACGGTCGTCGCGTTCTTCGTACGGACGCCCTCCAGACCGCCGAGTTCGTCGATGCCCTCGCCGGCCTGGGTCATCGTCTCCTCGGTGTTGAGGGGACGGATCTCGCTGACGGAACGGACCATGGTCGTCTTGCCGACACCGAACCCGCCGACGATGACGATCTTCAGGCCGTTGTCCGCGGTGCTGGCGAGGGACGTTCTGCCGGAGGAGAGGCTGTCGCTGGACGGGCCGGGGCTCGGGACGGCCGAGCTGCCGCCGCCGGCCTGGGGGCCGGCCTGCCGTTCAGAGGTTACGGAGTCCAACGAGCACCTGCTCCAGGATGGTGGGATCGGGAAGGTGGTCCGCCGCACGGGCCGCCGTACGGGGATGGCGGGCGCTGATCCGACCGGTGTCGAGGAGGTCGCCGAGCATGATCCGTACGATGCTGCCGGGCAGCTTCAGCTCGGCAGCGATCTCCACGACGGCGGTGGGGAGGGCGCACATCTCCAGGATCCTGGCGTGCTCCGACTGCATCCCCGGAGTCGGATCGCACTCGGCGATGATCAGTGTCACCAGGTCGAATGTGCCCGAATCGGACCGGCTGCGCCCTCCCGTGAGGGTGTACAGGCGATCGGGGTTGTCGTCCCGGCCCGGCCGGGCCGGGCGGCCCGACCTGCCCGGCCGGCTCATACGGGTACGTCGCCGTCTTCGGTCGCGCGCGGGGGCGCGTTGAGGTGTTCGCCGAGCTGCTCGACCAGTTCGCTCATGTTGTGGCCGACCATGCCGACGTCGGAGTCCTCGTCGGAGACGACCGCGAGATGCGCGCCGTTCCCCGCCTCGATGATCAGCAGCACGCCGCCGTAGAACTCGGCCATGGCGGACCGTACGCCCCCGTCGCCGTTGCCGAACTCGACGGAGGCGCCGTGCGCCAGGCTCTGTATACCGGCGGCGATGGCGGCGAGCTGATCGGCCTGGTCGACGGTGAGTTCAGGCGTACGGCACAACTTGAGGCCGTCCCGGGAGAGCACGAGCGCGTGGCGGGCGCCGGGCGTGCGCTGGAGCAGATTCTCCAGCAGCCAGTTCAGCTTCTCGTCGGTGGCGGCGGTGGAAGTGGCAGTCATCGGGAGTTGCCCTCCGGGGGTGTGGTGTCGGCCTGCTGCGGCGAAGGGGCTCGTACGGCCTTGAGGAAGTCGCCGAATCGAGTGGCCTGCGTGGTGGAATCAGAGGAGGTCGGAGCTGTGGTCGAGGGCGTATTCGGGGATGTGGAACGGGTGTTCGCCCCGGCTTCCTTCCCGTTTTCGACGGTGCGACGCCTCGCGGCGGCGAGGGTACGGCCACGACGGCGCAACGGGAGGCCGCTTTCGCCGATTTCGACATCCTCTGCACCGCCGGGCGCGGCGGACTCGTCCGCGGACCGGTGTGCGGCGGCCGTCCCGGGCCCGGCATCCGGTGCGGGTGCGGTCGCCGTCGGGGCTGCGGTTGCTGTCTCGGGTGCGCGCACGGGCTCCGGTTCGGGTTCGGGTGCTTCGGATACGGAGGCCGGGGCGGCCGCCACGGGGGGTTTCGCCCTCTCGGCCGGGTGGGCCCGGGGCAGCGGCTGGGCCGGGGCGCCCACGCCGTCCCGCGTGAGCAGCTCACGCGGCAGCATCAGCAGCGCGCCGGTGCCACCGCGTGCGGACGGCCGGAAGGAGACGGTGAGACCGTGCTTGCGCGCGAGGCGTCCGACGACCGAGAGCCCGAGCCTGGACCCGTGGACGGCGGCCAGGCCCTTCACGTCCGAGGTCACGGCCTGCTCGGCGCGGCGGAGCTGGACGTCGCTCATCACCAGGCCGCTGTCCTCGACGGTGATGACGACCCCGGCCGGGACCTCCTCGACGTACACATGCACTTCCGCGGTGAGAGGCGAGAAGTTGGCGGCGTTGTCGAGGAGTTCGGCGAGTGCGTGCATGACACCTTCGGCCGCGTGGCCCGCGACCGCGATGGTGCTCGTCGAGTGGATCCGCACGCGCTGGTAACCACTGATCCGGCCCATCGCGCCCCGCAGGATCGACTCCATCACGATGGGCTTCGCCCAGCGTCTGCCCGAGCGCGCGCCGGTCAGTACGGCGACGGAGTCGGCGAGCCGGCCCGCCTGGGCGGTGCGGTGGTCGAGCTGCAGCAGATCGCTGAGGATGTTCTCGTCCCCGTAGCGGTTCTCCATGTCACGCAGGTCGGCGAGCATGCCGGTGACGATGGCCTGGATCCGCCCGGCGATGTTGGCGCCGGTGGCGGAAGCGGAGGCGCGGAGTGTGTTGGCGAGCGCCGCCGCCTCACCTGCGCGCTGCGCCTCGGTGCGGGCGATCCGTACGTCCTCCGCGGCGCGGCGCATGTCGGCGGAGAGTTTCTCCGCCTGCTCGGCGAGGGCCGCGTTGTGACGACGTAGCTCTCTGCCGGCCCCCAGGGCGCGGGCGGCGACGGTGACGGCCGCGACCAGCAGTACGGCGGCGGCCCCGGAACACCAGGCCAGCGGCGTGCGTATCGACGAGGGCGCGGCGGACACCGCCCAGACGCACAGGAGACCACTGACTGCGGTCGATATCAGCAGGGCCGTGACTGTCGGCCGGATTGAGAGACGCAAATTCGGCTACCTAGGCTACCTGGTGGACGAGTGGGGGGAGGTTCAGACACGCAAGGATTTGTTGTTTGCTGAACCAAACTGTCGACACTATAGGAGGTCTGACGATCTCTTTGGGACCTTCCTGTTCGCTTTCTTTTGAACAGTGGGTGCAGGGGTGATGCTGGACTCATGGCTGAGAACCGGAATGAGCAGCGGGACACGGCGGCACCGGCGCTCGAGCAGGCGCTCAAGGCGGTCGTGCGAGGTGAGGTCGATTTCGGGGCGGCGGCGCGCGCCCTGACGACCATGGACGCGTCCAACTACCGGAGGGTGCCGGCAGGCGTTTTCGCGCCACGCGACGCGGCGGACGTGGCCGCGGCCCTGGAGGTGTGCCGGGAGCACGGGGCGCCGGTGCTCGCGCGCGGCGCAGGGACCTCGATCGCGGGACAGGCGACCGGCGTGGGCGTGGTCTTCGATCTCACCCGTCATATGCGGTCGATCCTCTCGGTGGACACGCGGGCGCGCACGGCGGTGGTCCAGCCCGGCGTCGTACTGGACGACCTGCGCGACACCGTACGGCAGCACGGACTGACGTTCGGACCCGACCCGTCGACGCACAACCGCTGCACGCTCGGCGGGATGATCGGCAACAACTCGTGCGGCTCGCACTCGGTGGCATGGGGGACGACGGCCGACAACGTGCGGCAGCTGTCCGTGGCGCGGTACGGCGGCGGGCCCGAACTGCGCCTGGGACAGGGGTGGGACAGCGTTTCCGGCGGCGCGTCAGGAGCTGTTCTCGGTGCCCCCGCCGGACTGCGCGAACTCGTCGACAGCAACCTCGCCCTGCTGCGCACCGGCTTCCCCGCCGGGCTGCCGAGGCTCATCTCGGGGTACGCGCTCGACGCGCTGCTCCCCGAGGCAGGCGTCGACCTCGCCCGCGCCTTCTGCGGCAGCGAGGGCACGCTCGGCATCGTCACGGAAGCGACCGTGCGGCTGGTGGAGGCGCCCGCGGCCCGTGCGCTCGCCGTCATCGGCTACCCCGACGAGAGCGCGGCGGCCGAGGCCGCGGCCGGGCTGCTCCCGTACGGGCCGCTGACCGTCGAGGGCATGGCGGAGGACCTGGTGGGCGAGGGGCACGACCTTCCGCGCGGCGGCGCCTGGCTGTTCGTGGAGACCGGCGGCGCGACGACGGCGGAGGCGCGCGCCCGCGCGGAGGAGATCATGCGGGCCGCCGACGGTCTGGCCGGCACGGTGGTGGACGACCCGGCGGGCCAGCGGGCGCTGTGGCGGGTACGCGAGGACGCGTCCGGGACCGCGACGAGGATGCCCGACGGCAGCGAGGCCTGGCCCGGCTGGGAGGACTGCGCGGTGCCGCCGGCCAGGCTGGGCACGTATCTCCGCGAATTCCGGGGGCTGTTGGCGGAACACGGCCTGCGCGGCACGCCGTACGGGCACTTCGGCGACGGCTGCATCCACGTCCGTATCGACTTCGACCTCTCCAGCGAGGACGGCGTACGGCGCTTCCGCCGCTTCTCCGAGGACACCGCCGAACTCGTCGTCGCACACGGCGGATCGCTGTCGGGCGAGCACGGCGACGGAATGGCGCGGGCGGAGCTGCTGCCGAAGATGTACGGGGACGAACTGGTCGGTCTCTTCGGGCAGTTCAAGGACATCTGGGACCCGGCGGGCGGTATGAACCCGGGCGTGCTGGCCAGGCCCGCGAAGCTGGACCAGGACCTGCGCTTCGCGGTGCTGCCGCGCAAGCCCGTCGACGTCGAGTTCGGCTACCCGCACGACGGCGGACCCGGCGGCGGGGACTTCTCGGCGGCGGTGCGGCGGTGCGTGGGCGTCGCGAAGTGCCGGGTGGCGGGGCCGAATGAGGGCGCGGGCGTGATGTGCCCGTCGTTCCGCGCGACGGGCGAGGAACAGCACTCGACGCGCGGGCGGGCGCGGCTGCTGCACGAGATGCTGGCGGGTGACGCCACCGCGGGCGGCAGGGCCGGCACGGCGGGCGAGCCGGAGGCCGTGATCACCGACGGCTGGCGTTCGGCGGAGGTACGGGACGCGCTCGACCTGTGCCTGTCGTGCAAGGGCTGCCGCAGCGACTGCCCGGTGGGCGTCGACATGGCCACGTACAAGGCGGAGTTCCTGCACCACCACTACAAGGGACGGCTGCGCCCGGCGGCCCACTACGCGATGGGCGGGCTGCCGCTGTGGCTGCGGCTCGCGGCGCCTTTCGCGCGCGTGCTGAACGCGGTGGCGGGCGTAGGGCCGCTGGCGGCGCTGGCGAAACGGGCGGGCGGCATCGCGCCGGAACGGGCGATCCCGAAGCTGGCGGCGGAGCGGTTCGGACGGTGGTGGCTGCGCCGGGGGCGGGGGGCTGCCGGGGGCGCCGGCACGGCGGGCAGGAGTGTGGTGCTGTGGCCCGACACCTTCACCGAACACCTCTCCCCGGCGGTGGGGCAGGCGGCGGTACGGGTGATGGAGGCGGCGGGGCTCGGCGTCGTCGTGCCGCCGGAGGACCGGCGCGGGCGGGTGTGCTGCGGCCTGACGTACGTCTCGACGGGCCAGCTCGACCGTGCGCGTGCGGTGATGCGCCGCACGCTGGACCGGATGGAACCACTGCTGGACGAGGGGCTGCCGGTCGTCGTCCTGGAACCGAGCTGCGCGGCAGCCCTCACCACGGACCTGCCGGAACTGCTCGGCGACGACCCGCGCGCGGCCCGACTGGCGGCGGCGGTACGGACGTTCGCCCAGGCCCTGGAGGAGTACGCCCCGGACTGGCAACCGCCGAAGCTGGACCGCCCGATCGCGGGCCAGACGCACTGCCACCAGCACGCGGTACTGGGCGACAAGGCGGAGCGCCGCTTGCGCGAACGGGCAGGGCTGGTGGGCGAACTGAGCGGCGGCTGCTGTGGCCTGGCGGGCAACTTCGGCTTCGAGAAGGGCCACTACGAGGTATCGGTGGCGTGCGCGGAGGACCAACTGCTGCCGTCGGTAAGGGCGATGAAGGAAGACACGGAACTGCTGGCGGACGGTTTCTCCTGCCGCACGCAGCTGGAACAACTGGAGGGGCACACGGCGCGCCACTTGGCGGAAGTGCTGGCGGAGGGGCTGGGGGAGGGGCCGCGGGAAGGGTAGGGGGGCCTGGGCGGGTGCGGGAAGGATAGGGGGCCTGGGCGGGTGCGGACCCGGTTCGGGTCCGCACCCGCACCCGCTCGCCCCGCGGTGACCGGTCCCCGCGAACAGTTCGCCGCAGCCCGGAATGGGCCGTAACGTGCTGGTGGGGTTCCGTGCATCGTGGTGCACTATGTTAGATCTTTGAGTCCACTGCAATGAACTACGAAACGAACTAGCAGGAGGTCGTCGGTGGAAGAGCCGCGTACCGCTGGCGCTGCCGCCGCCGTCGTACCGTCCGAGACGGTCGGGGCCGTCGGAGCCGCTGACGCCGTCAGCACCGCCGGGGACGGGCGGGGCAAGGGGGCCCTCGGGCCGCTCGCTCTTGTGGTGGCCGGCGGGCTCTCCGTGCAGTTCGGTGCCGCCGTCGCCGTCATGCTCATGCCCCGGGCCGGTGCCCTCGGCGTCGTATCGCTGCGGCTCGCGCTCGCAGCCGTCGTGATGCTGGTCGTGTGCCGGCCGAGCGTCCGTGGGTACTCGCGGTCCGACTGGGTGACCGTCCTCACCTTCGGCGCCGTCCTGGCCGCCATGAACTGCACGTTCTACCAGGCCGCCGACCGCATCCCGCTCGGCGCCGCCGTCACCCTCGAAGTCCTCGGTCCGCTCGCGCTCTCCGTCATCGTCTCCCGCAAGCTGATCAACGTCCTGTGGGCCGTGCTCGCGCTCGCCGGGGTCGTGCTGCTCAACGGCGGGACGTTCGACCGGCTCGATCCGGTCGGTACGGTCTTCGGGCTCACGGCCGGGGTGATGTGGGCCGGATACATCATCTTCAGCGCGCGTACCGGCCGGCGATTCCCGCAGGCCGACGGGCTGGCGCTCGCGATGGTCTTCGGCGCCGTGCTGGCCCTGCCGCTGGGGATCATGGAGTCCGGGTCGAAGCTGCTCGTGCCCTCGACCCTCGGTCTCGGCCTCGCGGTCGCGGTGATGTCGTCCGTCCTGCCGTACACGCTGGAACTGCTGGCCCTGCGGCGGCTGCCCGCCTCGACCTTCGCGGTGCTGATGAGCCTGGAGCCCGCCATCGCGGCGGCGGCCGGATTCCTCCTGCTGCACCAGGCGCTCTCCTTCACCGACTCGCTCGCGATCGCGTTCGTCATCGTGGCGAGCATGGGAGCCGTACGGACGCAGATCGGACGGCGGCCCGCCGGAGGGACGCCCCGGCCGCGGAGCCGTGCGTGGCGGCCGGGGAGGAAGTAGCGCCCGACCCCTCCTCCACGTGCCGCTTGCCCGCGCCCGCCTGCCGCGTTACCCGTTCTTCTGCGCGTCCGACCGCGCCCGCCTGCCGCGTCGCCCGTTCCTCCACCCGCCCACCCGCGCCCGCACGCGCCGGCCCCGGTCCCCGTCGCCGCACGTGAAAGATCCCCGACCGCGCATCCCACTCGTCCCCAGGTCTCCCCAAGTCGCCCTGACGCGGGCGATTCTGGCCCTCCACATCGCGCTCAAGCGCGGCGGAGAGGTCAGGGGTCGTCATGGTTTTCGTCTTCCAGAGCGAGTACGCCGAAGTCCCGGCCGTCGATCAGCCCATCCACGAGGCCGTGCTCGGCCGGGCGGCCGGGTTCGGCGACCTCGTCGCCCTTGTCGACGGCAGGAACGGTACGACCGTCACGTACGCCCAACTCGACGACTACCACCGGCGCATCGCCGCCGCGTTCACCGAAGCCGGGATACGCAAGGGCGACGTCCTCGCCCTGCACAGCCCGAACAACGTCGCGTATCCGGCGGTCCTCCACGCCGCCACCCGCGCCGGAGCGGCCGTCACCACTATTGATCCGCTCTGCACGGCGGAGGAGTTGGCGGACCGGCTGCGCGACTCCGGCGCCCGCTGGATCGTGACCGCGTCGGCGCTGCTCAACGTGGCCCGAAGATCCGCCGAGCTGGTCGGCGGGGTCAAGGAGATCTTCGTCTGCGACCGGGCGTACGGCCACCGGTCCATCCTCGACATGTCCTTGTCGACCGCGCCCCGGACCGCCGTCCCCGTCGACCCCGGCGAGGACATCGCGTTACTGCCGTACTCCTCCGGCACCACCGGCGCCGCCAAGGGCGTCATGCTCACCCACCGCGCGATCGCCACCAACCTCGCGCAGCTCGAACCGCTCACGCCCGTCGGGCCGGGCCACCGTGTCCTCGCGGCGCAGCCGTTCTTCCGTGCCTACGGGCTCACCGCCCTGATGAACGCGCCCCTGCGCCAGGGCGCCACCGTCGTCGTACTGCCGCGCTTCGAACTCGAGCAGTTCCTCTGGGCGATCGACAAGTACCGCGTCAGCGGCCTGTACGTGACTCCGCCGATCGTCCTCGCGCTGGCCAGGCACCCCTCCGTCGAGCGGTACGACCTCTCCTCGCTGGAGTACGTCCTGAGCGCGGAGGGCCCGCTCGACGCGCGGCTCGCCGCCGCCTGCGCGCGGCGGCTCGGGGTGCCGCCCCTGCGGCAGGCGTACGGCATGACGGAGCTGTCGTCCGCCACCCACGTCGTACCGCCGGCCGCCCCGAACCCGCCGCCGGGCGCCGTCGGCAAGCTGCTGCCGGGCACCGAGCTGCGGATCGCCGCGCTCGGCGGCGGGAGCGAGGACGCGGGCGGCGGCGCAGACGGCGAGATACTCGTCCGCGGTCCGCAGCTGATGAAGGGCTACCTCAACAGGCCCGGCGCGACCGCCGCGACGATCGACGCGGAGGGCTGGCTGCACACCGGCGACGCGGGACATGTCGACGGCGACGGCTGGCTCTTCGTGACCGACCGCGTCGAGGCGCTGATCAGGTACAAGGGCTCCCGGATCGCCCCGTCCGAACTGGAAGCCGTCCTCCTCACGCACGAGTCCGTCGCGGACGCCGCGGTGATCGGTGTGGACGACGAGGACGGGAACGAGGTCCCGAAGGCATACATTGTTCGCCGGTCCGGTGCGCAGGCCCTGACGGAGGCCGACGTGATGGCGTATGTCGCCGAACGCGTCGCCCCGCACAAGAAGGTCCGCCGGGTCGCGTTCATCGGCGGTGTGCCACGCGCCGCCACCGGCAAGATCCTCAGGCGCGAACTGCGCGAGCGTCGTGGTTGACGTGAACTGAGGCACAGCGAAAGGGAGAACACGGTGACTCAAGCCTCAACCAGCCGAGCGACCGGATCCGGGCCGCTGGTCACGGCCGCACACGAGCGGGGCGTCACCACCCTGACCCTGGACTCGCCGGCGAACCGCAACGCCCTCTCGGCGCGGCTCGTCGGCGCGCTCGGCGCGGCCCTCACCGACTGCGCCACCGACCCGTCCGTACGGGCCGTGGTCCTCACCCACACCGGCAGCACCTTCAGCGCGGGCGCCGACCTCAAGGCACCGGCCAACCCGTACACGTTCATCGGACTGATGCGGCAGATCATCGAGCTGCCCAAGCCGGTCGTCGCGCGCGTCACCGGTCATGTCAGGGCCGGCGGGCTGGGCCTGCTCGGCTCCTGCGACCTGGCGATCGCGGACCGCGCGACGGCCGACTTCGCGTTCACGGAGGTACGGATCGGCGTCGCGCCCGCGGTCATCTCGCTGCCGCTCCTGCCACGCGTCGAACCGCGCGCGGCCGCCCGTTACTACCTGACGGGCGAGTGCTTCGACGCACGCGCGGCGGCCGCCGCCGGGCTGATCACCGAGGCGGCCCAGGACGTGGACGCCGCGCTCGCCTCCGTACTCGACGGACTGCGCCGCGCCTCGCCGCAGGGGCTCGCCGAGTCCAAGAAGCTGCTCAACGTCGACGTACTGAAGGCCTTCGACGAGTACGGGGAGGACGTCGTCCAGCGCTCCGCCTCGCTCTTCACCACGATGCAGGCGCGCGAGGGCATCGCGGCGTTCCTCGAAGGCAGGGACGCCTCGTGGGTGCTGTGATGCCCACGTGGCTGTGAACTGACGTGCGCCGCACCCGTGTTGTACGCGGGTGCGGCGCCGCCGGTGAGCGCGGACCTACTCCGCGATCTCGCCGTACCCCTCGACTTCACGCGGGTCGCGCGTCCCCGGTCCCACGTAACGCGCCGACGGACGCACGAGACGGCCCGTGCGCTTCTGCTCCAGGATGTGCGCCGACCAGCCCGCCGTACGGGCGCAGGTGAACATCGACGTGAACATGTGCGCCGGGACCTCCGCGAAGTCCAGCATGATCGCCGCCCAGAACTCCACGTTCGTCGCGAGCACCCGGTCGGGCCTGCGCGCGTGCAGCTCCTCCAGCGCCGCCTTCTCCAGCGCCTCCGCGACCTCGAACCTCGGCGCGGCCAGCTCCCGCGCGGTACGCCGCAGCACTCGCGCCCGCGGGTCCTCCGCGCGGTAGACACGGTGCCCGAAGCCCATCAGCCGCTCGCCCTTGTCCAGGGCCTTCTTCACGTACGCGGTCGCGTCGCCGGTGCGCTCGATCTCCTCGATCATGCCGAGGACGCGCGAGGGCGCGCCGCCGTGCAGCGGTCCCGACATGGCGCCGACCGCGCCGGACAGCGCCGCCGCCACGTCCGCGCCCGTGGAGGCGATGACCCGGGCGGTGAACGTCGACGCGTTCATGCCGTGCTCGGCGGCCGACGTCCAGTACGCGTCGACGGCCTTGACGTGCTTCGGGTCGGGCTCGCCGCGCCAGCGGATCATGAAGCGCTCCACGACCGACTGCGCGTTGTCGATCTCCCGCTGCGGGACCATCGGCCGGCCCTGCCCGCGCGCCGACTGCGCGACGTACGACAGCGCCATGACGGCCGCGCGCGCCAGGTTGTCGCGTGCGGTGGCCTCGTCGATGTCCAGGAGCGGTTTCAGGCCCCATACGGGCGCGAGCATGGCGAGCGCGGACTGCACGTCGACCCGGACGTCACCGGAGTGGATGGGGATGGGGAAGGGCTCGGCGGCGGGCAGACCGGGGTTGAACGCCCCGTCGACCAGCAGCCCCCACACGTTCCCGAACGACACCTTCCCCACCAGGTCTTCAATGTCGACGCCCCGGTAGCGGAGGGAGCCGCCCTCCTTGTCCGGTTCGGCGATCTCCGTCTCGAACGCGACGACTCCTTCGAGTCCGGGTACGAAGTCGGACATCAGGCAGCTCCTTCTGAGGTGTACGCGATGCGGGCGTGTGCGGGTGCACGTGGTGCGGTTGTGCGACGGGTGTGCGTGGTGCGGGTGTGCGTGGCGCGGTGGACGTGGTGCGGTCGCGCACCGGTGTGCGGGCGTGCGGAGGGCCCTCGCGGGCCGGACGAGCACCGGCGAGGCAGGAACGATATCCCCTGCCGGAGGAAGGGCACAGGACGGGGGGAAGGGTGACAACTGGCACACTGCCCTCCTTCATCCGGCCAGGATTGGCGGCACCCCGGGTCGGGCAAACTGGCTCCTACGGCAGGATGGCCCACGTGCCTCACGAGACATCGGATCCCGCCGCCATGCGCGAGCAGTACCGCTCCACTCCGCTTCTGGAGACGGATCTCGCGCCCGCCCCCATGGATCAGTTCGGCCGCTGGTTCGAGGACGTCACGTCCTGCCGTCTGCACGAGCCGAACGCGATGGTGGTCTCGACCGCCACCCCCGACGGCCGCCCGTCCTCGCGAACGGTCCTGCTGAAGCGCTACGACGTCCGCGGCTTCGTCTTCTTCACGAATTACTCGTCCCGCAAGGGCCGTGAGATCGGCGCCGATCCGTACGTGTCGCTGCTCTTTCCCTGGCACGCGCTGGGCCGCCAGGTCATCGTCACGGGTACGGCGGCCAGGGTCGGCCGCGACGAGACGGCCGCGTACTTCCGCACCCGGCCGCACGGCTCCCAGCTGGGTGCCTGGGCGAGCGACCAGTCCACGCCGATCGGCACCCGCGAGGAGCTGCTGGAGCGGTACGGGCAACTGGCGGCGCGCTATCCGGAGGGCGAGCAGGTGCCGGTGCCGCCGCGGTGGGGCGGCTACCTGGTGACTCCGGAGACGGTCGAATTCTGGCAGGGCCATGAGAACAGGCTGCACGACCGGCTGCGGTACGTGCGGGAGGGAAACGACTGGCGGGTGGAACGGCTCTGCCCGTAGCCCCCTGACCGCGGCGGGCTCACGAGTGTCGCGTCCCAGTGGCTCGGCCTCGTCTCGGGGGCCGCGTCACTGTGCCCGTACAACGCAGTACCCCGCGGACTCGGGTTCCTCCGAAGAGGAGCCGGCCGGACGTACCGGCGAGTCCGCGGGGCGGTAACTGCTTGGGATTGGCCGGCGCTGCCGGCACCGCACAAAAGAGTGCGACAAACGGGCGTCAGCCCGCAGTCACCTCACGCGTCCGGTTTGCATACATTCGTCAAACCACCTCCCTTCTCGTGTACCTCACACGTTAGGAACGACCCCGGCGTCCGCGCAAGCGAATATCGCGGCCGGGCAAAGATTGTTGTCCGAGAGGATTTCGGGGATCCTTGTGTGTGCTGAGTCACGTTCGAGTTGAATGATGTGATGTGCATCAGCACAGGTGGACGCGCGTCAGCACAGGCGGAGACGTCCCTGCAGGGGGTGCCAGCATGAGTACTTCTCGGAGTAAGACCACCAGCACGGCGGGGCCGGACGAGCCGGCCGCGCCGGAGCCGGCCGAACCGGAGTCCGCCGCGGACGTGGAACCGGCGCGGGACGGCCCCGGGGCCGACCTGCTCGCCGCGCTGCTCGACGGGATGGACGCGGCGCTCTGCGCCTTCGACGCGCACGGCGCGATAACCCACTGGAACCGCGAGGCCGAGCGCATCCTCGGATGGACGGCGGAGGAGGCCGTGGGGCGTCCGGGCTTCGCCGGATGGGCCGTGCGGACCGCCGACGCGGACGAGGTCCAGGCACGGCTGATGTCCGCGATGGACGCGCCGGGGCGGCAGGTCCACGAGTTCGCACTGCTGCGCAAGGACGGCGGCAGGGTGCTCGTACGGACCCAGTCGGCCGGGGTGCCAGGGACGGACGGGAAGCCCGCCGGTGTGTACTGCGCCTTCAGCGAGGTGCACGCGCAGATCGATCTGGAACGGTGCATCGCGCTGAGCGAGGCGCTGTTCCAGGACGCGTCGTGGGGCGTGGTCCTCGTCGACGTCGATCTGCGGCCGACCGTCGTCAACGGGCACGCGGCGCGGGCGCTGGGAGCCGGGCGCACGGCGGTGCTGGGGCGGCCGCTGGGGGAGCTGGTGGTGCAGGGCGTCGAGGAGATCGAGGCCGCGTTCCACCACGTGCTCGCGGACGGTGCGCCACAGGCGCTCGCCGAGCTGTGGGTGAGCGTCCGTACGGCGGACGGCGAGCGGCGGCGCTGCTGGCGCAGCGGGTTCCTGCGGCTGTCCTCGCCGCTCGCCGAGGAGCCGGTGCCGCTGGGTGTCGCCTGGCTGTTCACGGACGTCACGGACGCGAAGCTGGCCACGCAGGAGGCACACCGGCTGCGGTTCCGCTCCAGCCAGCTGCACCGCGCGGGCCGGGCGGCGGCGGAGTGCGAGGACCCGATGGAGGCGGCGACGGTCCACCTGGACTTCGCGCTGGCGGGCTTCGCGGACCACGCGCTGATCGATCTGGTGGTACCGGAGCGGCCGGGCACGCCGTCCGGAGACGGCGCGGGTAAGGACGGCCTCCCGGATTCCGCGTCCCGGCCTTCTTCCCAGCTCTCCTCCTCCCAGTTCTCCCCTCAGGGGTCCTCGTCTTCGGGTCCCTCGCGCCCCGAGGCACCGGTACGGCTCGTACGGGCGGCGGCGACACCGTCCGGCGAGTCCGGACCGAGCATGCCGGTGGTGACGGGTGGTATTCCCGTCCGGTACCGGGAGGGGCATCCGGCGTTCCAGGCGATGGACCGGATCGGGGCCGTCCGCGCGAGCGCGCCGCCCGCCGGGCCCGGCAGCGCCGCGCCGTCCCCGACCTGGGCGGTCTCCCGGCAGTGGCCGCCGGACGCGGTGCACGCGCTGTGCACCGTGCTGCGGTGCCGGGGCAGGTCGCTGGGCGTGGTGACGTTCCTGCGGGGAGCCGGCCGGGCCGGGTTCGAGCGGCAGGACGCGGTGTACGCCGAGGACGTGACGAGCCGCATGGCGGCCTGCCTGGACCTCTCCCGGGCGCTGACGGAGTAGGTCCCCTCACGGGGACCCCGGGACCCCGGGACCGCGAGCCCACGGGGACCGAGACGCCGGGACCGCAGGACTCCGGGACCCCGAGACCGAGATCCCGGAACCCCTGGACTCCGGAACCCCTGGACTCCGGGACCCCGGGACCCCGGGACTGGCGCCCCCAGGACCGCGGAACTCCGGGACCCCGGGGCCCCGGGACCCCGGTCCCGGGACTCCGGGACCCCGGGACGGAGCCCCCGGGACCGCGACCACGGGATGCGACCCGCGCGACCACGGGACCCCAGCCCGGGAACGGGACCCCGACCCGGGACCGTGAGCGACCACGGGACCGCGAGCCCACGGGACCCCGAGCCCACGCCACCGCGTGACCACGGACCGCGAACCCGCGCGATGCGGCGGGGCGGCCCGCGACGCCGGGCGGCGGATGCCACCACCCGGCGCGGTGCCCGGTTACGGGGGTGGTGTCCTGTCCCGGTCGGGCTCCGGCGCTTCCGGCGGCTTGCGGGTCGCGGGCAGTGAGGCGGCCGGCGCCGGAGGCAGCAGCCGTACCGGCTCGGTCTCCGGGTCGTTGTGGCGCAGCGCCCAGTTCTCCAGGGCGATCCGGCACGCGTGGTCGAGGTGGCGAAGCCCGGACAGGTCCAGTTCGATGGGCCGGTCCTGAGGCAGCACCTCCAGCCGTTCCATGACCGGTGGCAGCCGCAGGAACGTCGCGTTGCCCGTGACGGTCACGATCAGTCTGCCGCCGGTCAGTTCATGGACGTCCACCTGGATGTGGGAGGTCTCCCACGCTGTCTTGACCACCGCGAGCAGCAGCCCGAGGAGCACCCCCTCGAAGAGGTTGGTGACGACCACCGCCCCCGTCGTGACGGCGAGGATCACCGCCTCGCCCCGGTGCTCCCGCCAGAGCGGGACCAGCTCCTTGACCGGAACCAGCTTGCAGCCGGCGTGGACGAGGACGCCCGCGAGCGCCGCCACCGGTATGACGCCGATCGCGGCCGGCAGCAGCGCGGCGAACAGCAGCAGCCACAGGCCGTGCAGGACCCGGGAGAGCGAGGTGCGCGCCCCCGCCTGGACGTTGGCGGCGCTGCGCACGATGACCGCGGTCATCGGCAGGGCGCCGAGCGCCCCGCAGACCGTGTTGCCCACGCCTTGTGCCATCAGCTCCTTGTTGTAGTCGGTGCGGGGTCCGTCGTGCATACGGTCCACAGCGGCGGCGCTGAACAGGCTCTCGGCGGAGGCGATCAGCGTGAAGGCGAGCACGGTGCCGATCGCCGACAGGCTGCCCAGCTGGGCGAAACCGCCGGTGCCCGGCGGCTGTACGGAGGCGAACAGGCCGTGCACCTCGACCCTGGCGACGGGCAGATCCGCCAGGATCACCGTCCCGGTGGCGAGGGCCACAGCGGCCAACGGGCCCGGAACCGCGCGTATTCGGGCGGGGAGCTTCGGCCACAGCACGAGGACGGCGACCGTTCCCGCGCCGATGAGGAACGCGGTCAGGGGCGCCCCGCCCGAGGTGATGCCGCCCGCCAGCTCCGGCAGCCCGGCGATCTTGCCGAGGCCGTCACCCGGCGCCGGGGTGTCGGCCATGGCGTAGACCTGGCCGAGGACGAGCACGAGGCCTATCCCGGCCAGCATGCCCCCGACCACGGCGACGGATATGGCCCGGAACCAGCGGCCGAAGCCGAGCGCTCCGAGGGCGAGTTGCAGCAGGCCGGCGATGAGGACGATGGCGCCGAGCGCGGTGACGCCGAACTCCCGCACCGCCTCGTAGACCAGCACGGTCAGCCCGGCCGCAGGGCCGCTGACCTGGAGGGACGACCCTGGCAGGCAGCCGGCGACGAGCCCGCCGACGATGCCGGTGATCAGGCCCAGTTCGGCCGGGACACCGGAGGCGACCGCCACCCCCACGCACAGGGGGAGGGCGACCAGGAAGACGACGAAGGACGCGAGCACGTCACGCCGCAGCACTGAGGGTGGATGTTTCAGGAGACTGGGCACGGTCGCGAGTCCTCGCTGTGCGGTCCGCGTGCGGACGGGGAGTGGGGAGCGGCCTGTGCCGCCGGAGCCGCCGTCACAGCGGTCCGAACTTCCCGCCGGATCCTGGCCGGTGGGCGCTGATCGCGCCGGTGTCCACTTCGTAGTACCAGGCGTGCAGGGAGAGGGAGCCCTCGGCGAGGCGCTCGCGCACGGCCGGATACCCGCGAAGCGTGTCGAGCTGGGTCACGGCGTGGTGCCGCACGGCGGCCGCGAGGCCGTGGGAGAGGGGTGGCGTGGAGACGAGATCCAGCCAGCCCCGCACGGTGGGGACTGCTGACAGATCGTCACCGCGCACCAGGGCGCCCACCGCGCCGCAGTGCGAATGCCCGCACACGACGATGTCGCGGACGCCGAGCACGCGCAGCGCGTACTCGATGGTGGCGGCCTCGCCGCTGGGCCGGTCCGCGTCGTGTCGGGGGACGATGTTGCCCGCCGTGCGGAGTTCGAAAAGCTCACCCGGGCGGGCGCCCGTGATGAGGGAGGGAATGACGCGTGAGTCCGAGCAGGTGATGAACAGCGCCTGGGGCGCCTGTCCCGCCGCGAGTTCTCGGAATTCCTCGGGGCGTTCCGCCACCTGCAGGGAGAAGGAACGGGCGTGGTCGATGAGTGACTTCATGATGGCCTGCCTCCTGCACCCGGGGTCTTGGCCGGGGCGCGGTGTGGTCGGGGCAATGGGGGTGCGTGGATGTGAGGACATCCGAACGTCTCCCACTTTGCCTGATCATTACCTTCGGGCGAAAGATCAATATTTCGCCAAGTAGTCGGCGGATGACGCAAAGTAGTAGCCCGATGTATACGCACAGTAAAGGCCTGCGGGTGCATACCCACAGGCCTTGGCGTCTGTGTCCGTTTTTCGGTGGCGCGTTCGAGTCGTTCTGTCTCGTGCGCCGATGGGTGCTCAGTGCTGGTAGAAGATCCGGTCGCCGTACTCGCTCATCACGCGGGCGTTCCACTCGGTCCCGCCGTCGACATTGCCGGAACGCAGCAGTGGCGGCTCGATGCCGCGCTTCACCAGCTGTTCCGCGGCGGCGGCCATCGTGGCCTGCATCAGCGAGCTGGTGACGACGGTGGAGGCGGGCGCGAACGGCGCCTCGATGCCGTCCGCCGTCAGCTCCGCGTCCCCGATCGCGATCTTGCTGTCCAGGACGATGTCGCAGTGGTCCTTGAGGAAGGTGCCCGACGCGTTCCGCGGCGTCGTGCCCGCCGCGTACGCCACGGACGTCACGCCGATGACCTTCACGCCGCGCTCCCGCGCGTGCCGTGCCATCTCGACCGGCAGCGTGTTGCGCCCGGAGAGGGAGATCACGATCAGTACGTCCCCGGCCGCGAGCGGGGAGCAGTCCAGCACCGTGCTCGCCAGACCCTCCACCCGCTCCAGCGCGGAGCCGAGTGTGGCCGGTCTGACATCGACGCCGACCATGCCCGGTACGGCGAGCATGTTCATCAGCGCGAGACCACCGGCCCGGTAGACGACGTCCTGCGCGGCCAGCGAGGAGTGGCCGGCGCCGAAGGCGAAGAGCCGCCCGCCCGAGACCACGGTGTCGGCGATCGCGGCGCCCGCCGCCGTGATGCTCGCGGTCTCCTCGTCCCGTACGCGCTGGAGCAGGTGGATCGCCGCATCGAAGAACTGACCGGCCAGCTTGCTCTCGCTCATCGCGGAGACCCTTTCCAGGGGGACGGTGGCGCACGTGGGGGGTGCGGGACGCGGGAATGCCCGTGTAGCCGATCACGTTGAGGTCTGGACCATTGCTCTGTCAATACACTTCCCTCCGCGTTCGCGCTCCCGTCGCCTCCGCTCCCTCCGGCGCGGCACGGTTGTCTGCGGGATGCGTCAGAATTGGGGTCAGGGCCAGCGCACGATTTATCGAGGGGACGTAATGTCCGGACTGATCGACACGACGGAGATGTATCTCCGCACCATCCTCGAACTGGAAGAGGAAGGTGTGGTTCCGATGCGTGCCCGGATCGCCGAACGCCTCGACCAGAGTGGCCCCACGGTCAGTCAGACCGTGGCGCGCATGGAGCGCGACGGTCTGGTCCAGGTCGCGGGGGACCGGCATCTTGACCTGACCGACGAAGGGCGCAGGCTCGCGACGCGCGTCATGCGCAAGCACCGGCTCGCGGAGTGCCTGCTGGTCGATGTGATCGGCCTGGAGTGGGAACAGGTGCACGCCGAGGCGTGCCGCTGGGAGCATGTGATGAGCGAGGCGGTGGAGCTGCGCGTGCTCGAACTGCTGCGCCACCCGACGGAGTCGCCGTACGGGAACCCGATCCCGGGCCTGGAGGAGCTGGGCGAGAAGGCGGGCGCCGATCCGTTCCTCGACGCGGGCATGGTCAGTCTGGCCGAGCTCGACCCGGGCGCCGAGGGCAAGACCGTGGTCGTACGCCGGATCGGCGAGCCGATCCAGACCGACGCCCAGCTGATGTACACGCTGCGCCGCGCGGGCGTGCAGCCCGGCTCTGTGGTGAGCGTCACGGAATCCCCGGGCGGCGTCCTCGTGGGCAGCAGCGGCGAGGCGGCGGAGCTGGGGGCAGAGGTGGCGTCGCACGTGTTCGTCGCCAAGCGCTGACGAACTGACTCACCGCCCCGGAAAATGGGGCGGAATGGCAGCGGCCGGACGAATCGCATGCCAGGCTGTCCTTGAGGCGTACGCATATGCCGCTGGGGAGGGAGCTGGGTGATGCGCCCGGTGTCGGTCGTGATGCGAGGAGACGGCTTCGGCGCCTCCCGGCGCCGAAGCCTGTCCTCCCCCAGTACCGACCCGGAGCCCCGAGCTCCCGGGGTCGGCACCCGCGGACCGTCATCCCCGAGCGGTCCGCCTCCCGCAGAAAGATCTCCCCTGGGCTGCGGGCGTCAATCCTTGAGGACTGTCACTCGAACGAGCGGTGTTACGTGGCAGAAGCACTTTTTCGAATAGGAGTTCGATAGTCTGCGATCAAGAAGCTCGGACCAGACCATCAGGACCGAAGGGGGTGCCAGGACGCATGGAGCAGCGCACAGATGTGACCGGAGCCGACGGCGTGAGCCTCGCTGCCTGGGAGTTCACCGGCCCGCCCGAGCGGCGTGAGGACGCCACCGGCGTCCTGCTGCTGCACGGCCTCATGGGCCGCGCCTCGCACTGGGCCCCCACCGGCCGCTGGCTCGCCGAGCGGCACCGCGCGGTCGCACTCGACCAGCGCGGCCACGGCAGCAGCGGCAAGCCGTCCGACGGCCCCTTCGTCCGCGAGGCGTACGTGTCCGACGCGGAAGCGGCGATCGAACAGCTCACCCTCGGCCCCGTCACCCTCGTCGGCCACGCGATGGGCGCGCTGACAGCCTGGCAGCTCGCGGCCAAACGTCCCGACCTCGTACGTGCCCTGATCATCTGCGACATGCGCGCGTCCGCGCTGGGCGCGGCGTCCCAGCGGGAGTGGGAAGACTGGTTCCGCACCTGGCCGGTCCCCTTCCCGACGCTCGACGCGGTACGGAAGTGGTTCAGCGAGGAGGACGCCTGGCTGGAACGCCCCACCCCGGCGCGCGGCGACTTCTTCGCCGAGGTCATGGAACAGCGCGAGGACGGCTGGCGCGCGGTCTTCTCCCGCCGCCAGATGCTCAAGACGCGCGAGACGTGGGTGTACGACGCGCACTGGGAAGAACTGGCCCAGGTCCAGTGCCCCACGCTCGTCGTACGCGGACTCGACGGCGAACTGGGCAGGGCGGAGGCCCAGGAGATGGTCCGCGTACTCCCACGCGGCGAATACGCCGAAGTAGAAGACGCCGGCCACCTGGCCCACTACGCCCGCCCAGAAGCCTGGCGAGCAGCGGTGGAACCGTTCCTGAACGGCGTCCTGACCCGCTAGGACGCCCTCCGGTGCACATCGGGGAGCTGACCCATTCCGTTCGCGCGGTTGGGGCACGAAGGAACGGCTGCCCCGCAGGTGGAAGGAGGCCGTGGCCCTGCTCGTCACCCGAGCGACCGCTGGCCCGCGGGTGGAAGTGGGCCGTGGGGCCCGCCAGTCACCGGAGCGACGGTGGCCCGCAGTGGGAAGGGGGCCGTGGAGGGGTGGTGTCCAGAACGTAAAGCGTGACTTTGCGGCGTGGACACCGCGGGCCCGGTGTCCACTGTGCCTGTACACGCCGTAAATCATGCAGTGGCGGACACTTCCCCTGCACGGAACCCGGCACCAACAGCGACCCCGACACCCCGGCGAACGACGACCCGCGCGGAACCCGACCGACCGCACCCAGCCGCCCGCGCCGGACGGCGACCCCGCGCCGGACAGCGCAACCGCAACGCACAACACCCCCGCCCCGCGCCGGACGGCGACCGCGCGCCGGACAGCGCAACCGCAACGCACAACACCCCCGCCCCGCGCCGGACGGCGACCCCGCGCCGGACGGCGACCGCGCGCCGGACGGCGACCGCGCGCCGGACGGCGACCCCGCGCCACCGAACCCCCCCCACGCCGGACGGCGACCCGTACGGAACCCGGCGACGACCGCCACGCACAACAGCCCCCCCGCCCCCGCCGGACAGCCGCCCCCGCCGGACGGCGACACGTCACCCCCTGCTGACCGCCACCAAGATCTCCGGCAGCCGCGAGGCAACCCGCGGCGCCGCCACCCGCAGCCCCGCCCACGTGATCAGCGCCCCGTACGCGGCGCCCAACGGCAGCAGCACCCACGTCGCGCTCGCCGCCCCCGACAGGTGGAGCCAGAGCGTCAGCGCCAGCACCGGCGCGCACAGCACCGCCGCGCCGAACATGCCGCCGAACATGGAGATCAGGGCCAGGCCCGTCTGCCCCGGGGCCACGTTCTTGTTGCCGGTCTGCGGGACCGAGTACGGGAACCGCGCCGACGCCACCGCGCCCACCGCCAGCATCGCGCCCAGCAGGGCGAAGGAGAGCCCGAGCGTTTCGGGCAGCGCGTGCCAGTCGTGCAGCACGGCCGCCGTGAGGAGCGTGACGAGGGTCGCGTACGGCAAGGTGACCACGAGCAGCGCGAACGCCCGCGCGCGCAGTTCCAGGTAGGCGTCGCGCGGCGAGGAGATCGTCAGGGCGACCATCCAGAACGCCGACGTGTCCTGGCCGAACTGGTTGTACATCTGGACGCCGAGCAGGCCTGCGGCGAAGCACGCGAAGTAGATCGAGCCCGACCCCTGGATCGCGTTGAGCAGCGGCAGGATCAGGCCGACGGCCAGTGACGTCACCCACGCCGCCTTCGTCTTCGGGTCGCGCCACACGTACCGCAGGCTGCGCTGCATCACCGTGCCCGTGCGTCCCTCGGGCAGCAGTCGGCTCAGGCCCTGGGACGACTCCTTGCGGGTGGGCCCGGACGCGGCCAGCGTCGAGCCGTCCGGGGCGGTCATCAGCTTCACCAGCATGCGCTGCCAGGCGTACAGCAGAGCGGCCAGCGCGGCGGCGGAGAGCAGCAGTTGGACGGCGGCCCGCCCGTACGCGCCCTCGCTCGCCGACGACACCGCGCCGATCGCGGAGGCGGGTGGCAGCCACCGTACGACGTTCCCCGCCGGGTCCAGCGCGGAGAGGCCGCCCGCGCTGTTGAGGCGCTGCGCGCCGAGGTTGACGACCTGGGCGCCCACGGCGATCACCAGGCCGCTCAGTACGGCGAGGTCGCGGCCCTTGCGGGAGGTCAGCAGCCGGACGTTGGCCGTCGCGACGGCCCGCGCCAGGGCCAGGCAGAGCGTGAGGGCCAGCGGGACGGCGAGGACCGCGAGGACCACGCCCGCCGCGCCGTGCGCCACCGCGACCGCCGCGCCGACGATCACGCAGAGCGTGAACACCGGCCCGATGCCGACCAGGGACGCCACGAGCAGCGCGACGACCAGCGGGCGCGGCCGCAGCGGGAGCATCACGAGCCGGGTGGGGTCCAGCGTCTCGTCGCCGCCGGGGAAGAACAGCGGCATGAACGCCCAGCCCACCGCGAGTACGGCGATCAGCAGCACGAGCAGCGAGGCCGCGTGATCGGTGCCGCGCAGCAGGATCAGCCCGAGGAGCAGCAGGGCCGCGAGGAGTATGGAGACCACGGCCGACACGACGTACACGGCGGTCCTGCCCGACGACTGCCGCAGTCCGTTGCGCAGGAGCGAGAGCTTCAGCCGTACGAAGACGGAGGTGAGCGCGGCTGTGTTCACCGGGCGCCGCCCAGCCAGTTCAGGGATGCGCCGGTGTCGCGCCCCTGCGCGCCGACGAGTTCGAGGAAGGCGCTCTGGAGGGACGGCGCGTCGCCGCGCACCTGCGCGAGAGTGCCCTGTGCGCGGACGCGGCCCCCGGCCATCACGGCGACCCAGTCGCACAGCGACTCGACCAGCTCCATCACATGGCTGGAGAAGACGACGGTCGCGCCCGAGCCGGTGTAGCGCTCCAGGACACCGCGGATGGTCTGGGCGGAGACCGGGTCGACCCCTTCGAACGGCTCGTCCAGGAAAAGGACTTCGGGGTTGTGCAGCAGGGCCGCGGCGAGGCCGATCTTCTTGCGCATACCGGTGGAGTAGTCGACGACCAGTTTGTGCTGCGCGCCGGCGAGACCCAGTACGTCGAGGAGCTGCGTGGCCCGCTGGTCGACCTCGGCGCCGGGCAGGCCGCGCAGGCGGCCGGTGTAGCCGAGGAGTTCGCGCCCGGAGAGCCGTTCGAAGAGCCGCAGTCCTTCGGGCAGGACACCGATCCGCGCTTTGACTCCGGCGGGGTCGCGCCAGACGTCGTGTCCCGCGACCTCCACGCGCCCCTGGTCGGGCCGCAGCAGGCCGGTGACCATGGAGAGGGTCGTGGTCTTGCCCGCGCCGTTCGGCCCGACCAGGCCCACGAACTGGCCTGCGGGCAGTTCCAGATCGATGCCGGCGACGGCGATCTGCTCGCCGAAGCGCTTCCACAGCCCTTCGACGCGGACGGCGGGCGCCGCCGTCCCCGTGACGCCGCGCCCGGCCGGTGTCTCCTCGGCCGGTGTCATCTTGGCCGGTGTCTCTCCGGCCGGTGTCTCATTCCGCGCCTGGTCCGGCATGGCCCGCCGCCTTTCAGTGCTGCCCCTATCGGCCTACAGGGGCACCACCCTAGGCCGAGGCACGGACAGCGGGGACGGGGTTTCCGGCGGTTTCGCAACGGGCCCCGGCCAGGGCGGGGTTCAGGCCCGGCGGGCCCGGCGAGCGGCAGCTTCCTGGCCGCAGGCGTAGGTCAGCGGGCTGATCAGCTCTTCGACGTCGGGCAGCCAGCGGTTCGCGACGGTCGGCCTGCGGGCCCACTGCACGGCGCCGCAGCCGCCGACGCGGGTCGGCGGGGCGGCGACGTAATGGCCCTCGCCGCGTGTGATCAGGTCGATCGACTCGGGCGACCAGCCCAGCCTCCGCACGAGGTCACCCACCTTCTGCGCGGCGCCGGGCAGGACGAAGAACAGCATCCGCCGGTCCGGGGTGCAGGTGACGGGACCGATGGCGAGCCTCATGCGTTCCATCCTGGCGAGGGCCAGGAAGCCGGCCGACTCCGCTACGTCGAGGGCGTCGAACGTGCGCCCCGTCGGCAGCAGTACGGAGGCCTTGGGGTGCTTCGACCACAGCCTGCGCGCCCCTGCTGCGCTCCCCGTGGCCTGTGCCGCCCAGTCGGCGCGTGCGGCGTGCGCCCCCGGGAGGGCGCAGTCGGACTGGCCGCATGAGCACATTTCCGTACCTTCGGCCGCCTCCAGCCAGGTGCCGGGGAACACGTCCCAGTGGCGCTCTTCCGCGTACCGCACCGCGCTGTCCAGCAGCAGGTCGCCCCGCTGCTTCGGGATCTGTGCGGCGCCCGTGACTCCGATGGTCTCTTCCACGCACAGCACAACTCCCGCCGCCACCGCGGGTTACGGGCGGCCGGGCGCCGCGCCCCCCGGAGCACCGATTCCGTTTGCGGGCGCATGGAGGCATGGGCGGGGGCGCGCGGGAAGGAGCGGGCCGGTGGGCGGGTAGCCAAGGGCGGGGGCGGCGAACGAGCCTCCCTCTGACCACATATGGGCTTCTTGGGGGTGTTTCATGATTGAAAGTGATCATGTTTCCCGAGGTCTATCGAAAATCTACGACATCGCCGAACACACGCATTCTCTCGATCTGTGCCGGGCAGTGATCGAAGAGCTGATCACTGCGACACCAGGGGGTATTCATGGCAGCCAGACCTCTCGTCGCGCGCCAGCCGAACGAACGGCTCCAAGCGCTCATCCAGGAAGCCGGGTGTTCGAACGCCGGCCTGGCCCGACGGGTCAACATGGTGGGGTCCGAGCGCGGGCTCGACCTCCGTTACGACAAGACGTCCGTAGCACGCTGGCTGCGCGGGCAGCAGCCGCGCGGTCGCGCCCCGGGCATCATCGCCGAGGCGCTGGGCCGCAAGCTCGGCCGTACGGTCACGATCGACGAAACGGGGATGGCGAACGGGAAGAATCTGGCCTCGGGCGTCGGGCTCCAGTTCTCGCCCACCGTCCTCGGCGCGATAGAGCAGGTCTGTGAGCTGTGGCGGAGCGATGTCGGCCGCCGGGACTTCCTCTCGGGCTCGACGGTCGCGTCCTCGGCGCTCGTGGAGCCCAGCAGGGACTGGCTGATCACGGGCGCGGACGGCACGGTCGCACGGACCACGGGCGCCCGGGTGGGGGAGTCGGACGTCGCGGCGGTACGCGCGATGACGCAGGCGCTCACCGACCTCGACCACCGCTTCGGCAGCGGCCATGTCAGACCGGTGCTCGTCCATTATCTGAACAGCGTGGTGTCGGGCCTGCTTTCGGGGGCGTACCGCGAATCGGTCGGCCGCGCGCTCTTCGGCGCGGTCGCGCGGCTCACGGAGCTGGCCGGGTACATGGCCATCGACACGGGACAGCCGGGCCTCGCCCAGCGGTACTACATCCAGGCGCTGCGGCTCGCCCAGGCGTCGGGGGACCGCGGCTACGGCGGTTACGTACTGGCCGCGTCCATGAGCCATCTCGCCGCGCAGCTCGGAAACCCGCGGGAGATCGCCCAGTTGGCGCGGGCGGCGCAGGAGGGGGCGCGCGGCTTCGCGACCCTGCGCGCGCAGGCCATGTTCTACGCGGCGGAGGCGCGCGGCCATGCGCTGATGGGTGACCTCCATGCCTGCCAGGCGGTCGCGGGCCGCGCGCTCACCGCCCTGGAGCATGCGGGGGACACGAGCGGTGACGACCCGGACTGGATCGCGCATTTCGACCATGCCTATCTGTCCGACGAGTTGGCGCACTGTTACCGCGACCTCGGCGAACCGGAAGCGGCGGCCCGGCATGCCACGGCCTCGCTGGAGGGTCATCCGGAGTCCCGGGTCAGGCGCCGTGCGATCGGACTCGTCCTGCTCGCCTCGGCCCAGATCCAGCAGCGCGAGGTGGAAGAGGCGTGCCGGACGGGCACGCGCGCGACAGAGCTGCTGGGCACGCTGCGTTCCAGCCGCGGGGCGGAGTATCTGGACGATCTGCAACACCGGCTCGAACCGTACGAGAACGAGCCCGCGGTACGGGAGTTCACCGCGCGGCTGGATCTCCAGGCGGCGGCCTGAGCAGCGCACCGACCTGGGCGCTGAGGTGGGCGCCGGCGCGGGCGCTGAAGTGCGCGGGGACGTATGCCGGGAGGTGTGACAGGAGGGTGCCCGAGGGGGTGCGGCCGGGGGTGCGGCGGCCGGGGCTGACTCGTGCTCAATAACAGCGCCTTGAGGAGGCTTGGTGTCACTGGGGCGACGTGCGTGGCAGAGGCCGGGATTCACCCGGTAGCGTGAACCGACGATTCCGATGGTCCACACGTTCCACACGTAGGAGTCCTGGTGACGCACAGCGGACAAGGGGATGAGCCGCAGCACCCCGCCGCTCGGCCCGCGCATGAAGGCGTCGTGCTGCCCGGCGACGGCAGCGAGCCCTGGATTCCCGGCTCCGCGCCGGAACCTGCCGGGCCGTCCGGCGGTCAGTCGTGGGGGCAGCCCTGGGGCCCGGAAGGCGGCCAACAGGGCTCCGAGCAGGGACAGTCGGGGCGGCACGGAGGCGGTCGGCATGGCGCGCCGCAGCCGTACAGCGCGCCGGAGCTTCCCTCGTACGGTGACGGCGCGCGGTACGGCGAGAGCGGCCAGTACGGCGAGAGCGGCCAGTACGGCGAGGGCGCGCAGTACGGCCAGAGCGGCCAGTACGGCGACGGCGCCCAGTACGGCGGAGGCGGTTCGTACGGCTACCCGCAGGGGTACCACGGCGGGCAGCCGGCCGCCGTCGAACCGCCCTCCCAGCCCCACTCGTTGCCGCTGCCCGCGGAGTCGCAGGCGCCGGGCAGCGCGGACGCGACGCAGTACCTGCCGCCCGTGCCCGGAACGGGGATGCCGCCCGCCATGGGCGACGCGGACGCGACGCAGTACATAGCCCCCGTACCCGGCGGCCCGGGACCCGGCATGCTCCCGCCCGAACACGGCGCGGACGCCTACCAGTTCCACGGCGGGGCGGGCCACGGCGGGCCAGGTCGGACCGGGCCGGGCCAGGGATCCGACGCGGACGCGACGCAGTACATCGCGCCCGTCCCCGCGCACGAGGGCCCGTCAGGGGCTCAGGACAACCAGTACGCGATGCGGCAGGAGACCTCCGAGGAGCGCCAGCCGCCGCCCGAGTTCGACAATCTCTTCCGCCCCAGCAGTCCGGGCCAGAGCGACCAGGGCGCCGGCTCCACGCAGCAGATGCCCGCGTTCCAGCCGCCTCCCTCGCCCCCGTACGGTCAGCGGCCCCCCGCCCCCCACCAGCAGCGGCAGGCCGCGTACGACCCGCACGGGCAGGACCCGCAGGGCCGGAGCGCCGGGCGCCGCAAGTCGTCCCGTGCCCCGGTGATCGTGCTCGGCGTCGTCGCCATCGCCGCCATCGGGCTCGGTGCGGGCGCGCTCATGAGCGGCGGCGGCGACAAGGAGGACGACAGCGCGCCGGTGGCGTCGGAGAGTTCGCCGGGAGCACAGCCGTCCGCGCAGCCCGGTGAGGATCCGGCGAAGCCGCAGGCCGTATCGCTCGACAAGTTGCTGGAGGACAGCAACAACAGCCGTGCCGCCGTCATCGGCGCGGTCAACAGCATCAAGTCGTGCGACAACCTGGACAAGGCGGCGAGCGATCTGCACGACGCGGCCGAGCAGCGCAGGGACCTGGTCAGCCGGCTGAAGGACCTGACCCTCGACAAGCTGCCCGACAGCGCGGAGCTGTCGTCGTCGCTCACGGAAGCCTGGCAGGCTTCCGCCTCCGCGGACGACCACTACGCCCAGTGGGCCAAGCAGGCCAAGAGCGGCAAGGTCTGCAAGGGCGGTCACCCGCGCAGAACCAAGGCGGCCGCGGAAGGCGACAAGGCGAGCGGCGACGCCACGGCGGCGAAGAACAAGGCGTCGAAGCTGTGGAACGGCATCGCCACGAAGTACGAGCTGACGGAGAGGTCTTCCCAGCAGTTGTAGCGGCCCGAGCCGGACCACCGTCACGGGCCGCTCGACCACGTTGCCGGAACGGCGGAGTGCCCCCAGGAACCACCCTGAGGGCACTCTGCCGCGCGACGCGCCGCGCTCCGGCGGCGCCTTGCGGTCAGGACTTGGTGGCGCTGTTCCCCAAGGTGGCGCCCACGTCCGTGAATCCCTTGGTCTGCGCCACCAGGCGGCCGCCGCGCACCACCTGGAACGTCACGTCCCGGTTGACGATGCGCGGGAAGCCCGGCGCGCCCAGCATGTCCTCGTAGCGCCAGCGCAGGGGCGGTGTCAGGCCGCCCGTGTTCACGGTGACGCCCCGGTCGAGCGTGTCCGTGATCTTGCCGGCGGTGATCTCGTCGTCGTTGACCGACTCGATGATCTGCTTGAGGGCGGTGTACGCGATCCAGGTGGTCTGCACGCCCGGGCTCGCCGGATCGATGTCGTTGTCGGCGAAGGCGTAGGTGTCGATCACCTTGCGCATCGGCTGCCACGCGGGGTCGCCGGACTCCGGGTACCAGCCGGTGATGTACGCGCCCTCGAAGGGGCCGCCCTTGCCGCCCGTGCGGTCGATGAGGGGCTGGTCGACGCTGCCGACCACCGAGGAGATCCTGATGTCGCCGCCGGCGGGGGCGCCGGGGTTCTCGGGCAGTCGCCGGTAGGAGTCGAAGAAGGTCTCGGTGCGGTCCTTGAGGTGGGCCGCGACGCAGCCGATGCCCTCGGCGCCCGCAACGTGCTCGCGCGCCTCCTCGGCCTGTTTGGTGTAGTCGGTCGCGTTCTCGGGTGCCCGGATGTCGGCGGTCGGCCGCCGGTGGCCCTGCGCGAGGCCGGAGTCGAGCAGGTCGGGGAAGTCGTCGCCGCCGATGGTGTCCGGCCGTACCAGCGCGGTCCGCTCGCAACTGTGGGCGAGCTGCCTGCCGTTGCCCGCGAGCAGCGCCGCCTGGCCGCCGTTCACCGGATACGAGACGAAAGAGCTGAACTCCTCGTCGGAGATACCGAAACCGCCCAGGTACGGGATGGCCGCGGCCTCCAGCGGCGCGATGAACTGCTGGCCGTACTGGCTGTACGAGCCGACGACCGCGTCCACGTCCGCCTTGACCGCCTCACGCGCGCAGGTCGCGGCGCCACCGGGGGTGTTGTGCTCGTTGCAGGTCAGGACGCGCAGCTTGTGGCCGCCCAGGCCGCCGGTGGCGTTGACCCAGCCGGCGAACGCCTTGGCCATGGCGGGGGTGCCCGGCATGTTCGTGGAGCTCGTGCCGACCGGCGCCCACGTCATGACCGTGACGGTGTCCTTGCCGTGTCCCGGGCCGCCGGGGACGACACCGCAGCCGCTGACCAGCGCGACTCCGGCGGTGGTCGCGCACAGGGCGCGGACGGTGGCAGTCCGGAAGACCGACCGGACAAGATCTGAGGGGGCGTGTCGCCAACCAGTCATAGCCACACACACTGCCGTCCTTCGGGTAACAACGGACTCGGCGCCTTGTAACCGAGTGTGACGGCAAGGTGAATTGCAGGGGGCCCGAGCCGCACTCGCGGTGAGACCGTACGATCAATCACCGTGCAGCAAGGTTCCGAGAACTCTTCCCGTCGTGCCCGTCGCTCCCCCACCATGGGCGGCATGCCGCTCAACGACATGCCGTGGTGGCGCTGGCGCAGCAATGTGCGCTCGGCGCTGCACATGCTTTCCGATCCCGTCTTCCACCAGGAGTACTGGCTCGCCGGCCGCGAGGGGTACGGCGATGTCACCGACGCCGTGTACCGGCTGGTCGAGGACACCTGGCTGGACAATTGGTCCGCCGAGAAATACGTCGGCACGATATTCAGGGACTCCGGCGAGGCCGCTCTCGTCGACGTGGCCGTCCTGCGGGTGCTGCGCATCATGCACCAGGTCGGCGCGGACGCCCCCGTTTCCGCCTATCTGGAGCATCACGGCTGGCCGGAGGCCGTACGGGCCGCCCGCGAGGCGCACGTACGGATGGCGGCGAGCGACGGGGACGACCCGGACGAGGTGCCGCGCTCGCTGGATGTGCTGCGCATCATGACGCGTACGGCGTGAACGTGGTGTGGGATCCTCTGGGGTCATGAACACAGCCGCGCCCGACGCCTCGTCCGAGCAGTACGTCCTCACGCTGTCCTGCCCGGACAAACAGGGCATCGTGCACGCGGTGTCCAGTTATCTGTTCATCACCGGCTGCAATATCGAGGACAGTCAGCAGTTCGGCGACCGAGACACAGGTCTGTTCTTCATGCGGGTGCACTTCTCCGCGGAGCGGCCCGTCACGGTGGAGAAGCTGCGCGCGAGCTTCACGGCCGTCGGTGACGCCTTCGCGATGGACTGGGAGCTGCACCGCGCCGAGGAGCGGATGCGGGTCGTGCTGATGGTCAGCAAGTTCGGCCACTGCCTGAACGATCTGCTCTTCCGCTCCAGGATCGGCGCGCTGCCGGTGGACATCGCGGCGGTCGTCTCGAACCACAAGGACTTCGCCGAGCTGACCGCCTCGTACGGTGTCCCCTTCCACCACATCCCGGTGACGAAGGACACGAAGGCGGCGGCGGAGGCGCGGTTGCTGGAACTGGTCCGGGCCGAGCGCGTCGATCTGGTGGTGCTCGCGCGCTACATGCAGGTGGTCTCCGACGACCTGTGCAAGCAGCTGAACGGCAGGATCATCAATATCCACCACTCGTTCCTGCCGAGCTTCAAGGGCGCGAGGCCGTACCACCAGGCGCACGCGCGCGGGGTGAAGCTGATCGGCGCGACGGCCCATTACGTGACGGCCGAACTCGACGAGGGCCCGATCATCGAGCAGGAGGTCGAGCGCGTCGGCCACGAGGTCACGCCGGACCAACTCGTCGCGATCGGCCGGGACGTGGAGTGCCGGGCGCTGGCGCGTGCGGTCAAATGGCACGCGGAGCACCGCATCCTGCTCAACGGACACCGCACCGTGGTCTTCGCCTGACACCGGCGCCGGGCGGCGCGGCTCAGGTCGCCTTCCGGCCGTCGATCGACTCGCGCAGGATGTCCGCGTGTCCGGCGTGCTGCGCCGTCTCGGCGATGACGTGCGTGAGCACCCGGCGCACGCTGCGTACCTCTCCCTGCTTGTGCCAGGGGGCCTCCGGGAGCGGGTGTGTGGCCGACAGGTCGGGTACGGAGGCGATGATCTCCGCGCTCCTGGCGGCGACCTGCTCGTAGCGCGCGAGGATCCCCGCCAGCGTCTCGCCGGGCAGCATCCGGAAGTCGTTCTGGCGGTCGATCGCCCACTGCGGGACCTCGCGCGCGGTACCGGCCCCGAGATCGGCCCAGGTCACGCCGCTGGGCAGGTCGTAGTTCAGGGCGGACGGGCCGTCGACGGCGAAACGCAGCCAGCCCTCCTCGATGGACGCGACGTGCTTGATCAGCCCGCCCAGGCTCAGCTCGCTGACGGTCGGACGCTCGCCGGCCTGCTCGTCGCCGAGCCCGCGTGCCGCGTTGGTCAGGGCGGATCGCGCGGCCGCGAGCGCGTCGAGCAGGTCGGCCCGCTCGGGATCGAGGGGTGAGGACGGGGTGGTGGCGGGCATGGTGATCGGGGCCTTTCGGTCGTTGTCGTCCTCGTTCTTGCTGTCCGGGATCAGGACCGGGTACCCGGACGGGCATGCGGCCAACAGTGGCAGGAGTGGCGGCCGGGTTCTGTCCGCCACTCGGTGACCGTGGAGTCATGCCGGGGGTCCCAGCGGCGGTCACGATCGACGGGGTGATCGACACGACGGCCGGCCCGGCGACCGGCGGCCGTGCGGGGCAACGGAGTTGAGGTCGGCGGGAGGACATCAGAGGCGGCTCATCGCCGCCGCCGCGAACAGCACGTCCCTGATCGCCTCGCGGTCGCCGTCCTGCCCGGCCACCGCGTCCTCCGGCGAGACGTGCCCCGCCACCAGCTGGCAGAACTCCACTCCGTCCAGTGCCAATTGGGCCACGGCCCGGTCGGGGGAACCGGCCGCCGCCGGGTCGTCGAGCGCGATGTACCAGTCGCCGCCGCCAGGTCCCTCGATCTCCAGCCGCAGCGACCGGCCGGGCCGGCCCGGTTCCACCGGTTCGCGTACCGGTGCGGCCAGTCCGGCCTGACGGCGCCCCGCGAGAGCCGACGGCAGTGTCTGCGCGGCCAGGTCGATCATCTGGTGCAGATGGGCGCTGGCCGGCGGGCGGTACGGGTAGTGCACCGCCTTCGCGATGTCCGCGCCGTGGATCCAGCACTCGAAGGCCCGGTCCAGCAGCGCGTGGCGCAGCGGCAGGGCGAAACCTCCGTAGGAAACGGGCAGTTCGGCCGTACTGGGGCTCGCGAACGAGACCGTGCGGACGAGGGTGTGGCTCTGCTCGCGCCAGGGTTCACGAACGGTTCCGGTCGCCGGCAGGGCCGCCGCGCGCCAGAAGCTCTCCGTACGTCCGGCCGGCCCGGCCGGGGCCTGTGCGCCGAGCGGATCGTCCAGGCCGAGCGCTGCCGAGACCAGGCCGTCGACGATCATCAGATGCCCGACGACCCCGGCGACCGTGGTCTTGCGCGAGGTCATCTTCTCGTTCTCGAACCACTTGAGCCGTACCGGCGTGTGCCACTCCGCGTCGCCCATGTCGCGCAGCAGCGCGTCGAGCCGCGCCGTCTCCGCGTCGTACGGGTTCGCCCACTCGGGTACGGCGATGCGGGCGGGCCTGCGGCTGAGGCAGTTGTCGAGCACCCGCGAGCGCAGCAGCGGATCGAGGTCCAGGGTGTGGTCGGCGTGCAGCAGCCCGACGGCGTCGCGCAGCCGCTGGGCCTCCTCCGCGCAGGGCGCGCACTCGGTGAGGTGGTCCTCGACGAACACGGACTCCTCGGCGGAGCAGGCCGCGAGCGCCCAGGCGCCGAGGAGCGACTTGAGCACCTTGTGCGAGGGCGGTAACGGCGCGGGCGGTACGTGTCCGGCATCCGCCCAGGGGCCGTACGCGAGCGGTCGCGGCCGCATGGCGGCGGGCCCGGAGGTCTCGACGGCCCGGTCGGCGGGGTAGTGGTCGTCCGGCCGCGCGCCGGGACCGTCCGGAGAGTCCGGCGCGTCCGGCCCGTCGTCCGGCGCGTCCGGCTCATCGGACCAGGCAGGCACATCGGAGCAGGCAGGCCCGTCGCTCGGCGCGTCCAACTCGCCGGCCCCGTCCCGCTCATCGGTACCGACCCACTCGTCGGGCACCTCCAACTCACCCGCCCCATGAGGCTCGTCCGGATCGCCCGGCCACTCGGGGGCCGCCGCCCCGCCCCGTTCCTCCGTGTCCTGCGCGTCGCGCGGGTGCGGCTCCGGCAGCCGGTCGAGGTGCGGCGGCGGATCCATGTCGTCCCCGGCCGGCCTCGGAGCCGGTATGAGAGGGAAGCCGCGCGGCCGGCCCGACCGGTCCTCCGCGCCGCCCCCGCCACCGCCGTCGGACGGGCCTGTCATACGGACCGTCCACTTCCGGACGGCGAAGAGCCCTCCAGCGCTTGGGTGTTGGCCGTAGCCAGCAGTTGCAGGCCCAGACGGAGCCTCCGGCGGGCCTCGTCCTCCGTGACGCCCAGGTCCTCCGCAGCCTGCCGGTAGTCGCGGCGGTCGTGGTACGCCAGTTGGAGGGCGGCGCGCAGCGGGGCCGGCATGGACGTGACGATGTAGTCGGCGCGCGCCACCGCCGAGGCTCTGCGCACCTTCCGCTCCAGCTCCCGCGCCTCCTCCTCGGTACCCGCGCCGTCCGCCGCGTACGCCGCCGCCTCGGCCTCGCGGAACCGCCGTACGGCATGGAGCCCGGTGAGCTTCGCCACCCAGGCCCGCATCGTGCCCTGCGCGGGGTCGTACTCCTCGGGGTGTTCCCAGATGTGGCCGAAGACCTCGCGGGTGGTGCGGTCCGCGGCGGCGTCGTTCTCGAAGACGCGGTTGGCGATGCTGTGCACCAGCGACGCGTAGCGGTCGTACAGCTCACCGAGCGCGGCCGACTCGCCCCGCGCGAGCCGCTGCTGCATCCTGCGGTCCCAGCGAAGCGGAGTGTCTTCTCTCATGCGCACCCCACCCTTGTCGCCCTGTGCCTGACTCGAATGTAGTGGGCTGTCCCGTCAACGCACGCCCCTTTGCGCCAAGTGCGCCCCCGCGCCGGCCAGTCATGTTGTGGAGTACGTCACGGTAAAGAGTCCGTATGGTGAGGAAGACGTGACCGTTCTCTCCATGCGTTTCGCGCGGGGGCGGTCGGGCAGCGGCGAAGAGGGAGGGCGACTTTCCGGTCGCCTTCAGAACGGCACGAGGGAAGGCCGAGACGAGTGACGCTCAAGGTGGACGAGGCCGAGGACGGTTCGTGGACCGTCCTGTGCATCACGGGTGAACTGGACATCATGACCTCGCCCGAGGTGCGCCAGCGGGTCCATGACGCGGTCGCGGCCGGCCACCGCGAGCTGGTGCTCGACCTCTCCGGAGTGTTCTTCTGCGACTCCAGCGGGGTCGGTGTGCTGATCGCCGCGCGCCGCCTGCTGCGTTCCTGCCAGGGCCGGCTGCACCTCATCCTGCCGGCGGGCGGAGCCGAGGAGGGCTCGCACGTCAACCGCGTACTCGCCGCTCTCGGTGTGCGCCGTCTGTTCGAGATCTATCCCGATGTCCCCACGGCCGTTGACGAAGCCTGCCGGCCGCTGTCCGCTTAGCACGCGTATCCGGTTCGACCGGGCACACGGCGGCGCCGCATCGTCGTACCCTCCCGACATGGACAGTGCAGAGTACGAGGGCAAGATCGCATCCCGGTTCGCGGCCTTCGATCAGGACGGCAACGGCTATATCGACCGCGAGGACTTCAGCGGTGCGGCGGCGGCGCTGCTCGCCGAATTCGGCACCACGGCACGCTCCGACAAGGGGCAGGCGCTCTACAGCGGAGCCGAGGCGTTCTGGCAGGGCATGGCGGGCATCGCCGACGTGGACGGCGACCAGCGGGTCAGCAGGCAGGAATTCATCACGGGCGCGGCGAAGCGGCTGCGTGACAGTCCCCAGCGGTTCGCGGAGATCGCGAGGCCGTTCCTGCACGCGGTGATCGGCATCGCGGGTGAGGACGGCGGCGGTGTGACCACGGCGGCGGCCGAACGCGCCCTGCGGGTGCTCGGTACGGACCCTGAGGTGGCGACCCGGGCGGCCGGGCTGCTGGACGGCGACGGCGACGGAATGATCTCCGAGGAAGAGATCCTGACCGCGTTCGCGGCGTACTACGTCACCCCCGAACCGCAAGAAGCACCCTGACCGGACAACGGAGGTAGCGCTTCGACCGGACGACGGAGAAGCGCTCAGACCGGACAACTGGTGCCTGTGACACGGATGTTGCGGGTGCCCGAGAAGCCTTGGCCCTGACCCTTCGGAGGGTCACGGAGTGTGGCGAACGGGCGGTCCCCGGGTCGATACCGGGTTGTGTCCTCAGGACAGGCCGTCACGGGCCGGAGTCGTGCGACGACTCCGGTACGCTCCGTCATGTGCGAGATGTCGTGAGATGCGAAGGTCATGGAGCTGCCGGTGCGGTGGCCCCGGGAGTCCGAACGCGTCCCGCTCGTACGGGACAAAGGTGTGAGAAGCGCCCATGTTCGGGTCTCCGCGGCGCGCGTCGCACAGTATGCGGCACGTACGCGCCCCCGCGCTGGAATATGCCGGAAGCGCTTGTGGCGGTGACTGTACGTCAATCATGCTGTCTCGTAAGGGAATCACGTTCCGTGACCCCGCCGGGGTCCCTGTCGAGGTGCGAGGCGATGTGCCCGCCGGTTCGGATGGTGTGAGCGGTGCAGGTGCTTCAAGTTCAACTGAACGTCGGTGCGGACCCCGCGGAAGTGGGGCGCGCCCGCCGGTGGGCCCGTTCGCGGCTGGCCGGTTCGGGCATACAGGATGGCGAGCCGGTCGCCGAGACGCTGATCCTGCTCATCTCCGAGCTGGTGACCAACGCCGTGGTGCACACGGGTGCTCCCGCCGTGCTCCGGATGCTCTTCGGCTCGGGCGAGGCCGAGGCGGGCACGGTACGGGTCGAGGTCGCGGACGCCAGTACGCGCCCGCCGAAACCGCGCCAGGCGCGGGACGCGGAGACCAACGGGCGCGGTCTGGAGCTGGTCGAAGGGCTGGCCGACCGGTGGGGCTGGCAGCCGGAGGGCGCGGGCAAGCGGATCTGGTGCGAGGTGGACCGGTGCGCGCCGGCGCCGAAGTCGGCGACGGCCTCGGCGTCCGGATCGGCTTCCGTGCCGGGAGCGACCCCGGCGCACGAGTCACGCGCGTGTGTCCGCACACAGCTCGTGGACACCTTCTGCCGCCGTCACCCCTCGGCCCCGGCGCGGAACGTACGCCGGTAGACCGTCGGCGACACGCCGAGTACGGACTGAAGGTGCTGGCGCATCGACTGCGCCGTGCCGAACCCGGCGTCGCGCGCCACCCGGTCGACCGGCAGGTCCGTCGACTCCAGGAGCTGTCGGGCCCGTTCGACCCGCTGGTGCGTCAGCCACCGTCCGGGACTGATCCCGACCTCCTCCCGGAACCGGCGGGTGAACGTCCGTACGGACATGGCCTCCTGGTCCGCCAGGTCGCGGAGCTGGATCGGTTCGTGCAGGCGCCCGAGGGCCCAGCTGCGCGCGGCGCTCGTGGTCGCCAACTGCGTCTCGGGGAGCGGCCGTTCGATGTACTGCGCCTGACCCCCGTCACGATGGGGCGGGACGACCGTATGGCGTGCCACGTCGTTGGCGACGGCGGTGCCGTGGTCGCGGCGCAGGATGTGCAGGCAGAGGTCGATCCCGGCGGCCACCCCGGCCGAGGTCAGCACGTCGCCGTCGTCGATGAACAGCACGTCGGCGTCGACATCGACCCGCGGGAACAGCGCCTGGAAGTGCGCCGCGGAGGACCAGTGGGTGGTGGCGGGCCGGCCGTCCAGAAGACCGGCCGCGGCCAGTACGTAACTGCCGGTGCAGATGGAGACCAGGCGCGCGCCGGTCCGTATCCGGGAGAAGGCGGCGGCCAGTTCGTCCGTGAGCCGGCCCTCGGAGCGGACGGGGCCGAGTGCGTACGAGGAGGGCACGATCACGGTGTCGGCGGTGGCGAGCGCTTCCGGGCCGTGCTCGACGAGGATCGCGAAGTCGGCGTCGGTGCGCACCGGCCCCGGCTCAGTGGCCGTGCAGGTGATCACGTCGTACAGCGGCTCACCGGCGGGATCCCGGGGGCGGCCGAAGATCCGCTGGGGTATGCCGAGTTCGAAGGGGATCACGCCGTCGAGGGCGAGTACGACGACACGGTGCGGGTGCTCTTTCCGCATGGTCTTCACTCCAGTTCCGGTGCCCCGGTGAAGCGGGAGGCCGAGGGCCGACGAGACGGTACCGGCCTGCGCCATGAAGGCGCGGCGATCACGACGGAGACCGTGACCCCCGGGAACATCACCGCGCTGGCCCGATCATAGTGAATGCTGGCCTTCCGGCCACTCGTATGGAGCGCCGCGCCCGCCGATGCTGGCTGGTGTGACCCAGACAACCGATCTCTCCGCTGCCCAGCGCCCCCGCACGCCGCGCACTCCGCGGCGGCGCGCGCCCGGGCGTATCCACCGGGCGTGGTTCGTCGCGATCGTCACGTTCGTGACGATCGTCGGCGCCGCCGCCTTCGCCTCGCTGCCCGGACTGCTGATCGACCCGTTGCACGCCGAGTTCGACTGGTCGCGCGGCACGATCGGCTTCGCGGTCTCGGTCAACCTGGCGCTGTACGGGCTGACCGCGCCGTTCGCCGCGGCGCTGATGGACCGGTTCGGCATCCGCCGCGTGGTCGCCGTCGCGCTCACGCTGATAGCCGTCGGCGCCGTACTGACCGTATTCATGACGGCGTCCTGGCAACTCGTCCTGTACTGGGGCGTGTTGGTCGGCCTCGGCAGTGGCTCGATGGCGCTGGCCCTCGCCGCGACCGTCACCAACCGCTGGTTCGTCGCGCGGCGCGGTCTGGTCACCGGCATCCTGACGGCGGCGGGCGCCTCCGGCCAGCTCATCTTCCTGCCGCTGCTGTCCGGGCTGGTGGAGCACCACGGCTGGCGCCCCGCCTCGGTCACGGTCGGTCTCGCCGCGCTGACGGTGGTCCCGTTCGTCTGGCTGCTGATGCGCGACCACCCGGCGGACGTGGGCCTCCCGGCTTACGGGGCAGAGGAGTTGAAGCCCAAGCCGGCACCGGTGACGGGGGCGGCCAGGCGCGCGCTGACGGTGCTTCTCTCGGCTGCGCGCACCGGTCCCTTCTGGCTGCTCGCCGGTACGTTCGCGATCTGCGGAGCCTCCACCAACGGCCTGGTCAAAACCCACTTCGTACCGGCGGCCCACGACCACGGCATGCCCATCACGGCCGCCGCCTCGCTGCTCGCGGTGATCGGCTTCTTCGACGTGGTGGGAACCGTCGCCTCCGGCTGGTTCACCGACCGCTTCGACGCCCGGCGGCTGCTCGCGGTCTACTACGCGCTGCGCGGTGTCTCGCTGATCTTCCTGCCGGTGCTGCTCGCGCCGAGCGTCCATCCGCCGATGCTGTTCTTCATCGTCTTCTACGGCCTCGACTGGGTCGCCACCGTTCCGCCGACGATCGCGCTGTGCCGCGAGTACTACGGCGAGGACAGCCCGATCGTCTTCGGCTGGGTCTTCGCCTCCCACCAAGTGGGCGCGGCGGCGGTCGCGTTCGTGGGAGGGGTGGTCCGGGACGTCTTCGGCTCGTACGACGTGGTCTGGTACGCCTCGGGCGCGCTGTGCGCGATGGCGGCGCTGATGGCGCTGGTGATCAGGCGGCGGGCACCGATGACTTTGTGACGCGGGACCGGTCTACCGGGGCATGAGTGATAAAGACGGAGTCACCGATGCCCGCGCCGAGGTCGAACTGCTCGTCGACGTACCGGCGGACAAGCTCTGGGCGGCGATCACCGATCTGGAGCGGATCGGCGAGTGGAGCCCGGAGTGCGCGTACGCGCGCTGGCACGACGGCTGGAGCGGGCCCGTGCCGGGCGCGCGGTTCACGGCACGGAACGAATTCCCCGACGGGCTCATCACCCACGTCGAGTGTCTGGTGACCGCGGCGGAGCCGACGCGCTCGTTCGGCTGGAAGGTCTACCTGCACGACCCCGGGACCGACGACTGGTTCGCCGCCTGGCACTACGACCTGCTGCCTGCCCCTGGTCCCGAACAGACGCTGGTACGCCAGTCGTTCGCGCACGGACCGGGCGACAGCGGCCTGCGCAAGGCCGTGCGCTCGAACCCGGACGAGGCCACGGCGATCGTGCGCGGGCGGCTGGACCAGCTGCGGGACAACATGTCGCGGACCGTCGAGGCGATGGTCCGCGACATCCGGAGTACGTGAGGAGCTGAACGTCAGCGCGACAGCGCCCTGCCTATACGGTGCGCGTCCTTCGCCATCTCGCGGAACATCCCGCTGATCGGGTTCGTGAAGCCCGTGAAGTAGAGCCCGGGAGCCTTCTTCGGCGTACGACCGCCGTGCACCACCGGGCGGCCCCGCTCGTCGAGCACATCGGCGGCGAGGTCGCCCAACAGGCCTTCCAGGGAACGGCTGTAGCCGGTCGCCGCGATCACCACGTCTGCGCCGATCCGCTCGCCGCCCGCAAGCACGATCTTGTTGTCCTCGAAGGACTCGACCGCCGGCACCGGCTCCACGGTCCCGTCCCGCACGGCCTTGAGCAGACCCACGTCCTGTACGGGGATCGCGCCCTCGCGCACCCGGGAGTAGAGACCCGTGTCGGGGCGCGGCAGGCCGCTCTCCGCCAGGTCGGGCGTGGCCGCCCTGGCCATCAGCGCGGCCGCCTTGTCGACCAGCCGGGTCGGCAGGTGGCGTACGAGGATGCCCGTCGACTGCGCGGACCAGCCGAGCGTGGAGCGCCGCACGATGTGCGGGACGGTGCGGATCGCGAGGCGCACCCGCGAGGCGCCGCCCTCCGCGAGGTCCACGGCGATCTCCGCGCCCGTGTTGCCCGCGCCGACGACCAGGACGTCCTTGCCCTTGTACGGACCGGCGTTGCGGTACTCGCTCGCGTGCAGCACCTCACCGCCGAACGTGTCGACGCCCGGCCAGGACGGCGTACGCGGCGTGTGGTTGTGGCCGGTGGCCACCACGACCGCGCGGCCGGTCAGTTGACGGCCGCCGGTCGCACGCAGCAGCCAGCCCGAGCCGTCGGCCGTGCGCTCGACGGAGGTGACCTCCACGCCGGTGACCGTCTCCAACTCATGGAATTCCGCGTACTTCTCCAGGTAGCGGACCACGTTGTCACGGGACACCCAGCGCCCGAAGGAACGCGGCATCGCGAGTCCCGGAAGAGCGGACTTGCGGCGGGTCGTGTGCAGATGGAGCTGGTCGTAGTGGCGCCGCCAAGAAGCCCCGACCGTGGGGTACTTCTCCAATATGACGGCGCGTACGCCCCGTTCGCGGAGTACGGCCGCCACGGCGAGCCCTGCGGGGCCGCCGCCGATCACGTACACGGGACGGTCGTTCGTGGGGGTGTTGTCGCTGGGCACGAGAACTCAGCGTAATCGCCACGCCACTTGTTGGGTCTCGGTCAAGACGGGAATTCGGTTGCGAATCGGTCACGCTCCCGGAGCGCTTTTCCTCACCGCGGTGTTCAGACGAGGATGCGCCCAGTTCAATGAGCGCATGACCGACCTCTCCCTCCCGCCGCAACCGGACGACCTGTGCGGCTACGGCCTGCGCCTGCGCGCCTGGCGCGCGGACGACTCGGGCGACCTGACCGCCATGGTGCGCGGCTCCACCGACCCCGAATTCCTGCGCTGGAACACCCCGTTGGTCCACGTCACGACCGAGGCCGAAGCCGCGCAGGCCATCCGGTCGCGCGCGGAAGGATGGCAGCGCGGCGACAAGGCGCACTTCTGCGTCACCGAGGACGGCACCGTCGTCGGGCACGTGGGACTCGGCCTGCTCGATCTGCGCCTGCGTCACGCACGCGTGGGCTATTGGGTACTGCCGGAGGCCCGCGGCCGCGGGGTCGCCCGCCGCGCCCTGGAACTCTGCACCCGCTGGGCCTTCGAACAAGCGGGCCTGCACCGCATCGACCTGGGCCACGCCCTCGACCACGTCGCCTCGTGCCGGATCGCCGAACGCTGCGGCTACCTCCCCGAAGGCACCTTGCGGGACGGCATGTTCGAGGCAGGCCACCAGGACGCCTTCCGAGACGTACACCTCCACGCCCGCCTCGCCACGGACCCACCACCCACGGGAGTGGCAAGCAACTGAGGCCCGCAGACGCCCAGACACGGTCGGCCCGCAGGCGGAAGCGGGCCGTGAAACCCACCAGCCACCGGAGCGACCGCTCGTCCGCAGGTGGAAGTGGGCCGCAGGGCCCGCCAGCCACCGGAGCGACCGCTCGTCCGCAGGCGGAAGCGGGCCGTGAAACCCACCAGCCACCGGAGCGACCGCTCGTCCGCAGGTGGAAGTGGGCCGCAGGGCCCGCCAGCCACCGGAGC
>NZ_JBIVLO010000005.1:271044-666854 GCF_044751305.1 Streptomyces sp. NPDC088725
ACCGGAGCGATCGCTCGTCCGCAGTGGGAAGGGGGCCGTGGAGGGGTGGTGTCCAGAACGTAAAGCGTGACTTTGCGGCGTGGACACCACTGGCCCGGTGTCCACTGCGCCTGTACACGCCGTAAATCATGCAGTGGCGGACACTTCCCCTGCGCGGAACCCGGCACCGACACCAGCCACAACACCCCAGCCACGGCAGCACAACGGGCCCTGCGGCAACCGCAACCCTGCCGGGCCCGCGCTGGACGGCGCCCCCACGCTGGACGGCGCCGCGCGTCACCCGCGACCGCACGGACCCCGGCGAGCACCGGCCCGGCACAACCGGCTACGGCCACAGCAACTCCCGCCCCCACGAGACCCCCGCGTCACCGTCACCGTCACCGCCAGCGCCACCGTCACCGCCCCGCGAATACCGCAACCGGACATGCCGCCGACGCGCGTCGCCCTGGAAGAACTCGACCTCGCCCGGCACCAGGACGTACACCGTCCACGACGCGACCTCCGCGAACGGCTCGCGCCCGGCCCGTTCCCACGCGGCCTCGCTCGCCCGCGCCAGTTCCCCGGCCGAGCCCAGCGCCTCGCTCTGCCGCCCGACCAGCGCCGAGGCCAGCGCACCCGTCGAGTGCGCGTGCAGATCCGCGAGGCTCTCCTCGGGGCTCGCCGCGACGACCCGGCCCCTGAGCCGCACAGCGCGGCCCTGTACCGGCCAGTAGAAGCCGAGCGCGGCCTCGGGACGTACGGCCAGCTGCCGGCCCTTGCGGCTGGTGGAGTGCGACGCGAAGTGCCAGCCGCGCCGGTCGGCGTCGTGCAGGATCAGGGTCCGTACGTCCGGCCGGCCCTCGCCGTCGGCGGTCGCGAGCGTCATCGTGTGCGGCTCCGGCTGCCCGGCCGCGACAGCCTCGCCGAACCACTCGTGGAACAGCGTCAGGGGATCGTCGGGCGCGGTGTCCGGATCGAACGCGGGCAGTTCGGTGTCCCAGACGGGCTGGGTGTGCAGGAGTGCGCGGAAGGCGTCCTGAGCGTGGTCTGTGTTCATGCCGTCATTCAACGTCCATGACGGTGAGGGGGAGAGGGGCGCGCCCGTACGGTGCCCGCCGGGCGGTGCATCGGCCCGCTTCGGGCCGCCTGCTTCGGGGGGCTGCGCCGGGAGATCCGCGCCGGGAGAGGGTTCAGAGTGATGGTTCTGGGTGATCCGGCGGCCGATTCCGTTCCGGCAGCCATTGCCGCAGCCGTTTCCGCAGCTGCTTCCGCGGTATTTTCCGCGGCCGATTCCGTAGCTGGTTTCCGCAGCCGATTGCGGCAGCGGCTTCCGGCCGTTACCTCGTGGGCTTCTTGCCGGTGATACCCAGGTGCACCAACAGCGCCAGATTCGGCTTCAGTTCGGCCTGTTTCACGCCCCAGGTCTGGAAGCCCTTCTGATGTGAGGCCACCCCGGCGAGCATCACCACGAGCGATCCCGCGACGGCGGCCGGGCTGACGTCCTTGTCGACCCTGCCCTTGGACTGGAGATCCTTGACCGACTCCGTAAGGGAGTTGGTGACGGAGTTGAGGATCTTCATACGGATCTTGTAGAACCGTTTATCCCCTTCCGCCGCACCGAGATCGATGACTCTGAGGATCGCGTCGTGCTTGCGCCAGAAGTCGAGGAACCCCTCGACGAGCGCCTCGGCCGACTGCCATCCGGCCTTGCCCGCCCAGGAACGTCCGGAGACCAGTTCGGTCAACGAGGAGCCTTCCTTGGCCATTTCCTCGGCGATTTCGAGGACGGCGCCCTCGACGTCGGGGAAATACTGATAGAAAGTCGCGGGTGAGGTCCCCGCCTTCCGGGCCACGTCGATGACTTTGACGTCCCGGTAGGGCGACGAGCTGAGCATTTCGCTGAGGCAGTCGAGCAGCTTCTGCCGCGTAGCCTGTCCTCGCCGACCAGCCACGCGGCCGTCGACCGTGCGTACTTGTCCTGTCATGCCGTCAGCTTACCGACGGGTGATCTGAGCGCGATTTGGCCGACTGCAAATGGGGAACCGGCCACTGCGCACACGGGTTCGCGGACAATCGCCCCGGGGTCGGCCGCCGCCAATGGCGTCATCAACAGCCTGTGGACAACTTCCGTGGATAAGTCATACGAGCGCAGGGCTCGTATCCGTATAATCGTCCGTTTGTTCTATTTTATCTCCTGCGCTCAGGCCCGGGGCCCATTAACTTGGCCTTACGACAGTGCGACGGCACGGCGGCGCGACAGCACAGCATGTGGGCAGCGGGTGGGCAACGGCAGCGCGACGGCACAGCGGGGGCACGAAGGAAGGACCCGGTCTCATGGCCGCATTCGCGGAAGGCACGCCGTGCTGGGTGGATGTGTCGCTTCCCGATCTCCAGGCGGGCAAGCGCTTCTACGGAGAACTGTTCGGCTGGACCTTCGGCGAAGACAGCGGCCCGGACGACAGTGGGCCGAGCTATCTGCACTACACCGAGGCGTTCAGTGACGGAAAGCGCGTCGCGGGCCTCGCGGCCAAACGCGACGGCAGGATGCCCACCGCCTGGGGCGTCTATTTCGCCACGCCGGATGCCACCGCCCTCAGCGGCAAGATCTGGGCGGCGGGCGGCCAGTTGGTGCGTGAACCGATGCCGCTGGGCCGCTTCGGCGTGGTGGCGCTGGCCGCCGATCCGGCCGGCGCCGTATTCGGGCTCTGGCAGCCGAGTGATTACGACGGCTTCGAGAAGTCGGGCCTGCCGGGATCTTTCTGCTGGACAGAGGTCTATACGCGGGACAAGGCGAGCGTCGACCCGTTCTACGAATCGGTCTTCGGCTTCCAGGGCATGGACCTCAGGGCCGAGCGCGGCGAGAACGCGGAGGTCAACGCCGTTGATTTCCGGCTGTGGACGCCCGCCGGCACCCCACCGGGCGAGGCGAGCGCGATCGGCGGCCGCAGTGTGATCACGGACGCCTTCCCCATCGAGATGCCCGGGCATTTCCTCAACTACTTCTCCGTCGCCGACTGCGACAGAGCGGCAGAGACCGTCACGCGTCTTGACGGGCGCGTCACCGCCGAACCCTTCGACATCGAGTCAGGAAGGATGGCGGTGGCAGCCGACAACCAGGGCGCGGTCTTCGCCCTTCTGGCCGAACGGTGAGACCCAACAGTGAGACCGAACGGTGAGACCTAACGGAAAGGCCACCCGGCCGGGTTGAGCGTCCCGGCCGAACAGGCAGGCCGAACCGCCGCGCTGAACCGCCGATCTGAGGGAACACGAGCGGAACACGGGTGTAAAACGGGCCGGATGCGCGCGCGATACGGTCACTATCCGGGCAAGGTGCGAGCGTGACACGGGCGGGAGGCGGGAGCCGCGGGCGCGGAGCCGGGTGGCGTACGAACGCGCTGTGATCCCCGTCCGAATCGGCACGGGACACCCTGATCCGCCCCCGGGTTCGCAACCGCCGCCGTGGACAGGAAGAATCAGGGGGCACATGGGGCCGTACCTTTATGGCCCGTACGGGGAGGTGGCAGGCAAGTGGAGCAGCTGACGCAGCACGACCCGAGGCGTATCGGCCCATTCGAGGTTCTGGGACGGCTCGGAGCCGGCGGCATGGGGCTGGTCTATCTCGCGCGCTCGGCGTCAGGCCGCAGGGTGGCGATCAAGACAGTACGTACCGAACTTGCCGAGGATCAGCTCTTCCGGGTTCGCTTCACACGCGAGGTGGAGGCCGCGCGGGCTGTCAGCGGCTTCTACACGGCCGCCGTGGTGGACGCGGATCCGCGAGCCGCCGTGCCCTGGCTGGCCACCGCCTACGTGCCCGCGCCCTCCCTCGAGGAGATGGTGAACGAGTGCGGCCCGATGCCCGCCCAGGCCGTGCGCTGGCTGGCGGCCGGGATCGCGGAGGCGCTGGAGTCCATCCACGGCGCCGGCCTCGTCCACCGCGACCTGAAACCGTCGAACGTGCTGGTGGTGGAGGACGGTCCGCGCGTCATCGACTTCGGGATCGCGTCCGGCGCTTCCAACTCCCGCCTGACCATGACGAATGTCGCGGTGGGTACGCCCGCGTACATGTCGCCGGAGCAGGCGCGTGACTCGCGCAGTGTGACGGGCGCGAGCGATGTCTTCTCGCTCGGCTCGACCATGATTTTCGCCGCCACGGGCCATGCCCCGTACCACGGGGCGAACCCCGTCGAGACGGTCTTCGCGCTGCTGCGGGACAGCCCAGACACGGAAGGGCTGCCCGACGAGCTGAGGCCGCTCATCGAGTCCTGCATGCAGGTGGACCCGGCTCTGCGCCCGTCGCCCGCGGACCTTCAGAGCCAGTTGTCCCCGCACCTCTTCGGTTTCGGCAGCGACGACAGCGGTACGGCGTCGGCCTGGCTGCCCGACCACGCCACCGCGATGATCGAACGGCGCCGTGCGGGCGGCAGGGGCCCCGCGCCCTCGCGTCCCGCCCAGCCGCCCAGGCCGCCCGCCGGGCCGCCGGTGTCCCCGCCGCAGCCCGCACACCAGCCGCCGATGCCCGCGCGTTCCCCCTCGTGGGCGGACGGGGCGTGGAGCCCCGACGGCGGGGGTCCGCCGGCGCGCAGTGCGGGAGGCCGGCACGTCGGCCGCGCCGAGATGCCCGACGGGCCCGGGCCGCTGTCGATCCAGCCCGGCGGTCCCGTCCGGCTGTCGAACGCCCCGCTTCCGATCGGTCCCGGTCCGCGCGCCGCCGAGGCGAACGCGGGCCTCTCCGTCGAAGTGGGGCCCGCCACCGGCTGGATCAGGCCACCGGCAGGGCTGGTGGGCGCCGAGGCCCCCACCAGCGCCGTCACCTCGCCCGTCGCCGCGGCCCTCGCCGCGCCGGTGCCGCCGCCCGCGTACCCGCCGGAAGCCGTGGCGCCGGGACACTGGCGGCCCTGGCGGTTCCGGATGTCCAACGACGTCTGGGGCACACCGGTCGTGGACGGCGACCTGCTGTACGTCACGTCCTTCGAGGTGCACGCCCTGGACGTGGGCAGCGGCAGGCGCCAATTCAAGACCAGGGACGTGGCCTGGGCGATGGCCGTCTCCGACGGCCGTATCCACGCCTCGGACGGCCCGACGCTGTACGCGCTCGACGCCACCGACGGCTCCGAGTACTGGCGCTTCCAGACCGACGCGTGGGTGTACTCCCTCAAGGTCGACCACTCCACGGTCATCACCGCCACGCGCGGCGGCGGCGTCCAGGCGTGGGAGGCGGCGAGCGGCGAGAAGCTGTGGGAGACGGCGGGCGCCCAGACCGACTTCGAGACGCCCGAGGCCGGGCCCGCGATCTTCGACGGCACGGTCTACGTGTGGAAGGACGCGCGGCTGCTCGCGCTCGACGCCCGTTCGGGGGCCGAGCGCTGGTCGTACCCCATCGGTGACGGCGCCTCGTGCGGCGGCGTTCCCGTACGGGTGATGCCCGGGTCCGACGGCCATCTCTACGTCTCCGCAGGCAGCCGTGTGATGGCCGTCGAGATCGCGAGCGGCCATGTGCGCTGGCACTTCGAGGCGCCCGCGGTCTTCCTGTCCCCGCCGGCCTTCGTGCCGGGACCGGCCGTGACGGGCGGCGGCGTCTACCTCACGGACTACCTCGGCACGGTGTACGCGCTCGACGCGACCACCGGCAAGGACCGCTGGCGCATCGCCACGGAGCCCCGCCAGTCCATCGAGCCGGTGCTCGTCTCCGGGGGCAACGTCCATGTCGGCAGCGGCAGCGCGCTCTACACGCTGGACGCGGTGACCGGCACCCCCAAGTGGCGTTTCGCGGCGGGCGGCGAGGTCATCGGCGCACCGGTCGTCGCGGACGGCCGGCTGCACTTCGGCTCGGCCGACCACGTGCTCTACACCCTGGACGCGAGCGGCGGCCAGCTGCGCTGGAAGCTCGCGACGGGCGGCGAGATCACGGGCTCGCCGGTGGCGCAGCGCGGTGTCGTCTACGCGTGCAGCAAGGACCGGTGCGTGTACGCGCTCGACGCGGCGAAGGGGACGGCTACGGGGCGCAGGTAGCACCGCGCGGCGCGGGGCCTGTGCGGAGGACGGTGCCTGTGCCGGCGGCGGTCACCGCCCGGGACACCGGCCTGTGGCCGGTGTCCCGGGCGGTCGTCACCGACGGGTGCTGCCGCCGGGGCGCCCGGTCTGTGCGGCGCCGCTCACTGCCGGGTGCTGCCGCCGGGGCCGTCGTCCCGGTCCCAGGACCGGGTCTCGCCGTCGTGCGGCTGCTCGGGCTCCTGCGTCGACTTCCGCGTCTCCCCGCCGGGCTCGGCACCGCGCTCGGCTCCGGCTCCGGCGCCTGCGCGCGGCTGTCCGGCCTGCGGCTGCTCGTCCCACGACTGCCCGTACGGCTGCTGCCCGTACCCCGGCTGCTGCTCGTCGTACCCGGGCCGCTGGCGCCCGTACCCCGGCTGGTCCCCGTACCCGGGCTGCTGCTCGCCGTACGGCTGCTGTCCGTAGCCGGGCTGCCCGCCGTACGGAGCCTGCGCGTCGGACTGCTCGCCGTACGGGGACTGCCGGCCGTACGACGGTTCCGCGCCCGGCGGCTCCTCCGTCCTGTTCGGCTCCCAGGTCCTGGGCAGCGCCCGGTCGGCCTCGCGGGTGACACGGTGACGGCCGCGCAGCACCACCGCGGCCAGCAGCAGCGCCACTCCGCCCGCGAGGGCGTAGATGACGCCGTCGCCGAGGCCCGTGCCGGTGGTGTTGATGCTCAGGCCGTGCGCGGCCTGGCCCATCCGGACCATCCAGAGCACGGTGAAGGCGAGGACGACGAGCCCGGCGAGCACCACCGGCCAGCGCCACCGCAGGGCCAGTCCGACCAGGGTGAGCACCGCGGCGAAGATGAAGGCCCAGAGAATCGAGCCGAAGGGCCCGGTTCCTGACCCCGAGATGCCGCTGAAGAAGTCCGCGATGCGGAAATCGCTGCCGTCCCGCCCGTTGTACCAGGGCCGGAAGGGGCTGATCAGGGCTGACGCCGCGCCGAGGAGCGCGAGGATCGAGCCGAGGATGTAACGGACCATCGTCTGCCTCCTTGAGGGACGTGGCAGTTCTCCGGGTCCTGTCCGGGGCTGCTCCGACAACTGTCCGGGGCCGCTCCAACTCACGACGCTACGCCGGGTAGCCGTTCCACGCCATGTGGAGAGTGAGAGCCCGGCAGGCCCTGTTCGGCCGCTGTTAGGGTGACGGCGCGATGGGGCTGTTTGTCAGGTCCATTGAGAGGTCCGGGGCATCCGCGCCCATGGGCACAACGGGGGAGGGACGCGGATTTGTTGCGTCGACGCGTAAGACTGGCGGCCGTGCTGGCCGGGGTGACACTGGCCCTGACGGGGTTCTCGCCGGCCCGGAGCCACGGGGGAAGCGGGCACGGGAGCACCCACCACGGAGCGAGTGGCGGGGGCGGCGGCTGTTCGAGCTCGCGCACACGGCACGGCGTCCACTCGGACTCGGATTACCACGACTACGACTCCGGCGGCTCGTCGTCCCGGCGCAGGTACGGGACCAGGCCGTCCACTCAGAAGCCGTCCACCGGCGACACGTCCACGGGCGGTACGTCCCCGAGGGCCGACGCGACCATCGTCTCGTGCGTGAGCCCGGCGGAGGGGACGCGCGCGGCGGTCACGTACGCGGTGGTCAAGGTGAAGGCGGCGGCCTCGGCCGGCGACAAGCAGGCCTACAGCGTCGACTTGAAGTTCACGGACGACGTGGGCGGCCTGGTCGACTTCGGTGATGCCCGGGTCGTCCTGGACGCGGGCAGGACCAAGACCGTCAAGGTGGGGATGGACGACCCGGCCGAGGTGGCGCTGGTGCGGGACTGCGAAGTGCTGTCGGTGACAACGACGTTGTAGAAGGCCGCCCGCTTGGGCGAGCGCATGCGACAAGGGGCCGAGCGAAATCGCTCGGCCCCTTGTCGCCCCCGTGACCGCGACGGCCCCCCCATCCGCGCAGCCGCGGCCCTTCCCCCGTCAATGAAGTTCTGGGTCAGGCGGGTTCGGCGACAGCGTGCGCGTCCTGCGTGGCGGGCTCGGTGGTGGCGTGGGTGTCGCTCAGCGGCTTGACCTCGGGCTCGCTCGTGGCGTGCGTGTCGGTCGGCTTGACGATCGGGTCCTTCTGCTTCTCCGTCATGCTTGTGAACTCCCTTGATATTTCCGGGCGATGGTTCAGTGAGGCCCGTCCGGCTGTTCCCCCGTGGACGGCCGGACGGGCCCCTCAAGGCCGCTCACCACTGGGGCCGGCCTCACATCCGGTCCGCCTGCCCCCCGTTACGACGGACCCGATGAGATGACAATGCACGGGAGCGTTAAACGAACGATGAACGTGCAGCTAGAGAGGGCGAGAGGGGCCTGAAGCGCGCGCCGGACACGAGGGGAAACGGGCCGCGCGGGAAGCCAAACGGGTCGCTGCCGTCCCTGAATCGGGCGGCGCGGGTCAGACGGCGGGTGTCGCACGCCCTGTGTCGCAGATGAGACGTCGCACGCGAGACGTCGTACGGGAGAGGTCGTACGCGAGAGGTCACGCGCGAGACGTCGTACGCGAGACGTCAAGCCGCCGCCGGCGCCAGCAGCGCCCGTACGTCTGCCGCTTCCGCCGACCCCAACTCCTCGAAGACGGCGAGCGCGTCGCGCCAGCACACCTCGGCACGGCCGGTCTGCCCGATGCCGGTGAGCGCCTTCCCGAGAGCCGTCAGGACCTGCCCGCGCCGCCACTCCCCGCCGATGCCCCGCAGCACGGTCAGCGCCATCTCGGCGTTGGACGCGGCCTGCGGCGACCGGTGGGCGGCGAGATCGACCTCGGCGAGACGGAAGAGCGTCATCCCCTCCCACAGCCGCTGCCGGCTGTCGCGGAAGGTGTCCAGCGCCTCCGACAGCCGGAGACCCGCTTCCGAGAGCCGGCCGCTGCGGGTGAGGGCCAGGCCCAGCGCGTAGCGCGCGTTGGCGCCCCGCAGGGCGTGGCCCATGCGGTCGTATATACCGATGCCCTCCTGCGCGAGGGACACCGCGCTGGCGGTGCGCCCCATGGCGAGATGGATGCGCGAGAGATTGCACAGGGCGGACGCCTCACCGGGCGGGTTGGCGCCGGCGCGGAAGTCCTCGATCGCGCGGTTGAGGTAGGCCTCGCCCTCAACGACGCGATTTCGGTAAATGGCAATGACACCGCGGTGGTTGAACGCCCAGCAGATGGCGAGCGCGTCACGTTCGCGGTGTCCCAGCGCGAGGTCCGTGGCCTGCTGCGCCTCCTGGTCGGCCTCGTCGAACCGGCCCGTGAAGATGTGCGAGTTGCTGAGGACGATCAGCGCCCGGCCCTCTGCCCAGCGGTCGCCGAGAGTGCGTGCGGCCTTGAGCGTGGACACGGCGGTGTCCTCGTACTCCTTCGCGTTGGCGCCCGACTCGCCCAGGTCGAGCGCCGCCCACAACAGGTCGACCGCGCGCCGCAGTTGCTGGGGCCCCGAGGACTGCCGTACGCAGGCGAGCAGACAACTGGCCTCTGTGTAGAGCCAGTCCTGCGCGGTGTGCCGGTCGGAGAACGACAGCCCGTCGTACGACGTCGGCTCCAGGTGGTCCGCCAGCCGGTCGCCCGGACGCTCGATCGCGTAGACCCGGGCCGCGGAGGCGAGGTAGAAGTCCAGCAGGCGGGAGAGCGCCGACTCCCGCAGGGACGAGGTGTCTTCGTCGCGTTCCGCGCAGGAGCGCGCGTAGAGCCGTACGAGATCGTGGTAGCGGTAACGGCCCGGGGCGGCCGATTCCACGAGCGAGGTGTCGACCAGCGTCTCCAGTACGTCTTCGGCGTCCTGGAGCGACAGGTCGAGTACGGCGGCCGCCGCGGCGAGCGAGATGTCGGGGCCGTCCGCGAGCCCCAGCAGCCGGAACGCGCGCGCCTGCGCCGGTTCCAGCTGGCCGTAGCCCAGTTCGAACGTCGCCTTCACGGCGAGATCGCCCGCCTGGAGTTCGTCCAGTCTGCGCCGCTCGTCGGCGAGCTTCACGGCCAGGACGGAGACGGTCCAGGTGCGGCGCGCGGCCAGCCGGGAGGCGGCGATCCGGATGGCGAGGGGCAGGAAACCACAGGCGGCGACGACGTCCAGCGCCGCGTCCCGCTCCGAAGCGACACGCTCCGGGCCGACGATGCGGGTGAACAGTTCGAGGGCTTCCTCGGGTGACATCACGTCGAGGTCCACGAGATGCGCGCCCGCCAGGTCGACCATGCGCACCCGGCTGGTGACCAGCGTCGCGCAGCCGGCCGTGCCGGGCAGCAACGGGCGGATCTGGGCCGCGTCGTGCGCGTTGTCGAGGAGCACGAGGACACGGCGGCCGTCGAGCGTCGAGCGGAACAGCGCGGAACGTTCGGCGAGAGAATCGGGCATCGCGGTGTCCGGCGTACCGAGCGCCCGCAGGAACGCGCCGAGTACGGTCTCCGGCTCCGCGGCCCGTGCTCCCGCGCCCTGGAGGTCGACGTACAACTGCCCGTCGGGGAAGTACTGTCGCGCTTCATGCGCCACATGCACGGCGAGCGTGGTCTTGCCGACGCCGCCGATGCCCGCGAGCGCGGAGACCGCCATGACGGAGCCGTCGGCGGTGGCGAGTTGGTGGCTCAGCTCCCGTACGAACGCGGCGCGCCCGGTGAAGTCCGGCACGGTGGCGGGCAGTTGTGCGGGCTGCATGACGGTGTGGACCGGAGGTGCCTCCTCCACCGGAAGCGCCAGCTCCGAGTCGGCCTGGAGGATGCGCTGTTGGAGCTGACCGAGCTCGGGACGCGGATCCACCCCCAGCTCCTCCGCGAGCATCCGCCGCGTGTCCGCGTACACGGCGAGCGCCTCCGCCTGCCGTCCGCCGCGGTAGAGCGCGACCATCAGCAGCTCGCGCAGCCGCTCGCGGAGCGGGTGCGCGGCGGTCAGCGCGGTGAGTTCGGAGATGGCCTCGGCGTGGCGGCCCAGCTCCAGATCGAGGTCGAGGCGGGTCTCGGTCAGATGCAGCCGCCACTCCTCCAGCCGCGCGCGCTGCGTCTCGGCGTACGGCCCCGGCACGGACGCCAGCGGCTCGCCGTCCCACAGACCGAGCGACTTGTCGATCAGCGCTCGGGCCTGGGCGCGGTTGCCGGCCGCGCGCGTCTTGTCGGCCTCCGCGGCCAACTCCTGTGCGACGCAGAGATCAAGCGCCTCGGCCTCGGTGCGCAGCGCGTAACCACCGGACTCGGTCAGCAGGACGCCGGGGGTGACACCGGGCGTGAGCAGCTTCCGCAGCCTGGAGGCGTACGTACGGAGCGCGGCGAGCGCCTGCGACGGCGGCGAGTCGCCCCAGAGGGCGTCGATGAGTTCACTCGCGGTGGCGGTACGGCCCTCACGGAGCAGCAGCGCGGCGAGCAGGGCCCGCTGCTGGGGCGACCCGGACGCCAGCGCCTCCCCGTCGCGCCAGGCCCGCACGGGCCCCAGCACACTGAAACGCAGCTCGCCGTGGTGCGACTCGGGGCGTAAGCCGGCATGGCGTGGGTCGGAGTCGTGTGTCCCGCCGTGTGATGGATCGACGTGACCGCCGGTGTTGCCGCTCGTGCCGCCGGTGACGCCGATCGTGCCGCCAGTGATGCCGCTCGTGCTGCCGGTGTTGCCGCTCGTGCCGGCGTTTCCGTGATCACGGTCGCCACGATGGTCACGTTCCATAGCTCCCCCTGCCCCTGCCCCCGCACTGCCGGTATCGCCGTCGACAGTCTGCCCTGTGCGGACGCCGCGCGTCAGCAGCAGATCACGGTCTGCACAAGGCCTCGACACCATTTATGCACGGAAAGCCGGATGACGGCGGACAGGTTGATCCACCCGCTCCGCCACGGCCGACCGTGCGCGACCACCGGTGACGCCAGGGACGCATGAGACGGAAGATGTTCGCCCCGGCCACCGGCGACGTGCCTGGACGAGCGGTGCCGGATCCGGAGGATGAAGACCACGAAGGGAGTTGACCGGGGCGCCGCGCGCGCCGCGGTTGGTGCGGTCGTCATCGTCTTCGGGCTCGAACTCGTCGTCCGGGCCCTGCGCGCGTAGCTTCCGTCCGGCCGGACAGCCATGCGGGATTTGTCAGACAGGCCCTGGATTCCACGGCGAACGGCGAAACCACGGAGTCCGTCTGGACCCCGATCCCGACGTGACGTCCCTGCGCCGCTCGTCCCATGAGTGGGCACGCGCTGCCTGCGGGGTTCTTGTGAGAGTACGCGCGATGAGGCGACCGACGCCCGTGCCGCACAGCCTCACAGGCCTTTCTGGCGGAGTATGTGGAGGTTGGCGATGGCGCGGAGTTGGCGCTGCTCGTACTCGGTGCCCCGGCGTACGGAGAACCAACGGCTCTGCCAGGTGAGCCCCGTGGGGCGGCTGAGGCTGACCACCGGGCCGGTGATGGCGTCCACGACGCCGATCATGTCGTACGCCCTGTCGTAGACGACCATGCCGACGGTGAGCGCCGGGGATTGGGGCTGTTGGGTCTGCGGGCGGGGATGCTGGTGGCGCTGGGGCTTCATTTCGAGCCCTCCAGGAGTTCCGGGCCGTGCTTGTGGTTCGCCAATTCCTCGCTGTACTCACGGACGGCTTTGTCGTGACCCGCTGAACGTGCTTCCTCGCGCTGCTTTGCCAGCGCCGCGCACACGTCGCAGCCGGGAGTCACGTAGTCGGGGCACAACGAATGCCCGCACTCGCAAGGCGGCCACCTCAGGCCGGAGTTGGGCGTCAGGTCCGCGCCCTGCGGGCCGGTTTCCGGTTTCTCGACCGTCAGGACTCCGTCCACGCCGAACGCCTCCGACAACCGCGTCAGAAACCGTCGCGCCTCACTGCGAGCCATTACGCCAGCCCCTTCAACCCGTGAAGTACCAGCGCCAGCAACTCTTTTGTCACCGGCGCGTACCGCCCGGGCGCCTGGCGTCGGCCAACCGGCCGCCGCCAGACGCCCCAGCCGTGGACGGTGGCGTCGTGTCGGGCCAGCGGGTCACGCTCCGCTGTGGTGGGGACTCGGTCGTGCATGGGGTTCGAAGCCTTCCGTCATCGCGAAATCACTGTCTGTGCTCTACGGTCGGCTTTTTTGAGTACGCTTGAAAGGGGGGCGGCGTTGACATCAGGGGCTTTCACGAAATCGGAGTTGCCGAAGTGACGTACGCGAAAGAGCTGGATCCGACGGATTCCGTACTGGCGTTCTATGCATCGGATTTACGGCGTAAGCGCGAGGCTGCGGGAATGTCCCAACGGGCCCTGGCCAAGGCGGCGTTGATGGCGCCTTCGCTGCTCAACAAGATTGAGGCGGCGAAGCGACTGCCTACGCGTGAGCTGTCCGAGCTTGTCGACGACATGTTCGGCACGGTCGATCACTTCGGGCGGCTGTGGCCCCTGGTGATCAAGTACGCGTATCCCACCTGGTTCCGGCCGTACGTTGAGCTGGAGGAGGCCGCGACGAAGATCCGCTCGTTCGAAGCGCAGGTGGTGCCGGGCCTGTTGCAGACGGAGGCGTACGCGCGCGCGGTGTTCTCCGCGAGGCGGCCGAACCGCGACATTGTTGAGGAACAGGTCACCGCCCGGCTCGAACGGCAGCGAATTCTCAAGCGGGACGCCCCGCCGGAACTATGGATCGTGCTGGACGAACACGTGATCCGTCGTCGTGTGGGCCGCGTTGACACCATGGCTGGTCAACTCGAAGAGCTGATCACGGCGGCGGAAACGCCGAGCACGGTGCTGCAGATTGTTCCGTACGATGCCGGTTGTCACGCGGGTGTGGGCGGACCGTTCTCCACTTTGGCGTTGGACGAGGGACCTGACGTCGTCTACGTCGAGGGCTTCCTGCAAGGGCAGATCCTGGCTGAACCGGAGCATGTGAAGGAGGCTGCGCGCGCCTATGATTTGCTTACAGCCGTTGCCCTTTCGCCCGAGCGATCAATCGACCTGATTGCCGACGCTTTGAAGGAACTGAGACCATGATGAGCGCTAGCAGTCTGCCCGGCGTCGTGTGGCACAAGTCCAGCTACAGCACCGACAACGGCGGTAACTGCGTCGAGGTCGGGACCGGCCTCCCTGGCGTCGTGCCGGTCCGTGACAGCAAGGATCCCCACGGCCCGGCGCTCACGTTCGCTCCCGCCGCCTGGTCCGGCTTCGTCGCCTTCGCCGCCGGCCGGGCAGGCTGATCCAGGCGCTACGGAGCCGCCGCCTCCAGGGAGTTGACGCTGCCGGACATGATCGTCCTGACGTGTTCGGTGATGTGTTCCGTCGGCCAGTCCCACCACGCGACGGCGAGCAGCCTCGCGATGTCCTCCGGGCTGTGGCGGAGGCGGATGAGCCGGGCCGGGTTGCCGCCGACGATGCCGTAATCGGGGACATCGTCCACGACCACCGCGCCCGACGCGATGATCGCGCCGTGGCCGATGCGAACGCCTGGCATGACGGTGGCCCGGTAGCCGAACCACACGTCGTTCCCGACCACGGTGTCCCCGCGCCCCGGCAGGCCGGTGATCAGGTCGAAGTGCTCGGCCCACGAGCCGCCCATGATCGGGAACGGGAACGTCGAGGGGCCGTCCATACGGTGGTTGGCGCCGTTCATGATGAACCGCACGCCCTCGCCGAGCGCGCAGAACTTGCCGATGACCAGCCTCTCCGGACCGTAGTGGTACAGCACGTTGCGGGTCTCGAACGCGGTCGGGTCGTCCGGGTCGTCGTAGTAGGAGAACTCTCCGACCTCGATGAGCGGCGAGGTGACCAGCGGCTTCAGCAGCACCACACGCGGCTGCTCTGGCATGGGGTGCAGCGCGGTCGGATCCGCGGGTACGGATGGCACGTCGTACGTCCTCTCCGCGACGCGGCGCCGGTACCGGACGCCGGGTCGCCCATTGATCGTGATGTCCTCGACGGCGGCGAACCCGTTGCGGCGGAGCACGGCCGCGGACGCCGGGTTGTCGAGCGTGGCCCGCGCCGTGAGCGCCGTGAGCCGGTACGACCCGGCTGCCAGACGGCACACTTCCCCGACGGCGGCCGTCGCGACGCCCCGGCCTGCGGCCCGTTCGCCGATGCGGTAGCCGAGTTCGGCGGTGCCTGCCGAGACGTCCACCAGATTGACGCGGCCGATCAGCTCTCCGAGTTCGTCCATGACGACGTGGAAGTGGCACAGCCCGGCGTCCTGCTCGGCGAGCAGAGCACCCAGACGGTCGGCGAACTCGGCGAAGTACGCGTCCCCGCGATCCGGGATGGACCGCGCGAAGTACTCCCGGTTCTCCCGCTCGAACGCAAGCAGGGCGGCGGCATGTCCGCTCCGGAGCCGTTCGAGCCTCACCACGCCCAGGAGCATACGTACGTGGGCTCTCGTCGGCACGCGGATATGCGTGGACCATGCGGAGACGGACGCCCGATTCGTCAGCGTCGCCGAGTCGGGCCGGACTCCGCACGTGGCCGTCGGCATCGACGTCAAGCGCGCCTTCACCGTGGCCGCCCGCGCATTCGGCCAGGGTGCGGACGAGACTGTTCTGGTCGAGTCGCTGGAAGACGCTCTCGCTCCGAAGGCCCGCCACCCGGACTGGCAGACACTGAAGGACGGACCTCCCGCGCGCGGCTTTGACGCGGTCAACTCGCCGGCTTTGCCGCGGTCCATCGACGTGGCCGGGCGGACTTCGGCGGGCCCGTGCCCGGCCGGCGGATCGGCTTCAACTGGACCCGAACGGGTCAGCACGGGGGCATCCTCTCCAATCACCTGGTCAGAAGTGCGCTCGTACGGGTCACCAGCCGGATCAGCAGTCGAAGAAGTTCCAGAACATGCCCACCTCGGTGTTCGTGACGACGATCAGGCCGCAGTCCTCGTCGTAGACGCTCAGCGGGTTGTACCCCAGGCTCTCCAGAGTGAAGTCGAGTGTGCCGGGCGCGCTGCCGTGCTTCCTGACGTTGGTGTGATAGGTGGTCTCATCCCCGTAGCGCGCGAGGATCGTGCGCGCCATCGCCCGCAGTTCGTCCGGGGATTCAGTGAAGTGTCTGAGGTTGGACAAGGTGCACCCGTCGTCCGTGAGGGCAAGGAGCAGGTTCTCGGCGCTGTCCCGGTCGATCTCCTGGAGTCGCTCCGCGACGTACTCGGGGGGATGGACAGCGAAGGGGTACGTGGGGGACGCGACGCGCCTCGGGTTCTGTGCCTCGTCGTCGACCCCGGTCCAGCCCCGGGGGTCCGGTACGGCGCGGGCCATCAACGCCAGGACATCGAGGGACCAGTCCTCGTGGCGGCGCGGTCCCGTGGTGTCGTACGCGCACGCGTCCACGTACAGGTGGCGTACCGCAGCTTCCCGAGACTTCTGGCCGACGGGCATATGGTGCTGGCCTTTCTTGGCGGAGCGTTAGCTAGGCCAGCCGCTCCGCGACGGGTCGTCGCACGACCCCGAGGCGGGCGACTCGTCGCGCCGAGGAGGGTGGCGTCGACGGCGGCGAAACGGATACCAGCGGTGGCGCAGTTCACGGTTGGACTCCTTCGTCGTGACGGAGAACCTACGGTGGCCGGCTCTTCGTCGGGTGAGCCTCCAGAATTGCGGCGTGGCCGTGGGCGCAACGAGGCCCATTGCGCACTACGGGAGTGATGCGGGTCACATTCGCGGCGGGCGCTCGAACGCCCCGGCTTCGTCGAGCTGCCGGAGAAGACGAGTCGAGCGAAACCGACGCGAAGGCGAGACGAGCCATCCGAAACTTGCCTTCATCGGTGAGTGCAGCCAGTAGGGTGCGCCGGGTGAACAGTGCTGATCCTCTTCCTCGCGCCTTCCGTCTGATCGTCACGGGGGGAGGTACCGGGGGCCACACCTATCCCGCCCTGACCGCGATTCGCACGTTGCAGTCCCGCCTGGCGGCCGAGGGAAGAGCACTCGATGTGCTGTGGATCGGCACGGCGGACGGCTTGGAGGCGCGGGTCGCGCCGGCCGAGGGCATCGCGTTCGCCACGGTCGCCACGGGCAAGATCCGCCGCTCCAGCAATCCGCTCAAGATGGTGTCGCCGGCCAATGTGCGGGATATGGCACGTGTGCCGCTCGGTGTGGCGCAGGCTCGGAAGATCGTCGCCGACTTCCGGCCGGACGTCGTTCTCGCGACCGGTGGTTACGTCGCCGTCCCCGCCGGGCTGGCCGCCCGCATGTGCCGCCGCCCGCTGGTCCTGCACGAGCAGACCGTGCGTCTGGGCCTGGCGAACCGGAAGTTGGCAAGTTCGGCGACGAGGATCGCGGTGTCGTCGGAGTCTTCGATTCCGCTGCTGCCGGATTCGGTGCGGGGTGTTGCGGTCGTCACCGGCAATCCGATCCGTCCCGAGGTGCTGGCCGGACACGCGGACAAAGCCGTCGAGGCGCTGGAGCTGCGCGGCTTCGACCCGCAACTTCCGACCGTGTACGTCACCGGCGGCGCCCAGGGCTCTCAGCAGATCAACGGTATCGTCCGGGATTCGCTGGCGTGGCTGCTGAGCCACGCGAACGTGATCCACCAATGCGGCCCGGCCAACCTCGACACCTTGCGGCAGCACGCGGCTTCTCTGTCAACGGAGTTGGCCAGCCGGTACTACCTCACTGGGTTCGTCGGCCCGGAGCTTCCCGATGTCCTGGCCCTGGCCGATGTCGTGATCTCCCGGAGCGGCGCCGGGACGCTCGCCGAACTCACCGCCCTCGGCAAGCCCGCCGTCTTCATCCCGCTCGCCTCCGCCGCCGGGAACGAGCAAGCGCACAACGCCCGTCACCTGGAAGACGCGGGCGCCGCCGTGGCGCTGCTCGGCGAAGTCACCGGAACGAGCCTGCGCGACGCGGTGGGCCCGCTCCTGACCGATCCCGTCCGGCGGGACGCGATGGCGGAACAGGCCCGGGTACACGGAAGGCCGGACGCGGCGGACAGGCTCGTGGACGTGATCCTGTCCGCCGCATCCGGCTGAGCGGCTCGGGGGGTTACCGGAGGCGGCCGAAGACCGTCAGGATGTTGACCGCCCGGTTCTCGCTGTCTCGACGGCCCGGCCGAGGGATGACACCACGTGGGCGATGTCGTCCTCGGTCAGGTGCTGGTGGAAGGGCAGGCTCAGGATTTCCTGCCCGGCCTTCTCGGTGACGGGCAGTGCCCGCCGCCAGGGCGCGAACGCGCCCTGCAGGTGGTTGGGCGGGTAGTGGACGCCGACGCCGATCTCTCGGGATCGCATCTCCTGGAACACCTGGTCACGTTGAGGGACGCGGACCTGGCACAGGTGCGGTACGGCTGTCTGCGGGCCGACGTCGACGAGCGTCATGCCCCCCAGCGCGCTTAGGGCGTCCCGGTAGGTGCACCATAGGCGTCGCCGGGTCTCCACGGTCGTGTCGAAGTGGTCGAGCTGGGTCAAGCCGATGGCCGCGTTGATCCCGGAGAGCTGGTAGCGCAGGCCGAAACCCTCGACCTGGTAATCGGTAGTGTTCGCGCGTTCGGTCTGGGACTGGGTGACGCCGAGGAGCCGGAGCCGGCGGACCGTGTCGGCTTCCTCCGGTGTGCGCGGGATGACCATGCCGCCCTGGCCGCAGGTGAGGTTCTTGATGGGCCCGAACGAGAAGCAGGTCAGGGCTCCGGTGGCGCCGACATGGCGGGTGCCGTTGTGGGACCCGAAGGCGTGGGCGGCGTCCTCGATAACGGCGATCCCGCGCTCGTCCAGTTCGCACAGGATCGGGCCGAGGTCTACGGCGCGGCCGCCGAACAGGACCGGGACGACGGCGGCTGTGGCCGCGGTGACCGCATCCAGGACGAGCTGGTGGTCCACGCACAGGGTGATGGGGTTGATCTCGATGAACCGCGGGGTGGCGCCGACGGCCAGGATCGCCTGGACCGTCGCGCAGAACGTCATCGAGGGGACGATCACCTCGTCGCCGGGACCGACCCCGGTGGCGAGCAGCGCGGTGTGCAGGGCCGCGGTGCCGGAGGTGACGGCCACGGCATCGTGGACGCCGAGGAATTCGGCAATCCTCTGCTCGAACTCCTCGGTGACGCTGGTGTGTCCGTACTGGCCGGACTCCAGGGCCTGGGCGACGGCAGCGACCTCCTGGCCGTAGAGGTACGGGCTGGCGTTGCGCCGGGCATCCGGTCTTGACAAGTTGATCATGACTCACCCTTCCCTACCGTGGTCGGTCGGATGATCGGTCGAAGCAGCGCGCCGGCCGCCTCCAGAGCCAAGGACACGTCCGCAACCGACTGCCCGGCAGCGACGAACATGCCGATCTTGTGGCCGGACTGGTCATGCGGCCGTACAAGGTCGCCCGGCTCGGCATAAAGCACGACGTCGGTGATCCCGGGGATGTTGCGGGCTGCGGCGACGCCGTCCCACGCGACCAACTCGCCGTCCGTGACGAGCGGTGATCCGACCAGCTCCACCGCCGCATGCTCGTTGCGCGTCGGCACCAGATGTTCGTCGTACGGCTCGCCGAGCGCGAGTGCGACGAGCGCACCCACGACGTTCACGCCATAGGCGGCGGTGTGCAATCGCGGGATGCTGTCGCCGCTGAGACGTGGGTTGGCCTCGATGATCCGCGCCTGACCGTCCGCACCGAGGACGAGGTCGAAGTTCGCCGGCGGCCGCCCACGCGTCGTGATGATCCTGCCCCCCCCACCCGACCCTGGCTGCATTTCACCGACCCACGCATCATCGCCCTGTCGACTACCGCGCACGCCGCGTCCCGCGAGGACGACCGGCCGTGGCAGGAACTCTCCTGGGACGAGAAGCACGCATGGCATACCGACGCCCGCGAGTGGCTGCGCGCGGCCGTCACCATCGGCCTGCTGCCGCGCATCGTGCCGAGCACCGGTGCCGCCCTCGGCGCCGTCCCCCTCGACATCAACCCGGGGAATCGCGGGCCGACGGCTCTTCGCGATCGTCCACGCCATGCCGTAGGGCAGAAAACACAAGAAGCTTGTTCAAGTAGCTTGGGTATTTTACGGTCATCGGCATGATCGAAGTGATCGAAGTGGAAGGGCGACGAAACCCCGCCGAGGTCGCTGTGCGCCTGTCCGTGGCGGTCACCCGGCTGCGGTCGCGGCTGCGGGAAGAGGCGGGGATGACCTCGTCCGGTTTTACGATCTCGCAGCTCGCGATTCTCCAGCGGATCATCGAGGGCGGCCCGGCGACCGCCGCGGCGCTGGCCGCGGCCGAGCATGTGAGCCAGCAGGCCGTCGCGCAGAGCGTGGCCGCCCTGAAGGCCGGCGCGCTGGTCGGGACGGAGCGGGACACGGCGGACCGGCGCAAGGTGCTGATAAGCGCCACCGACGAGGGCCGTGAGCTGTTCGCGTCGCTGCTCGCCTCGCGCGAGGCGTGGCTGGTCCGGGCGATCGACGCGATGGTCGGGCCGGACGAGCGCCGCGATCTCGACGTCACGATCGAGCTGCTGGAACGGCTGGCGGCGGCGGATCCGGAGCAGCGGACCGGGACCGGCCTCCGATGACGTCACCGGGCGAGGACGGAAACGACGACGCACCTGACGGAGCTCCGGACAAAGGCTCCGGCAATCCGTTCTCCTGGCGTTACGTCACCCCCCTCCTCATGGGATCCGCGCTCAACCCCGTCAACAGCTCGGTCATCGCGACCGCCCTCGTCCCGATCGCCGTGTCCCTGCACGTCTCCGTCGGCCGTACGTCGGTGCTCGTCGCCGCCCTGTATCTGGCCTGCGCGGTCGCGCAGCCGACCGCAGGGAAGCTGTCCGAGGAGTTCGGTCCGCGACGGGTGTTCCTCGCCGGGATCAGCATCGTCTTCCTCGGTGGTGTGCTCGGCGGGCTCGGGCAGAACCTCACCACCCTGGTCGTCGCCCGCGTACTCATCGGCATCGGGACGTCGGCCGGATACCCGTCCGCGATGCTGATGATCCGGCGGCGCGCCATGGGGGCGGGCCTGGACGCGCCGCCCGGTGGTGTGCTGGGCGGGCTGGCGATCGCGGGGAACGTCACGGCCACGGTGGGGCCGCCCCTCGGCGGCCTGCTGGTCGGTGTGTTCAGCTGGCGCGCGGCCTTCCTGATCAATCTCCCGCTCGCGGTCATCACCCTTGTCCTGGCGCTGAGTTGGATTCCCCGCGACGCCGCCGTCACAGTTCCCCGGCGGGCCCGCGAGGTGGCCGCCCGTATCGACGTCATCGGCATCGTCGGCTTCGGCGGCGCCATGACCGCGCTGTTGGTGTTCCTCCTGGGGCTGCCCCACCCGGACTGGCTCGCCCTGGGCATCGCGGTCGTGGCGGGCGCGGCCCTGGTCCGCTGGGAACTCCGCGTCGCCACACCCTTCTTCGACGTCCGGCGGCTCACCTCCAACCCGGCGCTGACCCGTACGTACCTCAGGACCGCACTGACACTGCTCGGTGTGTACACCGTCCTGTACGGCGTCACCCAGTGGATACAGGCCGCGCGGGGCGTCTCGGCGGAGACGGCGGGACTGCTGATCGTGCCGATGGGCGCGGTGGCGGCCTTCGTGACGTGGCCGATCTCGCGGCGGAACCTGATCAGGGGCCCGCTGATCGCCGCCGCGCTCTCCATGCTCGTGGCCTCGGTCGGGATCCTGTTCCTCACGACGCACAGTCCGGTCGTGCTGATCCTCGGTGTGACGGCGGTGTTCGGGATCACCATCGGCACCACGACTCCGGGCAATCAGACCGCCCTGTACACGCAGGCCCCGGCCGACCAACTCGGCACGGCGTCAGGGCTCTTCCGTACGTTCAGCTACATCGGCTCCATCGCTTCGTCCACGCTCACCGGCATCGTCTTCAGGGACCGCGTCACCGACCACGGCCTGCACCTCATCGCGCTGATCCTCATCGGAGTCGGGGCCGTGGTGCTGGTGATGACGGTCGCCGACCGGCGGTTGACGACGCCCGCGCGCACGGCCACCGCTTCGCGGTAGTCACGCGGTGGCGCGGGCGCCGGGAAGGCTCACTCGCAGAGGAACACCGGGTTCGTGAAGGCCGCCAGCGGGCCCGGGAGGTCCGGCAGCGTCGGAGCGTGCCGGACTTCCGCACGTACGTAGGCCGCGTACTGGGGAGTTGTGGTCCACTCGACCGTGCCCGTGCCCGACGCCGGGAGCGGCGCGGTGTGCAGCGTGCCCTGGTCGGTGACGAAGTGGGCCGTACAGGACGGGGCGCCGGTGACGTCCAGCCGTACCGTCACGGGGTCGGCCGCCGCCACCCGCAGCCGGTCGCCGATGCCGGCCTGCTTGCCCCGGCCGCCCGACGCGGTGAAGGACAGCGAGACCTTCGCCGACTCGGCCACGTAACTGTGACCCGCGCGGATGCCCGCCAGGATCGATGTACGGCTCAAGTCGTCGGCCAGGACCACTGTTTGCGGACCGCCGATCGCGTCCGGGGCCTTGTGGGCGTCGCTGTTGCCCATCGCCGGGGTCCACGGTTTGCCTGAACGGGCCGCAGCCACCAGGGTGTTGTCCCAGTCGGCGAGGGAGACCTCGTCGTCCGGGGTGTACGGGCCGTTCCACACCTCCACCGCGTCCGCCTCGCCGAAGCCGAACTTCCAGTTGCAGCCGATGCAGGTGGCGTGCGGGTGGGCGGGTACGACCAGGCCGCCGGCCTTCCGTACCTCGCGCGCGAAATGGCCGAAGCGGTTGTCACGGGCGCGGTAACGCCAGTCGATGAGCGTGCCCGGGTCGGTGGAGAGCGCCAGCACGTGGCCGTTGCGGGTGGTGATCTCCTCGCCGACGAGGATCAGCAGGTCGTCGCTCCACAGACCGTCCCAAGCGCCGTGCGCCGAGTGCGTGTTGTGATCGCTGCTGTGGATGAAGTCAAGACCGGCGGCGCGAGCGAGGTCCGCGATCTCGGCCGGGGTGCGCTTGCCGTCGGAGTGCAGCGAGTGGAGGTGGCAGTCGCCGCGATACCAGGCCCTGCCGCGCCCCTTGGCGCGCTCCGGCGGGTACGCGGGCTTCGGGGTGCTGCCGGGGGCGCCGTACGTCAGTGTGATGGTGACCTCGTACGGCAGGCCGCCGGGCGCCACGGTGTACGGGCCCAGCGCGATGTTCCAGGTGCCCGCGCGCACCGGTCCCGCGATGTAGCCGGGGGTGGCGTCGTCCGCCCGCAGGAAGAACTCCGTACGCGCGCCGCCCGACCAGCCGCGGAAGCCGTGGCCGCCGAGGGCCGTGCCGCGCTCGTCGAAGATGCCGATGTCCAGCGCGTTGCCCTGGGTGCCGGCCGGGACGGTGGGGCGCTCGTACGTGTAGGCGACGCGGATCTCGCTGACGCCTGCCGGAACGCGTACCGGGAGGTAGACGAAGTCGGGGGCGCCGGGCGGCAGTGTGCCGCGGACGGTCCTGGTCTCCGTCCTGGGCGCGTCGGGGCCGGTGCCGGTGCCGTTGCCGTTGCCGTGGGCGGGCGGCGGTGTCGCCGCATTCGCGAAGGTCACGGTTCCCAACGTAAGGGCGGCCGCGGCTCCCGTCGCGAGGAGGCCGCGTCTGCCGAGCGGTGTGTTCTCGGCGGGTTCGGCTCCGGCGCCATCGGGCTGTTCGGCTCCGGCGTCGACGTGGTCGTTGCACATGGACTGCCCCTTCCCCTGCGGTCGCTGGGTCGCGCACTCCCATTCTGCTCGTCGGCCGTGAATGGGCGGGCAAGGGAAGGAGGTTCGCGCGTGGCGGGCAGACGGACGGTGGCGGGCCCGGCGGACGGGCGGTGGCGGGCCGGGAGGACGGGCGAGGGGTACGGGGGCTCCTCGGGCGGGCGCGTGGTTGAACGAATGGCTGAACGCGTGGCCGGAGGCGCTTCCGCCCATCCGGCGTCGCGCACCCGCATGACCTGGGCAGTTTCGGAATACGTACGCGCCCGCCTACGTATGCTCAAAGTATGACGACGCGCGAGCCTGAGGAATCCGGGACAGGACCGATCGACCGGCCGGCCGGAGGACTGAACGGAGAACGGGCCGACCGGCCGACCGGAGACCGGACCGGAGCAGCGACCGGAGACCCGGCCGTGACAGCGGCCGGTGGGCACGCCGGAGCACCGACAGCCGGACAGGGCGAACGGCCCACCGCCAACGCCATGCGCCGCGCGCTGAAGCGGGCGCGGGACGGCGTCGCGCTGGACGCGGCGGAGGCCGCGGTCCTGCTCCAGGCGCGCGGGGACGACCTCCGGGATCTGGCCGGTTCCGCCGCGCGGGTGCGCGACGCGGGGCTGGCGGCGGTGGGAAGGCCCGGGGTCATCACGTACTCCCGCAAGGTCTTCATCCCGCTGACGCGGCTGTGCCGCGACAAGTGCCACTACTGCACGTTCGTCACGGTGCCCGGCAAGCTGCGGCGCGCCGGGCACGGCATGTTCCTGTCGCCCGACGAGGTCCTGGAGATCGCCCGGCAGGGCGCGGCGCTCGGCTGCAAGGAAGCGCTGTTCACGCTCGGCGACCGGCCGGAGGACCGGTGGCCCGAGGCGAAGGAGTGGCTTGAGGCCGAGGGGTACGACGACACTCTCGCGTACGTAAGGGCCATGGCGATCAGGGTCCTTGAGGAGACCGGGCTGCTGCCGCATCTCAACCCCGGGGTGCTCTCCTGGACCGACCTCCAGCGGCTCAAGCCCGTCGCGCCGTCGATGGGGATGATGCTGGAGACGACGGCCACCCGCCTGTGGTCCGAGCCCGGCGGCCCGCACTACGGCTCCCCGGACAAGGAACCAGCCGTACGGCTGCGCGTGCTCGAGGACGCCGGTCGCTCCAACGTCCCCTTCACAACGGGGGTGTTGATCGGGATCGGCGAGTCGTACGAGGAACGTGCTGACGCCCTCTTCGAGTTGCGCAGGACGGCCCGCGCCTACCACGGCATCCAGGAAGTCATCGTGCAGAACTTCCGTGCCAAGCCCGATACGGCGATGCGCGGGATGCCGGACGCCGAACTGGAGGAGCTGGCCGCCACGATCGCCGTGGCGCGGCACATCCTCGGCCCCTCCGCGCGCATCCAGGCGCCGCCGAATCTGGTGGACGCGGAGTACGCGCTGCTGATCGGCGCGGGCATCGACGACTGGGGCGGTGTCTCGCCGCTCACGCCCGACCACGTCAACCCCGAGCGTCCCTGGCCGCACATCGACGAACTGGCCGCGAAGACAGCGGAGTCCGGCTTCGAACTGCGTGAACGGCTCACGATCTACCCGGAGTTCATCCAGCGCGGCGAGCCCTGGCTCGACCCGCGGCTGATGCCGCACGTACGGGCGCTGGCCGATCCCGACACCGGTCTCGCCCTGGAGGGCGTGCACCCCACCGGGCTGCCGTGGCAGGAGCCGGACGAGGGGTTCACCGCCACCGGGCGCACGGACCTGCACCTCACCATCGACACCGAAGGCCGTACGTCCGACCGGCGCGAGGACTTCGACCACGTCTACGGCGACTGGGAGGCACTGCGCGAGGCCGCGGCGCCCGGCATGGCGCCCTCGCGCCTCGACGGCGACGTCAGGCAGGCGCTGGCGCAGGCCGCCGACGACCCGGCGAAGCTGACGGACGACGAGGCGCTGGCGCTGCTGCACGCGGACGGTCCGGCCCTGGACGCGCTGACGCGGATCGCCGACGAGCTGCGGCGCGATGTGGTCGGCGACGACGTCACGTACATCGTCACGCGCAACATCAACTTCACCAACGTCTGTTACACCGGCTGCCGTTTCTGCGCCTTCGCACAGCGCCGTACGGACGCCGACGCGTACACCCTCTCGCTCAGCCAGGTCGCCGACCGCGCGGAACAGGCGTGGGAGGTGGGCGCCACCGAGGTCTGCATGCAGGGCGGCATCCACCCGGACCTGCCGGGCACGGCGTACTTCGACATCGCGCGGGCCGTGAAGGAACGCGTCCCCGGCATGCACGTGCACGCCTTCTCCCCGATGGAGGTCGTCAACGGCGCCTCGCGCACGGGCCTTTCGATCCGCGAGTGGCTGACGGCGGCGAAGGAGGCCGGACTCGACTCGATCCCCGGAACGGCGGCCGAGATCCTGGACGACGAGGTCCGCTGGATCCTCACCAAGGGCAAGCTGCCGACGGCGACATGGATCGAGGTCGTCAAGACCGCGCACGAGCTGGGTATCCGGTCCAGTTCCACGATGATGTACGGGCACGTCGACCAACCGAGGCACTGGCTCGGCCACTTCAGGACGCTCGCCCGGATCCAGCAGGAGACGGGCGGCTTCACGGAGTTCGTGACCCTGCCCTTCATCCACACCAACGCCCCGGTCTACCTGGCGGGCATCGCCAGGCCGGGCCCGACGGACCGCGACAACCGCGCGGTGATGGCGATGGCCCGGCTGCTCCTGCACCCGCACATCCCCAACATCCAGACCAGCTGGGTGAAGCTGGGCACGGAAGGCGCGGCCGAGATGCTGCGCTCCGGCGCGAACGACCTGGGCGGCACCCTGATGGAGGAGACCATCTCCCGTATGGCGGGGTCGAGTTATGGCTCGTACCGGTCGGTCAAGGACCTGATCGCCATCGCCGACCTGGCCGGCCGCCCGGCGAAGCCGCGCACGACGCTGTACGGCGAGGTCCCGGAGGAACGCGTACGGACGGCGGCGGCCTCGGACGGCCACCTGCCGGAACTGCTGCCGCTGTTGCGGGACTGACGCGCACCGGGGACACGGGAGAGACACCTGTCCTGGACCATCACCAGGACCGTACGAACTGGACCGTACGAACGAACGCGGAGGCGGGGGACATGATCACTCTGTGGTTGCTCGGCATCGTGGTGGTGGTCGCCGGCGGGTGCGTGTGTGTGGTGTGGGCGGCGCGCGGCGGGCCCCGCTGGGTGCGCGCCGTCTCGGCCGTGACGCTCGCGGCGGGCGAGCTGGTGCGCCACGACACGAAGAGGAGGGGCCGGCAGGCGGGGGAGAGTCCCGGCGACGACTGACGACGCGGCTTCCGGTCGGCCGCCGCCCGGACGGAATTGGTGCGCGCCCCCTTGTGAGGTGGGGGATTCCGTCGGACGCTGGTGATTCTTGTCGCCTTCCGTTCGGAGTTGTCGTATGACCCCCGCACGACCGACCCGACGATCGATTCTCACCGCATCCGCCGCCCTCGCGGGATGGGCGGCGTTCGCCTCCCAGAAGCAGGCGTTCGCCGCCGGCCGCGCCCCCACCGCTGCCGCGGACACACCGGAGTGGGACTCCAACCCCCAGGTCTTCCAGGTCAACCGCGAGGCCGCGCGGGCCAGACTCGTCCCGTACGCGAGCGCCGAGGACGCGCTGCGCGGGGACTTCGCGAAGTCGCCGTACCACCAGTCGCTGAACGGGACCTGGCGCTTCAACTGGGCCGAGAACCCGGACGCCCGGCCCACCGGCTTCCAGGAACCGGACTACGACGACGGCGGCTGGGACGACATCGCCGTGCCGTCGAACTGGGAGATCCAGGGCTACCGGGAGCCGATCTATCTCAACATCCGTTATCCCTGGGAAGGTTACGAGAACCCGGAGTTTCCGAAGGTCCCGCACACCTTCAACCCCGTCGGCTCGTACCGGCGTTCGTTCACCGTGCCGGACGACTGGGACGGGCGGCGGACGCTGCTCTCGTTCCAGGGCGTGAAGTCCGCCTTCTTCGTCTGGGTCAACGGCGAGCGCGTCGGCTACAGCGAGGACAGCTATACGCCCGCCGAGTTCGACATCACCGGACAGCTGCGCGCGGGCACCAACTCCCTTGCCGTGGAGGTGTACCGGTGGTCCGACGGCAGCTGGCTGGAAGACCAGGACATGATCGACCTGTCCGGGATCTTCCGCGATGTGTATCTGTACGCCGTCCCGCCGGTGCATGTGCGGGACCTGTCCGTACAGACGGATCTGGACTCCGCGTACCGCGATGCCGTGCTCACCGTCACCACCGCCGTACGCGACCGGAGCGGCGGCACGCCCGGCGGGTACCGCGTCGCGGCCGAGCTGTACGACGCGCAGGGCAAGAGTGTCCTCGGACCGCTCACCGGTGACGTGGACTTCGGCGGAAGCGGCGGCGACGCGACCGTCACCCACAAGTCCGACGTGAAGGCGCCCGCCCTGTGGTCCGCCGAGCAGCCGCACCTCTACACCCTGGTCGTCACCCTCACCGACGACGCGGGCACGGCGGTCGACATCCAGCAGACCCGGCTCGGATTCCGCCAAGTCGACTACGGTCCAGGCACGTTCACCCTCAACGGCAAGCCGATCCTGCTGCGCGGCACCAACCGCCACGAGTCGGACCCCGACCACGGTCAGGCCGTCACGGAAGAGCGGATGATCGAGGACATCCGTCTGATGAAGCAGCACAACATCAACGCCGTCCGCACCTCGCACTACCCCAACCACCCACGCTGGCTCGAGTTGTGCGACGAGTACGGCCTGTACGTCGTGGGCGAGACGAACCTCGAGACGCACGGGGTGAACGACCGCCTTCCTGGCTCGCTCCCGGAGTGGACGGACGCCTGCGTGGACCGGCTCCGCTCGATGGTCGAGCGCGACAAGAACCACCCGTCCATCGTCATCTGGTCGCTCGGCAACGAGGCGGGCCAGGGCGACAACTTCCAGGTCATGGCCGACTGGGTGCACGACCGCGACGCCTCGCGGCCCGTCCACTACGAGGGCATGAGCGCGGTGGCCGACCTGGAGAGCCACATGTACAGCTCGCCGGCCGATGTCGAGGCGTACGGGAAGTCGGGCAACACCAAGCCGCACATGCTCTGCGAGTACGCGCACTCGATGGGCAACAGCACCGGGAACCTCCAGGAGTACTGGGACATCATGGAGCGCTACCCCAACCTGCACGGCGCGTTCGTGTGGGACTGGGTCGACCAGGCGATCCGGCTGCCCGTGCCCGGCGACCCGACCCGCACGTACCTCTCGTACGGCGGCGACTGGGTCAAGGACTACCCGACCGACGGGAACTTCGCCTGCAACGGTCTGGTGGCCGCCGACCGCACACCGCACCCCGGCCTCCTCGAGGTGAAGAAGGTCTACCAGCCGGTGACGGTGACCGCCGCCGACGCGTCGGCGGGGAGTGTGACGGTCCACAACAAGCACCTGTTCAGCAGCCTCGACGCGTACGAGCTGCGGTGGTCCGTGCTCCAGGACGGTGTGGAAGCGCAGCACGGCACACTGGCCGCGCCCGACACGGCCCCCGGCGGCGACTCCACCGTCACCATCCCCTGCCGCAGGCCCGACGCGCCGGAACCGGGGGCGGAGTACCTGCTGAACGTGGAGTTCGCGCTGCGCGAGGCGAGCCTGTGGGCCGACGCGGGACACACCGTCGCCGTGGGCCAGATCGCCCTGGACGACTGGCAGGCCCCGGCCCCCGCCGACCCCGATGCGGCCACCCTGCCCGCGCTCACCCTCGATGACGGCGACGCGAGCGTGCGGATCTCCGGGCGTGACCTGGACGTCGTCCTGGACAAGGCGACGGGCACCCTCACCTCGTACCGCTACCAGGGGCAGGCGCTGCTCGCGGGCGGTCCCGTACCGAACTTCTGGCGCGCGGTGACCGACAACGACAGCGGGCGGGACGCCGACATCAAGCTGCGGACCTGGAGGGAGGCGGGCACGAACCGTACGGTCACGTCCGTCGAGGCCGGGCAGCCGGCGCCGGGCGAGGTGACCGTCGAGGTGACGGCGACACTGCCGACGGAGCCCTCCGCGTCCACCTGGCACACCGTGTTCACGGTGCGCGGCGACGGTGAGATCCGGGTACGGCACACCCTGACCGCCCCCGAAGGGCTGCCCGATCTGCCGCTGGTCGGCGTGCTGGTGACCGTACCGAAGGGCTTCGAACGGCTCGACTGGTACGGGCGCGGCCCGCACGAGAACTACTGGGACCGCAAGACGGGCGCGCTCGCCGGCCGCTACAGGTCCACGGTCGACGCGCAGTTCGCGGCCTACTCGAGGCCCCAGCAGACCGGCAACATGACCGACGTACGGCGTCTGACCCTGACCGACGGATCGGGCGCGGCCCTCACCGTCCTGGCCGATCCGGCGGACGACGAGCCCCTGTTGGAGACCAGCGCCCTGCACTACTCCCCGTTCGACCTGGAGGGCCTGGACCACCCGTACGAACTGAAGCGGCGCGCCGAGACGGTGCTCGGCATCAACCACCGTCAGACCGGCGTCGGCGGCAACGACTCCTGGGGCGCCTCGCCGCTGGAGAAGTACCTGCTGCACGCGGGCCGCACGTACACGTACGCCTACCGGCTGCGGCCCGCGGCGGAATAGGACGGCGGGCACCGCGCCCGTTGGGCCCCGCCCCTGGGACTTCTCAGCCCGGCGGGGCCCGATTACCTCACCGTCACACACGCGAAAATCTATGTCGGCTGGAGTAGACATTGGGTGGTGGTGTGGTTATGGTTTCTCTCGTAGCCGAGATCAGCAAGGCCCGGCAGAGACGAACTGGCGGGCAGCGGTACACGCAGTACGCAGGACGGTGCGGTGGTGGAGTTCCGAAGCCAGGGTTGTCGCAGGACGGCGACGGGACTGACGACCGCACCGGGTGGCCCGCAGTGGTCAGGGGCCGCCGTGAGCAGTACCGCGGTCAACGCGGTGGCAGTTCAGTAGGTGCGGTTCGCAGTACCAGCAGTGTGATGTCAGTGGTTCCTCGGTAAAGGCGTCGGCTGCGGGCGCGCGTGCCGGGAGGTTCGGCGGTGGGGTTCCAAGCCAGAGCAGACGCAGGACGGGCGACGGGGCTGGCTGCCGAAGAGTGGCGCTCACTCAGGCCACCAGCAGTGCGCATCACCAGCAGTACAAGCAGTACGCAGTTCCCGTTCGGTAAGTAGTTGATCAAGAGGGAAGAACGGAGGAGTTGAGCGCCATCAGGATCGCCCGGGCGGAATCACAGAGCCCGGGTACCGCAGGACATCGATAGTGAGGTGGTCTCCGGTCACGCATCCGCGATCCCCGCAATCCCCGCCCCTTCTCGGGTGGGCGTGCGGACACAGAAGGCCGGCTCGGCATGAGAGCCGGCAGGTGGTGTAGCAGTTCCTTCGGGGCCTTGGTGCCATACGGCACCAAGGCCCCTCCAGCGTGTTCCACAGAGAGGTGAGATGACAGCAGGAGATTCGTACGGACGTCTCGACGACGACGACTACCCCGCCTACACCATGGGCCGGGCCGCGGAAATGCTCGGCACCACCCAGGGTTTCCTCCGCGCCATCGGCGAAGCCCGCCTCATCACCCCGCTCCGTTCCGGGGGCGGTCATCGCCGCTACTCCCGCTACCAGCTGCGCATCGCCGCCCGCGCCCGCGAACTCGTCGACCGTGGCACGCCCATTGAGGCCGCCTGCCGCATCGTCATCCTCGAAGACCAGCTCGAAGAAGCCCAGCGCATCAACGCCGAATACCGCCGTGCCGCCGAATCGGCGAATCCACCGGCCGTGGCCTGATACCGGCTTTCCCGGCGGCTTCGTCGCTGCCGCTCACACACGTTGCCCGGAACGCTTCAGCGTCCCGGGCAACATCGAGCGGAGACCCGACCCGACCGTCCCCCGGGCGAGAGCTCGCAGGCCGAAGCCGCCGGCGAGTGAAGACATGCCCCAGGGGGTGTCTGAACCGCGGTGATCCACTCAACGGCCTGTTCCCGTTCGATTACAGTGCTGCGCAGTCGCTGGGCGGTCGTCGGCCGGGCTGAGGGGAGGGAGCGGCGTGAGCACACCGTCGGGGGCCATCTGGGGCCGGGCCGAGCAGCAGGACTTCCGCAGCCGGGTACGGGGCTGCCTGCTGGGCGGTGCCGTGGGCGACGCGCTGGGCGCGGGGGTCACCGCGCTCACGCTGGAGGAGATGAGGGCCGCGTACGGCATGGACGCCGTCGTGGACTTCGTCCCCGCCTACGGCCGCCGGGGCGCCGTCACCGCGGCCACGCAGCTGACGCTCTTCACCGTCGACGGCCTGATCCGGGCCCAGGTGCGCCGGGACACCGGCGCCTGGCATCCCCCCAGCGATGTGCACCGCGCGTATCTGCGGTGGGCCGCCACGCAGCACGACTGGGGGCCCGACGTGCGCCGCAAGGACAACGGCTGGCTCGCGCTGGAGGAGTGGCTGTACGTACGCAGGGATCCGGCGCGCGCCTGTCTGAACGGGCTGGGCGACGAGACCATGGGCACGCTCGACCGGCCCAAGAACCCCGGCGCGCAGGACGCGGGCGCCCTCGTACGGTCCGCGCCGTTCGGTCTGCTCGTGGGCTGGGAACCGCAGTTGGTGTTCCAGCTGGCCATGGAGTGCGCGGCCCTGACGCACGGGCACCCGTCCGCGTATCTCTCCGCCGGCGCCTTCGCCGTGATCGTGCACGGCCTCGCGCGCGGCGAGAGCCTGGAGACCGGCGCGCAGCGGGCGCTCGCGCTGCTGGCGCAGCGTCCCGGACACCAGCCGGTCACGGAGGCCCTGCGGGACGCGCTGGGCGCCGTACGGCAGGGGATTCCGGGGCCTGCCAGGATCGTGGCGCTCGGCGCGGGGCGTACGGCGCGGGACGCGCTCGCCGTGGCCGTGTACTGCACGCTCGTGGGCGAGGACGTCCGCCACGGCTTACGGCTCGCGGTCAACCACGACGGGCCGTCCGGCGCCACCGGCGCGCTCTGCGGGGCGCTGCTCGGCGTGCTGCACGGGGAGACGGCGCTGCCGCCCGCCTGGCTGGCGGAGCTGGAGGGCCGCGCGACGCTGCTGGAGCTGGCCGACGATTTCGCGATGGAGATGACGCAGGGAGCCGCCCTGCACAGCCCGGCGATCAACTCCTCTGCCTGGCTGGCCCGTTACCCGCGCGGCGGTTGAACGGGCGCCGGCCCGCGCGGTGGCTGAACGAGCGCTTGCCGGCGCGGCGGCTGAACCGGCGTACGTGATCCGGCTCCCCCCTCCGGAGCCGGATCCCGTACCGGACGCCTGGGACGAAGGCGTCGGCGCTCAGCTGTCGTCGGCCGCGCGGCCTTCGTCTCCGCGCACCTTCGCGTCGCGCTCTCCCGCCTGTTCCGGCAGCGGTCCCGCCTGTCCCGGCAGGTGCAGAGAGGCCTCGGTGAGGCCTGAACCGTCGCCGTCGCCCTGCCCGTTGATGCGGGCGAGGAGCACGTCGCGCTCCGGGGTGTCCTCCGGCTTCAGGAAGCCGATCACGATGTACAGGACCAGCGAGACGGCCAGCGGTACGGAGACCTGGTACTCGAGCGGAACCCCGCCGTCGACGTGCCAGTTGATCGGGTAGTTGACCAGCCAGAAGGCCAGCAGCCCCGCCGCCCAGCTGATGATCGCGGCCGTAGGACCGGACTTCCGGAACGACTTGAGCAGGCCGAGCATGAACGGGATCGCGATCGGTCCCATCAGACCCGCCACCCACTTGATGACAACGGTGATGATGTCCTTGAATGTCGGCGAGTTGACCTGGGTGGCGATCGCCATCGACAGCGCGAGGAACGAGATGGTCGAGATCCGGGCCGCCAGCAGTCCGGCCCGCGCTCCCCAGCCGCGCGCCGCCGAGGACAGGACGGGCGCGATGTCCCGGGTGAAGACGGCCGAGATGGCGTTGGCGTCGGAGGAGCACATCGCCATCGTGTGCGAGAAGAAGCCGACGATGACCAGGCCCAACAGGCCGTGCGGCAAAAGCTGTTCGGTCATCAGCGCGTACGAGTCCGACGCGTCCGGTGCCTGCGCCTTGACCAGCAGCGGCGCACACCACATCGGGAAGAACAGCACCAGCGGCCAGACCAGCCAGAGAATCGCGGAGAGCCGGGCCGAGCGGGTGGCCTCGCGGGCGTTCGCCGTCGCCATGTAGCGCTGCGCCTGGTTCCACATACCGCCGTTGTACTCAAAGGTCTTGATGAAGAGGAACGCCACCAGGAACGTCACCGTGTACGGTCCCGCGGTCGGGTGGGCGTGGCCGGAGGGCAGCTTGTCCCACACCGTCCACAGCGCGCTGAAGCCACCGAGCTTGCCCATGACGGCGATGAGCATGGCGACGCCGGCGAAGAGCTGGATGACGAACTGCCCCAGCTCCGTGAGCGCGTCGGCCCACAGACCGCCGACCGTGCAGTAGACGGCCGTGATGACGCCGGTGATCAGGATGCCCTGGTTGAGCGAGATGCCGGTGAAGACGGAGAGCAGAGTGGCGACGGCGGCCCATTTGGCGCCGACGTCCACGATCTTCAGCAGCAGACCGGACCAGGCGAGGGCCTGCTGTGTCTTCACGTCGTAGCGGTTCTTGAGGTATTCGAGCGGTGAGGCGACGTGCAGCCGGGAGCGCAGCCGGTTGAGCCGGGGAGCGAAGAGTTTCGCGCCGATCCCGATGCCGATGGCGATCGGCAGCGACCAGGTCACGAACGAGGTGACACCGTAGAGGTAGGCGATGCCCGCGTACCCGGTGAACATCACGGCGCTGTAGCCGGACATGTGGTGCGAGATGCCCGACAGCCACCAGGGCATCTTGCCGCCGGCGGTGAAGAAGTCGCTGACATTGTCCACGCGCTTGTGCGACCAGATGCCGATCGCGATCATCACTCCGAAGTACGCGATGAGCACGATCCAGTCGAGGCTGTTCATGTGCCCCCTCCAGGGGTCCGCCTTGTGAACGTCGTCGGCGCTTCGTCAGTACGCCCGTATCAGCGGTGACCCCTGCGGGAGTGGGGACTTGGGGGATTGAACCGCCTGGCGCGGCGATGGGTCAAGGGGTTCGGCGGTCATGAGTGTGAACGCAGGTCACAAAGCCGAACGGTTTTACGGTTTCTTGACCTACTGGAGAGTTGTCGTGAACGTGACGACGGCCACACGATGGGCGGACGCTTCGTCAGCTCCGTCCGCTTGGAACGGAAGGCCGCCCGGGATGCGGGTCCCGGGTGCGGGAAAGGGGTGCTCGCTGCGGTACTCGCCGCTCACGCGACATGTCCTGGCATGGCTGAGCCCCCTCGGCCAGGACGGCGAACCGGTCGAGAGGGCCCTGTTTCGTCGTGAGCTGTGCGGGCTACGCGCTCGCGCCCAGGTCGCGCACAAACGCGTTCCATGACGCGGGGACGAAGGAGATCGAGGGTCCTTCGGGGGCCTTTGAATCCCTGACCGCGATGAAACGGGCAACGGGAGACTTGACCTCAACGCATGCGCCATTACCCCCGGAATGCGAAGACTTGGTCCATGTGTTCGTAGCTCCCTGAAGAATTGCCATGTTCACTCCGGTTCAGCAAGTGGTGTGATATCCCGCCAACTTCTTGCTGGCGTTATCGACGCTACTAGCCCGGCCAGGAGGCATGGGCGTGCGTTCACTCGTCCGGATGAGCTATGGCGCAAGGGCCTTACGGGTGGGGGTAGTTGGGCCGTACCATGCCCCCACCCGCCGACGGCTCCAGGAGGTACCCGGCATACGGGGCGAATGCGCGGGTCCGCCTCAGCGCTGCGTGTACTCCTTGGCGATATCCGCGATGAACTCCCGCGTCTGATCGGCATTCAACGCCTGCGCGCGGAGGTGTTCGTACATCACGCTGTACCGCTGAACGTCATTGGCTTTCTCCAGGTAAAGGTCACTGGTGACGCCCTCGATATAGACGACGCTGGAATCCGCGGCGTCCGGGAATTCGAGAATCGCGTAATGCCCGGTGATTCCGGGATGCGCGCCCATCTCGAAAGGAAGCACCTGCACGGTGACGTGCGGCAGCTGCGACTGCTCGACCAGGTACTCCAACTGCTCGCGCATCATGCGCTTGTTGCCGACGACCCGGCGCAGCGCCGACTCGTCCACCACGGCCCACAGCCGCAGCGGGTCCTCGGAGGTGGTGACGCGGTCCTGTCGGCGCAGCCGTACGCCGACGCGCTTCTCGACGTCGGCCGGGGCGGACTCGGGCAGTGCGCCGTTGATGAGCGCGTCCGCGTACGCGCGGGTCTGAAGCAGCCCGGGGACGACCTGGGGCTCGTAGACCCGGAGTGAGGCCGCGTCCGTCTCCAGACCGATGTAGACGCTGTACGGGATGTCGCCGAAGGCGTGCCACCAGCCTTGCTGGCGGGAGTCTTTGGCCATTTGCATCAGCGAGTCCACGATGCGGTGATCCTCTACTTCGTACACCCCGCACAGGTCGCGGACGTCGCGCTGGCTGATCGAACGGCGGCCGTTCTCCAGGCGGCTGATCTTCGACTGGGAGACCAGCAGACGGTCCGCCACCTCCTCTGCCGTCATGCCTTTGAGTTCGCGGAGCCGGCGCAACTCCTGGCCCAATCGGCGTCGCCTGACAGTGGGATTGACGTTGGGCGCCACGGGAAACTGCACCTCCGGCTGCGTAGCTGTACGTATCTAACGCTCAGCAGACTGCCACCAATGGGACCAACTGCGCTGGGAAATGACCACAGAGGGCGATGACGGACCCGAAACGCGACGCGCGGGGCAGCCGGGTAATGGCTGCCCCGCGCGTCTCTGTGCGGCTCCCGGACCGGCTTTTGGGGACGGTGCGGCGGACTGCTGGGTGCTGCGGTGTCGCTGGTGCTGCGGTTGACGCTGTGTCGCTGTGTTGCCGGTGCTGCGGTTGGCGCTGGTGTCGCTGTGTCGCTGTGGTGCTGGTGTCGCTGTGGTGCGGGTGGTTCAGTGCGCCGCGACGCGGGCCATGCTCCCCGCGTGCTGCGGCTGCGCCGGCACGCCCCCCTGCCGCCCGGCAGAGGCGCCCTGAGCGCTCTGCGCGCCCTGGGCGGGGTTGCGGCGCGGCTGTGCCGCCACACCGTTCTGAACGTCCATCACGGCGTGTGCCACGAGGCCGCCCATCGGGTCGTGCCTGATCAGGTCCCGGAGCCGGGAGCGCGATGAACGCCCCTCGTTCCCGGGGTACAAATGCTTGCCGAGTCCGACCGCGTGGGCCAGCGCGGCAAGCGCCGCGGTCCGCGGGTCCGGCGGCACGCCGGTGCGGATCGCGTTGTCCAGCCTGGACCTGATCTCCCTGCTGATCGCCGTCTCCGTCGCCTGGTAGCGCGTCGTCGGCAGCACCCCGCACATCTGACCCGCCACGGCATGGACCATGCCGCACCGCTCCAGATGCGAGAGATAGGTTTGGCGCAGCCCCAGTCGGGGTCCGCCAATCCAGTGGACCGCCCGAACCGGGCTGCCGCGTCTGCGCAGCAGTTCCAGCGCGGAGTCCAGAGTCGGATCTCCTGTCGGCCGTGGCATCACCACGGCGATACGATCCCCGTCAGGGGCTATCCGTCCTGCCAGGGCCAGCTCTACAAGCTGTGCCCCGGCGAGGCCGAGGTCGAGGGACTGCGGCTGCGCTGTGGTACCCGTGGCCGGGTCCAGAGCGAGCAACAGGAGCTCCTCCGGAATACTTCTGCGGCTCTTGCCCATCCATGCCTCCCCGCGTGGATGAATGACAGGGTGACCCCTCTCACATTGGTCTGTCGAGGGCGCCTGGGTGGTTTGTAGGGGAACCGTTATGTATGTCGTTCTCGTCTAGCGTCTGAGGCGCGGTCTCAGACAGGACACTGAGAAATAGTTCGGACAGCGCGGTACGGCGCATGCGACACGAAGGAGACACGGTGGCGGGCGAGTCCCCCGGTAAGTCGGAGCAGCAGAAGTCGTCGGGGGAGACGACCCGGGGGGAGGTCGACCCGCGGCTCGGGATCCTCCGTGAGCCGGAACCGGCGGGGGCCCTCCGGACGGCGTCCGGGGGCGTGTCGTCGGCGGAGTCCGCCGAAGAGGGCGCACGCCCGCGCAATGGGGCTGCTGCATCGGTCGCGACCGCAAAGCCGGAGGAGATTCCGGCGGGCGGAAAGGCGGCTGACGAAGAGTCAGCGGCCGCCGTTACGGGCTCTGGGCGTCCGGGAGTTGACACGGACGACGAAGCTGCTGACGGCGCGGGCGCGAGCGACGACGGCGCGAGCGAGGCCGGTGCGGACAGCGAAGGCGTGGACGGCGAAAGCGTGGACGGCGAAGGCGCGGACGACGACGGCGCGGACGCGGAGAAGCCGGCCGCCTCGGACGGATCCGCAGCCGGGACCGGTTTCCCCGAGCCGGCGCAGGACGAAGCACCGGACAAGGCGACCGACGCAGCCGCCGTGACCGACGCGGACGCCGAGTCCGGAGCCCGCGAGGACGACGGGCCCGAGGGACCCGCGGAATCAGCCCCGGAGAAGGAGAAGAAGCAGGAGAATGCGCCGAAGCCGGGGAAGCCGGAGAAGGCGCCGAAGCCGGAGGACGACGCTCCCGACGCGAAGTCCGGCGACGCTCCCGAGGCGAAGCCGACCGACGACAGCGGACGCAAGGCGCCTTCCTGGGCCGGCGACGCGAAGCCGGAAGCCGCCGACGGCCCCTCCGAGGGCTCCAAGGGCTCCGGCAAGGGTGAGCGCGGCGCGGCGGACCGGCAGGAAGGCGGCGACCGGCCCACCACCACGCTCAAGGGCGCCCAGGGACCCGCTGTCGATCACCCCACGACCACGCTCAAGGCTGTCCAGCGGCCCACTGTTGACCAGCCCACCACCGCGCTCAAGATGCCGAAGCCTCCGAGCCGCGACAGCACGTTCATACCGCTGCGGCGCGACGACGAAGGCACGGGCACGAGCACCGGCAGTGGCACTGACGCGGGCACCGGCACGAGCGCCGGCACCGGCACGAGCGCGGGCACCGGCACCAAGCCCGCGTCCACCTCCCGCTCCCCCTTCGTACCGCTTCCCACCGGCGACTCCTCCCTCACCGGCGTGGAGCGCACCCGGCAGCAGCCCCTGCCGCCCAGGCCGCCGCTCGACCTGCTTGCCGAGCTGACCAACACACCGCCGCCGCGCGAGACCCCGGTCCGCACCACCATCCGCCGGGTCAAGATCTGGACCCCGCTGGTCCTGCTCCTGCTGATCATCTTCGTGGTCGTACAGATCACACGGCCGCTGCCCACGCCCACCCTCGCGCTCTCCGCCGCTTCCACGTTCACCTTCGACGGCGCGAAGCCGTCGCTGCCGTGGCCCGGTGAGGGGCAGGGAAAGATCGCTGTGGCCGGACTGGGTTCTGTCGGTGACTTCGGCGAGCAGAAGCCCGTTCCGATCGCCAGTGTGACCAAGTCGATGACGGCGTACGTCGTCCTCCAGGACCACCCGATGAAGGCAGGCGGGAAGGGCGCCACCATCAAGGTCGACGCGACGGCCGAGAAGGAGGGCGGCTACGACGAGTCGGGCGGCGAGTCGACGCTCAACACGATCAAGGCAGGCGAGAACCTCACACAGAGGGACGCCCTGAGCGCCATCATGATCCCGTCGGCGAACAACGTCGCGCGGTTGCTCGCGCGCTGGGACGCGGGCTCCGAAGAGGCGTTCGTCAAGAAGATGAATGCCGCCGCGAAACGGCTCGGGATGACCGAGACCACCTACACCGACCCCTCGGGGCTGAACGCCACCACCGTCTCCACCGCCGCGGACCAGGTGAAGCTGGGCCAGGAACTGGTCAAGATCCCGGCGCTGATGGAGATCACCAAGATGCCGTCCTGGACCGACCCTTCCGGCAAGTCCTGGCGCAACTACAACACGCTGGTGCCCTTCAACGACACCCTCGGCATCAAGACCGGTTCCACCACCAAGGCCGGGGGCAACCTGCTCTTCGCCGCACGGCAGGAAGTCGGTGGCACGGATCAGTACATCGTCGGGGCGATTCTCGGCCAGTACAAAACACCGATCATCGACACCGTCAACGAGGTGAGCAAGACGGCACTTCTCGCGGTCAAGGACGTGCTTGAGGCGCAGACCGTCGTGAAGAAGGGCGAGGTCGTCGGATACGTCGACGACGGCCTGGGCGGCAGGACCCCGGTGGTCGCCACCAAGGACCTCAAGGCGGCGGGCTGGCCGAGCCTGAAGGTCTCGGTCGAGATGACCGACGGCGCCGAGAAGATCCCGAATGCGGCGAAGGCGGGCACGGTGGTCGGCCGGCTGACGGTCGGCGCGGGACCGGGCAGGGTCACCTCGCCGGTCGCGCTCCAGAACGATCTGGCCGAGCCCGGTTTCGGCGCGAAGCTGACGCATTTCTGACCCGTATTCCTGACCCGCATTTCTGATCCGTATCCACGACCGGCTGCCGGTCCGGGGAGGGCGCCGCGCGACGGCGCCCTCCCTTTGTCGTAGCCGCGTGCTAGCGTCCGGAAGCGGGCAGCAACAGGCGCCCGGGAGAAAACCAGGCAACTGTTGGACGCCGGGACAGCGTCCCAGCAGACGTGGAGACGCGCAGTGACCACCACTGATCCGGCACGCACCGGGGGCAGCGCCGCAGCGCGAATAGAGCTGCCCGAGCCCACCCCCAGTACCGGCGCCCGCGCGTTCCTGGAGAACCACCCGGTCCTGTTCACCACCGCGCTCGCCGCCGTGGTGCATGTGATCTGGTTCTTCTTCCTCGCCAACAGCGGCGGAGACATCGCGGCCCAGGACGCCTGGGCCGAATTCGTCGGCCGCCACCCCGACTCGGCGTACAACCTCGCCTGGTACGGCGGCATGCACCCCGTCTCGTACAGCGTGGTCTCGCCGTACCTGATGTCGGTGCTCGGCGTCCGTACGACGATGATGATCGCGGGGACCGTTTCCGCCGGTCTGACCGCGCTGATCCTGGTCAGGGTGCCCGCGGTCCGTAATCCCGTGGCGTGCGCGATGGCCGGGGTGTTCGCGTTCCTCTGCAACGCGCTGTCCGGGCGCGTGACGTTCGGCCTCGGCACGATGTTCGCGCTGGGCGCGGTCGCCGCGGTGTTCTGCTGGCCGCACCGCTGGCGTACGAAGCGGTGGGCCAAGGCCGTCGCCGCCGCGCCGCTGGCCGGGCTCGCGACGGCCGCGAGTCCGGTGGCCGGGCTGTTCCTCGGCGTCGTCGCGGCGGCGCTCTTCCTCAACAAACGGCGCCCCGGCGCCTACGCCATCGGCCTCGCCCCGGCGGCGGTCGTGGCGCTCTCGTCCTGGCTGTTCCCCTTCTCCGGAACGCAGCCGCTGTCGTTCGGTTCGGCCTCGCTGCCGTTCCTCTTCGCGGTCGCCGCGTTCCTGCTCGTCCCCGCGGGCTGGCGTACGGTCCGTACGGGCGCGGCGGTCTACGGCCTGGGCGTGCTGCTCACCTGGGTGATCGACTCGCAGATCGGGTCCAACGTCTCGCGGCTCGCGATGATCATCGGGGGCGTGGTGCTGCTCGCGGCCCTCCCGTACACCGCGCCGCGCACCCGCCGCTGGTACGCGCTGCTGCTCGCCTTCGCCGGGCTCAACTTCTGGATCGGCTACAAGAGCGTCGACGACATGGTCCGTACCGCTCCCGCGGCCTCCTGGACGCGCGAGCTGGCGCCGCTGGTTCACCAGTTGCAGGGCGTGGGCGCGGAGAAGGGCCGCGTCGAGGTCGTCCCGGCGCGCAGCCACCGCGAGGCGTCCGCGCTGGCGCCGTACGTCAACCTCGCCCGGGGCTGGAACCGGCAGGCGGACATAGAGCGCAACCCGCTCTTCTACGACGACACCCTGACCCCTGAAAACTACCGCGGCTGGCTGGACCGCTGGGCCGTGCATTACGTGGTGCTGCCGAAGGGCATGCCGGACCAGGGCGCGGGCCTGGAGGCGGAGCTGGTCCAGCGGGGCCTGCCGTACCTCACGCACGTCTGGAACGACGCCAACTGGCAGCTGTTCGCGGTCCAGGACCCGATGCCGATGGCCGACCCGCCGGCCACGGTGGACCGTGCGGGCGCGGGCGAACTGACCATCCACGTGAAGTCGGCGGGCCGGGTGCTGATCCGGATCCCGTACTCGCCGTGGCTGGGGCTGGTCGACAAGGACGGCAAGAGCGTCGTCCCGCCGCAGGAGACGCCGGAGTCCAAGGCGGACGAGACGGACCACGTCAAGATCTACAACAACCCGAACGGCTGCCTGATGAAGGCGGAGAAGAACGACGACGGCGACGAATGGACGCAGCTGCTGGCACCGCGTCCGGGCGTATACCGCCTGGCTGCGCCGTACCAGCTGCCCAGGGGGACGGGCTGCCCGAAGGAGCTGCGCTGAGCCGCGGTTTCGCCGTGCGGCGGGCGGGTCGGGTTGTCTTCGTGACGTGCCGCCGTCCGGTGCGGGGTCGTCGTCCGGCGCGGGTCCGGCAGGGTGCGGTCGGTCGGGTTCCGCGCGGGTCGGCGTTCGCCGGGGGCGTTGTGCGTTGCGGTTCGCGCCGGGTTCCGCGCCGTCGTGGGCCGGGGCGTTGTGCTTGCGGTTGGTGCCGGGTTCCGTGCAGGGGAAGTGTCCGGCGCTGCATGATTTACGGCGTGTACGGGCGCAGTGGACACCGGGCCGGTGGTGTCCACGCCGCAAAGTCACGCTTTACGTTCTGGACACCACCCCTCCGCGGCCCCCTTCGCTCTGCGGGCGGGTAATCGCTCAGGCCTGCCGGCTCAGAGCACCGGGAACGCCACGTCGCACACCTCGTCCGTCCCGGACGCGCCGTCCCAGTCGGGCTCGAAGTAGATCTCGCGGCACGGTCCCCCGATTGTCAGCCCCTGCTGCTCGATCCACTCCTCCACCGCCTCGAAGGCGGACAAGATCTGCGGATGGGCCACCTGCGCCTTGGTGACACGTACGTAGGCCAGACGCTGGGCCGGCTCGACACGGAGCGTCGTGGTGCGGCTGTTGGCCGCCGCGTAGGCCTCGGCAGCCCGTACGTCCGCGACCGGGACGCAGCACTCGGCGGGGCCGTCGCTGTCGGGCGAGACTCCGGCGTAGTAGGCGACGAACGGGATGCCCGCGACGCCACCGCACTGGGACGCCGCCGTCGTCAGGCGGCCCAGGGAAGCCGGGATCCAGCGGGGCAGCTCGTCGGAGAGCAGGTGTTTGCGCTCGGTCAGTACGGCCTGCTCGGGGGCGTCGACGGTCTTGATCTCGTACATGTGCGTTCTCCTGCCGGAAAGTCGGTCACGGAGATGGGCGGCCACCGCGCTCTGCACGGCGTGGCGTTCCTCGACGTCGGTCCAGTACGCGGTCACCGAGGCCGCTGCCTGCGGTCCCGGCAGCGCGACGACATCGGCGATCCGCGCCAGTGGCATGTCGAGCTGCCGCAGCAGCGCGACCAGCCTGGCCCGGTCGACCTGGTCCTTGCGGTACCAGCGGTAGCCGGTGGCCGCGTCGACGCGGTCGGGGGTGAGCAGGCCGAGCCGGTCGTACAGGCGCAGCGCCTTGGGCGAGAGCCGTGAGCGGGCCGCGAACTCGCCGATCGTGAGCAGTTCCACGAGGTCCCATCCTCCGTCACCGGGCCGCTTCCGGCCCGGTGACGGGACCGTGCGCCCTGACCCTGGGGCAAGGTCAACGTGGCCACGGTCCGGGATCCGGAGGATGCGAAGCGCACCGGCTCGGGTGCGGGGTCTTTGGTGCGGTGGTTGGCTGAGGGCGTGGATCACCGTAGCCAAGGAGACGCACATGACTGGACGGCTGGACGGAACCGTCGCGCTCGTGACCGGCGCGAGCAGCGGCATCGGGGAGGCGACGGCGCGGTCGCTCGCCGCCGAGGGGGCGTCGGTGGCGGTGGTCGCGCGGCGCAAGGACCGGCTCGATGATCTCGTGGCCCGGATCCGCGCGGAGGGCGGCACCGCGCAGGCCTTCGGCGTGGACATCACCGCGCCCGGGGAGGCGGCCGCGGTCGTCGCCCGCGCGGTGGAGTCCTTCGGGCGGCTCGACACGGTGGTGAACAACGCGGGTGTCATGCTGCTCGGCCCCGCGATCGGCACCCCGGTGGAGGAGTGGCAGCGGTCGGTCGACCTGAACGTGTCCGCCCTGCTCCAGGTCACCCACGCCGCGCTGCCGCATCTGGTGGACGCGGCGGACGACGGGCCGCGCGGGGTCAGCGACCTGGTCAACATCAGCTCGGTCGCGGGACGGATCGCCACCACGGGGGCGGCCGTGTACAACCTGACGAAGTTCGGTGTCACGGCGCTGAGCGAGGCATTGCGCCAGGAGTTCGCGAGCAAGTACGTGCGGGTGAGCGCGGTCGAGCCGGGCGCGGTGGCGACCGAGCTGACCGACCACGTTCAGCCGGGCGTCCGCGAGAACATTCAGGCGTGGTACGCAGGGGTGGAGAATCTGCTCTCCGAGGACATCGCGGACGCGATCCACTACATCGTGACAAGGCCGCGCCGGATGGCGGTCAACGAGATGCTCGTCCGGCCGACCGCCCAGGTGTGAGGCTGGTGGAGGCCGCCGCGCATGCGGCGGCCTCCACCGCGTTTTCTAATGGTCCGCGAAGTTCCGCAGGGTCACAGAGCCGCCCCGCTGCACCGTGACCGCGCGCGACACACTGCCCGCCGTCACGGTCACGGACCCGCCGCCGACGCTCCGCAGCGTGAGGTCGTCCACCTTGCCGTCGTGCCAGGAGAGGTCCACGACGAAGCCGCCGCGCGCGCCGATCCCCGTGACGCTGCCGGACTCCGCCCAGGCCGCCGGCAGTGCGGGCAGCAGCTCGATGTGGCCGGGCCGTGACTGCACCAGCATCTCCACCATCGCCGACGGGGTACCGAAGTTGGCGTCGATCTGGAAGATGCCCCGGCCCGGTTCCGCCTGGTAGATGTCGAAGAAGTTCTCGGCGGTGCCGTTGGAACCGTCCACCGAGGGGCGCAGATTGGTCGCGATCAGCCGGTAGGCCGTCTCCGCCTCCTTCAGGCGGGCCCAGCACAGGGCCCGCCACGCGTTGGACCAGCCGAAGCTGTCCATCCCGCGCGCGGTCAGCAACGCGCGTACACCGGAGAGGAGTTCTCCGGAGGAGACGTCGAGGCCGATCCGGTCCCCGGGGAACAGTCCGATGAGCGGGGACAGATGCCGGTGTGTCTCCTCGCCCAGGTTGTCCGGGGACATCCACTCCTCCAGCCAGCCCGTCGTGGGGCTGACCACCGGCAGATACAGCCGCTCGCGCAGGCCGCCGATCACCGCGCTGTGGTCCGCATCCGTGCCCAACTCGGCGCATGCCGCTTGGTAGTTGCCGAACAGGGCCCAGACCAGCTCCTGGGAGTAGGTGTTTCCGAGGCCGTCCTGCGGCCCGTGCTCGGGCGACCAGTCCTTGTCGTCGACCAGCACCGTACGGCTCTCGCCGGTGGCCGGGTCGGTGACGTCCGTGGTGATCAGCCGCGCCTCCCAGAACTCGCAGGCGCCCTTCAGCAGCGGATGGATCCGGGCGAGCAACTGCCGGTCCTGGGTGTACTCGTAGTGCTCGAAGAGGGTGTTGCACAGCCAGGCGTTCGCCGCCGGATGCCACCACCAGCCCGAGCCGCCGTAGATGTTGGTGGAGAACGCGACGGCCCAGCCGGCGATCCTCCCGGAGGAGTTACGGAACCGGTTGCGCGGATCGTTGAACAGCCGGCCGGTGACGTCCGACCACGAGGGCAGTTGGGCCAGGCAGTAATCGGTGAGGGCGTCGAAGCAGTCGGAGAGCCCGGCCCGGTCGGCCATCCAGTAGTTCATCTGGACATTGATGTCGGTGTGGTAATCGCCCATCCAGTCAGGGTCGTTGCCGTCCAGCCACAGACCCTGGAGGTTGAGCGGCACGCTGTCACGCGAGCCGCAGATCATCAGGTAGCGGCCGAACTGGAGGTAGGAGGCTTCCAGTTCGGGATCGGGGGCGGCGTCTTCGGCGGCCCGGGTCTGGAGCCTGGACCAGGTGTCGAGCCCACGCTGCTGTTCGCTGGAGGCGCCGAGCGAGAGTGACAGCGTGCCGAAGAGGCCCTGGTAGTCGGCGACATGCGTGTTCCGCAGCACCGCGGGCGCGTGGCCCGCAGCCGCGCGTACCTTCTCCCGGGCCAGCGTGCGCGGCTCGGTCGCCGGGTCGCGGTAGCCGTTCGCCGGGTCCGGTGCGTAGTTCGTACCGCCGCTGAGTGCGACGGTCAGCTCCGTACAGTCGCTGAAGGCGAGCCCCTGCCCGGAGAGGGACACGGTCCCGTCCGGGCCGACGGCGGTCACGGCCGCGCCGTACCGCAGCCCGTTGTCGAACGAGGCGCCGAAGGAGGCGGTGGTGTCGGAGGCGTCCGCCGAGGTGGACTCGCCGTGGGTGCCCGCCAGATCGATCCGGCCGGTGTACGAGCCGCCGCCGCTCTGGGAGAGATGGACTATCACGGCATCGTCGGGGTGGCTGGCGTACACCTCGCGCCGGTAGGTCACACCGTCGCGTACGTACGACGCCGTCACCAGGCCGTTGGCCAGGTCGAGCGTCCTGCGGTAGTCGGTGACGGCGTCGAGGGAGTGCTCGGGCAGTTCGACGGTCAGCTGTGCCAACTGCGTGAAGGAGCCGAACCCGACGCGCTCGTAGGGGAATTGGCCGTCGTCGTCGAGTACGTCGTTGAGTCCGCCGGTCCACAGTGTGCCGTCGGTGACGTGCAGCAGTTCCTTGCCGGGATCCCCGCCGACGAGACCCCCGAGGCGCCCGTTCCCGACGGGCAGCCCCTGCTGGATCATGCGGTCCGGCGCGGCGGGAGCGGGATACCGGAGCAGCAGGGACGAGTCCTCGGCCGCGAGGGGAGCGGCGGCGGGCCGGAGTGGCTGCGCGGCGGACGCGGTGAAGGCGGGCAGCCCGGCGAACGCGGCCAGGGACCCGGCTCCCGCCAGCGTGAGGAAGTTCCGACGACTGGTCACTTCATTCTCCTGGTCCGGGAATATGGGGGGAGGGAAGGCAGACGAGCAGGAGCAACGTAAAACTAATAATTAATGGCTTCAATAGGCAGGACAGCATGGCTGCGGCAGCGGGGATTCGGCGCTTCCCGCCGTGCGTCCGCCGTCACCGATCGCGTACGCATCCACCGACCCGTACGCTCCGGCCCGCATGAGCCGACACCAGCCCGCACCGGTCCGCATCAACTGCCGCAACAGGAGCGACGCACGTCATGAAGATCACCGCAGCCGATGTCATCGTCACCAGTCCCGGCCGTAACTTCGTCACCTTGCGCATCACCACCGAGGACGGTCTCACCGGCCTGGGCGACGCCACCCTCAACGGCCGGGAGCTGGCCGTCGAGGCCTATCTGCGCAGCCACGTCGCGCCGTTGCTCATAGGCGGCGACGCCGGGCGCATCGAGGACACCTGGCAGTACCTCTACCGCGGCGCGTACTGGCGTCGGGGCCCCGTGACGATGGCAGCCATCGCGGCGGTCGACATGGCGCTGTGGGACATCAAGGCCAAGGCCGCGGGGATGCCGCTCTACCAGCTGCTCGGCGGCGCCTCGCGCACCGGCGCCCTCGCGTACGGACACGCCTCGGGCCGCGACATCCCGGAGGTTCTCGACTCCGTACGGTCCCACCTGGAGCAGGGCTACCGCGCGATCCGCATCCAGTCCGGCATTCCCGGCCTCGACTCGGTGTACGGGGTGGCCGCGTCGTCCGCGGCGGGCGGCGAGCGCTACGACTACGAACCGGCGCGCCGTTCCCTCGGCGGCCCGTCCCGCCCGGTGGAGGAGACGTGGGACACGCGGGCGTATCTGCGCCACATGCCACGGGTGTTCGAGGCGGTGCGCGCGGAGTTCGGCCCCGAACTGCCGCTGCTCCACGACGGCCACCACCGCATGACCCCGATCCAGGCCGCGAAGCTCGGCAAGGACCTCGAACCGTACGACCTGTTCTGGCTGGAGGACGCCACCCCCGCCGAGGACCCCACCGCGCTGCGGCTCATCCGGCAGCACACCACGACCCCGCTGGCCATCGGCGAGATCTTCAACTCCCTTCATGACTACGGCCCGTTGCTCAGTGAGCGGCTGATCGACTACGTGCGCTCCGCAGTCACCCACATCGGCGGCGTCACGGCGATGCGCAAACTGCTCGACCTCGCGGCGGTGTACGGCGTCAAGTCCGGCATGCACGGCCCCACCGACATCTCCCCGGTCGGCATGGCCGCCGCCCTCCATATCGACCTCGCCGTGCACAACTTCGGCATCCAGGAGTACATGAAGCACTCGCCCAGGACGCTGGAGGTCTTCCTGACCAGCTACCGCTTCACCGACGGCCTGCTCCACCCCTCGGACACGCCGGGCCTCGGCATCGAACTCGACGACGAGGCCGCCGCGCGCTTCCCGTACGAGCAGGCGTACCTGCCGGTCAACCGCCTCACCGACGGAACGGTCCACGACTGGTGAACGGCGGGGCCAGGACCTGCGAACGGGTCCTGGCCATCACGCCGGACGGGCCGCGTCTGGCCGGTTGTGACGGCGACGGTACGTAAAGTGTTGATTCGCGTCGGATTCAGGTCGCCGGGCCGTACGCGCGCCGTGCACCGAACTCCGGGAGGCAACGATGTCCGCGCCCCCACTGCCCGGTGTGCTGGGCGACCTGGAGCCGATCCTCGATCACTGGGGTTATCTGGCCGTCGGCGGTCTGCTGTTCGTCGAGGATTTCGGCGTACCGGTCCCGGGCGAGACGGTCCTGATCGCGGCGGCCGTCTACGCCGGGACCGGGCAGCTGAACATCGCGGTGGTCGTGCTGATCGCGCTGCTCGCCGCCGTGGCCGGGGACAACGTCGGCTACGCCATCGGACGCTTCGGCGGCCACCGCCTGGTCGCCCGCTACGGGCGGTACGTCCTGCTGACACCGCCGCGCGTGGCGAAAGCCGAGGCGTTCTTCGGCCGGCACGGCGGCAAGATCGTCACCATCGCCCGCTTCGTCGACGGCCTGCGCCAGGCCAACGGAATCATCGCCGGTATGAGCGGGATGGGCTGGCGGCGGTTCCTCGGATTCAACGTCCTGGGCGCGGCCCTGTGGGTCGGTGTCTGGTCAGCTCTCGGTTACTTCGCGGGACAGCATGTGAACACCATCTATCCGGCCATCCAGCGGTACGAGCTGTACTTCCTGATCGCGGCGGGCGTACTGATCGTGGCCCTGGTCGTACGGCACCTGCGGCGCTCGCGTCGCAGGTGAGGGAGGGGGTGGCGCGGAGGAGCCCCCGCGAGGCTTCGCCGCCCGGTTTGCGGGCATATACTACTTATAAGTCTTTTTGCGGAGACTCTTCCTCTGGAGGCTCTTTCCCGGAGACCCGAAGACTCGTATTCCGAGACTCGTAAGGGGGTCCCATGAGTACCTACCCCGACTCCGACTTCGAGGACTACACGCGCGACCGGCCGGAAAACCCCGTACTCCCCGAGGATCGACCTCGCGGCGGTGGCGGTCACAGAGCGCCCGGTGGGCACCACCGTCTGGCCGGAACGGCCATCGTCGTCCTGGCCATCGCGGTGCTGCTGATAGCGGGGATCGCGCTGTTCCCGTAGGCCGGAAGGTCAGCGCGGCCCCGGAGGCCGCATCGACCCGGACAAGAACAGCAAGAACGGGGCTCCACCAGATCTCGGTGGAGCCCCGCCTCGTGCTGCAGACGTCCAGGCGGAGTGCCACGGCCCGCCTGTCCCGTCAGCCGACCGCCCAGGACACCGCGCGCGGAGGCGGCTGTTGTCAGGGGCGGGTGCGCTTTACCTCAGAGCCCAGCAGGTCCTACCGCCCCCACACGCCGCCCGCCTTGAAGGCTCCGGCGGTCTTGGATCCCGAGCCGCTGATGTGCGTGATGCCGGCGGGGCCGCCGAGGTTCGAGTAAGAGCCCTGGCCTTCCTCATGGACGAAGCCGCCCTCAATTGCGGCAGCGCCTCCCTCGTGGTGGTCATGGCCACCGGCGGCAAGAGCGGAACCGGCGCCGCCCAGCAGGGCGGCGGTGGCGAGGACGCCGGCGGCGAGCGCGGTACGAATACGCATAAAGAACTCCTACGTCGGTTGATGCAGACAATTCATTAATGCCCTGTACACCCCGGCTCGCGAGTACCACACGCCTGATTCCACTCGTTCGGATGGACACCCTCCCGGCAAACGCCCACCTGCCGTTCCGCGCACACCGGCGGCGGCTCGCGGGTGCGGCTGCCCGCAGTAGCGTGGGAGACACCACCCTCTGGCGGGGGGATCAGTGAACTCATTCGAATCGAGCCTGGGAGACCGGCTCGCGGACCTGAGACCGCGGCGGGACCTGACGCAGGAACAACTCGCCGAAGCGGCTGTCCTGCCCGTCGATGCCGTACGCAAGCCGGAACAGGGCAGGCGCAAGACGGCCCGGCCCGCCGGCATCAACGCGCTGGCCCGTGCGCTGGACACCGAGCCCGGCTATCTCGTGGGACAGCCCGTCACGTTCGAGGCAACGAGGCGGAGGACGGCCTGCCGTCCGTCCTGGCACTCCGCCAAGCCGTATCCCCCGTAGCCGACTTGCTGGGCGACGACACCGACCCGGAGGAGCCGCCGACCCTCGCGGAGCTGCGCGCGGCCATGGCGTCGACCGAGAGTATGCGCCGTGACGGCTGCATGGGCGAGACCGGGGCGCTGCTCCCTCAGCTCATCCGGGGCGCCCGTACGGCGGCTCACGCCTGCATCGGCCGGGACCGAGCGGCGGCGAACTCCGTACTCGCCGTCGCCTACCAGGTCGCGGCGACCACCCTGACCGCACTCGGTAAGGAAGACGCCGCATTCACGGCGATGGAGCGTTCCCTTGCCGCGATCCGGGAGTGCGACGGCCCTCATCTGAAGACGCTGGCCGCGTCGACGCTGTCGTGGGCGCTCACCGAACAGGGGCGGCTGGCCGACGCCGAGCGGGTGGCGCTCGCCGGGGCGCAGCGAATCGAGCCGGGTTTCCGCTCCGACCCCCAGGACCTGGCGCTGTGGGGAGTGCTGCTGCTGCGGGCGGCCACGGCGGCCGTACGGCAGGAAAAACACGACACGGTGGCGGACCTGCTGAGAATGGCGAAGGGCGCGGCCGAGAGCATGGGCGAGGATCTGCTCGTCTACGCCACGCCGTTCGGGCCCACGAACGCGGGTATCGCCAAGGTCAACTTCCTTGTGGAGACGGAGCGCCCCGAGGAAGCGATCCGCTCTGCCCGCACCGTCCCGGACCTCGATTCGCTGCCGCCCACCTGGCGCGCCCGCTTCCACGTCGACCGCGCCCTGGCCTACAACGACCTCGGCAGGGACCGCGCGTCCGAAAGCGCGCTGCTGCTGGCCGAGGCGGACGCACCGGAGTGGATGCGGTACCACTCGACGACCCGACGGCTGGTCGAAGAGCTGCGCGGCCGCGCCTCACGCCGGGACGCCGTCCTGGGCCCGGCCGACCGGCTCGGGCTGGCCGGGTAGGACGCGGCGTCCTACGTGATCCGGAAAGCGGGACGGCACGCCCCTGGTACGTGATCGCGCGGCTCCGTAACGTAACGGGACGGCGTGGCGCGGCCGCCCGCTTTCCCGGCTGCCGGATGCCACTCCCACCGCAATCCGAGGAGTCGGCAGCAGGCCATGACGTACGCGAAGCCACAGCTCCAGCCGCAGGCACAGCAAGCGACACCGGCCGCCCGCTGGCTGGCGTCATCCCTGACCCAGCCGGCCGTGGCGGGCCAGGACTGGCGCGACGGCCGTCCGGCGATCCTCCGTACGGGCATCGTCTTCGACGCCGTACGGATGCCACAGGAACTGGTCCACGCGGCGGTGCGCGGAACGGCGGACGCCACGGTCGCCGCCGCACTGGCCGCCACTCTCCGCGGGCCGGTGATCCGCGACCCGGGCGTCTGGTACTACGCGCTGGTACCCCCGAAGACGACCGAGAACTGGCGCTCACTCCTGGCAACGGTCCGCGGCCGAGGCTCCTGGCTCGGCGTCCCCCGCCCGGACCGGACCGCACCTCCGGGCATCCACTGGTCGGTGCCCCCGGAAACGGCGGGCCGAGTCTGCTGCCCGGACGCCGTGGCCGAGTTACTGCGCCTGGGCCGACAACGCCTCGACGACGCGACCCCATGAGCAGGCCCATCCCGTACAAGGCCCCGGCCTGCCGCACAGGCCAGTGCGAGGAATGCCGAGGCCCGGGCGAAATCCGCCTCCCGAACGCGGCGCCGTGCGTGCCCCCGATCGAAACGCTGCGCTGCGACTGCGGCTGCCACCACGGCCGGGGGTCTCCGTCCCGGCCTCCGGAATCTCACCCGGCCGCCACAACGTCCCTTCCGGCCAGTGAAGTTGCTTGAGCGCGCCCCGAGGCGCCGGTCATGACGTACGCCAGGACAGGCCACGGCCCGGACGGCTGCGGCCCGGACGGCCACGGCCCCGACGGCTGCCGGCAGCGGGGAAGAGACCGCCGCGGGCAGCGGGGAAGAGACCGCCGCGGGCAGCGGGGAAGAGACCGCCGCGGGCAGCGGGGAAGAGACCGCCGCGGGAAGCGGGGAGGACCGCCTCGACGCCGAGCGGACGCGGCGGCGTGGTGCGGCTCAGCGGTGCAGATGGGCGAGGAGCCCGTCGGGCACGGGGTACGGCGGCTCTGGGGGAAGCAGTTGCCGAGCGGCTTCCAGGTCACCGTCCCGTACGTGGGCGTGGACGGTGCGGGCGAGCGGGGTGACGTCGGTGATGGAGACCGCCCACTCGTCGGCGTAGCGGTGTGCGGCCTCTCCGGCGAGGCCGAGCTGGAGCGCTCGGTGGGGCAGCGGTTCGAGGCGCAGGTCACGTTCCGGATCCCACTGCACCCGGGCCGGGGCTCGCCTCAACTGCCGCTTCCAGGCGGCTTGGTCGGCGTGGACCCCGCGCTGATAGTGGGACAGGCAGCTGTGTTCGAGGGCCCACTCGAAGCCTTCGCGAGTGATTTCGACGGCGAGGACGGTCTCCTGGCCTTCCTTGGTACCCCACCCGCAGCGATACATCATCCAGAGGAACGACGGCTTGATCCACGTCATCCGGTCCCGCTGCCACGCTGCCGGAAAGCGTCCCTGACGAACGGCGGGCAGGCCGATCTCCGGCGCGTACGCCTGGTAGACGGTGACCGTGGCGGTCGTGTGCCGGGCGCGGATCTGAAACTCGGGTTCTGCCACGGTGACCAGGGTGAACGCATGGGTGCGGGCACGCCATCGAATTACCGTGACAGGTGTCGGCCGAGCCTGCGGAAGCAGGTGAGGAGAGCTGCGAGTTGACGCTGCGGAACCGGAATCAGCCCTGCACGGGCAGGGCCGCGGTCACGCCGAGGAGGCTTTCCAGTTCGGCGACCGTGTCGTCCTCGTCCGTCGCGAGGACGGTGGTGATGCCGAGAGCCGCGGCGGGCGGAAGGTTCGCCGGATGGTCGTCGACGAACACGCAGGCCTCCCCGGGAAGGCCGAGGCGGTCCAGCGTCAGTCGGTAGATCGCCGGATCCGGCTTCGCCATGCCGACCGCTTCCGAAATGACGTGCACGTCGAACAGGTCCCAGATGCCGACGTGTTCGTACGGGTTGAACGGATCGAGCCCGAAGCTGTTCGACAGGAGGGCAAGCCGGTAGCCCGCTTCCTTGGCGGCACGCGCGAGCGCCGCCATGCGACGCGCGGCGGGCACCTGGGACCAGACACGTCCCATCAGGTTCGTCGGATCGACGCCCGCACCGAGCAGCGGAGCCGTCTTCACGTTCCACTCGGCCTGGCTGAGCCGCCCGATCTCCAGTTCCGAATAGAGAGGCCGCCCGACGGCGACGTCGCTGAGAGCGGTACGCCACGCTTCCGCGTGAAGCCCTTCGGACGCGGCCCACGTGCGCTGCGCGGGAAGCGGGTCGGCGGTCAGGACCCCGGCGAAGTTCAGAATCAGCGCGCGGGGGGCCTGGTGATCGGCGGTACCGGTGGGCTTGAGCATGGCTGCGTGCTCCCTCTCCGTCGGACGCGTCGAACGACGCTACCGCGCACGGCGACACCGCGAGATGGGTTGAGCCATTCCGTCACCGCGCGGTCCGCCCACGCACCGCCCACGCAAACGGCCCCGGACGAGGAGTCCGAGGCCGGGTAACGTGCCTTCCCGGGGGAGAAACCCCAGGTCGGCGGCTTAACGCGCTGTGCCCTCGGCAGGATTCGAACCTGCGACACCCGCTTTAGGAGAGCGGTGCTCTATCCCCTGAGCTACGAAGGCGGGGATCTGTACAAAAATGTGTCTAAAACGGCACAATGCACGGAGCCGATTCTTGACATGTTTTGGACAGGTTGGTGATCGACCTGTGAGGGTCTGCTCGCCGCCGCCAGTGTAGCGGGTGGCGTGCTCGATGTACGGGGTGTGTGGCGGGCTGGGGATCTTGTCCTGGGGCCGGGTGCTGGGGTGGGGTGGCTTGCGGAGGGTGTCAGGAGTGGAGTGCGTTGAGTGCTCGGGTGATCGAGTTGTTCAGCCAGGCGTAGCCGAGGTAGATCAACAGGGCTCCCCGGGCGCCATATGCCGGGACTCGCTCATGGGGGTAGGCCTGGTCGAAGCGGGAGTGGATGGACTCGCTGTCCTGGCGGAAGCCTTTCAGGCGGCGGCCGGCGGGGGTGCTGGGAGGTACCTGGCGGAGATGCTCGGTGCGGTTGAAGCGCTGCTTCTTCGTCTTCGGGTCGACCTGCCTGTCCTCGTCGGTCTCGTCGACGCGGATCCGGAGCTGGTGTGTCTTGGTGGTGGGGCAGGGGATGGTGATGCGGTGGTAGAAGCGGGTGCTGTTCTTTCCGTCACGGCACTCGAGTTCTTCGACGGGCAGAGGCGTGTAGAGCGTCTCGTTGCCGTCGATGAAGCGGCGCTCGCACACTCTGCCCTCGGCGACGTAGAGGTCGTGGGAGCAGGGGCCGTCCTTGTGGCGCAGGAGCGACTGGGGCGTGAGCCCGTCGTGCTGTGGGGTGAACACGACGAGGCCTTCGGCGATGAGGGGTGCGCGGTGCTTGCCGCGCAGGGCGGCGTCGTAGGTGACGGCCTTGGTGCCGTGGGCGCGCTTGAGGATGCGCTTGACCATGGCGACCAGGGCGACGCCTTCCGATTCGCGTTCGGGGTCTTCCTTCACAGATTTGTGGCGGATGGATTCCAGGGCGAGGATCACGCGGCTGTGAGGGGTGGCGGCCAGGCGTACGGCGGTGGAGAGGAACTTGTTGCCGTAGACCTGCTTGCCGCCGCCTTCGATGCAGATGCCGGCGTCTTCGTCCACGCGGTGCTGGCGGATCTCGCCGGTCCTCTTGTCGACCGTCTCGTGTTCGGAGTGCCCGGAGGGAGGTCTTGCGACGGTGGCGTCGCCGTGGAGGACCTGCTGGCGTTCGGGGCGGACGCGGCTGGTTCTTTTGCTGGTTTCGCAGAGCATGCCGTGCGCCAGGGCCTGCTCAACCCACAGGTCGCTGCTGATGTCACGGATCTTGTCGTGAGCGGGCTTGAGGTGCCGCCGGAAGTAGTGATTCCAGTTGCTGCGGGTGGGGCCGGTCGGCCGCAGTGCGTCTGCAGCCTCGTCGCCCAGGTGTGTGCGGATCGCTGAGCGGATGCGCTTCCACCAGTCTTCATCCTGGAAGTGGGCAGCGGTCGCGCGTGCGGAGCCGAAGACGGAGATTGAGCACAGGAAGATCAGGTAGATGACGGGGGGATGGTGCGGAGGTCGGCCGACTGGTCGGGGCCCGGGCAGGGTATCGGCCGCGGCGTAGAGGTCCGGGTTATTGATCAGGTAGGCGAAACGGCGGTCGGTGATCAGGTGCGGGGCTTGCGGCCCGTGCAGTTCTGGTGGGTCGCTCTTCGCTCCGAAGGTGTCGTCGGGGATCGTTCCGTAGATGTACGGCGGCGGGGTGTTCTTGGGCTTGCGGGTGGTCTTGGACGTGCGCTTGGGGCGCGAGGCCCTGTGGGGTGTCATCGCGGATCTCCGCCGATCTTCCAGGCCAGTCCGGCGAGGTCGGCGGCGTTGTCTAGGGACGAGAGACCGAGCCTTCGGGCGACTTCGGAGATCTGACCGGTCTGCAGCAGCACCTGGCGGGCGACGTAGCGGGTGATGTCGCGGGGTTCGACCCTGCGGGCGGTGGTGGCGAGGCCCGAGAGCCGTGCGATGTCGTTGAAGCCAGCGCCGACGCTGGCCTGCGCCGCGTACGGGGTGGAGGAGTCGCTGGTGACGAGGCGGCGCCGGCCCGGCCGGTGCTCGGCCAGGTAGTCGGTGCGCAGACGGAGGGCGCGGACGGCCCAGGGGCTGAGCGGGCAGGTTCTGGGGGTGGTGCGTGTGCTGCCTTCGGTGGTCACGGTGGCTAGTGCGAGGTCCAGGTCGCCGGGGGTCGCCTGAGCGGTCTCGGCGCTGCCGAGGCCTGACAGCAGCAGGGCCAGCAGGGCAGCATGCCGGGTCGCAGGCATGCCGCGTTCGGAGTGGAACTGGAGTTCCTCGATTTCCGCGTCGGTCAGTTCGGCGCCTGTGCTGCGAGGCGGCCGCGGGATGGGAGGGGAGTCGAGCAGGGGCACGGCCTGGGTCATGCCGAGGGCCCGGGCGTGCACGAAGAGGGAGGCGAGGGCGGAGCGGCGCTGCCGCCGTGTGCCGTCTTTCGGAACGAGGGTGATGTTGTCGTGGCGGTCGCGGCCGGGCGCGTCCATGAACGAGTCGGTCAGTTGTCCGGTGACATCATCCATTCGGTGGATACCCTGGGCGTCGGCGAAGACGTCGAACCGTTCACTGATCTGGATGTAGCGGTCGACTGTCTCGATGGCCATGTCGCCGTCGGCTGCCTGCTGCAGCCACTGACGGCTGACTTCGAGTAGCACCCGGCGGATGGTGGGCCTAGCCATGCCGGACCACCCCCTGAAGAGGGCCGGAACTCGCGCGAACGTGGGCGGGCCCGCGATCGATCGCGCTACGGTGGTTGTTCCTCGCCTTGTGTGAGGACATGCCGAAGCCCTTTCCTGCACGGCGCTGCCGGGCGGGTCGTCGGGTGGAGGTGGGAGTCCGGCAGCGCCGCACCGGCCAAGGAAGCTGGCGCTGCCGGACTGTTTTTTGTGTCCCGGGGCCTAGGTGACGCGATGGCCCCGGAGTTTGGCGGTGAGGGCCGTGACGGCCGTCAGATGACTGTGGAGTTCGAGGACCTCCGCCGAAGTCAGACGAGTCAAGTCCGCCAGCAGAACCGGTGGCAGAAGAAGTGACAAGAGATCCTGATCGGGGCCCGTTCCCCCAGGCGGCTGGCTGCCGGGGGCCTCAGTGCGCGGGCGAGGTACCTCCGTCTGCGGCTGCTCGTCACCGTCTTGCACGCCCTCGGAGTCAGGCTGTTGGGTGCTGCCGGACTGACGCTCGTCCTGAGGCAACGGTTCCTCGGCTGCGCTCGGCTCGTCGTCCTCGTTGGCAGTCTGCGGTGCCTCGTGAGGCGTGTCGGTGCTCTGGGTGCCTGTGGGCGGGGTGTCTGTGTGACTGGGGCCCTCGAAATAGTTCAGCTCGCCGGACTTCTCCACCGTGACGAGACCGACCGCGACCATCAGATCGAGTAGAACGTGGGCCTGCTTGATGCGCTCAGGCCCGGCTTTGGCCGCCACCATGAGGGCGGCCACCAGGCCCTCACGGGAGACGGGGCCGTGTCGGCAACGGTCTCTGACTGTTCGCGCGAACCATTGCCCCCTCCACTTCGTCCTCAGCGCTCCAAGCCCTTCGGCTTCACCGCGCGCGAAGGCACGTGCGATGTACCGACCCTTCTCGCTGGGTAGATACGTCGCTCGCCGGTGCCCCTTGGTGAGCAGTCCGGTGTTCATGATGAACACCGGCACCAGTCCGCAGTTCTTGGCATAGACCCCAGTCGCCGCTGCCAGTTCCTCGGCCCCTACCGGGTTGACCGCCGAGCAGGCGGCCACGGTGACTAGGAGGTACTGCTCCGCCCGCAGCTTGGGCGACGGCATCAGCCGCTCTTCAGGCCTCAGCCTGGCGCGGCCGTTGGTCGGCGGTGTTCCCGCCTGGCGAGTCGACACTGTAGATACCAATCCTTTCAAACCGGCCGGGATGGAAGCGCGACCAATCATGGGTTGCTATTGTTATAGCAACCCATGATTGTGCGGGGTGAGCAAGTCGGCATCCCGTCCGTCACACTGGTCGCATGCCCGGAGGAACGAGACGTGGAAAGAAGCCGCGCGACTATGCCGTGTCCGGCCACTGGCCGTACGCAGTGATGGACAGTGCCCGGCAGGCACAGGTCGGGCAGGCCGTAGCCCGGGCCCTGGCGGAGGCGATGGAGCGGCGCGGCTTGTCGGCCAACGCGCTGGCGACTGCGTCCGGCGTCAACCGGCAAGTCATTTCCAACATCCTTGCCGGAACCGTTTGGCCCGACATGTTTACGCTCGCAAGCATCGAGGAGACGCTCGACGAAATGCTCTGGCCGCGTCACACCGATTGGCCCGCAGGCGATGACGGTGCCCGTCACCAGCCCATTCCCTCGCATCGGCGAAGCGGCGAGGAGTAGTAGCCGGCCGGGTCGGATAGCCGGGAAAAGTCCGATGGTGCGCCTGTCATGCGAAGGTCGGCCTCTCGATCGAGGGAACGCAGGCCGAATTGGCCCCTCGCCCGGGAATTGCCCGGTAGCGTGGGGGGTACGGCCCAGAGTCGTCAGACCGCCTCCCGCGTTGATGCGTCGGCCTAGGAACCATGCCAGCGCGGGAGGCGGTCGCCTTGGGGTGCCTCTAGGCGGCCTCCGTTGCCGCGGCCGCGACGAAGTAGCAGCGACGACCATCATCCGAGTACATCTTCGCCACGAGCTGCTTCTTTGCCAGGTCGTCCATGAGCGTCCGCGCGCGATTGTGCGCCTTCCCGTCGGCCTCGACCTCCTGGCCTTCCAGCCGTACCGCGAGCAGCTTCCCGGTCCACTGCAGCGTGGGCTCACTGTTGATGATCTGCATGGCCTGCATGCCGCGAGGGCCGAGCTTCGATGCGTCAAACGCTGTCGAAGCCTTGCCGGTGTGGCTGCCTTCTTCAGCCGACGTGGCCGCCGCATCCGAACTGTTCGCAGCCTCATCGGCGCAGGCGTCGGTCCCCTTGCATTCGTCAGGATCCGGCACGTCCTTGAAACTGGACCCGCCCTCGCGCTGCCCGCTACGAAGAGCGGCTCCAGCCCGGGCCGCCGCGTGGAGCATCTCCTGAACGCGCAGCGCCTCCTCGCGAGTGAGCACCACCTGCTGGCGCGCGGAGCGCACCGCTTGCTTCTCAGCTTCCAGCGCGGCGACTCCCGACGTCAGTCGGTCGAGCATGGCGTCGTGCTGTGCCAACTCGGCATCGCACTGGTGAATCAGGGCACCCATATCCACCGCGACCCAGCTGGGATTGGCGGACGCGGCGCCACTGTCGGTGGGCTGCATGGCGATCACCATAGGGCCTCGACAGCACCGGCTCGCCCGCTTTGATAGTCATCGGGGGATCCGCCGGCAGCCCAGGGCGCGTCAGAGAGGCCGGGAGCGTGATGCCTCAGGCCCCGGAAACCGTCGGAGAACGGTAGCTCTGACCTCGTGTGACGGCCCTTAAAACTTGACGCGACTCCTGTGCGCGAGTACTTGAGAACCCGACCACAGCTCAGTCTGTGAGAGGCACTCAGGAGAACGGCCCAGCCCGGATTCCCTAGGCGGGATAGGAGACAGCCACCGGAGAGCTCGCTCGGCTAGCTGGCTCCTGCCGCAGGGCAGCGGTGACAGGTGCTCACATCCTGAAGGGTTGAACACCACCTGGGCTCAACAACCGTGAGCAACCACGCGTGGGTCCTGAGAGGCTCATTCCCACTTCATCTTCCGACCCCTCAGTGCCCTGATTCTTCCCTTCACCCTATAGAGGGGCAAGAGGGGTACGTAGGTGACAGACAGAATTCGTGTTGCATCGTGAGGGGCGCAAGCCCTACATGACTTCCGGTCAGTCATCCCGCGCTCTCTACGGGCCCCTGAGCTCCAGTGTCTATGTCCCGCCCGGCGTGAACCTGGGCAAGGACAAGGGCGCGAGGTGCCCTGGTTTGCCGGGTTGATACTCCGAGCGCGTTCCTCGCCACGTGCAGGACTTTCCGTGTGATGCGCCTGCTGAAGGGTGTGATAGCCGCCAGCCGAGACACGGCCTGGAACTCCGCTTCGCAAGCCCGATAGCTGGCCTGAACCGGTGCTTGCCACCAGGGCCGCTACCGCCGCCAACGGCAAGGCCGATACCAGGCATGGGAGTGGGCCCACCCGCAGCTGATCACCGCGCCACCTGACTGAACCATGAAGGCGAACTCCATCTGGTCGAGGACGCATTGGTCCCAATCGAAGCAACGAGTTCAGGTCCCGGGTGCTGGTCCCCAGGCTGCCGATTCCTCTGCCGTGAGGATGTAGACGACGGGGCAGCCCCATGCGGCACCAGGTGTGTCGGGTTCGAGCAGCACGAGTCCGCACGCCCGGAAGAACGCCCGGCGGCCGGTGACCTTGTCGCCGTCCTGAAGGACGAGGGCAAGGAACGTCCGACCAGCGGCGTGAGCCGGCGGCGGTGTGCCGCGTCATCTTCAGCACGCCAAGCGCGGCTGTGCGCTTGGCGAGGCCGCCAGCTCGGAGGGCTGGGGTGCAACCGCGCGTATCTCCATCTCGATGCGCAGATCACCCTCTCTGTGAGCCTTGGGTGAGACCCGAGTCCTGCACCTGAAAGCCGTGAAGGTCATGCACAGCTCGACCAGCACTTGCAGCCGCGCGGCCGTCCCCACTCCTGGAGTTTGACCTGGGCGCAGGCGGCCGACCAAGCCGCTGTCCTGGCCACGATGGGGGAGCGGGGCCGCCGTAAGCAAAGGCGGCTGCGCGACATGGACCACCGACCCGAAAGCAAAGGCCTGTCCACACTCAAACCCGCAGGGCTGCAGCGTCCGGCTGTAGCCCTGCGCACGGTCACCTGGCGAGCCCAGGTCGGTCACGTGCGACCGTGCCTACGGCGGCTTACATCACGACAATGCCGACTGGCACTCCTCGCACCGTCGTACCGCCTGCCGTGTGGTGCTCCCCTCTGTCGCGGTCGCTGGGTGGCTGCTGCTCAACCGGTCCCAGAGCCCGTGCGGCGGTTCGGGGATCCAGCCCCAGCGCGGGGCCGTCACCAACTCCTCGGTCAGGTGGGCGCAGGTCCCGGGCAGGTGCGCGTACCGCGTCGGTGAGATCAGGATCGTCTCCGCGGGGAAGCGCCGCCACTCCTGCCTGTGCTGCGGTACAGCACGTCTTTCCGATACGACCCCGTTTGGCAAGCAGGCGCATCCCAGCCCGAGGATGCATTCACACCGGTCGCACCGCTCTTCCTGCACAGCCGCACCCCGCCCTCAGCCCGTATTGGTGTCCACCCGGTAGACGATCTTCCCATCGAACTCCGCGAATCCCAGCGACTTGTAGAAGGAACGCGCATTCGGGTTGTCGTGGTCCGTCATCCACTCGACACGGCTGCACCCGGGGCGTGCGGCGGCCAGGGCACGGAGCTCGTCCATGAGGTGGGCGCCGACGCCCTGGCGGCGGAGGGTGTCGCGGACGTAGAGCTCCTTCAGAAACAAGGAGTGGGAGGAGCCGGCCGCCGGCCAGAGGAACGAGTAGGCGGCGAGCCCGACGAGGTTGCCAGCCCCGTCCTCGACCAGGAGCGCGGACGCCAGCGGCGGCGAGCCGAAGAGCGCCTCCTCTACCTGGGACCGGCGTTCCTCGAGCGGCTGGATCTCGGTCGATCCGTAGAACCGCTCGATCTCCTCGATCAGTTCGGCTACGGCCACGATGTCCCGCCTGTCAGCGGGGCGGATCGTCACGGTCATCGACATCTCCTGTCGCTCTTCCATCGCTTCACTCGTTCATTCCAACGCGTGATCCTGCCGTGGCGGCACGGCTCATGGCTACAGGGGCGGGGCCGCCGGATCCCAGCCGTGCCGACGTAGGGAGCCCTGGACATGCCGGATGAGGTACTCCAGGTCCGCGCAGTAAACGGACGGATTCTGGTAGCCGCGGGCGGTGCTGAAGCGATGCGGGAGGTAGCCTCCGCCGCACACCTCCACCAGAGGGCAGTCCTGGCATTCCTCAGCGAGCGTGGCCTTCCCGTACTGCCGGTGCAGGAGCTTTGGATGGTGAAGGACCTCGTCGAAGGACTGCCTGAAGACGTCGAGCCCCAGCCAGGAGGCGCCTTCCTCGACGGACCGCAGGGTGTCCACGCCCTCGATCGTGCCGTCGGACTCGATCACGACACTCGTCGGCGGGGCCAGACCCAGGGATTCCACCGAGCCGCGCACGCCGGAGCTGAGCGCCACGATGTCCTCCAGCATCCGTATGCCGTGCCCGTCTTCGGGCCGGGCAAGCCAGGCGTCGTAGACGCGGCTCATCCACACCCCGTACTCGGGCACGCTCGGATCGCCGCGGTGCGGTGGCTCGTCGTGCGTCCCGTGCGGCAGACCGAAGTCGATCACCGGAGGCTCGAACGACGCCAGGTAGTCGTGGACCTCGACCGGGTCGTTGGCCAGGTCCACAACGGCGAGCACTCCTGCGAACAGGTGGGGTCGGGACCGCAGGAGGTCGATGCCGCGTACGGCCGAGGCGGCGCTCGACCGGGAGGCATGGGTCAGCCGATGCCGATCGTTCGCGGACGGTGGCCCGTCGAGGCTGACGCCCACGACAACCTCGTACCGCTCGAAGAGGTCCAGCCACGGCTCGGTGAGAAGCGTCCCGTTGGTCTGGAGCTCGAAACGTACCTCCACACCGGCCGGAACACTTTCCCGTACGACGCCGAGCAGGTCAGCCATGTGTCGGGGGCCAGCGAGTAGGGGCTCTCCACCGTGCAGAACGACATGCGCGCCCGGCAGGCCGTGCGCCACGGCGTGCTCACCGATCCTCCGCCCGGCCGCCCGTGCAATATCCACACTCATCCGGGCGGGTAGACGCTGCCACGCCTGGTCCGCGGAGTTGAAGACGTAGCAGTAGTCGCAGTCGATGTTGCAGCGATTGGCGACCTTGAGAATGAAGGACCGAAAGGGAGCGATGTTCTCGCGCGGCGTCATCGAGCGGGAGAGCTCACAGGGGCCAGGTCCAGATCAGTGAAGCCTGGTGACCACCTTCGCCTGTACTGTTCGCCGCGGTCCGCTCGGCTGCCAGTCGCTGCCGTACACGGGCGGCGACGCGGTCCAGGACAACCGAGTTCTGCGTGGGTTCCGGGGCCACGGGCGTCACCGGGGCGTGCGGCGTGGGAACGGACGTGCGTGACAGCATTCAACGCTCCTCGTAACAGTGCGACGGCGGTTGAGTCGGCAGATCGGCCCGCAACGTAGCAGTCCCACTACCTACGATGGCATACCCAATCCGGCCACAAGCTCGGCTCACCCCGCCTGCGACGCAAGCAGCCGCTCGAGAGTGTCGGCGGCCCCATTCGCGCCTAACCGCCGGTACACGGCGAGTGCTTCGCTCAGCGAGCCCTCGGCCTGCGCGGGTCCGTCTGCCATCCAGTCGCAGCGTCCGATTCCCTCCAGCGCCCGCGCCTGCTCCAACGGACAGCGGATGTCTCGAGCCAACCCCAGCGCCTGCTCGAAGTATCCCCGCGAGGCGGCCCAGTCACCGGAAGTGTGCAGCAGCATCCCCCAGTGGTTCAGGACCTCAGCCTCCCCGCACCGGTCGCCGAGCTCCCGCAGAATCTCCAGGCTCTGCTGGAACGCTTCGACAGCGTGGTCTTGCTCCGCGACGATTCCGTGCGCCACACCCAACTCGCCCAGCGAGGCAGCCTCGCCGCCACGGCTACCGAGATCGCGGTACGAACCCAGGGCATCCTCCAACACACGGATCGCCTCGGTGACGTTCCCTTCCATGCGGTCCAGCACCCCGAGGTGGCGGACGCTGTTCGCGCGCCCGAACCGCTCGCCGAGCTCCGTGTAGTGCTCCAGCGCCTGGGCATGGGCCTCTCGTGCCCCGGGCAGGTCGCCGGTCAGCCGCCGTACGACGCCGAGTTCGTTGAGGGCGTACGCCTGGTGGACCCGGTCGTCGAGCTCCTGATAGATGTCGAACGCCTGACGGTGCCGCCGCGTGGCCAGCTCATACTCACCCATGAGGCAGTGCACGATGCCCAGGTCCCGCAGCGAGTTGGCCTCTCCGTAGCGGTCACCCAGCTCGCGATAGATCGACAGGGCCTCGGTCTGCTCCTCCACCGCCACGTCGAACTGGCTTGTCTGCCGGCGCACCATGCCGAGGTCTGCGAGCGCGTTCGCCTGGCCGAGCCGGTCGCCGATGTCGCGGTAGAGGGCGAGGGCCTCGGTCTGGGCGCGGGCCGCGGCGTCGTTGTCCGCGATCATGTACGAGACGATGCCCGCCTGGTTCAGAGCGTCCGCCTTGCCGCGTCGCTCGCCGACTGCCTCGTACTCCGTCGCCGCCTCGTTCAGGGCCTCGATCGCCTCAGGGTAGGCGGCCATGAAGCGCCGTACGACTCCGACCTCGGCGAGCGCGCCAGCCAGCGCGCGCCGGTCGCCGGTGTGCCGGGCGGCCTCGGCGGCCGTGCGGTGAAGGCTGACGGCCTGGTCCCACGGGCCGGCCTGCCGCAGGAAGGGGGCCATGGCCGCGGCCATGCGGATGACCAGTTCATGCAGCGCGAGACTGTTCGCTCGCCGGATGCAGGCAAGGACGTTCGCCCGCTCGTTCTCCAGCCAGCCCAGGGCCGCCGTACGCGACTCCATGGGCGGCGTCTCCACCTGCGCGGCGACGCGTGGTGGCGCCGGTGTGGCAGCGCCACCGCGAAGGATGTGTCCGTTCGCGACAGAGAGGGCGGCCAAGTAGTAGGTGCACACGCGCTGAACGGCCTGAACTTGTTCCATGGTGCCTCCCTCGTCGGCGAGACCGCGGGCGTAGTCGCGTAAGAGGTCATGAAGCCGATAACGGCTTCCAGGGTGTTCGTCGATCAGATGGGCGTCGTAGAGCGCGTCGAGTTGCTCGCGTGCCGCAGCCACCGAGACTGAGCCGAGCGCGGCACCGGCATAGGCGTCGAGGTCGGTACCAGGGTAGAAGCCGAGACGCTGGAAGAAGCGCTGCCGCTCCGGCGCGAGGTCCCGGTAGGACAGGTCGAACGTCGCGGCGACTGCGCGCTCCCCGGCCCGGAGTTCTCCCAGCCGGTCCCGTGCCGCCACCAGCCGCGCCCGCAGGTCCTCGGCGCTCCACGAAGGATGATGGCGCAGCCGCGCTGCAAGCAACGAAACCCCCAGCGGCAAATACCCGCACAGCCCCACCAGCTCCGCGAGCACGGCATGGTCGAGCGAGTCCGCCGGCCGCCGGCTGAGGCGTACGAAGAGGTCGACCGAGTGCTCCGGCGGCAACGCCGCCACCGGCAGGACCACCTCCTCGTACGCCGCCAGCCGCTTCCGGCTGGTCACCAGCACGAGACAGCCGCTCCCGCCCGGGATCAGAGGCTCAAACTGGCGGTAGCTGGCCGCGTTGTCGAGGATGAGCAGCGCCTTCTTGTCCGCGAGCCGACTCCGCCACATGGCCGCCCGCGCCTCGGCGACCGCGCCCACGTCGTCGCCGACGGGAATCCGCTGCACAGGCACGCCGGTCGCGGCCAGCAACGAAGCCAGTGCCTCGGTGGCTTGCACCGGCGCGCGCCCCGTCGTATGCCCGTTGAGGTTCACGAACAGCTGCCCGTCCGGGAATCGTTCCGACAGCACATGCCCGGCGTGCACGGCGAACGTCGTTTTGCCGACCCCCGGCATTCCGTCGATCACATGCACGGGCAGCGCCGAGCCGCTCTCCTGCGAGACCCTCACGGACCGGACCAGCGCCTCGAGCTCGGCGCTCCGGTCGGTGAATGCCGCGGTGTCGCGCGGTAGCGACCGCAGTACCAAGGCGGCCCCCGGAGGCTCCGCCCCGTTCCCCGGCTGATGCGGCTCAGCGGACCGTAGGGGGGTGCGGGTCTCCGACAGCGCGGCGAGCAGCATGGTCAGCCCGACCGTAGCCCCGCCCAGCACAGCGAACGAGAACCAGGCATGCCGCTGTAACCACCCCAACCAGCCTGGCCACTCCGACTCGGACACCGCGTTCGTGACGAGTCCCACGAGCATCGTTGTCACGGCACCCCCGGCTGCCACGACACCGATCGTGATCCCCCGCCGGAGTCTCATGCGCGGGCCGCCCGTCCACCGAGCGGAAAGATCGAATCCGTCTTGCTACCACGGGCACGAAACATCGAACCTAGAACAGCCCTGACCACGAAGCCCCCCGAGTTCGACACCCCAACTCACCAAGCGCATCAGCTATGGAGGGACTTGGTCAAGGCCGCCTCCACGCCAATGAACGGGCTCTTCGCAGTTGAGGGTGTAGCCGTGGGGCGTGCGGCGATCGCCGAGCTGGGTCGAGCCCGTCGAGGCATACCCAGCGGGAGAGACTTATTTGTCCAGTTCAACCGAGAGCCCACACGGTTGACGGCCGGCGCTCGCTCACTCCTCTTCGCCGCGTTCTTCGCAGGCAAGGGCGGCGCGGCTCGCCCAGACCCCCGCAGCCCCCACGACCGCCACACCCGCTCCTATGGCCGCCTTGAGTCCCGCCTCTGCGGCGGCGTTCTTCAATTGCGTCGAGTCTCGGGCCGCGTCCCACCATCGTGTCGCCTCCAATGAATGTCGACCAGACTCGATTCCGAGCGGCCTGTGGAAGTTATCGACGGCGATGCCGACATGGTTGATCGAGCCCACCACAGCCCGGTGCGCGGGCAAGTGCAGCAGCACATTCGAGTTGGCCGTGTCGGCAGCCGCATCCATGCGTGCCATCAGGTGCTCAATCTTCTGTGAAATGAGTTCCCGCCGCTTCTGCCGGTCATCCTTCAGCACGAGCCGACGTCCGTCCAGTTCGTCCGGAGACTCGTCCAGCACCCGCTCCAGTCGCAGCACGTCGAGCGCGTCTTGCAGTTCGAAGCAACGAGCCACAACGGCGAGCAACTCCTGAACCTCGGACTCTGCTTCCTTGGCCATCTTGGCGAGATCACCGATCTTGGTCGTGCTCTCCACCCTCTCCGCGAGTGCGTCGAGTCGACCCAGCGCCCACCCCAGGGCGTCCGTGATCGTATGGGTCCTGGCCTGCACGGTCGACCACGTATCGTCGTCGACCCGACCCGTTCGTTCCAGAACGCTCACGGCGGACTCGATGTCGAGGCCCGCTCCGAACACCTTCGCCAACTCAGCATCCTTCTGAGCGCGGAGCACGTCGTCGACCTTCTTGTCGATCGTCGCGAGATAGCTCTTGATCTCGCTCATCTCATGCTGCCTCGCGAACTGCGCCATAATCCCCGCGGCACCAGCAAGAATCGCCGGGTTGGTCAGGAGCGAGCCGGGCCCCTTCGCGATCTGGAGCCATGACTTGATTGAGCCCGGTTTCCCCACCATCGCATAGCTGACGCCTGGCGTCTTGCTTTCCATCAGCCCGAACTTCTTGACAAGCTGCGCGGACTCCTCGGTCAGCTTCACCCAGCGACCTGAGTTCGCGGCAATTTCAGAACCTGCCTGTGCGACTCCAGCCCCGGCACGGAGGAGAGGTCCGAGCCTTTGCAATCCGAGGTCCTTCGACAGTGACAACAGTCCCTCTGAGGCGAGGAAGCGCTCGACATCCGTCGGGTTCCCGACGACCGCAAGTCCATCGCCGTCACTGATCAGCTGAATCTCGTTATCCATCGCCCGCTCCTGTAGTGACTCCTTGCAGTTGAGGGTAGTTGGGGTGAGCAGCGCAAGAGCCTCCAACATCGGAAGACGTCGACCCCTAGCCAGCCACCGACGCGCGCACCGCACGCCCTGCGGCTACACCCTCAACTGCGAAGAGTCAATAAACGCCCTGCTTCAGGCCGCCTGCCTCAGAGGAGGAAGACACCCAATGCACTGAATGCTCCGGAGCTAGGATGCCCGTGGTCATCGAACTCGATGCAGGGTGCGCCGCCGCTATCTGCCCAGGGCCCGATCTCGCCGGTCACACAGATGGGATCCTCGTGATGGCCCGTAGGTAAGCAGATCGCTGACCAGGGCGTGTCGGCCGGCGCTGCGGCGCCACTCTCACCGGAGAGTGATGGGGCCATCGGGAATCCATCCTTCGACGTAACCGGTGACCAGTAAGACGATCCCCTCTGGGGAGATTTCCCTTCTTCGCCGTTGCAGTTCCTCGATGCTCCATCGGGCGTGTGTGACCGACTGCTTCTCAATTGCCGACCCTTCGCCGTCGCTGATGCGGACGATGAAGACCCGCGTAGCCGTGGCTCGGTCGAACTCCCAATCGTCACCGATGCGTGACTGCCGGATGCCATACACCGATCCATAGCGTGGAGCCGCCACTTCGAATCGCTCCTGCAGGAACCGGGTGGCTGACTCCAGGAAACTGGCGCTGGATGTCATGCGCACCTGGGGGACGGTCCAGCCGCCGCAGCATCCGCCGCACAGAAGGAGCCGACGCTGGTCATCCAGCAGGAGGAGGTAGGTGCGACGGTCCAAGCGGGGCCATGGGACCCAAGGGGCAGTGGAGGACGGCATGCCCCAATCTTGAGGCGCCGCTACTTGAGTAGCAATATCTGGGCGTCGGATGGGTGAACTGTCATGCAGGGAGGGCCGGGCTGAGGTGCGTCACCCTGAGCGACCTGATGGAAGGGCGGCCAAGGTCGACCACCAATGTGGTCAACATGTGATCGCCGGGCAGGCCCCCGATTGAACCTTCATCTGAGCCGGAGCGATTCATGTAGCGCAAGCGCCTGGCGTCTGTCGGCGGCCCCGCCGCGTGCCGTGTGCGGGCACGCACACGGCACGCGGCGGGACGTGAGAGGTTGGCGCGGGCCGGGCATGCTCGGGCGCGCGAGGGGTGCTGCTCGGGCTGGATTCGTGCACGGGGGTTGGCTTCTCGCCTTGGCGGTGACCGGACCGTTGGTTGGTGCGACCCGGGCGGGCAGTCGCCACATTGATCGTTTCGTGGTGGCGGTCGGGGCCGCCTGTGGCGGGTCAGTGGTGGTTGTAGGTGAGGGTGGCGATGGCGTCGTGGCTGTGGATGCTTTCCAGGTTCTTCGCCGTGACGGTGTGGGTGAGTCCTTTGTCCCGGCAGGTGAGGCTTATATCCCGGATGATGTCTTCGACAAAGACGGGGTGGTCGTAGGCCTGCATGGTGACGACGCGTTCATCAGGCCGCTTGATAAGCGGGATGACGGGAGCGGAGCCAGTGGCGCGCAGCAGCTGGATGATCTCGTGGACGAGCAGGGGATAAGGGGTGTCGTCGGTGCCGGTGATCTCCAGGGTGATCTCGCTGCGCTGGTTGTGGGCGCCGTAGTCGGAGATGGCTTTGGAGCAGGGGCACAGGCTGGTGACGTGCGTGGTCACCGAGGTGGTGACAGTGCATCCGGAAGCTGTGATGCGGCCGGTGACGGTGACGTCGTGGGTCTGCCAGGATTCCCGCTGGCTAGCGGGGGCGGTGACAGCAGTGGCGATGGGCAGGGACAGAGTGAGGGTGAGGGCTGGTGCGTCGAGCAGGGCGAGGCCACGCTTGAGGGCGATGGGAAACTCCTGCGGGGTCAGCGTGGCGACTTCCTCGTGCACGAGCGCGATCAGGCGGCTCATGTGGGTGCCGCGCCGGTCGGCTTGCAGGCCGACGGTGGCGCTGATGTCAGCAATGCCCTGCTGTCGTGTGTAGCCATCGTCGAAGGTGAGGGGGTATCGCAGGCCGCTGATGCCCACCTCGTCGATGGCAATGCCGCGGCGGTCGGGTTCGTTTTGGATGTCGTGCATGCCTTACGCGCCTCGGTAGGTGCAACCGGAGGTGCAGGTTTCGCGCACGGTGATCTCGGACAGTGCGGGAAGTTCGCCGATCAGGCGTTCCCAGATCCAGCGGGCCAGGTTCTCGCTGGTCGGGTTGTCCAGGCCTTCGATGTCGTTCAAGTAGTAGTGGTCGAGTTGAGCATCGATGGGCTTGAAGGCCCGCTTGATGTCGCCGAAGTCCATTACCCAGCCCAGTTCTGCATCGACGGGGGCTTCGACGTGCACGATCACCTTGTAGGAGTGGCCGTGGAGGCGGGCACACTTGTGGCCCTCAGGCACGCGCGGCAGGCGGTGCGCTGCTTCGAAGGTGAACTCGCGAAAGATTTCCATTACTGAATTCCCAGATACTTGTGCGTCTGGAGGGAGAGAGTCCAGCGCGGGTTCTTCATGCAGTATTCGACGGTGGCACGGGTGTGGGCTTCGCGGTGAGCGTCATCCAGCGGTTGCAGCCTGAAGTGCCGGAAGTCCAGTTCTTCGAACTGGGCAGGGTCACCGCCAGCCTGCGGGTAGACCAGTTTCAGTTCGTCACCCTGGGTGAGGACCAGAGTGGAACCGATCTTGGGGCTGACGCACAGCCAGTCGATTCCTCGGGGGGCCGGGCGGGTGCCGTTGGTTTCCACTGCGACTTCGAAGCCGCGCTCGTGCAGAGCCTCGATGGCTTCCTCGTCCAGTTGCAGCAGGGGCTCTCCGCCGGTGCACACCACGAACCGGTGGGCTCGATCGGTCGTGGGCCAGGCGGCCTCGACGGCATCGGCCAGGTCCTGCGGGGTGTGAAAGCGGCCGCCGCCTTCACCGTCGGTGCCGACAAAGTCGGTGTCGCAGAACTGGCAGATGGCGCGGGCCCTGTCCTGTTCCCGGCCCGTCCACAGGTTGCAGCGGGAGAAGCGGCAGAAGACCGCCGGACGCCCTGCGTGGCTGCCTTCTCCCTGCAGGGTGTAGAAGATTTCCTTGATCAGATAGGTCATGTTCAGGCGCTCTGATACCGGACGGGGTCCTTCACGCCGGCTTCAGCGAAGCCCTTCAGGCGCAGCAGGCAGGTGTCGCACTTACCGCAGGCCCGCCCCTGCTCGTCGGGGTCGTAGCAGGAGGAAGTAAGGGAGTAGTCCACGCCCAGTCGCAGGCCCTCGCGCACGATGTCGGCCTTGGACAGCGCGATCAGGGGGGAATGCAGGGTGATCTGGGAGGTTCCTTCCACCCCGGCTCGGGTGGCCAGGTTGGCCATGGTGGCGAAGGCCTCCATGTACTCGGGGCGGCAGTCGGGGTAGCCGCTGTAGTCCACGGCTGTGACCCCGGTGAAGATGTCGCTGGCACCGACCGTCTCGGCGAATGCCAGCGCGAATGAGAGGAAGATCGTGTTGCGGGCCGGCACATACGTGATCGGCACCCCACCCTCCTCGACGTCCTCCAGCGTCTCGTGCTTGGGCACCTCGATGTCGGAGGTCAGGGCAGAGCCGCCGAAGACCCGCAGATCGATGTCGGCAATGACGTGCCGGGCCACGCCCTGGGTCTGCGCCACGCGCTGAGCCGCCTCCAACTCGATGCTGTGCCGCTGGCCGTAGCGGAAGCTGAGCGCGTAGGGAGTGAATCCCTGGTCTTTGGCGATGGCCAGCACCGTGGTCGAGTCCAGGCCGCCGCTCAGCAACACGATCGCGGGACGGTCCATGCTGTCACTCCCCTATCTGCAGTCCAGTTTCCTCAGTTGAGGCAGGTGCAGCCTACCCCCCTAACTACCGGCTACAGTAACCACAACAAAAATCGAGTTACGGAAGCCAGGGGTCGAGTCGCAGTGAACGAGTTGCCCATCGTGGTCACGTGCACGGACCGGAAGGCCTCACCGCCCCCCGCGGACCTGCAAGCCCGCACCCTGCCCACCGGCGACCTGCCGCAGCGAGCCGCGGAATGGGCACGTCGCCTGCAGGCAGTCCAGGGCCGGCGGGCGAAACTGCAAGACCTCTACCAGGGGGATCAGTGGCGGCGTGCGCTCGCTCTCACCGACGCCGCAGCTCGAGCAGGGTTTGTCCCTCGCCTCTATGTAGCCTCGGCCGGCCTGGGCCTACGGCAAGTCTCCAGCCTGGCGCCGTCGTATGCAGCGACTTTCGTACCACGCCACGCAGATTCCGTGGCTTTCTCCAGTCCTGAGGCATCCCGGTGGTGGGATCACCTGCAACACCTGGACGGCACCAGCGATCTGTCTAAGATCGCCGCGGCCGCCGGACGGGCACTGGTGGTGCTGTCAGAGACCTACGCCCAGGCCATGCAGCGGGACTTGCGCGGGCTCGCGGCCGCCGACGCCGAGGTGGTGCTGATCGGGGGCGCCTGCGATCTGGACGGGGTGCTGCGTGTGCCGGCCAATGCCGCCCTGCGGCAGGCCCTCGGCGGAACCCTCACCAGCTTGAACACCCGCATGGCAGCCTCCTGGCTCGAGCACTGCACGCCGGGCCGCCTCATCAGCCCTGAGGCACAGGCGCGTTGGGATGCCTGGGCCTCTCAGGCGGCCCGGCCCGAACGTTACGCCCGCACACCTATGTCGGACGAGTTGGTGATCGCCTTCATCAAAGAGATGAAGGCCCTCCACCCCGACTCCTCCCGCACTCGTCTACTGCGTCTCTTCAGAGATAAGGGGATGGCCTGTGAACAGAAGCGCTTCGCAGACCTGTACACATCAACGATTGGCCGCTGATGACTTTCACTGTGCTTAAGCGTCGGGCCCTGCGGATCGAGCAGCACCCCACGATCCCGCTGTATGTGTTCACGTTGGCGGCAGAAGAGGTGCACCAGGTCGCCGACGTCGCGCGGATCTCCCGGGACGAGGCCGGCAGGCTCATCGGCTACCAGCGCCCCGAGAAAAAGCAGCACGTCAAGCAGATCCTGGAGTATCTCGACAGTGACGAGGTCCTCTTTCCCAACGGACTGATCCTCGCTTTGCCCTCCAGTGTGCGGTTCAAGTCCAGCCCCGGCCCCAGCAGCAGCGACGGCCTGTGTACCTCCGGGACGCTGGAGATCCCTCTGCCCGATTCCCCCGATGCCCCCCGGCCGGCCTGGATCGTCGACGGCCAGCAGCGCAGTCTCGCTCTGGCACGTACCCGCAACACCCGCCTGGCCGTGACCATCGCCGGGTTTGTCGCCGAAGACCTGGAAACCCAGCGAGACCAGTTCCTGCGCGTGAACACGGTCTCTCCGCTGCCGACCAACCTCGTCACCGAACTGCTTCCCGAAGTCGGCACGGTGCTGCCGACCAAACTGTCCGCCAGGAAACTCCCCTCGGTCCTGGTCGAAGCCCTCAATCAGGACAAGGATTCGCCCTTCCACGGGTTGGTGCGCCGCCCTTCCACTACTGCCGAGCAGAAAGCGGAGGCTGTCGTCACCGACAACAGCCTTACCACGGCCATACAGGAATCCCTCAACTCTCCTTCGGGTGTTTTCTTCCCCTATAAAAATCTGTCCAACGGCACCGTCGACACCGCCACCATCCGGCAGATCCTTGTCATCTATTGGAATGCCGTCCGCGACACCTTCCCGGAAGCGTGGGGCCTGCCGGCGACCCGGAGTCGGCTGATGCACGGAGTGGGCATCCGCTCCATGGGGCGTCTCATGGATCGCGTAATGATGGCCATCCCTCCTGCATCCCCCCATGCGCTCGAGCAGGCACGGGCCGAACTCGCACTAGTCGCACCGCACTGCCGTTGGACCGACGGGCGCTGGCCGGACCTGAACATCCCTTGGAACGAACTCCAGAACAACCCGCGCCACATCAGTACCCTGTCGAACTACCTCCTCCGTATCTATGTGCAGGAAAAGGCAAAGGCCGCGTGAAATTCTATTTTCCTGACAGTCAGGACCTGGTGAGCCCCACCTATGACTTCGTCAACGACGAGTACTCGCCCTACCGAGTGCGCCAACGGGACGACGTCTACGCTCACCAGGTTGTGACGCCGATCCCCTACGACGGGATCCTCGTCAGCAAGGCGGTCGTCGACGGATCCGTGAAAGGCTCGGGGAAATACTCCTCCCCGCAGCGCGAGCGTTTCTACCGCCTGGGCGTGAGCAATTTCTTCCGTCTCCCCGAAGCCTGTGCCACCATCGGTGACTGTGGTGCCTTCAACTATATAGACGAAGAGCGCCCGCCTTACGAGGTGGATGAAGTCATGGACTTCTACGGCCGTTGTGGATTCGATGCGGGAATTAGTATCGACCACATTATCTTCGGATACATTTCCGAAGAGTCTGATAAGCGGCCCGAAGACGCCTGGATCACCCGGCAGCAAATCTCCCTGGAACTTGCCGAAGAATTCATTACCGCAACACAAAAATCAGGCGCGCGCTTCGAACCGGTCGGTGCAGCACAGGGTTGGGGCCCGCAAAGCTACGCGCACAGTGTGAAGCAGTTGCAGAAGATGGGTTACCGGCGGATCGCACTGGGTGGCATGGTCCCCCTCAAATCGCACGAAATCCTCTCCTGTCTGCGCGCCATCGACGACATCCGCTCCCCGGAAACAGAACTGCATCTCCTCGGCATCAACCGGGTGGACAGCATGGAACAGTTCGCCCGCCACGGCGTGACCAGTTTCGACAGTACCTCCGCCTTCCGTCAGGCGTTCATGGATGACCGCAACAACTACCACTCGGCCACTGACTCCTACACGGCCATCAGAGTTCCTCAGGTCGACGGAAACCCCGCACTCAAGCGGCTCATCCTGTCCGGGAATGTGTCGCAGGCAGAAGCAATCACCGCCGAGCGAGCCAGCCTGCGCGCCCTGCGCGAATTCGATCGCGAGGAAACCTCCATGGAGGAGGTCCTGGCTGCCCTCGGAACCTATGAATCCCTTGTACTCGGACCGAAAAAGAAGAGCTACCTCGAAGCGTACGAGCGCACCTTGAGCGATGCGCCCTGGCGCGGCTGCCCCTGCGCCCTGTGCGAGAAGCACGGAATTGAGATCGTGATATTCCGGGGGAGTGAGCGAAACAAGCGTCGCGGATTCCATAATTTGACCGTGCTCGAAGCGAAAATGCGATCACTCACCTTCGGGTAAGATCCGCCCTCTACTTTTTATCCATGTCAGGAGATGCGATGGCCGACCGCTACGAACTCAGGCTCCCCGCACTTGAAGTGCGTCAGGGAGACCGAAAGATCTACTGCTTCGCTGTCGACGGAAAGAAGATCCACAGCTTCGCCGCCGTCTCCCGCGTCCGGCGGGATGACAGCAGCAGCCTGCAGGGCTACCAGCGGCCCGAAGTCCTCAGCCACATCCGGGGCATCCGCCGCTACCTCGAGTCCGACAACGCCATGCTGCCCAACGCCCTGGTCCTGGCGTTCGACGAGTCCGTCAGGTTCGAGACCGGAGCACGCCGAGCTGCTGGCGTCGACTACTCCGTCCCGGGAGAATTGGTCATCCCCGTCGACGAATCCCTTCCCGATGAGGGAAAGCCCGCCCTGATCGTGGACGGACAACAGCGCAGCGCCGCCATCCGCGACGCGGACCTGGCCGAATTCCCCGTAGCCGCCGTCGGATTCATCGCGGACGATCAACAAGACCAGCGCTCCCAGTTCATCCTGGTCAACTCCACCAAGCCGCTACCCAAGGGCCTCATCCACGAACTGCTGCCCGAAACCAGTGGACACCTCCCTCCCTCTTACGCCCGCAAGCGCCTGCCAGCGCAGTTGATGACCCGCCTCAACACCGACGGCAAGGGCCCCTTCTACGGCCGCGTCGCCAGCCCCACCTCCCCCCACGGCAACATCAAAGACACCAGCCTGCTGCGCATGCTGGAGCACAGCCTCTTCGAAGGGGCCCTCTACCAGTACCGCAACCCCGAAGACGGCTCCGGCGACGTCGAACGCATGCTGCTGCACCTGCGCTCCTTCTGGACCATCGTGCAGGAAACCTTCAGCGACGCCTGGAAGCTCCCGCCCCGCCAGTCCCGCCTCAGCCACGGAGCAGGCATCCAAGCCATGGGCTTCGTCATGGATAGCCTCACCGACGGCATGGCCGCCGAAGACGTTGACTGCGACCGAGTCCGCAACGCCATCCTGAGCCTGATGCCGGTCACCGCCTGGACCTCCGGCATGTGGCGCTTCCCCGACGGCGAACAGCGCCGCTGGAACGGCCTGCAAAACACCCCCAACGACATCCGCCTGCTCACCGACCTGCTGGTGCGCAGTGTGCGGGGCTGACCGGCTGGCCGTGTTCACCGTGCCGTCTCGGGCACGGTGAACAGCAGGTCCACTTCCCGCGTTTGTGGCCGCCTTCGGCCGCTGTCAGCTGGGCGGAGCGATGCTGCAGCGCAGGCTTGTGCCGGGACCATCGGTCGCGGCACAAGGTGTATCACCGCAGTTGGGGAGGTAGTTCCTGCTGCTTGGCAGCATGCTCATACAAGGTGGTGATGGCCGCGTGAGTCACGGAGACCGAGCCGGCTCCTCGGGGGTAGACGATCTCCTTGGCGTACTGACCGATGCAGTTGGTGGCCGCGTGAGCAGCGCACTGCGTGATTACCACGCTGAAATCCGAGTTTCGGGCTGTCTCCTTCAGATGCTTCGACGCGACCTTTTCTGTTGAGAGCACCACCTTCACAAGGGGGAACTTCCGGGTGATTCGGTCTTGGACACGCTGCAGCACGCCCTCGTCCAGACCGTAGACCAAGATCTGCGCGGCTCCGACAACCGGCTTGGTTTCATCGTTCTCCGAGGGAGCCTGCTCAGGCCATTCCATCCCGAGCCCGAGCTCATTGCTAAGAGACCGAGCCGTTGACAGGTATGCCTCTTCGAGGCGTCGCATATGGACATGCAACGGACCGAATAGGAGCTGGGCTGTCTGTACGCGGGCTGCGGGTGCTGGTGCGGCCCATGCCACCAGGCGGTCGACGAAGTCGAGGGCCTGCCCGGCGGTTTCGGGCGCGACCCATTCGTCGAATCGCACACTCAACTGTTCCAGGAACTCTTCGTACTCCGCAGCCTTTGGGGCGGAGCGAAGGAACAGTTCCAGGAGAAGGTCCAGAACTGCGAGGTTCGCTGGGTCGCAGCGCTGGTTGACAATGCTCCGCATGATCGTGGTCAGTGTCTGTCGGAGGGTGAGGTCTGAGCGGGTGAGTTCCTGCAGGAACGGCCCGAGCGCGTACTGCCATACGACCTCGTACTCGGTGTCTGTAAGGCCGGCAAATACGTCTGCAATTTCCCCGTCGGACACCGCATCCAGTTGTACCGGGGTATCGCCTCGGCGGACGTCCATCCTGCGGCAAAGCTCGAAGGCGGTCTTGTCTCCCTGGGCGACAGCCTTGACTATTTCTGCCCATGAGTTGAGTGATGTCTTGGTAGACACGCCATCGGGCTCGGGCTCCGCTGTAGTTGCAATGTCTGGCTCAGCAGGTTCCGCTTCCACCGCGCCCGCTGGAACGGCCTGGCGGCGATAGGACACCAGTGCGTCGGGTATGAGGTCCCCACGGCCTTCGGTATCGAGCAGAGCGATGCTGCGGGAAAGTTCCTCCCCGTCACCTCGCCCGTACATACCGACGAGCAGGACAGTGACAGCCTGCTCACTGAACGACAGTAGGTCTCCGTCTGCCAGCAACGAGAAATGGCTGTTGGGCGCCTTCAACGCGTCCACGGCACCAGCCAGTTCCCCTGCAGCAAGCGCAGGTTCGATGTGCGCTGTGAAGAGAGCTGACAGCACCATGTCCTTCACCGGAACAGGCGGGTCCTGCAGCAGCACTTCTCGAAGCCCTGGCAGGGAAAGGACGCCGTTCGCCCTTCCCTGCGCCGTCAGAAGCCTGATCTCCAAATGTTTGACGTTGGTCGGCGAGAGGCCGCCTTGGCGATCGATCTGCTGAAGGAGCGTCTTGGCGGTCTGTGGTGCACCGCTTACGAGGGCCGCTTCGAAGTCTGCGAGAAGACGCCCCAAGGGCTTGGGTGCAGACCAGGCCCGCTCGGGGCTCCGCTCCACCACCGTCACCATCCGTTCGAGCGCAGACCTCAGGCGCTTCCTCTCCTCTATGTCGGCGGTCGTCTGGACGACGAACGTGCTTCCCGCTCCATAGCGTTCGTGGATCGAGGCCTCATGGGGCCTGTCGAGCGCAACAGGCACGTCGTAGCCGTACTTCGCAAGAGAGGGCCCGACAAAGGCCACCAGAAGATCACGAACAGAAGTGAGTTGCTCACGCCGGCGAGGAATCACGTAGTACGCCATGCGCTGGGTCTGCTCATTCAGCCAGGGCAGCACCATGGGCGCTCTACGGTGACTGACGGCTGCATTCCTCAGCAGCGTGATGCCTTTAGGGTACTTACCAGCGGCGTTGCGGTCTGGATGGAGGAAGTGGTCCACGAACTCCTGCGTACCGGCTCTCTGTTCCGCAACTTCTGCCTTAGACGCCACGTGCCGTCCATTCATGCTGGTAGTCCACTACTGCCTGTGCCGCAGCCGATTCGTCCAACGTATAGCTGATCTGCTCCTTGTTCCGGGCCAGGCCGTTGCGCGTGAAGTTCATGGAGCCGTCGAACATCCAGCCCGGGCCGATCAGGCTCTTCTCGTGAATGTCCTGGTCCAAAAACACCTCGAGATCCGTACCCGGTCCACGGCCCAGAGCGAGGCGCTCCAAGAACATCGCGTTTGCAGGAGCATCCTGGGTCACAACACGAACGGCGGTGCCACTCTGTGCCAGCATCAGCAGCAGGTCGGACAAGCGGCACTGCAGCGGAGGGTTGTCGCCCAAGAGGTAGTCGAAGGAACCGTCAGCGTTGTCGACCAGATCCACATCGCTGACCCATGCAGACACCAACCAGACCTCGCCGCCCGGCGACGAGAGTTGAGCCAGCAGCGCCGTCCGAATCAGCGAGTCCGCACGCAGGGCGCTACGCGCATTCGTGCGGAGTGTACGACGAAGGACAGTCACTGCTCAGACTCCTTGATGACGGCCTTGATGACGACCTCGCGGCTGTCCCTGAGTACCTGTGTCACCTCGCCGAACAACTTCAGGTCTCCACGGTCCACACGAAGAACAGGGATGGTCAGCATCACATGGCGCAGCAGTTCGGGCTGAACTAGAGGAACGACCACTTCAACTGCAGGATGCGAGGAGAGCAACTCGGCGTAGCTGGTGTGCCAATCCGACGATGTGGCATCGAGGCGTGGCCACGCTTGCGTGTGCACGGCGGCCGCCAGAAGCCGATCCAAGATCTGCGGGTTGTCCACCGCGCGATATGGCTGGTAAGAGTCGAAATGGTAGTTCCGTGCCTGGTCACCTCGGGGCCAGAGCATGCTGAAAGCCTGGTCCGGGCTGATCGTACGAGGCAGCTGCACCTTGCCCGCGCCAACGGCGTACGCGATGACCCTTGAGTCGACCTCAATCCCAGTTGCTTCTTCCAACTGATCCCACGCCTTCACCAGAGCAAGGGCAGTCGCGTCGGTCAGACTGTCGGATCCGCGTCGAAGCAGACGCATCGCAAGGGATGCAACATCACCGTGCCGAGGCGCACCGTCCAGGTCGGTCCAGGCCGACCTGATGCGGTTCAGTGCATCCTGGCTGTTCTGAGCCGAAGCCGCATCACGCATCTCGCTCATCGCCTCAGCGAGCTCACCACCTGGCTCGGCCTCCACCACATGACCGAGCAGACTCGTCAGCCGTGCATCAGTCTGCTCGAAGCTGTTGGGACGCAAAGCCGCACCAACCAGACTCCAGAATCGGGCAGGATCACGGCCGTACGTCTCCGCCAACTTCTCCACGACGCCGAGCCCACCCTCGGACGTCTCGCTGATCCAGATCTGGTCCGTTGCCGAGCCGGCACCCGGCACCACGTCGAGCGTCAGGTCCTGGTCTCGGGCGTCGGGACAGGCTCGTGTTACTGCCTCCAGGATCGCAGCGGCCAAGGTGTCCAGATAGGCGCGCCGGGCGAGGCCAACCGTGCGGTCATGGAGCTTCTCGCCGAACAGCAGTGAACCAGCGTCGTCGAGCACGGCGATGACATCGGGGTGTTGGCTGAGTGCCTGCAGATCGTTGATAACGCGGTCGGCAGGGCTGCCGGCGCCCGTAGGGGAGGCGGACGGATCCTGCCTGTACAGCAGCGGAATGACCTTAAGGATGCTGTCCCGCCAGGCGCCCTGTGACAACTCCGCGTGAATCGCCTCGGGCTTCTTGCCTTCAAGTCCCTCAAGCGCGAACGCGGAGAGGTACACCAAGGACAACCACCCACGCTGGAACGAGTTGGCCGCTTCAGCGATCCGCCTGTCCTCCATGACGGTGTTCGTGAACGCCTTCGAACGCCACTCGGGAGAGTTCAAATGCTCCACTACGCCAGGCAGCGACAGATCCAGCGGCTTGACCTGAATTTGGACAGCGTCGACGGACGAGGAGAAGCCCATGGCTGCCCTCTTTCCCTCGTGGATGTAGCTGACCGCCACCTTGTGCCGCTTCCCCGGCGTGCCCTTGATGACGTCGGCCACAGCCCCATACGTCATCCGGCGCACCTCGGTCGGGTTACCTGAAGCGTGAGCGGCGAACCCGACAGAGATCACCCGCTCCCGCCACTCGGGAACCTTGGGCACGTCCGCCGCAACCGGAGGACCCGCAGGGTTGTCCACGAACTGGGTTGCCCACAAGGGGACACCCTGGGACGAGGTCGCGATCTCTTTGTCCGGCTGAGCCAGCTTGATCCGTCGCGGGCGCGTGACCTCGACCGCCTGCACATCCGCGCGGCCGGTGCCCCAACAACCCTGCCGCTCCTCGGCGTCGAGGATGTGACTCAGATCGATCACGGCGTCACGGACCCCGGTGGGAACCTCCAGCCACGTGCGGTGACGATCATCGCGGTATCCGAACCGGCGACTGACCCGGCCAGGCACAGCTTCACGCAGTGCGCGCCCGACCGGCAGCTTTTCCTCGTCGTCGGAAGTGGCAAAGGGCACCGCAAAGCTGACCTCCGGAAGATTCAGCGGAGCGAACAGCGACGTCGTGACGAACTCAGGCAAAAAGGCACGCTGGTCCGTGCCGGGATCCTTGTGGATCGGCGACGCGCCAGCGTAAAGACGCCGCAACAGCGTGGGAGCCACTGCCAACAACAAAGACCGCGGCTGCTCCCACAGGAGGACCTGCACTTCGTCGGCGCTCAGGCCCAGCGCGCCTCGCAGATGGCCCGCCAGGGAGCGCAGCAGGATGTCATCCCCGTCGAGCAGGCTCTCCAGATCCTTGATGACCGCTTGTCGGGCCTTGGGCAACTGCTCATCTCTATAGTCTGGTCGGGTATTTCCCGACAACAAGATGCGGGCGCTGACCCACAGGCCCTGCTCACGAAGTCGGGTGCCGAGCCAATCGACGAACGCTCGAGCGCCTTGGATCTTGATGATGTGGCGGTTGTGCACAGGCAAGGTGCGAGGCGTCACCTCAGGAGCGAAGAGGGATTCATACCCTTGATAGGCCAGTCGGTCTCGCCCAAAGTCAGAGAGAGCAACGATTGTGAGCGGGCGCGTGCCCCTCTCACGTCCGGCCCGGCCCCGGCGCTGCAGGAAGGAAGCCGGGTCTCGAGGCGCCTTGTGCTGGACGACCAGTCCGACGTCGGGATCGTTGAAGCCGACCTCGAGAGAGGCCGTCGCAACGACAAGATCGGCGTCCGCGTCGACGCCCGCATCCTGGGAGGATGTCCGGCCGATCCTCAAAGGTCGCTCGCTCAGGTCGGAACTGAGGTTGTGCCCAATCAGCTCCGGAAGGTTCCAGGACTGGCCCACGAGGTAACGATCTTCTTCCGCAGGAAGGTCCATGGAACGGAGAGACGCCAGAACCGCAGCACCCCGCTTTCTGCGGTTCTTCCCGTACTGCCCTCCCTCTGCGTCTCGCAGGTCGTCATACAGGCGGTTGGTGACGTCGAGATCGTCTGTAAAGAGGAACCCCTTGGTCCCATGAAGCGTCGTCCCGGCAGGCCGAGTCCTGTCGAGCAAGCGTCCGTGGAGCATCGCCGTTTGGATAGTGGTGGACAGCAGGCTCGTACCCGACAAGGGGTCGCCGCGCAGCGCGAGGTGGTACTCGCGGCCCTCCGCCTCCATGTCCGCGCCGCGCGGTTCGATGAGGGCGACGCTTTCCGCAGGGAGCCCGACAAGTTCCGCCATGAAGCGGTCGGCCTGACGCAGGGTGGCGCTGAGCCCGACGAAGGTCACGGGGCCACGACGTGCGTGACGCCAACGCCGGAGCAGCAAGGCTGTTTGCGCGCCCGTGGCATCGGAGTACGTATGCACCTCGTCGAGCAGGACGACGCGGGGACCATTCCAGTTCCAGCCGAGGGTCCTGCTCAACTTCGACCCCGTGCTGTTGCGGTTGAGCATCTCCGTCGTGGTGAAGAGCAGCTTGGGCGGAGCCCCGTTGATCGACTCTCGGGTAAGAGCCATAACACCGTCAGGGATCTCCTGATGGCACACGGAACACCGCAAGGCCTCCGAGCCGAGCGCCCTGTCCTGTTCCGACCAGAGCATGGTGCCGCCATCCCCGGCGGGGCACGTCAGATAGGGACAGACACGGGCCCCACCCTGCACTGGCCACTCGTACATCCCCTGGGTGACGTCGCCGAGACCCGGCGGCGTACGCCCGTAGAGCACACCGATCCGCGGACTGGGCATGCCCCGCTCCCGGAGTTCGAGTGCGTTCTTGATCGCATCGCGCAACTGGTCACGCAGTAGTTCGATGCGCGGATAGAGCGCGAGCGTATGCACACCCGCGCGCCGGTCATTGGCCATCGCGGCGAATGCCGGAAGGTAAAACGCGAGGGTCTTTCCGCTGCCGGTGCCGGCACCGACAACGACGCCACGCGAACCCCCGTGGACCAGGGAGTTGGTGACTGCCTTGGTGGCGTCGACCTGGAAGCGCGAGAGCGAGTACGAACCGATCAGCACCCCGGCGACTTTTGAGTGATTCTCAGTCCACCCCGATGTCACCTCCATCTCGGCGATCGCCTGGGCAGCCGAGATGTCACGCGTCGGATAGCGACGCTCAGAGACGTGCAGGCGGTAGTCGGCGACCAGCGGCCTACCTCTTTCCCACCAGTCCGGCTGCAGTGGAGCACCGGGCCAAGGGCCGAAGATCTGCCGCAGGGAGGCAGTCAGCCGAACCCCCTCTGCGAACCTTGTCCGGTACTGATCGACTCCGCCGAAGGGGACCTGGAAAAGAAGTTGCTGGCTAAGGAGCGCCTGCCTCAACTGGTCGGCGTCAGAGAACAGCGATGCCGCGTCTTCGTCTTTGTCGATGACCGACCAGAGAGCGTCCATCACCTCTTCTTCGCTGAGCATGCCGTCTGTGACGCCCCAGGACAGGAGGGGCAACTCCCGGTCCTCCAGGGCAGTAAGCGCCTTGCCCAAAACGGCGCGGCGCAGTGTCGTGGGTGCCACAGGTCGTCAGTCCGCCTTCCGAGTGACGGTAAACCAGCAGTCCTGGTCGTAGTCTCGCAGCAGCGTGATGTCCGCGTCGCTGAGCTCTCGAAGAGTGACCCCGCCTGCGTCGAGCCGGTTGATGAGCTCGAGGAGTTCTTCCGGAGCATCGTCCGGTGCGTGCTCGAGGAGCCTCAGCAGCGCGTCGCGATCGGTACAGAATGTGAGGATGCTGGCACTGTCGACCTTGGAGCGATTCGCCTTGGTCTTCATCGACTCGTAGAGCGCGGCCGCTTCCAGTCGCTCATCGGTGCCAAGAGTGACGAACCGAGCCGGAGAGACCTCTTGGATCTGTGCGGTGGCCCATGCCTTCCAGAGCTGTCTGAGCGAAGTACTCAGCTCGCTGGTGAATGCGTCCAAGGCGCGCTTGGCATCGAGGAAAGCCCGGTCGCCGGGCAGGCCACCTCGCGACTTCGACTCGAGCTTGGCCCGTGCAGCCTCGAACCCAGACACGTCCAGAGCCTGACCGGTGCGCTCACGCAGCAAAACCGCGATCTGCTGCTGGACCATCGCGGCCTGCAAGGCTGCACGCACCTCATCGATACGCTGGAGCACCCGCTCCTGTTCGGCCCGCTCCTTTTGGCCTTCGGAGATGCTGCGGGCGATGTTCTGCAGTTCCTGAGCCTTCTCCAGAACCGTAACGCTGCTCACTTGCCTGCCTCCGCGTGCGTACTAGCGTCATCTACGGCCTGCTTCCATTCCCCCAACAGACCTGCCAACTGCTCCGCAGCGTCGCTGACCGCGTTCTGGTTCTGCATCCGCGCCGCAGCCAGGGCCGTGTCCAGCAAGGAGTCGGCAACCGTGAGGTAGTCGCGCATCTCCCGCAGATGTGGGGACCGAATCGGGGCCACCACAGCCAGGAGGCTTTCGGCCGACGAGTCCTGGAGGCTGTTGGTGACGCGAGACAGGTCCTTCTCCAGTACGGACAGCGTGGTCCAGTCGGCTTCCGCGACTGCTACAGCCCGACTGTCCAACTCACGCTCCAGGGGTCCCGTGATGCCCTCTGCCTTTGCCATCTGCAGGGCCGTGGACACTTGCTGGACGAGGCGGTCACCGGGGCCGCTCGCCCTGGGGAAGCGCTCTCGGATCTCGCCGAAGAGCGTACGTAGTTCCTGGAGTTGACCGCGCACTACGGATTGCCACCCTGCACGCAGGGGCTGGCCAGCGCTCTTGACCCATTGCGGAAGTTCCACGGCCGACAAGTCCCAATGCGCCGCTGCCTCCTTTACGAGAGGAAGGGCACGGGTAGCGTCAACGACGTGGACCGCTCCGGTGGAACCCTGTCCGATTCCCAGCGAACTCAGCAACGACTCCACGAGACTGCTGCGATGCTGCATGTGCACATTGAGTCTCTCCAGCCATGCCTCAGTGCGCGACGACACGTCCGGCCGTACCCACTCGTTCCCTACATCGAATGCTGCTGCGTACAGCGTCTCGATCGGCATACCGGGAACGACACGTCCGGCCAGCGCAGCGCCGAGCAAAGAAACACGCAACCCAGCGATCAAGTCCTTTTCGGTGCGTTCCAGGCTCTGCGCAACGCGCTCTCGCATAGCGGGCCTGGCCGCGTCAGCGATGCTAGCGAGACGAACGATGTCCTTCCCGCGCACCCCATCTACCGCGTCCGCGGACAGGCGCAGGAGGCTCTTAAAGAACTCGCCAGTCGCAGGGTTGCGCTTGAGAACGATGGGTGCGCCCGCACTCATCGCCTCTGAACTCGCATCTTCGATTGAGACCTGGTTGGATTTGACGTTCTTCGTATACCATCCGGCCTTTTCGGTGTCGGTGAGGTTGACCGGCTTGACCGGAGGCGTTAGCCAATCCTCCCGGTAAGGGACCGATTTCGAAATGATGGTGCGAATGATTTTTGCCTCGTCCGTGGTGAGGCGAGAACCTGTTGCGGCCCAGTCTTCCACCACTTGAAGCTTTCTCTGCAGAGCGGGCACCTCCTTTTGAGGTGGTGGCAGGGGAGTGCTCTGCTCTTTCTGTGGGGAAACCTGTTGCTTTTCGTGCAGGCCGTCAACAGCCAGGGCAGGTAGGGAAAACGCTTCGCTGATGCCCTGCCGCAGATTCACCAACTGGGGCGGTGCATCGGCCCAAAACTCCAGCGCCGCCCGCCGGCGCTTGGCGTTCAAGGGGTCGTGCGTATCGATATCTTCGCTGACGCTGTTGGGCAATGCCTGGTCGACGCCTCTGACGGACTTGTAGTTCTCCTGGAAGAAGGCGCTCGGGAACTCGCCCTTGCTGATGGCGCTGTACGCGTCGGCCAAGATCGGGATGACTCCGCTGCCCAAAACGTTGCGCGGTACGAAGGCGTACGGGTTCTCCTGCGGAGCCAGGCTGTGAACGACACGCGTCAGAGACGGACGATTGAACGGGTAGAGGCCGAACCCGTCCGCGGAAACACCGAAAGAATCATGACAAAGGCTCTTTGCAATGCAATCGTCACATTTGTTCGGAATCGAACCGCTACCCGCACTTTCCAGCGCACCACGCCCAACTCGAGCGGCGTTGAGGTACCTCGCGACGAACGTGGCGATGTCCTCTGTCCCTGTCTGGCCTTCTCCCAGGACGATGTCCAGGTTGTAGACGAATCCTCCGGTGGAGGTAGCGATCCTGGAGGCTGCCGTTTCCGGAAGGTCGTGGAAGTAACCACTGGTGATCGCCATGAGGGTTCGCATGGGCGCGAGCACCGCATGCCCTTCCCGCTCCGACGTCTCGGTGATCGCGTCGAGCAGGTCACCCTGGACACCTTGGATCAGAGCGAAGTCCTCCACCAGGAGGATGATCTCCTTGCCCTGGCGGGCGTAGATCTTGCGCACCTTCTGCATCGCACCAAGAAGACGACCGCCTCCCAGCGCCGACAGTTCTTGAACGGCCTTGTCCCATTGCTCATTGAGCAACTCCACGGCCAGCACCTGCAACTCATCCCTGGACATGAGGACGCCGAAGATCTGCCGAGTAGGGGCTGCCATGTCGCCGGCGATGGCATCCGGGCTCAAGGGGAGGTCTTCCAGAGAGAAGCGAGGACGACGCTCCTCGCCGGACTCTCGATCGCTCAAGAAGTGCTGGGCGAATTGGGGAATGAACTTGCCGGACTCAAGCATCTGCGCCTGCAGGAGCGGATCTTGCAGAAGCAGCGAGATGCCTTGGGGTCCGACGAGTTGACGCTTCTTCCCGGAGACCGATTCCTTACCGAGGTCCGCCAGAGCGACGCTCAACTGGGTGATGAGGCGGCGCGCCAGCGAGGCAGCGGTGAAGTTCCCGGTGACGTGCCGGATGTCCTTGCGGATCTGCTCGATCTCTTCGTCCTCGACACCGTCGAGGAGGGAGTCGATCACATGTCGCAAACTCGTCTTAGACTTTTCGAGGTAGATGATCTTTCGGTCTTCGGCGGGCTCGATGTTCTCCCTGACCCAGCGGACCAGATGGGACTTGCCAGAGCCTGACTCACCGACCACCGGCAGGAGCAGCGTCCTGGTGTTCGTCCGTCGGTTCAGGAACTCGTCGAGGACGTTCTCCTCCGTGACGCTCTCGCCTGTGCTGTTGAACGACCGGCCAGTAATCCGGGAACGCTGGATGCTCAACGGGGTGTGCGTGGAGAGAAAGACGGCAGGCGAGGCGACGACCGCCTCCGTCTGAATCGTGGAGATGACGTTTTCCACGTCCCAGCAGACGTATCCCTTGAAGTCAGACATTGGTGGCCTCCTGCCGGGTGATGGAGGAACAAAGACGCATGGACAGACGCTCGGGGTCCTGCAACTTGATCGGCTGCTTGGCGTCCGAATCGCTGCTCATGACGAGCCACTTCTCGTGTTCGCCTCGCATCAGGGCGAAGGAGAGTGCCGTGTCGACCGTCCGGTCGTCGGGCAGTCCATAGCCCGAATTCTCTGAGATGCTTCCACCAGGAAGGACAGGAAGGTGTTCACGCAGCAGGCGCAAGACTTCTAGAGCATCCGCAGGAGTGTCTGCCGGCAGGTGCTCTTCCAGCACCTGCCGCACGGCGCAAGTACAGTCCGGAACATAGCGTTGGGCGATGTGGGGAGCCGAGGCGCCCAACCCAAGAGTTCCCGCCCACGCCACGAACGGTGACCATCGTGAACCGTTCACGAAGACCAACTCTCCATCGGGTGCATTCTTTTGGTGCCGGCTGTCCACGAGGGCCCAACTGAAGGACTCCGAGAACGGATCCCGGCTCAGGCTCCACACCAGAGCCCGCCGCAGGTCATCGGCGATCTCGGCCGGTTGGTGCCCATGAAGGCCCAGCACAGCGGCGCGCAGTGCGCGCTGGAAGGCGGCATAGTCGTCCGAACGCAGGTCTGCAAGGGCACCCGACAAGATCCAGGCCTCGCCGTCGCCGCTTTCCTCAGCGAGCCCCAGTGACCGCAGCGTGTTGAGCGCGTAATGGACCGTGGTGGTCTTCTTCGCGTCGAGATTGTGCGGCTCGAGGAAGGTGCGCAGCGTCTCAGACGCCACGGGCCCGGACTGCGAGGCCAGGAAGCGTACGACAGCCCAGATCTCGCCGGGATACGGCACGGGCGTGTTGAGCAATGCCATTATCTGAACTCGCTTCTCACTTGCTGGATGTTCAACGACGGGTGTGTAGTCACGAAGGGCACCCCGGGCCTGGTCGGGTCCTCGATTTGCCGAGGAAGGAGGAGGTACACAGGCTCCCCGTCCTCAAGCCGGTACCGGAGTTCCTCATCGAGGCGCGGCGTCGCGGCATCAGCAACCCAGACGATCGTGGCGGTGGTGCCACTGCCCACAAGGCCGCCGTCGTGATCGACGAGCACCGGATGACCTGGTGCCTGTTGCTGTATCTGCTGGGCCACCTCTTCGCGAACACCAGGGCCGGCGAAGTGAGAGATACCCGACCGCGCCAGTTTCACCAGCACGGGCAACACGTTGTCCTTGTGTTCCGCAGGGCTTTGCCAGTACATGCTGAAGTGCGAGGTCTGCGGGTGCAAGTGGGCCAAAGGACTGGCCGGCGGGGACCACTCAACAGTGGCCGGATCCGGCGAGAGCGGCTTGCGGTACAGGGATGCGACCCCTCCCGGCGGAAGCCCTTGACGTCGGCAGTGAGGACATCCGCGGCAGGCTGCCATGGTGTAGTGACGCCCCCCATTGGCTCCCGTGATCGAGTAGTACTCGGCCAAGGTGTCCGCAATGCACCGCTCGTGGCGCAAGACGCTCAACATCCTCTGCAGAGAGCTCCGCTGGGCATCCTTGATATCCGAGCGGATGCGGTTGTAGGCGTCGTGGAAGTATGTCTCATCGTTGGTCTGCCCATCCACCAGTTCGATCTCGATCCGGTCTCGGGCAGTTTCGTAGAACGCCGTCATCTGCTCCTGCCGGACCGAGGGATCCTCCTCGGACTCACGAACCGGAGGCGTGGGAGGGAAGACCTTGATCATCCCCATGCGATCCATCAGATTGAGCAGACGAACGTTCCAGTCCTTGTGCGTGGCGTACCCAACGGGCAACCGCGGTGGCCGCAGCGTCAAGTCGAGCAAGTACCTGTTCGCGTGAAGGTGCTGTCCTTTGGTGAACATCGCCCGCCACCGTCCCCAAGCGGTGTCTGCCATGAGGATCTTCTGCTCGTTCAGTGACTGGGCTGTGCCATGGTCGCCAGGCGCTGATGCCAGGTAGGAAATCGAGGGACTGCCGTCGCGGCCGCCACGTCCGACCTCCTGGTAGTAGCGGTCCACGGTCTCAGGTACGCACGCGTGCACGACACTGCGTACATCGTCGAGGTCGACTCCCAGCCCGAAGGCGGAGGTGCCGACGACGACGTCGTACTCGGTCGCGACAGCACCATGACTCGTGCGGCCTGACCAGCCCTCGAGCGCGCGACGACGCCTGGCGTCGTTGACGTTCCCGTGTACGACGGCGACCCGGTGCATCCCTGCCGTCCGCAGAGCCTCGGCCCATTCGGTGGCGTGCTTCTTCTGGGTCGTGTACAGCACCATCGGTTTCGGTAGGCGTACCACAGCCCTCAGAACTGCTGCGGACCGCTCCTCTTCCGAGCCGAAGTCGTCCAAGAAGTAGGTAGGCTCGCTGCGCAGTTCGGAAGCCCAGACCACTTTGGTGCGCTCACCGGAACCGAACAGATCCCGTAGCGTCGTCACCTGTTGTTCGGTGAGCGTGGCACTCATTGCAACTGTCCTGGGCGCACGACCCTTGGGAGCGATCTCTCGCCAAGCCCGGTGTGGGGCAGCCAGGCTCTGAAACTCCGAGCGGAACTCGTTGCCCCACTGTTCGACGAGATGTGCTTCGTCCAGTATGACGTAGTTCAGGTGACCGTCTTGGGCGGCATCGCGAAGGGCTGTGCTGAGTCCGGCGACCACAGCTTCGGGAGAGGCGATTACTAGTGCCTGTCGCCCGGCTGAAATGTCCGCGCGCATCTGCTCTTTGTCGGCCTGGTCCAACTCCCCGAAATATGCGTACCGATTGTGCAGAGCGCCGGGATCACGCCTGCTCAGCAGCTCACGGACACGTCGTTCCATGTCGATGGCCAGGACCACGGTGGGCACGACCATCAATGACACGCCACTGTTCCGGCCAGCTAGCATGGCACCGGCCAGTGCCACCGGCGTCTTGCCGTGGCCGGTAGGTAGGCAGATCAGAAGGGTCTCACCCGGCGGCATCAGGACGACCGAGCGGGCCGCTTGGCGCTGCCCCTTGGAAAGGTAGTGGTCGTATCCGAGGACGTCCTTCCAAAACGGGTCGGCCGGCGCGGCTTCCAGGACACGGCGCAAGGTGGAGTCCTTGCCGAGGACTGCTTCACGCACCTGTGCAAGCCCTGCTTCGTGCGCCGGTCCGTCACCCTCAACCGGGGCCCATTCCTGACCTCGTAGAAGGACGCGACTTCCGTCGACCAGCACGTTGCAACCGCCCTGCCGCCACTGATCAGCGGTGGGCAGGCCCGCTCGCAACGGCACGGACAAATGGCCCGTGCGCCCCAGCGCCTGGTGGACCAACAGGAGTTGTCGCGTCAACGAGGCAATGTCCAGCCAGCCGCTAGCGCCGCTCTGCAGCCCAGCCAGGGCGTCCCCCAAACGGCGAAGAACGCCCTTGTCCAGGATGTCCGGCTTCACCTCGGGCCACTCGTTGAGCAGGTGCTGAGCTCTCACCCATGTGTCTTCAGACATCAGTAGGCCAATTCCAATCCGCGGCGCACCAGGCAGGCAGCGGCCACGACCCGGACAACGGGTCGCGACAGCCCTTCGGCAAGAGAAGTCAGCACCTCCGCGTCGGTGACCAGGCTTTCGGTGTCACGAAGAAGCCGGCCAGCCGCTTGCCGCGCTTGGGCCTGCGAGTGCAAAACCGCGGAGACCTCCAGTGCCCTGTGCTGAGCGTCCTGACAGACTGCCGTGAGATCCGTGTGCTGGTGCAGAAACCCCAGCGCTGCTTGCTGGGCGTCACGCACGTACTTGGCCGCGTGCTCCTGGCCTCCGAAGACCTCGAACAACTCCGCAGCACGCTGGCTGTTGTAGTTGCGGTCACCCTTGCTCTTGTCGTACGGACGATTCAGGAAGGCCAACTGGGCGTCCGTGGTCACGGGCCGGTTCGTGCCCGACTCGATCCAAACGCGCCTGATGACAGGAGGGAAGACCCGATCCGCCTGGCGACGCAGAGCCCTTCCGGCGTCCGCACTGCCATTGACGTGCTTCAGTGCGGCAGAGGTGTCCGCCTCGATGAGGAAATCGAAACCGAAGTACGGTTGCGGGCCCTGCCCCGGCGGCATCCCGCGGTCGATCCGCCTGAAGGCGGCACTCTGCCCAAGACTGTCGTTGAGGACGGCATCGGACAGCATGTCCACCAAGGGATTGCCGACGCGGAACAGTCGTGCGTCGCGACTGCGCAGCGCGCGTGACCGGTTGAACATCGCGTGAGCGATCTCATCGTCAGGGAGGCGATCCTTGACCCGCTTCCAGTGACGAGGAGAAAGAAGCGGACGGGTCGAGCCGTCGTTGATCAGAAAGCGCCAAGCCGGGGATCCCTGGATGGAACGATCGAGGTAACGGAGCTTGATACCCCCTCCGGTGGCGTCCGTGTACGCGAGGAGCGCCTTTTGCGTCTCGGACCAATCAAGCTCGACTTTCGCCAGCGCAGCCGGAACGCTGCGCAGGCGCTGCGTCGACACGTGGATGGACTCCAAAAGGTCCATCTTGCGGATCTCGTTGCGTTCCTTGCCGAGCCGTGCATCCACGGCCTCCTGTTGCGTCACAAGCCCTTCCGGCCCAACCTCGACTGCACCAGTCCATACGCTGGTGACCGACTGGGCTATGGCGTCCTGCAGAGTGGAAACAGAACGGTCGAAGACCCTGTAACCATCCCCGAGAAGGGCGGCCCATGCCTCCGTGAAAGAGCCGTCCGGGCCGTTCTCCTCAGCCAGTCGGAACTGAAGCGCGGGACCAACCGCTCCAGGCAGAGCCGGACCGGGATAGCGATCAACGCGGCCAAGACGCTGTTCGAGTTGGTTGGGGGACCAGGGAAGCCTCAGATGGACAACACAGTCGGCTGCCTGCAGGTTCAAGCCGTCTTCGGCCGTGTCATCGACGAGGAGAACCGCCTGCCCAGGCGTTGGGTCTGCCCAACGAGCGACGTCGGTTGCAGCCTGAGCCGCGCCGATGCTACGCGTGTGCTCGGTGATCACTACTTTCGGGAAGTCGGAGCGCAACCGACCTGTGAGCGCGCCAGCTAGTCGGCCGGGTCCACAGAAAACCACGGTGCGCTGTGCCTTCCGCATGACAGGAAGGAACGCCCGGATGATGTCCTTCAGATTCTCCGTGCTCGGCTCGCCCCCCGCAGGCCAGTCTTCCTCAGCCTCGGCCAGCAGGGTCTGTTCGCAGGCAACTACCGGCACACCGCGCAGCAGTTCCCGCTCCCGTAGTGAGAGCCCCGCACGTTCGCCAGCATCGGCGTCGGCCCTCACCCGCCACCGCAGCGCATCGATGGCGTCGTACGGAAGCGCGGGCGCCCGCGACGTGAGAACCGCCAAGGGCATGGCGTACTTCGAGAGCTGATCGCTCAGCCCCTCGTTCTCCAGGTGCTCGCGCACCGAGTTCCACCAGAGCATCACGAATTCACTCCCTGCCTCTACGACGGGGGAGGGGGAGTAGAGGGCTTCGGGACGCTGGCGGCCGCGCACCTCATAGGGAAGTGCCTCGGCGTCCGGGCCGCTGGCCTCTTGTAGCACCGCCTCGCGCCGGTTTCGAATCATTCGGCGGTGGATCCGGTACGTCTCACTGATGTGAGCGCGCAGTTCGGTAACCCGACGGGCGAACTCATCCTGCTGATCGGGGTCGCTCACCTCGTCATCCTCGTCGAGCATGTCGAGGACCTCGTCTGCGAGCTGGGCCAGACGCACGTCACTCGAGGGTACCTGTGCTCGAATCTCGTCGATGCTGTCCCGGATGACATACGTGTACTGCGGGTTCAGGGAGTAGACCGAGTTGGCCAACTGCTCGCGCATGCGATAACGGTCCTCGAAGTCCTGACGCCTCTCCCACGAGTAGAGCTCTGGGTCGAGCAGGTGCAGCAGGCCAAGGTTCGTCAGGTAGCCCGACGTCACGGGGGTGGCGGACAGCAGCAGCAGTCGCTCGGCCGAGTGCGCTAGTGCGCACAACTCCTTGTAAGGCGTCTCATCCGGACCTGCCTGCACGAGCGCATGGGCCTCGTCCACAACGACGAGGTCGGCATGCTTGTATCCAGCCCACTTCTCGGGCGTCTCGTGGCTGGTGACGACGATCGTCGCATCAGGGAAGTCCCCGATGTGGAACTTGTCCTTGAGCTCAGACAGCCACTGTCGGCGAAGAGCGACTGGCGAGACGACCACCACGCACGCAGCCGGATTATCGATGAGGATCTGACGAACGACGTACCCGGCCTCGATCGTCTTCCCCAGGCCGACCTCATCGGCCAGCAGATACCGCTGTACCGGGTCGGAGAGGACCGTGAGCGCGGCGTTCACCTGATGCGGAAAGATCTCCACCGTCGACGAGAGGAACGTACTCATGTCGGCACAGGCACCACGCTGCCGGACGAGGTTTTTAAGGACGGGGAGTCTCGCGTCTCGGTACGGCGTCGTGCTTCCACCACGGACGGTCAGATCCGCAGCGGGATCCAGCACCGGGCGATCCCACCGAACGTGGAGATGCTCCTCACGAACAGGCAGGTCGTAGTCCACATTGGGGAACCTGACGATGTAGGAACGCCGGGCGGGCTCTGCCTGTATGACGCGACCCGCGTTCCATAGCCCGTCCGGACTCCTCCACCAGATGCGCTCCTCGCGCTCCAGGAGGACCCGGTGCACCAGGTGGTCCGCCACCCACTGCGATTGTGCGATCGTCGCGGTCGGCGACTCGAAGTAGTCAACGCGCACGCGCTCTCCATCTACCTCCCCGACTTTGCCGATCCCCGGACCCCCCGATATCCGCACAAAGGTACCGAGTCGTCTTACGCCGCTCACGTGACCCTGCTTCACGATCTCGCCCCCGCTTGTTGTGCAGGTCGCCCCTCCCCAGGGCGCAGCGCCCCCCGGCGCCATAGCTGCATATCCTTCACCATTTGATCACAAGTTCCGTAGTTTGTCGGACCCTTGAGGATGTGCCGTTTGCGGCGGCCGGATGTAGTGACACCCCACATGTGCAGCGCGCAACGGATGATAGGGCAGACAAGTCACCTGGTCATCGTCTCCGCAGGTCGGACGCCGAAGAGGGCGCTACCCCATGCGCCGGCCGGGTGGGGTAGTTCACCCATACTCCACGCGGCCACCCCCGACTGCTCTCACCGTGCGCCAGAGGCATTTCATCCCCGAAGTTCAGGTTTTTAACCCTAATGAAAGACTTTGACGCAGGAGGGATGTGCTCTCCGCGGCGCAGGGTGCTGACCGGACTGTACGGTGCCGCCACCGGCTTCCCCCCTCGACCCGTTGACGACACAACGTCTACCGCATCCCACTGACAACGGCCCCGCATGCGTAAGGAACGGCAGTTGCGTGTGGACGCCTTCGCTGACGGTGGAAGGCGGGCAGCGTCGGGAGGGGGCACCCGCTGGCTGGCTGTCCCCACGCCCAGCCAGCAGCGCGCCGGCGTACGGATATCTCCGGCCACGGGGTCTGTCAATCGAACGGCCCTGTCTCACATTCGGTGGTGACGGAGAGTTGTGAGGGTCGTTGACCTTCATGTGATGGATGTCAACGAGCTTGTGCAGACGGTGTTTTCAGGTCTGTCCCCGCTGGTCATGGAGGATGTGGCCGACGAGGGTGAGCAGATCGTGGCGCGGGCCCGGACGCCGCTGGACACCGCGGTCTGCCCGGTGTGCGGGGCCTCGTCGGGACGGGTGCACGGCTATCACTGGCGGACGGTGGCCGACGTTCCGGTCGACGGGCGACGGGTGGTGGTCCGTGTGCGGGTGCGGCGTCTGGTGTGCCCCACGCGAGGCTGCCGCCACACCTTCCGCGAACAGGTGCCCGGGGTGCTGGAGCGATACCAGCGACGCACCGCTCGTCTGACCACGCAGGTCAAGGCCGTGGTCAAAGAGTTAGCGGGCCGGGCGGGATCACGTTTGTTGGCGATACTCGCGGTGGGCCTGTCGCGTCACACGGCCCTGCGCACCCTGCTGCGCATCCCGTTGCCGACCGGGAGGGTGCCCCGCGTGATCGGTGTCGACGATTTCGCCCTGCGCCGGCGGCACCGCTATGCCACCGTGGTGATCGACGCCGAGACACATGAGCGGATCGACGTGCTGCCTGACCGCACGGCCGACACGCTGGAGGCGTGGCTGCGCGAGCATTCGGGCGTCGAGGTCGTGTGCCGCGACGGCTCAGCCACCTACGCCGAGGCCATCCGCCGCGCCCTGCCCGACGCGGTCCAGGTCGCGGACAGGTGGCATCTGTGGCACAACCTGTGCGAAGCCGCCCTCAGCGAGGTGAAGGCGCACAGCAGCTGCTGGGCCACCGTACTGGACGCACCCATCTACGACGGGCCACGCGCCCGAACCACCCTGGAACGCTGGCACCAGGTCCATGACCTGCTCAATCAGGGCGTGGGCCTGCTCGAATGCGCCCGCCGTCTGCAACTGGCCCTGAACACCGTCAAACGCTACGCACGAGCCGACCGGCCCGAGCGGATGCTCCGCGTCCCCAAATACCGCACCAGCCTCGTCGACCCCTACCGCGAGCACCTGCGCAAACGCCGGGCTGAGGACCCTGCCGTCCCCGTCAAGCACCTCTTCGAAGAGATCAAGTCCCTCGGCTACGAAGGCTGCCTCAACCTCCTGCACAAGTACATCAACCAAGGCCGCGCGGACGCCGACCGCAGCCACATCTCCCCACGCCGGCTCGCCCGGATGCTCCTCACCAGGCCCGACAACCTCAAGACCGAACATCACGACCTTCTGGCCCGGCTCACCGCCGCCTGCCCCGAGATGACCCAACTGGCCGCCCGCATTGCGGACTTCGCCCAGCTCCTGACGCCTCGCGAAGGAAACGCCGACGGGCTCTCACGCTGGATCGTCCAGGTCCGCGCAGTCGATCTGCCTCATCTGCACTCCTTCGCGAACGGCCTCGAACTCGACCGCGCCGCCGTCAACGCCGGACTCACCTCCCGTACCACAACGGCCGCACCGAAGGCGTCAACACCAGAACCAAACGAATCATGAGGCAGATGCACGGCCGAGCCGGGTTCCCCCTGCTCCGCCACCGCATCCTCCTTCAATGACCGCTACACAGCGCTACCACCGATTACGGGACAGAGCCGAACGATTTACAGTCCCTAGCGAAGAAAGACGCGGCCATCGGGAAGTCATCCTTCTGCGTAGGCCGAGCCGAGGAGGACGGCACCCTCCGACGAGACTTCGCGGGGCGGTCCTGGTCATCGAGGAGGAGCAGGTAGACGCGGCGGTCGATGAGCCGCTGTGTGGTGGAGGAAGTGGGCACCCTGCAAGACTGCACAGCCGACTATTCAAGTAGCAATATTTGAGCCTTCCTCGGGGTGAGCCCCTCACCCCCAGAGCGCCAGCCGTGTGCGGCCAACCGGGGTTGCCCTGTGTCGTGAGCCGCAAAACACAGCAGAGGCGTTTGGGATTCAGCGCTGCAGCGTTTGGAGGCGTCGCATGGCATCAGGCCTGAGCTGCGACGACGGAATTTTCGACACATCCCACGAAGGCGGGGGCTTGTGGAAAACCTTGTCGAGAAGTCCAGAGTGCAGATCCTCGGCAAGAGTACAAACCCACTGGTCAGCGGTGGCGCCACATCCCCTGCGTTGCTGGTCGAGCAGACAACATGGCGTACCAGTCACTAGCCAAGGAACAGGGTAGCGGATGTGGGCGAGCGACGGTTGCGGGGATCCGCCTCTGAAAGGGGCAGTGAAGTAGGCAACTGCTCCTGACCTGCTGGTTCTGTAGTTGGCGAAGAACGGGCGGCGAATGCGGAGGGGAACGGACAGGCGGGTGGTTGGACCGTTCTGTTCCCTGCGTCGGTTTGCGGGTGTGCTTGTCGCCGTCTCAGCGCGAACGGGGCTGACGTTGCCCCTTCTGCGGTTCAGGGTGCTGGTTGGCTGAGGGCGTGCATGGGCCGGTGATCAGCCCGGTTGCGCAGTGGGCGGTGAGTCCGCTGCGGGTGGTGCGGACGGACATTTGGTGGACTTGCGGGGACCTGACGCGGGGGCTCATTCCCATGCTCCCGGGGAGCAGAAGCGGCCGTACGGTGTCCGGTCCACTCCGTGATGAGCCGCGGAACATGTCCGTAGCGGTGCGCCCGGCCACTGTGACGGTGTCGATCTGCGGTGCCGCGGGTTTCTCGTGACGGCAATGCGGGTCCGGGAGCTTTCCGTTCCTCTCGGCGCGGATTAATCACGGGTTCACCATGGGATGCCGGGGGTTTCCGATGGAGATGAGCGATTCTTGTTCCCTCCACTTGATGCAGATGTGGATCCGGAGTGTCTCTGTTCGGCGAGAACTGCTGTCCACCCAGGCCAGCTTCGCCCTGCGCATGTCCGGGGTCAACGTTGACCGGCCGCGATATTCCTATGCCGAGTACACCGTCGGCCTCTGCTACGTCGCGGGAGGCAAAGACCATCCGGCAGGAATAGTCACCGGGCAGCTGACGCTCTGGTGCATCGCGCGAAGGACGCGGGCTACGCGGAGGCTCGAAACCTGCTACCAAAGAACGGCTGGGGCTGGTTGGCGGACGCGGTGCGTGACGGGTGGGCCGTGTGGACCGCGAACCTCTTCGCCCAGGACGAGACAGCCCCGTTGACGACGCGCAAGAGGGTTGGCCTGGCTCTCGCCGGATACCAGCACTCGCCCAGCTATGTTCCCGGGGCTGTGGAGCAACTTGTGGCGCACCAGGGTGCGGCGAGCGCGGACCGGCTCGCGATGGCGACGGCCGTGGCCCAGCGTGCTCCTACAGACGCGACGAGTCTGCTGTGCTGTCTCGCATCGGACTCGATCGTGCAGTTCGGGCATCAGATGCAGGCCATCGGGCTGCTGGATGAGATTGACCCGGTGATGGCCGAGAAGATGCGAGCCTTTCAGACTCGCCTTCCGGCCGCCCGGGTCGGTCGTGACCAACACCGAGAGGCCGCCGAGCGCAAGCAGCGCGAAGTAGCAGCCCAGCGGGAGCTGGAGACTCCCGAGGCGGTCGTGGACCGGCTCGATGCCAAGATCGAGGAGCTCCTGGAAGACCCACGATTCCGAGGCTCGGCGGATTGGCTGGCCGATCAGCTCGATGACCACATTGCCGAGACTGACTGGGATGATTTCGCCCAGGACATCGCGGACATCTGCAACCTGGTTTGTGATGATGGCATCGACACCTCGCTTCGTCTGCTGAAGGTCCTCACTCGGATCAGGTTTGGCGGCGATACGAGCTCACGACCCAACACCTTGGACCTCGACGCGCCAAGTGATCAGGATTTCCCCCAGCTGACGCAGGAAGAACTGGAGGGGAATGCGCGGACAGAGGCTGAGCGGTCCTGGGGGCTCTGGAGGCAACTCGTCGATAAGCATGGTTGGGACGACGACCGGTTCGATGAACTCGACCGTCAGTTGGATGAAGTGAACCGGAACGTGGGCGCCTCGATCTGCGAGAAGACCGGCAATCACCTCCGGGAACTCCAGCAGCACCTGGTGTGAGATCTCTGGCCTGCCCTCGTGAATGCCGCAGAGGAGAGAGACTATTCCGCTGCCCGAGGCCACCTGGCGACTGCGCGCCTTCTTTCGGGCGAGGCCGAGCGCGCCGTGACCCTGTGGAAGAAGGCTACGGTCAAGGACTATTCCTTCGACCCGCTGACCATGCCGTGGCCCCGTGACTTCTGGCTAGTGCTGGGAGAAATGGCGCGGAGGCGCCGCCGCACCGTAACGGGCGAGAGTGATCAAGCCACTTGGTACCTCGGCCTGGGCGGCGGCCGTCACGGATACCGCCTCGCGGCGCATCCGCGGCTCTAGGACGGTCTGGCACCAGGCCTGGCTGTCCGGGGCAACGGGCGAGAACGGCGGAGTCGACCTGGAAGCGAGTGACGAAGCCAGCGCCGTCGGGGCGGGCGACGGGCCAGGCGTCTTCGGCAGGCCCGGCCGACAGTCGGCCGCCCCTTGCGGCACCCAACGGACACCCCCCTGGAACCACTTGGGATGACGAGTGCGTCTCATGGCACGATTGAGCTGCTCTTGCTGTGATTGATCCGGCCGTGGGGAAGGGAGACCGTTGCGGCGTGGGTTACACCATTCCTGAGGGCGTCGACACGATGCTCGACCTGGTCGGGGTCGGCTGGCCCAACGTTGACGAGGACGTGTACCGCGACATGGCGGACGCGTTACGGGAGTTCGCGGATGACGCGGACGACGACGGACACGCCGCGCATCAGCACATCCAGCGGCTGCTCTCCAGCGGACAGAGCGAATCACTGACCGCCCTGGACGCGCACTGGTCCAAGGTGCAGGGCAAACACAAAGACCTGGCGAAGGCGGCTCGGATCATCGCGGGCGCACTCGACCGCGTCGCGGACCTCATCGTGGCCCGGAAGATAGCAGCGGTCGGTGAACTGGCTGACCTGTGCGCCACGGTGGGGGTAACGCTCGCGTTCGCTCCGGTGACGGCCGGTCTGTCGACGCTCCTGGCGGGGGCGAAGATCGCGGCCACCCGTATCGCGTTCAAGAGAATCCTCAAGGAGATGGCGGAGGCGGCCGTCGAGGAGATCGTCGCCACTCTCACGGAACCCGCGGTCGCCGCGATCGAGAACGTCGTGGCGGACCTGGCCATCCAGACCGCGCTGAACGTCGTCGGCGTGCAGAACGGCATCAACACCGACCAGACGGTGCAGGCCGGCAAGGACAAACTCCAGCTCAACTCCGGGCCAGGGCCGGGCGGTCCGGGCCCTGGCGGAGGCCCGGTTATCGACCACGACGCGCACGGCAACACGGGCCTGCACCTGGCCGGCGTACAGGTCTCCATGCGCGACAAGACTGGCGGCAAACTCACCAAGGTCAAGAACCACCACGGCCGCGCCAAGGGCAAGGAATCCCTCACCGCTGTCCTCGACACGACCATCGAAGGCGTCACGGAGAAGCTCGGCAAAGCACTGGGGGACCTTGGCGACCACGTCGGCAAGACCTTGCCCAACTCCATCACCGAAAGCTCGAAGACCCACAAAGACACCGACCAGGATATCCGCGACGGCATAAAGAAGATCCAGTCCCGGGCCGGCAAGGACGAGGGCGACCTCGGCGGCATGGACGGAGGCGGGGTCGGCGGAAACGGCGGCGGAGGGGGAAGAGGAAGCGGCAAGTCCGGCGGAGGCCCCAACGGGAAGCCGATGAGCCCGCAGCCGGGTTGGCACGGGAAGAGTGCCGGCAAAATGAAACACCATCGACGCGACGCACTTGACGTAAACCATCTCAGCGAGGAGCAGCAGCGGGATGCCCTCGTCCGGGAAACGCGCGGCCTGGCCGACGACGCCCGCGATCAGGAGGCAGGGCACAATCCGCCAGGCAAGGACCGTCTGGTGAAGTCGTGCGCGGGTGGTCTGCTGCACGAGGGAACGCTGACGAGCCACTCGAGCTCCACAAAACGGCATGGTCAGTCGCTGCTCGACACCCACCCCGCGCTCAAGAGCGTCGTGGATCAAGTGGAGAAGGAGATTCGAGCGGACAACGAGAACCCGGGCGCAGGGCATGGCAAGTGCGCCGAGATCGCGCTTGTATCCGACCGACTCCATGGTATAGAAGAAAGGGATAACGTAGCGATCCGTACACCGGAAGACATTCGCAGAGTGATGAGCGGAGCACTCGTCTACTCTCTTCAAATCGGAGAACAGGACTCGCCCACCGGGTTCAAGAACCATGGCGATTACAAAGAGCCGTGTCGCTCGTGCTCAAGAATTCTCCCGTTGATCGGTGTCACGGCACACAGTTAGGATGAGGGCGACGATGCCGATACTTTCCACAGCCGAAGAAGTAGATGCGTGGCTGACAGAAGCCGGATGGTACCCGGGACGCGATGTCGGGGAGGAGGCGTCCGAAGCGATCGCGGCCGTGGTCGCGCGATACCGTTCTTACGGTGTGGACATCGAGCCTTCCGCGCCTGCCCTCTCTTTCGTCCGGGAGCACGCGTTCCTTCGAGCCGTCATCGACACCGCTCCGGAGAACTTCGCGATATTCACCCCGCATCTCGTCTTCAAGGGAGACGCTGAGGAGATCTCTGAGCTGGCCGGAGATCTCGGCACGAAGCTCTTCCCTGTCGGATACGACACGTACGACGGCTCCACCATACTAATGGACGAAAGCGGTCGGTTTTTCTTTTCGCACCACACCGGGGCATATTATCTCGGGCGCGAAAAGTATGAGGCATTGATGAGCCTGATGAGCAGTGAGATGGAAGATGCGGAGGACTACTTTGTCTGACCTCGTTCCCGGCGTGGCCGCGTCACTGCTCGTCCACGGCCAGATCTTCAGCCACACCAATCTCGGTGGCGACGACCAGCCCGATCTTCACCCCGCCGTGCGGGAGTTCTTCGACGCACTGCCCGTGGAGCAGCGCGAGCCCTTCATCGGATACTGCGCCGAGTCCGCTCTGGTCTCGGACCAGATGTGGGGGCTGGGCCGTCGGCGCAGCGACGGGGGAACGACGACTCTCGACGATGCCGCCACGCATTTCACCGGTGCCGCCCTCGTCGCACAGAAGATCCGCGGCCACGGCGACCCCGAGCACGGCACCCCGGCACAGGTGTGCCGCTCCTGCTCGGCGCTGCTCGACCGGCTCGGCATTGACGTGATCGGCTCATGACACGGGGCGAGGACGCGCTGGCGGCCGCCGGCTGGTACGACGGTCGTGACGTCAGGGACGACGCCCTGTCAGCTGTGCTCAGGACTGTCGCACTCGTCGAGCCGGTGGCCGATGGAGCGACGTGGGTGCTGTTCCCGGCTGCCGAGCGGGCATTGCGCGAATTCCACGGACTGCACCTACGCCCGGCCGGACCCGGTCACGACGTGGCAGCCACGGGATGTGTGGTCGATCCTACGGAAGCCCGGCACGCGCTGCGCCCGTTGACGCTTCTCGGTGAGTCCACGGGCTCCCGGCTGTTCCCTTTCGGCCGCACGGACACAGACGCGCTGCTCGCGGTCGACGAGGAAGGGCGCCTCTTCTCCATCGATCACGGGGGGCGCTGGCAACTCGGCGACACCGTGCGCGAAGGCTTCGCCACGCTGACGGAAGGACGTGCCCCGCACAGGATCGCCGCTCGGCGGTGGGCCTGGAGCGCACCGCCGACGGAGGACGGGAAGTCGCTCGCCAACGCCGTACGTACCGCACTGGTGGCCGTGTACGTCCTGCACCACCGTCAGGTGTTCAGCGCCCGCGACCTGCGGCTGACCGTCACGACCCTGCGTGGCATCGGCGTGGAGGCTCTGGACCGCACCGTTCCTCTGCCGGGTGGCTCACTGGGGGAGGGCGCGGCGCCGCTCGCGGCCAAGATGAAGGCACTGATCGAGGCCGAGGGCGCCACGACGAAGGGCGCCGAACTCAAGGTGACCGTACGCGCCCCGCAGGACACCACCGCCCCGCTGTCATCCGTCAGCTGCGCCGTGCGCACGGGGCACTCGGCGAAGGCCCCGGCGATGACGGAACTCTCCCTCTCCGCAGGCGCGGGCGCCTCGGTCAGCCGTGTCTGGGCAGTTGTCCAGGCATGCTCGGAGGACCTGGCGCGATACGCCTGGCACCCCTCGCTGTGAGGGATGCACGGTCGTGGGACGCCAGTAGGCCGGCATCCCCACAACAGCACGGCGCGTGCCTGTGAGCGGCTTCAGCCGACTGCGCCGCGCCTTGCTGCCCCGGTGTCCTGCGCACTTGCTGTCAGGCCTCCTCCGAGGAGATCTTCACCCGCCACTCCGGCAACGGCTGAGCCCCCGCTCGGCGCACGTCAGGGCAGGGGATCGCAGTGGTGCGGGCGTTGGCTCGGGTTGAGTGAGGTCACGGCTGTGCGCTCCGTGGGTGTCTCGCCATGCAGTGCCGGACCCATCGCAGGGCCACGTCGTCGCGGATCCCTCATGCTGCCTGCCGTCGCCCCTGGCGATCACGATGCCGTCGAAGACATCGTCCAGCAACTCCTCGATGGCCTGCCTGTCGTAGACCTGGACCAGCTTTCCGTCGATCGCCTTGAGGACTGGTGGGGCAGTGGCTCCGCGGTCCGGCGGATCGGCGGTCCGGCGGATCGGCGGCGCGACGGCGGTGCGGCTGCCCGGCGGAACCGGCGGATCGGAGCCCCGGCTCCACACACCCGGCCCCGCACACTTGGCCCCGCGCACCCGCCTCCCGCCGTCAGTCCAGGTCCAGCGGGTACGTCCGCACGTCGTCGTTGTACGCCTGGGCCCTGGCGCGTACCGGGGGCGGGAGTGTGCCCGCCACCAGGTCGGCCAGGGTGGTGCTTTCCAGGACTTCGCGCAGGCTGGTGCGTACCGCGCGCCATACGTCGGGGAGGAGGGCCGCCGAGCCCGGGTACGTCAGGTCCGTCAGCCTGAGGTCGCGGACGCTGACCAGGGGGCCGTCCATCGTGCGGATGATGTCGGCCAGGGTGATGTCCTGGGCCGGGCGGGCGAGTACGTAGCCGCCCTCCGGGCCCCGGCGGCTGTGCACCAGGCGGGCCTGGCGCAGTTCGCGCAGTACGACGAACAGGAAGCGGACCGGGATGTCCTGGCGGCTCGCGACGTCCTCCGCCTTGAGCGGGTCGTCCGGATGGCTGGCAAGCTCCGCCATGGCTCTGACCGCGTAGTCCGTTCTAGCTGAAATCCTCACAGTTCAATCTCTCATGGCGCGGGCCCCAGGTGGCCGGTCAGTTACTACAGCCTTGTTTTGACATGGCGTTCGCGGCGCACGAGGAAGGTAGGGGTTGCCAGCCATGTTGTTCATCGGAATAGTGAACTACGTCATACGCGTCTTCCCTGGTCAGCTTTGTGCTGGAGGTACCAGTGTCTTCAGGTCCGTGTCGTCCTAGTCTGGCTGTTATCGGTGCGGGAGCAGCGGGTGCCTTGGTGGCCATCCAGCTGTGCGCAACGGCCAGAAGACGCCGGATCCCTCTGGACCTCATGCTCATCGATCCGACCGGTGAGGCCGGGCGCGGTACGGCGTACGCCATCGACGACCCGAAGCTCCGGCTCAACGTGCCTGCGGGTGGCATGAGTTGCTACCCGGACGACCCCGGGCACTTCGTCCGCTGGCTCTGCCGCCACGGCGAACCGACCGTCACCGCGGCCGACTTCGTCAGCCGGTACCGCTACGGCGCCTACCTCGCCGACACGCTCGGCCAGGCAATCATGCAGTCTCACGGCACAGTTGGCGCCGTCTCCGTACGACCGTGACCGGCGTGAAGTGGCCCGCCGGTGGGCGTGCCAGCGTGCGCCTCGCGGACGGCGAGAGTGTGCAGGCGGACGGTGTGGTGCTCGCCACCGGGCCCGTCCACGGCGACAGCCGGTGGGCTCCGGCGGAGCTGCGCGCGTCCGACCGGTTCATCAACCGGCCCTGGACGCCCGGTGTTCTCGACGCCGTACGCGATGACGAGGACGTCCTGCTGGTCGGTACGGGGCTGACGGCCGTGGACCTCGCGGTCATGCTGGACCGTCCGGGCCGCGTCGTCCACGCCGTGTCGCGGCACGGGCTGCTGCCGCAGCGGCACGCCATGGTCCCGCTGCCCGCGCAGCCGCTTCCGCAGGGCGCCACGGGGCTGCCGTTCGACCGGCTGCGCCGGGCGGTCCGGCAGCACATCGCCTCGGCGCTCCGTGACTGCGGCGACTGGCGGCCCGCTCTGGACGGGATGCGCCCGGTCGTCTCAAGCCTCTGGCAGAACCTGACGGACAAGGAACGCGACGACTTCCTCCGCACGGACGCCTCCCTGTGGAACACGTTCAGGCACCGGATGTCCCCGGCCAGCGCCGAAGCCGTCGACCGCGCGCTGGCGGCCCGCCGGCTCCGGGTGCGCGCCGGGGAGATCGCGTCCGTGAGCGACTTGGGCGAGGACGGCCTCGCCGTCACGTTCGCGGACGGCCGTACGCTGCGTGTCGACCGCGTGGTGGACTGCACGGGACCGGAGCAGACCAGTGACAAGTCCCCCTGTGGCAGGGGCTGGTTGCCGAGGGCCTGGTGGTTCCGGGCCCGCTGGGCATGGGAGTTGCCACCGAGGACGGCCGGTTGCGGGACGCCTCGGTGCGGGCCGAACGGCCGCTGTACACCCTGGGGGCCGCCAGGCGCGGGGAGTTGTGGGAGACCACGGCGATCCCCGAGATCCGCGTCCAGGCGCAGGACATCGCCTTGAGCCTGCTGACGCCACACACACGGCCCGCTCCGCAGCGGGCCCGCCGTCCCGTCGACCAGTTCGGGCTTCCGCTGTCCACGCACGGAGCCGCCGCGGCCGCTTTCCGCAAGGGGCTCAATCAAGTCATCACCGTACGGGGCGGATCGGCGGAGGCGTTCGAGCGCGCCACGGAACTCGACCGCGGCTTCGCCATGGGCCACGCGGCTCTCGCCCTGCTCGGCCACGAGTGCGGCGAGGAGGTGGATGTGCCGCGTGCTCTCGCGGACGCGCAGCGCAGTGTCACCGAGCGCGGCGACGAACGCGAGCGGTCGTTCGTACGCGCGGTCACGCGGCGGATAAAGGGCGCTGACGACAAGGCCGTCATCGACCATCTCGGGCAATACCCCGGCGACGCGCTGGCGCTCAGCGTCGCGGTGCCCACCATCGCCTTCTCCGGGGTTAGTTGCCTTGAGGACGACGTGGCGTTCCGGCTCCTGAAGGAGACGGCGCCGACGTACGACGGCCACTGGTTCCACACCTCGCTGTACGCCTTCGTCCGCCAGGAGCAGGGGCATCACGAGGAGGCCGGTGAGCTGGCGCTGCGGGCGCTCGCCGAAGAACCGGGCTCCGGCAACGCGGCCCATGCCCTCGCCCACGTCAACTACGAGTCCGGCGCGCACGACAAGGGCCGTGAGTGGCTCGATCAGTGGATCGCCGGCCGGGGTTGCGGGGCCGTGCACCGGGCGCACTTCTCCTGGCACGCGGCGCTGCACGAACTCGCGCTGGACGACTCGTCCACCGTACGCAGGCGCTGGTACAGCCAGTTGGCCCCCGGCCGGGTGAGCGGCGTGCGGGTCCTGGTCGACTCCGGTTCCATGCTCTGGCGCGCGCGGATGTGCCACCACTGGTCGGGGCGGCTGCCGGTGGACGACGTGCTCGACGCGGTGCCGCGCGAGGTGATCGAGAGCCCGAGCAGCGCGTTCGCGGCGCTGCACAGCGCGGTCGCGTGTGCGGCGGGCGGGGATCTGCCCGCCCTGCGGCGGCTGCGTACGCACGCCCAACAGGCCGACGAGATACAGCGCGAGGTGGTCGTGCCGCTGTGCGACGCGCTGGAGGCCGTGGTGGAGGAGCGCTGGGACGCGGCGGTACGCGGCCTGCGGCGGGTCCTGCCGTCACTGGGCAAGATCGGTGGGAGCGCGGCCCAGCGCGAGGTGATCGAGGAGACGCTGCTGTACGCGATGGTGGGGGCGGGGCACTCCGAGGATGCCCGGCAGCTGCTCGAAAAGCGGCTCGACCGCCGGTCCTCCCCGCTCGACGCGCGCAGGCTGTCGACCCTGCCCGTGCCCACTGTCGAACTCCAGGATGCCTGAGCGTGTGCGTTCGACGGCTCAGGCGTCCCTGAGTCGTCGGGATGCCGAACTCCCCTAGAAAGCACGCTCGTTCTCACGGCAGCCGTGTCCGCACCCACTGTGCGGGCACGGCTGCCGTGCGTGTGCGGGCAGACGCTCGATTGGTCCATACCAAACCCTTGACGAAGGGTCGGTTCGCTTCTTCAATCACGGAGGAGCCGCGTCTCCCGCGCGCTTGTTTGTCATATTCACGACATCGACTGGTGTGTGTCGGACAGGCAGAGGAAAGGATCGTCCTCGGATGACGATGACCAGGTACAAGGCCCGTGCGAAGCAGGTCTGGCTCGGGTTGCTCGCGGTGCTGGGCGTGGTGTTGGGGTTAGCCGCCGCGCCGGCCTCCGGTGCCGTCGCGGCGCCGGCCGCACCGGCGTTCAAGGTGCTGGCCTTCTACAACGGGACATACGACGCCGCCCACATCGACTTCGTCAAAGAGGCGAACGTGTGGTTCCCGCAGACCGCGGCCGCCAACAACTTCTCCTACACCGCGACGACCGACTGGGGTCGGCTCGCCAACCCCGCCGACCTCCAGCAGTACCAGGTGGTCCTGTTCCTGGACGACGCGCCGCACGAGGCCGCCCAACGCGCCGGGTTCGAGCAGTACATGCGTAACGGCGGCGGCTGGCTGGGCTTCCACGTATCGGCGTTCACCACCAACTCCGGTGAATGGCCCTGGTACTACAACCAGTTCCTCGGCTCCGGGAACTTTCAGACCAACACCTGGGGTCCCGAGGCCGCCACGCTGAAGGTCGAGGACAAGTCCCTGCCCAACACCGCGAACCTGCCCGACACGTTCACCTCCGCGGTGAGCGAGTGGTACAGCTGGAGCAACGACCTCAGGAAGAACCCGAGCATCAAGATCCTGGCGTCGGTCGACCCGGTCAGCTTCCCGCTCGGCACGGACCCCAACCAGTCCTGGACCAGCGGCTATTACCCAATCCTGTGGACGAACACCGGCTACAAGATGGTGTACGCCAACTTCGGCCACAACGACATGAACTACAACACCAATCAGCGGCTGTCCTCGACCTTCGCCAGCGAGACCCAGAACCGCTTCCTGATCGACAGCCTGAAGTGGCTCGGCACGGGCGAGGTGGGTGACGGTGGTGGTACGACGCCGCCTTCCGGGCCCATCTCCGAGACCGCGTGGTACTCACTCGTCAACAGCGGCAACGGCAAGTGCGTGGACGCCAAGTCCGCGGCCACCGCCAACGGGACAGCGATACAGCAGTACACCTGCAACGGCACCACCGCTCAGCAGTACCAGATCCGTGCCACCGACGCCGGCTACTCGCGCATCGGCATCCGCGGCAACACCCAGCAGGTCATCGACGTGACCGATGTGTCGGTCGCCGACAACGCCCCTCTCCAGCTGTGGAGTTACAGCGGCGGTGCGAACCAGCAGTGGAAAGCGGTCCCGGAGACCGGTGGCCGCTACCACTTCACGGCCCGGCACAGCGGGAAGTGCCTCAGCGCACCTGCCGGTTCGGCGGACGGGACGCGGCTGGTCCAGAGTTCCTGCAACGGCTCCGCCGCGCAGTCCTTTCAGCTTCTTCAGCAGCCTTAGCCGCTGTTAGGCAGCCGCTGTTAGGCAGCCACCGGTAGGTCCGTCCATGCCCTCGGCGTGTCTCAGGCGCGTCTTCCGGCCGTCTTTCGCGTCGAGGGTGCTCAACTCAACTTAATAAGCCTACTGTTACTAGTCATGGATGACATAGCGGCGGCGTCCGACGACGCCGCGCACGCAGGAGCCGCCATCCGGCTGGCAGTTGCTCGTATCGCCCGACGGCTGCGGCAGACCCACGCCGTCGGTGACGTGACCCTCTCGGAGGTGTCCGTCCTCGCGCGTCTCAGTCGCGACGGTGCCGAATCGCCTGGCGTGCTCGCTGACTTGGAGCGCGTACGGCCGCAGGCCATGGCGACCACCCTGGCGGCTCTCGAAGAGCGCGGCCTGGTTCGCAGGGAGCAGGACAGCCAGGACGGGCGCCGGGCGGTGATGACCGTCACCGACGCCGGCCGCAAGGTGCTGGTCGACCGGCGGTCGGAGTCCATCAAGCGGCTCACGACCGTCCTGGACGAGGAGTTCAGCCCCGCCGAACGGGGTGAGTTGATCGCTGTACTGCCCCTGCTCGACCGACTGGCGGAGCGGCTGTGAACCGCAGCAAGACGGATGCCGGGAGCAGCGGAAAGGGCGCCGAAAGGCCCGCCGGCGACGACCGTTACAAGTGGGTCGCCCTCTCCAACACCACACTCGGCGTGCTGATCGCGTCCGTCGACGGCTCGATCGTGATCATCTCGCTGCCCGCGATCTTCCGCGGTATCGGCCTCGACCCGCTCGCCCCGGGCAACATCGGCTATCTGCTCTGGATGATCCTGGGCTATCTGCTGGTCTCCGCCGTGCTCGTGGTCGCGCTCGGCCGGCTCGGCGACATGTTCGGCCGCGTCCGTATGTACAACATGGGCTTCGCGATCTTCGCCTTCGCGTCGCTCGCCCTGTCGCTCGACCCGTTCAAGGGCGGGTCCGGCGCGCTCTGGCTCATCGGCTGGCGCATCGTACAAGCCTTCGGCGGCGCGATGCTGACCGCGAACTCGGCCGCCATTCTCACCGACGCGTTCCCCGCCAGGCAGCGCGGGATGGCCCTCGGCGTCAATCAAATTACCGCGCTGGCAGGGCAGTTCCTCGGACTGCTCGCGGGCGGGCTGCTGGCCGCCGTCGACTGGCGCGCGGTGTTCTGGGTCAGCGTTCCGATCGGTGTGATCGGCACGGTGTGGTCGTACCGCAGCCTGCGCGAGACCGGCTCGCGGCGCCCCGGCCGTATCGACTGGGTCGGCAACATCACCTTCACCCTCGGCACCGGCGCGATCCTCGCCGCCATCACGTACGGAATCCAGCCCTACGGAGACAGCCCGACCGGCTGGTCCAACCCCTGGGTGCTCGGCGGGCTCGGCGGCGGTGTGCTGCTGCTCGTCGTGTTCTGTATCGCGGAGACCAGGATCGCCGAACCCATGTTCCGCCTCGGCCTGTTCCGTATCAGGGCGTTCGCCGCGGGCAATCTGGCCGCGCTGCTCACCGCGATCGCGCGCGGCGGGCTCCAGTTCATGCTGATCATCTGGCTCCAGGGCATCTGGCTGCCCCTGCACGGGTACGACTTCGAGCGCACGCCGCTGTGGGCCGGCATCTTCATGCTGCCGCTCACCGTCGGCTTCCTCATCGCGGGGCCGCTGTCCGGTCACCTCTCCGACCGGTTCGGGGCGCGGCTGTTCGCGACGGGCGGGCTCGTCCTCGTCGCCCTCTCGTTCGTCGGGCTGCTCGCGCTGCCGGTGAACTTCTCGTACCCCCTGTTCGCGGGGTTGCTGCTGGTCAGCGGCATCGGGCAGGGCATGTTCTCCGCGCCCAACACCTCGGCGATCATGGGCAGTGTGCCGCCCGAGCAGCGCGGTGTGGCGTCCGGCATGCGCTCGACGTTCCAGAACTCGGGCACGGCCCTGTCGATCGGTGTGTTCTTCTCGCTGATGATCTCCGGGCTCGCCGGTTCGCTCCCGCACGCGCTGAGCAGCGGGTTGCAGGGCCAGGGGGTGCCTGCCGGGACGGCGGAGCAGGTGGCGGGGCTGCCGCCGGTGAGCACGCTGTTCGCCACCTTCCTCGGCGACAACCCGATCAGCAACCTGCTGGAGCCGAGCGGCGTGCTGCACATGGTCTCCGCGGACCAGGCGAAGACGCTGACGGGGACGCGGTTCTTCTCCGAACTGGTCTCGGGGCCGTTCCACCACGGTCTCGTCATCGTCTTCGGCGTCGCGACGGCGATGTCCCTGGTCGCCGCGGTCGCGTCGGTCCTGCGTGGCCGCCACCACAGAGCCGGGCCGGCGGCGTAGAAAAGCGCGACAGCCGCACGGGCCACCGCGCGTGGGGCGCGGCGGTCGTCGCAGGGGTCTGCTCGTCACAAGACCCCAGAACCAAGACCTCAGAACCAAGACCCGTGAACGAAAGAAAAGGACCGTACCCATGAGCAAGAGCGCCCTCCTCGTCATGGATGTCCAGCAAGGCATCGTCGGCCGCTTCACCGGGGAGGACACCGGCTACCTGTCACGCGTCGGCCGGGCGATCGACGGCGCGCGCGCCGCCGGGCTTCCCGTGCTGTACGTCGTGGTCGGCTTCCGGGCCGGGCACCCCGAGATCAGCGCCCGTAACAAGACCTTCGGCGCGATCGCGAGCGCCGTCCGGTCGGGAGCGGAGCAGTCGAGCGCCGGGCAGTCCGGTGGCGCGGCCGCCGGCGGGTTCGCGGACGGCGATCCCCACGCCGAGATCCACCCCGATGTCGCACCGCGCCCCGGCGATGTCGTGGTGACGAAGAAGCGGGTCAGCGCCTTCGCGGGCAGCGACCTCGACATGGTGCTCCGCGCCGGTGACATCGACTCGCTCGTCCTCACCGGAATCGCGACCAGCGGCGTCGTCCTGTCCACCCTGCGCCAGGCCGCCGATCTGGACTTCGGGCTCACCGTGCTGGAGGACGGCTGCCTCGACGCCGATCCCGAGGTGCACCGCGTACTCACCGAGAAGGTGTTCCCGCGGCAGGCGGAGGTCGTCACCGTCGACAAGTGGGTCGCGTCCCTGGGCAGCTGAGTTCAGGGCGAGGGCTGTCCCACTCGGAGCACTTCCGCCGCTCAGTTTTCCGCCCCGCCGGAGTCGTACTTCCGGATCCGGGCTTCACCTGGTTGTGTCCGGCTACGGGACACACCCAGCCATGAGCCAGGACAAGGGACGAACGGCGGGACCGGTCACGGGACCCGCACCGTAAGGCCGGAAGGACAGTCGGATGCTGCTCACGAACAAGACCGCGGTGATCTACGGAGGGGGCGGCGCGATCGGTGGCGCCGTCGCGCGCGCCTTCGCCGCGGAAGGGGCGCACGTCTTCCTCGCCGGACGTACGCCCGCGAAGCTGGAGAAGGTCGCCTCCGACATCGAATCCGCGGGCGGGCGCGCCGAGACCGCCGTGGTCGACGCGCTGGACGAACGGGCCGTGGACGCGCACGCCGACGACGTGGCCTCGCGGACCGGTTCCATCGACGTGTCGTTCAACCTGATCACGCACGGCGACGTGCAGGGGACCGCACTCGCCGAGATGGCGCTCGCGGACTTCGAGCAGCCGGTCGTGAACGCCCTGCGCACGAATTTCCTCACCACGCGCGCCGCCGCGCGCCACATGATCGCGCGGCGCTCCGGCGTGCTCCTCTTCTTCGGCGGGTACGGGGACCCCATGCCCGGCTACCACCTCGGCGGTCTTCAGGTCGCCTTCCAGGCGCTCGACACCCTGCGCAGGCAACTGGCGGGCGAGCTGGGGCCGTACGGCATCCGCGCGCTGACCCTCCAGACCGCGGGGGTGCCGGACACGATTCCGGATGGCGTCGACGCCGAGTGGCGGGACAGGATCGTCAAGGCCACCGAGGGCCGGACGATGCTGAAGCGGGCGGCCTCGCTGGAGGACGTGGGCCGGGTGGCGGTCTTCGCGGCCTCCGAGCACGCGAGGTCCATGACGGGCACAGCGCTCAACATCACGGCCGGTGCGCAGGCGGACTGACAGCCGCAGCCAAGACCGGAGCCGAATCCGGAGCCGAGACCGCAGCCAAGACCGGAGCCGAGACCGCAGCCGAATCCGGAGCCGAAGCCCCGCGGCTTTTCACGAACGTGTCACCCGCACCCGGTAGTTCCCGTCGGGCTCCTCGCCGACCACCGAGATCGTGATCCCGTTCTCGCGGTCCTCGAAGGACTGACCGGGGCGGTACGGCGCGTCCGACAGTTCCGCGTGCACATTGGGCCGTCTCGTGCAGCCGCCGCTGTTCTCGGCGCTGTCCGAGACCGTGACCGGGCCGCGCCCGGTGTCGACGGACGAGTCCACCCGGTAGATCAGGACACCGGGCCGGCAGACCGCCTCGTCGTTGCCCGCCCGGGTCCGCACCTCCACCGCGTACCCGGACTGAGCCGAGAGCGGTACGAAGGTCATCTTGGGTCCGCCGGTCGTGGCCAGCGGTCCCAGGACGTGTTCGGTCGTCCCCGCCCTGGACGCGCAGCTGATCTGATCGTCGTCCAGCCAGCCGAGCTTCCACTTGTGCCAGCCCAGCAGATCGTTGTTGGCGCCCCAGTCCTCGGACATGATGTCCCAGTGCCCGACCGCGCCACCGCCGCCCAGCGTGTAGAGATCGGGGAGGCCGAACACATGGCCGTTCTCGTGGGGCAGCACCCGGTAACCGGTCTGCGGGTACGAGCCTGAGCCGTCGTCCTGGCGGCTGTAGACGAACGACGTGTTGGCGAGCGGGACGCCGTCCGCGTGCGGCGCGTCGTGATTGCCGGAGAACGTGACGGACAGGACGGTGTCCAGCGCGGAGGGCCCGGCATTGGGTGTCACCAGGATGTTGATCAGGTCGTACGCGCTGAAGTCGACCTTCCGGTCCGCCGCGGCCACGATGTCGTCGACGAGTTCGCGATAACCGGGCTCGTACGGCGAGCCGCGCTCTATTCCGTAGTCGGAGAACCGCTGGGGCATCCGCAGCCAGTTCTTCAGCGGGGCCTCGGGGCGGTAGTCGAGCCGCCCGTACGAGCTGGTCCTGAACCACTCCGAGGTCTTCGGGAAGAACTCCGCGAGCCGCGCGACGGCTTTCCCGGAGCCCGGCGCGTCCGGGAAGTCGATCATGAGGTTGAGGGCGTGGACCGTGCCGGTGGAGGGGGAGTAGCCGGGCGAGGTGGGCACGCCTTCCGACATCTGTACGGCCGTGGCGGTGGCTATGCGGCAAGGTCCTATGGCCGAATCGCCGGTGACGGACACCGGGCCCGCGGAGGCGCGGGAAGGGGCCTGGAGAGTGGCGCTCGCAGTGGTGAGGGTGGCGAGGGTGAGCGCCGCCAGACCGGCGAGCGCACCGCCCCTGCGGTGCCGCCGGTGCTTACGTGGTTTACGGGGCTTGCGCGGTGTGCGAGGCTTTTGGGGTGTTCCGTCACTGCCGGATCTGCGTATCCGACGCTGCTGCATGCGGTCGCCTTCCGGGTGCGCGGCAGCCGCCAGTGCGGACTGCGCCTGTTTGCTCACCCTCCGTCGTTCGGCGTGTCGGCGCTCGCTGGGTGCGCCCGATCGTGGGTCGTTTCGGCGCGGTGGCAGCCGTGGCCGCGGGTTCTTGGTGACGGGCGCGGGCCGGCGTCACGTTCTGACGGTCGCGCGTCGGCGTCACTTTCCGGCGGGCGCGGGCCGGCATCACTGTGCGCTGTGGCGTGACGTCGTCAACTCTGTGACGCAGGTCACTCGCGCGCGTGAAATAACCGGGGATGCTTTCCCCGTTTGAATCTGTGTCTCCGGAAAACGGGGACGCGGTCCCCGCTTATGTCCGGCAAGTGAACCGGTTATGACCGGCTTGTAAACCGTTTGCCGGGCGGCGGAATCCGCTCGCCCCACTCACTCATCGAGGGAAGGTCCAACGTGACCACCGCCGCCGAACCCGAAGCGCGCCGCTCCCCGCGGCCGCGCGCGGACGCTCTGCGTAACCGCGAGCGGATCGTGGCCGCGGCACGTGAGATCTTCGTGGAAGAAGGGCCCGAGGCCCCGCTCGACGAGATCGCCCGGCGCGCCGGGATCGGCAACGCCACGCTGTACCGGCACTTCGCCGACCGGAACGCCCTTGTTCTCGACGTCGTCCTTTCCGTCCTGAGCAGCACCGCGGACCGTGCGGAGGCCGCCGCCGCTCAGGAAGGAGATCCGTTCGCCGCGCTGCGCGCCTTCGTGCACGCTGCCGCCGACGAACGGATCGGTGCCCTCTGTCCCATGCTCTCCGGCTCGTTCTCGTTCGACCGTGCCGACCTCCGGGCCGCGCGCGCACGCCTCGAAGGCGACATCGAAGGGCTGATGGAGCGGGCGCGGCAGGCGGGACGGCTGCGTACCGACGTCGCCGTGGGCGACCTGATGGTCGCGCTGTCCCAGCTCACCCGGCCGCTGCCCGGCACCGGTTGTCTGAACATGGACCAGTTCGTCCATCGACACCTTCAGCTGTTCCTCGACGGCCTCGAACTGCCTGCCCGGTCCGTTCTCCCCGGCTCCGCCGCGACTCTGGAGGATCTGCGCCGCGCCACTTCGTGAGCGCCCTGAGCCCACCCCGTCCCCGTACCGCGAACTCGTATCCCGCGAACCCGTACCCAGCGACCCCGTACCCAGCGACCCCCGCACTTCCGTAAGCCCCTGAACCCCGCGTACTTCCGCTGGGCCCCACGTACTTCTCTGCTCCAACCGGGCGCCGAGCGATCCGGTGACCCGAATGCCCTCTGTAAGGCCGGCAGCGTCGCCCGCGCTTACGTACTTTTCGCCTTTCCGTACCTTTAGGTGGATACCGCCATGTCAAAAACTGCCGAAGTCCGAGCCGGTCTCGGGCTCCCCGATCCCAAACGCTGGAAAGCGCTGGTGTTCATCGCCCTCGCCCAGCTGATGGTCGTACTCGACGCGACCATCGTGAACATCGCACTGCCGCACGCGCAGGTCGACCTCGACATATCCGACGCGAACAAGCAGTGGGTCATCACGGCCTACGCGCTCGCCTTCGGCGGTCTGCTCCTCTTCGGCGGCCGTATCGCCGACCTGTGGGGCCGTAAGCGCACCTTCGTCATCGGCCTGATCGGTTTCGCCCTCGCCTCGGCGATCGGTGGCGCGGCCAACAGCGAGGCCATGCTGCTCGGCTCCCGCGCGTTCCAGGGTGTCTTCGGCGCGATGCTCGCCCCCGCCGCCCTCTCGCTGCTCGCCGTGACCTTCACCGACGCCAAGGAGCGCGCGAAGGCCTTCGGTATCTTCGGCGCGATCGCCGGTGGCGGTGGCGCGGTGGGCCTGCTCCTCGGCGGGTTCCTCACCGAGTACCTGAACTGGCGCTGGACGTTCTTCGTCAACATCCCCTTCGCGGTCATCGCCGCGCTCGGCGCGTACTTCGTCATCCGGGAGCCCGCGGGCGGCCGCAACCGCTCCTCGCTGGACATCCCGGGTGTCGTGCTCTCCACGCTGGGCCTGGTCTCGCTGGTCTACGGCTTCACCCGCGTCGAGTCCAGCGGCTGGTCCGACCCGACGACGATCGGCCTGTTCGTCGCCTCCGCGGCGCTGCTGGCCGCGTTCGCCTTCGTCGAGTCGAAGGTCAAGAACCCGCTGCTGCCCCTGCGCGTACTGATGGACCGCAACCGCGGTGGCATCTACCTCTCGCTGGGTCTCGCCATCATCGGGATGTTCGGTCTCTTCCTGTTCCTGACCTACTACCTCCAGGTCGTGCAGCAGTACTCCGCGGTCAAGACCGGCTTCGCGTTCCTCCCGATGGTCGTGGCCATGATCACCGGCTCCACCCAGATCGGCGCCAGGCTGATGACCCGGGTGCCGGCCCGCCTGCTGATGGGACCGGGCTTCGCCGTGGCCGCCGTCGGCATGCTGCTGCTGACGCGGCTGGAGGTCGGTTCGTCCTACGCCGGCGTCATCCTGCCCGGCATGGTGCTGCTCGGCCTCGGGATGGGTACGGCGTTCATGCCCGCCATGTCCCTTGCCACGCACGGCATCCAGCCGCGGGACGCGGGCGTCGCCTCGGCGATGGTCAACACCTCGCAGCAGGTGGGCGGCGCGATCGGTACGGCGCTGCTGAACACGATCGCGGCCTCCGCGACCACCGCGTACGTCGCGGGTCACGCGGCGGGCGGCGACAAGAACCTGTTCCAGGCGCAGGCGCTGGTGAGCGGCTACACGCACGCCATCTGGTGGGCGGTCGGCATCCTGCTGGTCGCTGCCGTGATCGCGGTGACGTTCATCAACGCCGGCCGTCCCGGCTCCTCGAAGGTCGCCGCGGGCGGCCCGGGCGCGGACGGGTCCGAGGACCCCGAGAACGAGATCGTGATCCCGGTCGCGATGCACTGACGGCCGGTGCGCCGGCGGATGGTGCGCCGACGGCCGCTTTACTGCCGGCCGGTGTGCTGACCGCTCGTGTGCTGACGGCCGTGAACGGCCGCGACCAGCCCGGTCGCGGCCGGACGCGGAAAGACGCGTACGTACGTAAGCGAACGATCTGCTCCGGTGCCGCCGCTCCTCAGCGGCGCCAGGGCAGATCCGCGTCCGTGCCCTCCGGCTGAAGCCCTTCCGCGATCACCCGCATGATCTCGCCGAGCTGTGCCACCTGCTCGGGGGAGAGCCGGTCGAAGATCGCCCGGCGTACGGCGGCGACATGGCCGGGCGCGGACCGGGTCAGTACGTCGTTGCCCTCGTCCGTCAGGTACGCGTTCTGACCGCGCTTGTCGGACGGACACTCCTCGCGGTCGACCCATCCGTGTCTCTCCAGCCTGGCCACGGCGTGGGAGAGCCGCGAGCGGGTGATCTTGGCGTCCTTGGCCAACTGGGTCATGCGCATGCGGCGGCGGGGCGCGCGGGAAAGGTGCACCATCAGCGCGTAGTAGATGTGCGGCATTCCGGCATCACGCTGGAGCTGGCGGTCGAGGTGGTCCTCCAGCAGCGTCGTGGCCTGCACATACGCCTGCCAGGCACTCTGCTCGCAGTCATTGAGCCACTGCGGCTCCTCGCCCGCGGTCCCGGGTTCCCTGCCTGCGGCCTGGGGTTCTTCGCCCGCGGTCCGGGATTCTTCGCCCGCACCGCCGCCGTCGGCCCCATCGGCTGTACCGCCGTCCATCATCTTCACTCCGTATTCTTGAAAGTTGAACTAGCTCTCGCTAAGCTACCCGCTGCGAAGACGATTTATCTTTCAAGCAGGCAGGAAGTCGCCATGGATGCCGCCGTGGAGCGCATGCCGGCCCTCTACCTGTCCCACGGAGCCCCGCCCCTCGCCGACGACCCGGTCTGGACCCGTGAACTGGCCGCCTGGTCGGCGGCGCTGCCCCGACCGAGCGCGATCCTGGTCGTCTCCGCCCACTGGGAAGAGGCTCCTCTGGCCCTGGCGGCGACCGAGACCGTGCCGCTGGTCCACGACTTCTGGGGTTTTCCCGAGCGCTATTACGCCGTACGGTACGCCGCTCCCGGCGCGCCCGAACTGGCTCATTCCGTGCGGAAGTTGCTGCGCAGGGCCGGTACGCCGGTCCATGACGTCCCCGACCGGGGGCTCGATCACGGGGCGTACGTACCGCTGGTGGAGATGTTTCCGGCGGCCGACATTCCCGTTCTCCAGATCTCCATGCCGACGCTCGACCCGCGCGAGCTGCTGGAGACCGGGCGCAGGCTGGCGCCGCTGCGGGATGAGGGCGTACTGATCATGGGCAGCGGATTCTTCACGCACAATCTGGCCGCGCTGCGGCAGTCGCCGGGCGGGGTGCCCGGGTGGTCGGCGGAGTTCGACGAGTGGGGGACACGGGCGCTGCTGGCGCAGGACGTCGACGCCCTGCTCGACTTCGAGAACAAATCCCCCGCCGGCCGCCTCGCGCATCCGCGCACCGAACACTTCGCGCCGCTGTTCGTGACGCTCGGTGCCTCGGAAGGCGAGCTGGACAGCGGGCGGAGCGTCATCGACGGCTTCTGGATGGGCCTGGCGAAACGGTCGGTGCAGTTCGGCTGATTTGGCGGGGCTGATCAGGTAAAGCTGACGTGTACGGCTGATCGGTGCCGAGCGGCGCCGATCGGTGCGGGGGCGGGATTGGGAGTAGGGGCTCCCACTCGGAGGTTGGGGCCTCCGACCCGCCCCCACGGCCCCGGATGACTGTGACGTCCCGGACGCGAGCGGATTCCGTCCTTCCTCGCCCGGCGGGGTGTCGGCCCTTCCTCACCCGGCGGGGTGTCGGCGGTCCCGGCAGCCGTGCCGGCGGTGCCCGGGTAGCTGCTCCGGGTCCCGGTAGCGGCGATTTCCGGCCACGACCGGCCACCTGGCATCAGGTTTCCAGGGCCGCCGGCATCAGGCTTCCGGGACCGTTGGCTCAGGCTTCCGGGACCGTTGGCTCAGGCTTCCGGGACCGTTGGCATCAGGCTTCCGGGACCGTGCCGAGCCGCTTCTCGTACCAGGCGACGTCCCAGTACCGCCCGAACTTCCGCCCGACCTCGCCGTACGTCCCCACGTACCGGAACCCGAAGCGTTCGTGCAGTCGCGTCGAGGCTTCGTTCGGCTGGGTGACCCCGGCGTACGCCCGGTGGATGTCCTCGTCCTCCAGGATCTTGAAAAGCGCCGCGTAGAGGAGGGTCCCAACGCCGCGCCCGACCGCGTCCGGTGCGCAGTAGACGCTCACCTCCACGGACGTGGAGTACGCGGCCCTCGTCCGGAACGGGCTGCTCGTCGCGTAGCCCAGAATCCGGGCAGACGGGACGTCCTGGGCAACCAAGAGCCGGTACGGGCCGTCTTCAGGGTGGGAGAGGAACCAGGGCCGTCGGGCCATGGGGGTGAACGGGGTGGTGTCGAACGTGCTGACCGTCTGCTGGACGTAGTGGTTGTAGATGTCGGTGAGCGCGCTGAGATCGGCTTCCGTTCCCGCCCTGACCTGCGCTTCTGTCTCTCTGTACGCCATGGGTCCTCCCGAAGTGGCCGGACAGGGTACTCCATGCTCGGGAAATCAATGCACGGCAGGGGAATTCTGTCCGGATTCCAGTCGTTCTTACCAACGGATGCAGGGCACCCGGGAGGGTGTCGCGACCTACTCATTCCAGTAAGGGAGCTCGCATGGCAACCCGTGCCGTCGCGCGTCGTACCGCCACTGGCGGGACGAAAGCGGCAAGCAGTGTTCGCGCCGTAGGCGGGGAGATCGCCGACCGCGACCTGGTCGGCATGTACCTCGACGAGATCGCGCGTACGCCGCTGCTCGACGCCGCCAAGGAAGTCGAGCTGTCCCAGACCATCGAAGCAGGTGTGTACGCCAGGCAGATCCTCGACGGAGGGGTGACCAGCGAAGCCGGCGGCGCCTCGCCGGAGGAGCTGGAGGCGCTGTACGCCGCGGGTGAGCGCGCCAAGGACGTCTTCATCCGCTCGAATCTCCGCCTTGTGGTAGCCGTGGCGCGCCGCTATCCGCGCAGCGGACTGCCGCTGCTCGACCTCATCCAGGAAGGCAACGCGGGCTTGGTGCGCGCGGTGGAGAAGTTCGACTACGCCAAGGGCTTCAAGTTCTCGACGTACGCGACGTGGTGGATCCGCCAGGCCATCACCCGTTCCATAGCCGACCAGTCCCGTACCATCCGGCTGCCCGTCCACCTGGTGGAGGAGCTGGGCAGGATTCGCCGTGTGCAGCGCGAATTCAACCGCGAGAACGGCCGCGATCCCGAGCACGCCGAGGTCGCGAAGGAGCTGGGCTCGACCGCGGCGCGTGTCACCGACGTCCTCGACTGGGCCCGTGACCCGGTCAGCCTGAACATGTCCGTGGACGACGAGGGAGACACGCAGTTCGGTGACCTCCTCGAGGACACCTCCGCCGTCTCGCCCGAACAGTCCGTGATGACGCTGCTGCGCAGCGAGGAGCTGGAGGAGCTGATCAGCAAGCTCGACCAGCGCACCGCCTCCATCATCAAGATGCGGTACGGCATCGAGGACGGCCGCGAACGTACGCTGACCGAGGTTGGTAAGGAGCACGGTCTGACCCGTGAGCGGATCCGGCAGATAGAGAAGCACGCGCTCACGGAGCTGAAGAAAATGGCTCGCGACACTGGTTTCGACGCGGCGGCGTGACGCGGGCGCCCCATAGACGTAGTGTCAGCAGTACCCGCACAGAGTGCTTGTGCGCAGCGGCCGATTCGTCGGCCCCTTCAGACGAGCCCCGGCACCAACCCCCCCCAGGTGCCGGGGCTCCCCTGTGCCCCGGCACCCGCCCGCCGGCTTCGGGTGGCCCTCCCCTGCCGGGTGCGCCGCTCCCGCTCGTCGTCTCCGCCCGTCGTCTTTGTCGTCTCCGTCGTTTCGGCAGGTCAGCGCACTTGTGCTCGTAGCTCCATGGCGGCGCGTGCGGCGCGCTCGGACTCGTACACCTCGCACATGTGGCGGCCGTCCGGGGTGGCGGTGTGCTCGACCTCCCAGACGCTCGTCTCCGTGCCGTCGATGAGCAGGAACGCGTGCTCGTAGAGCATGAAGCCGGCGTCCTTGCCCTCGACCTGGCACTGGCGGCCGAAGACCTGGGTGATGTGGTGGGCGAAAGCGGTACGCAGCAGTCGCGCCGTCCGCTCGCCGGGCCGGTCGGCGTTCTCCGCGCGGCGCAGGACGCGGCGCGCGTGATCGGCGGAGTTGTCCGGGACGTACATCCGGGTCCTGGGCAGCGGGGCCGGTGGAGCGGCCAGGAGGCTGCCGAGGAGGGCGAAGTCGGTCTCGGTGTCGGCCGCGCCGCCCGATTCGAGGTCGGCCATCAGCTCAGCCGTGAGATCGGCCGTCAGCTCGTCGAAGCACGGCCCGCCGGCCGGGCCCGCGCCCGGGTCGGGAGAAGAGCCCGGGAAGATCCCCGGCGATAACCGGGGCGTGTCCGGCCCAGGAGCCAGACGCGGCGCCTGCGGACTGCCCGGGCGATACAGCCGGGACGCCGCGAGCCGCACCTCGGCCTCCTCCGCGTACAGCTCGTGCAGCTGCGCACCGTCGCGGCCGGTGTTGTGCACCAGCTCCCAGAGGGTGAGCGTGCTGCCGTCCGTGAGGAGGTACGTATGGCGAAACGTCTCACGGTGCAGTCCCGCGCTGTGATGCGCGGACGAGAGCGAGCTGGCGTGCGCCAGCGCGGCATCGAGCCGCTCGACCAACAGGTCGGGCAGATCGAAGGAGTTGAGCGCCCGACCCAGGAGCCGCGTGATGTGCGCCTCTGTTGTCTCGTACGGATCGTTCAAGATGGGTCTCCAGGCCGTCGCCACATGTCACTTGGTGATTGCATAACGTAGCCCCTAGGGGTGACATTGCGTCCGGAGTTCAGAAAAAGGAAGAGGGCGTACGTGAATTTCTTGTGCCCCCCTGCCAACTCGGGCGCTCGCACCGTCAGTCGCGACGGTACAACTCGCGGTAGGCGGGAAAGATTCCGCCCGGCCCCTCGACGCTTTCCGCGCTGCATATGGCCCGGACAATTGCCCTGGTCACGACGTCCGCACCGGCCGCCAACACGTCATTGAACGCGAGCGGAACGTCTTCCTCCATGGCGCGCCGACCGGTGGACAGGGCGAAAACGGTGTCACCGTCATTGAGCAGATGTACGGGACGGACGGCACGCGCTATACCGTCGTGCGCCGTACCCGCGAGCTTCTGCGCCTGGGCGCGGGTGAGTTCGGCGTCGGTGGCGACGACGGCGAGGGTGGTGTTCAGCGGCGGCGGCCCGTTGAGCTCGCGCAGTTCCGCGAGACGCCGGAGCGCCGCCTCGTGGATCTCGGGATCCGGGTAGGCGGCCCGCCCTTCGAAGTACCGCCCGTACAACACACCGGTCAGCGGATCGACCGCGGAACCCGCCGCGTTGGCCACGACCAGGGCGCCGACGGTGACACCGGACTCCAGGACCGTGCTCGCCGTGCCCACCCCGCCCTTGAGCACGCCGACGACAGCGCCCGTGCCCGCACCGACACCGCCCTCGGCGACCGGCTCCCCGGGCGCCGTGGCTGCTGCCGCCTCTACCGCCGCGCGGCCCGTCGCCGCGTCGGGCCGGCTGCGCCAGTCGCCGCCCCGGCCCAGGTCGAAGATGCCGGCGGCCGGGACGACCGGCACGACCTGGAAGGGATCGGGCCCGACCCGTACTCCCCGCTCCCGCTCCTCCAGCCACGCCATGACACCGGACGCCGCGTCGAGCCCGAAGGCGCTGCCCCCCGTCAGCACGACGGCGTCGATCCGCTGGACTATGTTGCGCGGATCGAGGGCGTCGGTCTCCCTGGTGGCCGGGCCACCGCCCCGCACGTCCACCGCCGCGACCACTCCGCCCTCCGGGGCCAGGACGACGGTGGTGCCGGTGAGGGCTCGGTCACCGGGCACCCGCGCATGCCCCACGCGCAGGCCGGTCACATCGGTCAGTGCGTCATTGAACGCCATGTCTTCCCCCTCTGCCCCGGCTTCCGGCCGGTGGGCGCTCGGCGAGTACGACCCCTGCGGCCACCGTCATCGCGGCGACAAGCCCGGCGACGAGTACGGCCCGGGACCCCACGAACGTACAGGCGACGATCGCCACCGCGGAGACCGGCAGGACGAGCTGCTGCACCGTACTGGTTTTGAAGTGCCGTGCGTGCAACAGCCAGACGGTGAACAGGAAGAGCGCGGCCGGGACGGTGACAGCGGCGGAAGCGGCGACCGTCGAGATGTGCGACTCACCCACCGCGTGCTCCACCGCGACCTCTATCCCCGCGCCGATCGCGGCGGCCGAGGCGAAGATGACGTAATGGCCGTAACCCCAGGGCATGCCCTGCCGGTTGCTGATCAGCCGCTGGTGCGCCGGGACCGCGAAATAGATCCACCAGGCCGCGAAGACCAGGAGAATCCCGCCACCCGCGAGGGGCAGCAGCTGCCCGAGGGCGTGGTGCTCACCGATCGCGGAGTGCACGGCGACGGTCGCGGCCGACATCGTCTCTCCCAGCACGATCAGTGTGAACAAGCCATAGCGCTCCTCGATGTGATGCGGATGCCACGGCGTCTCGTGATTCCGCTCGGCGATCACCGGGACCAATATCTCGGCCGCCCCGACGACCAGGAAAAGCCACCGCTTCATGGAGCCCGGCGCGGCCAGCAGCGCCACCCAGGCGCACTGGCAGATCACGAGCCCCCAGACATAGCGCAGAGCGGTCCGCCGGGCCGGCCCGGCGGCTTCGGACACGGCGGCCCGCAGCCACTGCGTGGTCAGTGCCACCCGCATCACCAGATAGCCGATGACCGCGACCGCCCAGTCGTTGCCGACGAACGCGCGCCCCACACCGGCCGCGTAGATCAGCACACCGCAGATCTGCACGAGGGTCGCGATCCGGTACGGCACATCGTCACAGTCGTAGGCCGACGCGAACCAGGTGAAATTCACCCAGGCCCACCACACTCCCCAGAAGACGAAGAGATAGCCGATGACAGCACTGGCGGGACGCCCCGCGGCGAGTGCGTGCGTCAGCTGGAGCCCGGCCTGGGCGACCGCGACGACGAAGCACAGGTCGAAGAAGAGCTCCAGCGGCGTCGCGGTGCGGTGTGCCTCGTCACGGCTGCGGGCGGTCATCCGGCGCACGGGCCCTGCCCCGTCGGTCGACGTCATGCGCCCACCACAGCAGAAGGAGCGGCGACGGCGTGAGGAGGACACGCGCCCGGGCCTTTCTCGCTCGGCGCCCTCCTCGCGGGGTCCAAGACCTCGTGGCCGAGCCCCGGGCCGGACCACGGCGCCCGGCGCCTCTTCCGCGGCGCCCGGGCATCTCTCCCGAGGCGCTGGGCGGCCCAGGGCATCGTCCACGCTGCCCGGCGTCTCTTCCACGGCGTCCGGCGCGCCTCTTCCGCCGCGCCCAGCGTCTCTCCCGTGGCGCCGGGCGCACCGCCGTACCCTGGACGCATGAGCACTGGCCCCACCCCCGAACCGCCCCGGACCGCCCAGCCGCCCCGTCCGAATCCGGCGCTGATCTTCGACGATCCGCTGGACCAGCCGTCCTCGGACGACACGGACCGCGGCTGGGGCGAACGCCCGGGCGGGAGCGCCGACAGTGCCGCCGACTTGGCGCGCTTCCTCGACGAGAAGCCGCCCCACCACATCTGAGGTATCCGAGGCGACCCCGGGGGAGCCTTTGCGGAAGCGCCGGTGACAGGTCCTACGGGGCGTTGTGCCCCGCGCCGCGCTGTGCCACGAGCGCGTCCCTGATCTCCTTCAGCACCTCCAGCTCGCTGACCTCTATGACTTCCTGCATGTCGTCCTTGGTGGCCTGGAGCCTGGCCCGCCTGGCGAGGTACTTGGACATGGGCAGCACCATCAGGAAATAGACGACGGCCGCCGTGATCAGGAAAGTCAGGGTCGCGCTGAGCACGGTGCCCCACATGATCGGGATGCCCTCGACCTCGCCCGCCGCGTTCGGCGTGCAGGGGGCCTGGAGGCAGGAGCTGTACTTGTCCAGGTCCTGAGTGCCGAACGCGCCGACCACCGGGTTGATGATGCCCTTGACGATCGCGTTCACGATATTGGTGAACGCGGCGCCGATGACGACCGCGACCGCCAAGTCGATCACATTGCCGCGCATCAGGAAGGCTTTGAAGCCCGCCAGCACGCTTTCCTTTTCCTCGCTCACAGGTGAGCCTTTCTTCGCATGTGCGGTAGGGGTGGCAAACTGCTTCGCAACCTAAGCCAGCGCGTACCCTCGCTGTCCAATTCACGCACACGCACAGGTGATTTAAGGGCTTTCTCCTGCGAATCACCACAGGCTCACGGCCAGTTGCGAGGTCGCTCCCGCACCGGCGAGCACCGCCGCGACAGGGCGCGGCACAGACAGCACGACGAGTGCTCCGCCGCCCGGAGTGGTCGTGTCCTCCTGGGGAATCGATGCCACCCGCACGCCGGCCGCGACCACCCGCGCGTCTCCTTCGCGCTCCGTCGCGGGTGAGGCGATGACATCTACCCGGTCTCCCCGCCGCAGCAGGCGGACGGTGGCCGCGTCGGCGATACGCACGGGCGCCGACACCGTCTCGGTACGTTTACGCGCGGGCGGTGGCGCGCCCGCCACCGCTGTGGCGGGGGCCACCGCCCGGGGGTCGGTGTCCGCCGACGCGCCGCCCGCGCCGGTGACGGCCAGGGTGGCGGCGGACACGGCCAGGCAGGCGGCCACCGCCCGCCGCCGCCGGACGAGCGCCCTGCGCAGGCGGTCGCCCGAGCCGCGTACCCGCAGCGGACCGAACGGCGGGACACCGCACGGCTCCGGCGCCGATGAGCCGGGAGAGGGCGCGGGGAAGGGGCTGAGCCGCGCGGGCGGGGAAAGCGGGCGGGGCGGAGTGTGGGTGAAGGAAGACGGGTCGGGGGTGAAGGAATGGGACATGGCGATCACCGGCCTGTCGTGAGGAGTTCTGCGGTTCGCTCCTCACGATCCACGCTCCGCCACGATCTCGCCGGGGCCTGTGGATCAGTGCGCGGTTGTGGACAACTCCCTCACCCGCGCGAGTGGTTCACCGGCCGATGGGTGTCGGTCACGCATGGTTCGCCGGCGGTCAGGGCAGCTTCAGCCCAGTGTCGATCCCGTCCAGCGCATGCGCGCAGAGACAGTCCCGTGTCTCGCTCGCCTGAAGTCCGCCCACCGCGTCGAACAGCACGGTGCGCAGGCGGCCGACATTGTCGGCGAAGACCCTGAGCACCTCTTCGTGGGAGACACCCTCACCCGTCTCGGCTCCCGCGTCCAGGTCCGTCACGAGCGTCATGGAGGTGTAGCAGAGACCCAGTTCACGAGCGAGTACGGCTTCGGGGTGCCCGGTCATCCCGACCACGGACCAGCCGGCGGCCGCGTGCCACTGCGACTCGGCCCGGGTCGAGAAGCGCGGTCCCTCGATCACCACGAGCGTTCCGCCGTCCACCGGTTCCCAGTCGCGCCCGCGTGCCGCCGCGAGCGCGGACTTGCGCCCCTCGGGGCAGTAAGGATCGGCGAGCGAGATGTGCACGACGTTGGACGCGCTGCCGTCCGCCAGCGGCACCCCGTCGTAATAGGTCTGCACCCGCGTCTTCGTGCGGTCCACCAGCTGATCGGGCACGAGCAGCGTGCCGGGTCCGTATTCCGTGCGCAGCCCGCCCACCGCGCACGGGCCGAGCACCTGGCGCACCCCGACGGAACGCAGTGCCCACAGATTGGCGCGGTAGTTGATGCGGTGCGGCGGAAGATTGTGCGAGCGCCCGTGCCGGGGCAGGAACGCGACCTTCCGGCCCGCGATCTCGCCGAGGAAAAGAGAGTCACTCGGCGGCCCGTACGGAGTCTCGACCCGGACCTCCGTCACATCCTCCAGAAAGGAGTAGAAGCCCGAGCCACCGATCACACCGATCTCTGCGTTCGCCATGACGATCACATTAGACGAGCGAGTCAGGACCGCGCCCGCCTACGCCAAGGACCCCGGCCGTGCGAAACGGCGGGGTCCCGGAGAGGAAAGGGATGTCAGGCGGCCGAAGAGCCGCTGGAACCGCTCGAAGAACCCGACCCCGACCCCGAACCGGATGCCGAACCGGAGCCCGACGAACCGGAGGAGGAAGCGGATGACGAGGCCTGCGCCGGGGTCTTGGACTCGGACGACGAAGACGCCTTCGCGGTGCCCGAGCCGGACGTTCCCGCCGTGGCAGGCGTGCTGCTCGACGAGGAGCCGCGGCTGTCATTGCGGTAGAAGCCGGAGCCCTTGAAGACAATGCCGACCGCGGAAAACACCTTCTTCAGGCGTCCCTCGCAATTGGGGCACACGGTAAGGGCGTCATCGGTGAACTTCTGCACCGCCTCGAGGCCCTCGCCACATTGGGTGCACTGGTACTGGTAGGTCGGCACTTGCTCCTCCTGGCACTCTCACTCAATGAGTGCTAACGACGCTCCATAGTGACCTATTCCGCGCCGTCAGTCCACTGTCACCGGCGTGCGGTGACTCATCCCACGCGCGGCTATGCGTCCCGGGTCCCCCGGAGCCAGCCGTGACCGCAGTGTCAGGAGGGTCGCCAGCGCCAGCGCCGTGCCCGCCAGGGGCACCAGGAATCCGGCGCTCGAACCGTGTGCGTCCGCCAGCTGTCCGGCGGCGGTGACCGCCGCCGCCTGCCCGAGGGCGACCGCGCCGGTCAGCCAGGTGAAGGCCTCGGTGCGCGCGGAGGCGGGCACCAGCGTTTCGACCAGGGTGTAGGCGGTGATCAGCGCGGGTGCGATGCACAGCCCGACCAGCAGCCCGAGTCCCGCGAGCAGCGGCACCGAGTGCACGGCCCACAGAGAGGAGGCGGCCAGTGTCAGTCCCGCGTATCCGGCCAGCAGCCTGCGACGCGGGCCGATCTTCCAGGCGACGGCGCCGAAGACGATCCCCGCGAGCATGTTGCCCGCCGCGAAGATCCCGTACAGCAGACCGTTCGCGCCGGGGTTGCCGATCTCTTCGGAGAACGCGGTCAGCGAGACCTGCATACCGCCGAAGACGGAGCCGATCCCCAGGAAGGCCACGGCGAGCACCCGTACGCCGGGCACGGACAGCGCGGAGACGCGAGGGGCGGCGGAGACCGGGGAGCCCGCCGCGTGCCTGGGGTGCGGCCGCGGCTGTGTCGCGCGCTGGGCGGCGAAGAACAGGCCGCCGGCCAGCGTCAGCGTGCCCTCGGCGATCAGTCCGGCCGCTGGGTGCAGGCCCGTGCACAGCGCGGTCGCGAGCACGGGGCCGATGACGAAGGTGAACTCGTCGGTCACGGACTCGAACGCGGCAGCCGTCTGCAGCAGAGGCGACGTACCGCCGGGGCCCCGGCGCTCGTCGCCGAGCATCGCGGCCCAGCGTGCCCGCACCATCGGGCCGACCTGCGGGACGGAGGCGCCCGTCGGCACGGCGGCCGCGAACAGCGCCCACAGCGGGGCGTCGCTCAGCGCGAGCGCGAGCAGCGCCGCCACGGACACGCTGTGCGCCAGCACGCCGGGAACCAGGACCGCGCGCTGCCCGAGCCGGTCGGCGAGTTTGCCGCCCTGAGGGGCGAAGAGCGCCATCGAGACGCCGGTGACGGCGGCGACGGCCCCGGCGGTGCCGTACGAGCCTGAGGTGTGCTGGACGAGCAGGACGATGCTGATCGTCAGCATCGCGAAGGGCTGCCGTGCGGCGAAGCCGGGCAGCAGGAACGTCCAGGCCCGGGGTGTGCGCAGCAGCCGGCCGTACCCCGCGCGGGCGGTCCCGGACGCGTCGGTGGCTACGGCGGTGTCGACCGTGTGGTGGGACACGGTCCTTGCCTTTCTGCCGCCTGGTAGCGCGCCCCTGAGGTGCCGGGGCTGCCGAGAGCTGTCCTCGTGCGCGGAACTGCGGTAGTTACCGGGGTCCACTGCGAGGGACACCGCGGCCGCCATACGGTCGCGCCAGCTCTGCGTCAGGCAGAGTTGGTCAAACGATATTGATCGAACGATGTCGGTCGGACGGTGTGGTCGAGCGACGTGGTCAAGCAACGCGGTCGAATGCTTTCGGCCATCAGGAAAACGATCCGGGAGCAAGCGATCCGCAGCAACTTCAGACGCGCCTCAGTGACCCGGGCGCGCCTTCATCGTACAGCCGTGCGGGGCGTGGCACCTGAGCAAGTCAAGGTGCCACGCCCCGCACGGCCGCGGTTATGAGACGCGGGTCCCCGCGTTCGTACCGCCCGCGCCGCCCGGATCCAGCCAGTCCGCCAGCTTTCCGCCCTGGCCGACCGCGCGCAGCCGTCGTTCGGCGGCGTCCCGTACCGGGTCCGTCGCCACCACCAGCAGTTCGTCGCCCCGCCGCAGCACGGTCGAGGGCAGCGGCACGAAGCTCTTGTCGTCCCGCACCACCAGCGTCACCGCCGACCCCGGTGGCAGTCGCAGCTCCCCGACCTCGACCCCGTGCATCCGCGATTTCGCGGGGATCGCGACGGACAGCAGATGACCGCGCAGTCGTTCGAGCGGCGCGGACTCGATACCCAGATCCGCAGTGTCCGAGGAGGCGCCGAGTCGCAGTGCCTTCGCCAGCCAGGGCAGCGTCGGCCCCTGCACCAGCGTGTAGACGACGACCAGGACGAAGACGATGTTGAAGATCCGGCGGCTGCCCTCGACGTCCGACACCATTGGAATGGTCGCCAGGATGACGGGCACCGCGCCGCGCAGCCCGGCCCAGGACATCAGCGCCTGTTCCTGCCAGGGGATGCGGAACGGCAGGAGGCTGACCGCCACCGCGAGCGGTCTCGCCAGCACCGTCAGGACGAGGCCCACGATCACCGCCGGCCAGAAGTCGTCGCCGAGTTCGTGTGGCGTCACCAGCAGTCCGAGCAGGACGAACATGCCGATCTGCGCGATCCACCCGAGCCCTTCGGCGAAGCCGCGGTTGGCGGGGGCGTGGGGCAGTTTCGAGTTCCCGAGGATCATCGCGGCGAGGTAGACGGCCAGGAAGCCGCTGCCGTGCGCCGTGGAGCCGATCGCGTACGCCGCCACCGCGATGGCCATCACGGCGATCGGGTACAGGCCGGAGGCGGGCAGCGCCACACGCCGCAGGCCGAAGGCGCCGAGCCACCCCACGATCAGGCCGACGCAGGCGCCGATCGCCAGTTCCAGCGCGATCTCGCCGACCAGGACGTACCAGTGCTCCACCGGTCCCGGGACGGAGAGCGCGACGACCATGATCACCACAGGGGCGTCGTTGAACCCGGACTCCGCCTCCAGCGCACCGGTCACCCGGGACGGCAGCGGGACCTTGCGCAGCACGGAGAAGACCGCGGCCGCGTCCGTCGACGAGACGACGGCGCCGACGATCAGCGCCTGGCGCCAGTCGAGGTCGACCAGATAGTGCGCGGCGGCCGCCGTGACCCCCACGCTCACGCCGACCCCGACGGTCGAGAGCGCGATCGCGGAGGGCAGTGCCGGTCTGGCCTCCTTCCACTTCGCGCCGAGGCCGCCCTCGGCGAGGATCACCACAAGCGCGGCATAGCCGATGACCTGGGTCAGCTCGACGTTGTCGAACTTGACGTTGAAGATGCCGTCCTGGCCTATCGCGACCCCGATCCCGAGGTAGAGCAACAGGCTTGGGAGCCCGCTCCGGGAGGAGATCCGTACCGCCGCGACGGCGATGAGCAGCACGAGCGAGCTGATGAGCAGGAGTTCATTGAGCTGGTGGACAGTCAGCGGCCGATCCTCTCCCTCGCGCACGCCGGATCGTTCCTCCAGCGGCCGGTACTTCGTTACCTTACCTAATCTTTAACGTTTCCTTGACGCGTTCGATCGCCAGTGCGATCTGGGTGATCGATATATGCATGAGATGTGATGATCGTCTCTGTTGTCGCGTACAGGGCCGCACAACATGACACCGCGTCCGTACGGGGGAAGCGCTGCGCCTATGGTTGCTCCAGCATTTCCAGGACCACCTGCCCCTCGAAGGACAGCGATGCCGGCCAATACACCCACCCCTTCCGTCAAGAAGAAGGGGCGACGCGCCCGTCTGATCGTGATCGTTCTGGTGCTGGCGCTGGTCGGGGGTGTCGGCTACGGCGCGTACTGGAGTGTCAGTACGGTCCGTGCCTCCTTCCCGCAGACGACCGGGACGCTCCAGCTCAAGGGCCTGGCGGGCCCCGTCGACGTCAGACGCGACAGCTACGGCGTGCCGCAGATCTATGCGAACAGCGACCAGGACCTGTTCCGCGCCCAGGGCTTCGTCCAGGCGCAGGACCGTTTCTACGAGATGGACGTACGGCGCCACATGACGTCGGGCCGCCTCTCCGAGATGTTCGGCAAGGGGCAGGTCAAGACCGACTCCTTCCTGCGCACCCTCGGCTGGCACCGCGTGGCGCAGCAGGAGTACGACACGAAGCTCTCCGCGGAGACCAAGAAGAACCTCCAGGCGTACTCCGACGGCGTCAACGCCTATCTCAAGGGCCGCGACGGCAAGGACATCTCGGTCGAGTACGCGGCACTGAGCTTCACGAACGACTACAAGCCCGAGCAGTGGACGCCGGTCGACTCGATCGCCTGGCTCAAGGCGATGGCGTGGGACCTGCGCGGCAACATGCAGGACGAGATCGACCGTTCGCTGATGACCAGCCGGCTGAGCGACAAGCAGATCGACGAGCTGTATCCGGCCTATCCGTACGACCGGAACAAGCCGATTGTCGACGAGGGCGCGATCAACCCGGTGACGGAGAAGTACGACCCCGAAGCCGAGCCCAGCGACGAGTCGGGCACGGGCACGGGTACGGGCGCCGGCGAAGGCGCCGGAGCGGGCGAAGGCACCGGCCTCGGCGGCGAAGCGGGAACGGGAACGGGCACAGGAACGGGCACAGGAACGGGCACAGGAATGGGCGTGGGTACCCCCTCCGGCGCCACCAACGGCCTGGAGTCCCAGCTCAACTCCCTCTCCGGCACCCTCGACGAGATCCCGCAGCTGCTCGGCCCCGCCGGCAGCGGTATCGGCTCCAACTCCTGGGTCGTCTCCGGCAAGCTCACCACCACCGGCAAGCCGCTGCTCGCCAACGACCCGCACCTCGCACCCCAGCTGCCCTCGCTCTGGTACCAGATGGGCCTGCACTGCCGCAGCGTCTCGAAGGACTGCCAGTACGACGTGGCCGGCTACACCTTCTCGGGCATGCCCGGTGTGGTCATCGGACACAACCAGAACATCGCCTGGGGCTTCACCAACCTCGGCGCCGACGTGACCGACCTCTACCTGGAGAAGGTCGACGGCGACTCGTACGTGTACGGGAACGGCCAGAAGCGTTTCAAGACCCGCGAGGAGACCATCAAGGTCGCCGGGGGCGCCAGCAAGAAGATCGTCATACGTTCCACTGACCACGGGCCCGTCGTCTCCGACCGTGACACCGAGCTGGCCCAGGTCGGCAAGAAGGCCCCCGTCGGCAACGCCGCACCCGACCGCCGTGACGGTTACGCCGTCTCGCTGCAGTGGACGGCTCTCCAGCCGGGCAAGACCATGGACGCGGTCTTCAGCCTCAACAAGGCGGAGAACTTCACGCAGTTCCGCGCGGCGGCGCGTGACTTCGAGGTCCCGTCGCAGAACCTGATCTACGCTGACAACGAGAACCACATCGGCTACCAGGCTCCGGGCCGGATCCCGGTCCGCGCCGAGGGCGACGGCTCGATGCCGGCCCCCGGCTGGGACCCGAAGTACAAGTGGACGGGGTACATCCCCGCCGAGCAGATGCCGTACGAACTCGATCCGAAGCGTGGCTACATCGTCACCGCCAACCAGGCGGTCGTGAACGAGAAGACGTACCCCTACCTCCTCACCAAGGACTGGGGCTACGGCACCCGCAGCCAGCGGATCAGCGACCTCATCGAGTCGAAGACCAAGGACAAGGGCCTGATCTCGACCGACGACATGCAGACCATGCAGATGGACAACAGCAGCGAGATCGCCAAGGTGCTGATGCCGTATCTGCTGAAGATCGACGTCTCGGACCCGTCCGTACGTGAGGCCCAGAAGCTCCTTGAGGGCTGGGACTACACGCAGGAACCGGACTCGGCTGCCGCCGGTTACTTCAACGCGGTCTGGCGCAACGTCCTCAAGCTCGCCTTCGGCAACAAGCTGCCGAAGGAATTGCGCGTCAAGGGCGAATGCCTCGCCGTGCTTCCGGCCGACAACACCGGGCCGCCGGACGCCACTCAGCTGGTGCGTGAGTGCGGCCGGCGTTCCCCCGACGCGGCGCAGCCGGACGGCGGTGACCGCTGGTACGAGGTGGTCCGCGGCATCATCAAGGACGAGGACAGCCCCTGGTGGACCATGCCGGCCGCCCGCGGGGACGCCGCCGGCAAGACCCGCGACGACCTGCTCGCCCGCGCCCTGAAGGACGCGCGCTGGGAGCTGACGGCCGAGCTGGGCAAGGACGTCTCCAGCTGGAGCTGGGGCCGGATGCACCAGCTCGAGCTGAAGAACCAGACCCTCGGCACCAGCGGCCCCGACATCCTCAAGCCGATCCTCAACCGCGGCCCGTGGAACCTGGGCGGCGGCGAGGCGGCCGTCGACGCGACCGGCTGGAACGCGGCGGGCGGCTACGACGTCATCTGGGTCCCGTCGATGCGCATGGTCGTCAACGTCGGTGACTGGGACAAGTCGCGCTGGATCAACCTGACGGGCGCCTCCGGGCACGCGTACAGCGCGCACTACACCGACCAGACCGACAAGTGGGCCAAGGGCGATCTGCTCAAGTGGCCGTTCGATGTCAGCGCGGTGGAGCGCGGTACGAAGGACATGCTGAGGCTGACGCCGTAGGGCGCACGGCGCTTCGGCGCCGGAAGCGCCTCACGGTCCCGGAGGCGCCTCGCGGCCGGGCCCCGGGCTCCCCGGCCGCGTGCCGAAGCGCCGGACGCCAGAGGGTGTCACCACGGCCTGTACGGGGTGGTCGTGCGGTTCCTCCGGGACCCGCGCGACCACCTCGTGGTCGTACAGCAGGACCGTCAGCGCCGGCGCGGCGCCCGCCCGCGCCAGCCGTGCCAGGACCCGGTCGTACGAGCCGCCGCCCCGTCCCAGCCGCACCCCGCGGCCGTCCACGGCGAGTCCGGGCAGCAGTACGGCGTCCGCGTTCAGGACGGCCTCCGTACCGAGGCGCTCGCCTTCCGGCTCCAGCAGGCCGCGTCCCGCGCGTACCAGCCGCTCCGCGCCTTCGTACCCGGCCCAGTCGAGGTCGTTGTCCGTCATCAGCACCGGCAGCAGGACGCGTACGCCCCCGGCGCGCAGCGCGTCGAGCAGCGCGCGTGTACCGGGTTCGCGCCCCACGGAGACGTACGCGGCGACGGTACGGGCACCACTCAGCTCCGGTAGCTCCAGCGCCCGCCGGGCGAGAACCACCTCGGCCTTTCGCACGTTTTCACTGGACAGCAGACCTCTCGCGGCGAGGAGTTCACTTCTGAGGGCGGCCTTTTCGGGCGCATTGGTACACATCTGGCATCCCAAACCTCTCGTATGTACGCATACGGCGCCAAAGTTAACCGGATGATCACCTTCCGCCCATACGGGCCGGATAGGGTACGCCGCATGACTCAGTCGTCCCCCAGGATCACCAAGGCTGTCATTCCTGCCGCAGGCCTCGGCACCCGCTTCCTGCCCGCCACCAAGGCCACTCCCAAGGAGATGCTGCCGGTCGTCGACAAGCCGGCGATCCAGTACGTGGTCGAGGAGGCGGTGGCCGCCGGGCTGTCCGACGTGCTCATGATCACCGGACGCAACAAGCGGCCTCTCGAGGACCACTTCGACCGCAACTACGAGCTGGAGGAGGCGCTGACCCGCAAGGGCGACACCGAGCGCCTCGCGAAGGTCCAGGAGTCCAGCGACCTCGCCACCATGCACTACGTGCGCCAGGGGGACCCCAGGGGCCTCGGTCACGCCGTCCTCTGTGCGGCGCCGCACGTCGGTGACCAGCCGTTCGCCGTCCTGCTCGGTGACGACCTGATCGATCCGCGCGACCCTCTGCTGGCACGGATGGTCGAGATCCAGGAGCGCGAGGGCGGCAGCGTCATCGCCCTGATGGAGGTCGATCCCGCGCAGATCCACCTCTACGGCTGCGCCGCCGTCGAGCCCACGGGCGACCCCGACGTGGTCAAGGTGCACGACCTGGTGGAGAAGCCCGATGCCGCCGACGCCCCCAGCAATTACGCGATCATCGGACGTTACGTTCTCGACCCGGCCGTCTTCGACATACTGCGCACGACCGAGCCGGGCCGGGGCGGTGAGATCCAGCTCACCGACGCGCTCCAGCAGTTGTCGGCCGACGAGAAGGCCGGAGGGCCCGTTCACGGCGTCGTCTTCAAGGGCCGCCGCTATGACACCGGCGACCGCGGCGACTTCCTGCGTGCCATTGTCAGACTCGCGTGCGAACGTGAAGACCTGGGCCCGGACTTCCGGACCTGGCTTCGCGGTTACGTCAACGAGGAGATGTAGCGACTTGAGCAGCACGGCAGAACCGGCGCCGGACTCCGGTCGGGAGCCGGGGCGGGAGTCCGGGCCGTCCGCCGGCGGGAACCTCGCGCGGGACACCGGCCTGGATTCCGCCCGGGATTCCGCCGGGGAGCGGGCGTGGTCGGTGGAGGACCATCTCGCGGACATCCTCGCCGCGGTCCACCCGCTGGAACCCATCGCACTGCAACTGCCGGACGCCCAGGGCTGCGTCCTCGTCGAGGACGTCACGGCCCCGGTCTCCCTGCCGCCGTTCGACAACAGTTCCATGGACGGTTACGCGGTCCGTACGGCCGATGTCGCGGGCGCCACCGACGAGTTCCCGGCCGTGCTGAGCGTCGTCGGCGACGTGGCGGCGGGTGCGGGCCCGCTGCCCGAGGTCGGTCCCGGGTGCACCGCCCGCATCATGACCGGCGCCGCGCTGCCGCCCGGCGCGCAGGCTGTGATCCCCGTCGAGTGGACCGACGGCGGTACGGGATCGGGCGTGGCCACGACGATGCGCCCGGCGGGCGAGGGCCCCGACGGTTCGAGCGGCGAGGTGCGGGTCTACCGCCCGGCCGGGGACCGCGCCCATGTCCGCGCCCGCGGCAGCGACGTACAGGCGGGCGACCTCGTCCTGGAGGCCGGTACGGTGCTGGGCCCGCCGCAGATCGGTCTGCTGGCCGCCATCGGCCGGGGCAGGGTCCGGGTGCGGCCGCGGCCGCGCGTGGTCGTCCTGTCCACCGGGAGTGAACTGGTCCAGCCCGGCGAGGAGCTGGGCGAGGGTCAGATCTACGACTCCAACAGCTTCGCGCTCACCGCCGCCGCGCGGGACGCGGGTGCGATCGCGTACCGGGTCGGGGCCGTGACCGACGACGCGCAGGAGCTGCGGGCCACCATCGAGGACCAGTTGATCCGCGCCGATCTCGTCGTCACCACGGGCGGTGTCAGCGTCGGGGCGTACGACGTCGTCAAGGAGGCGCTGTCCTCCGTCGGGGACGCGGACGAGGAAGGCGGCGGCGTCGACTTCCGCAAGCTCGCGATGCAGCCCGGCAAGCCGCAGGGCTTCGGCTCGATCGGCCCGGAACACACCCCTCTGCTCGCGCTCCCCGGCAATCCGGTGTCGTCGTACGTCTCGTTCGAGTTGTTCGTACGGCCCGCGATCCGCGCGCTGATGGGCCTGGAGGAGGTCCACCGCCCAACGGTCCGGGCGGTGTTGGTGACCGGTGAGCCGCTGTCGTCCCCGGCGGGCAGGCGCCAGTTCCTGCGTGGTTCCTACGACGCCGACGCGGGCACGGTCACCCCGGTAGGCGGCGCCGGATCCCACCTCGTCGCCGCGCTCGCCCATGCCGACTCGCTGATCGTCGTCCCCGAGGAGGACACCGCGGTCGAGCCCGGCGCGGAACTCGACGTGATCCTGATCGGCTGATCACCGGAGGGTGGCGGTACCGTATCTGCCCACACAGGCCCGGTCGGGCCCGGACCGGGAGCTCCACAGCAATGACTGTGTTTTCCCGGGGGGAAACCCCCGGACACCCTGACTCGCACCCCGAGTCCCATCCCCAGCCAGCCGGCTTGACGCACATCGACGAGTCGGGCGCGGCCCGCATGGTCGACGTCTCGGCGAAGGACGTCACCGCGCGTACCGCGCGCGCGAGCGGCCGGGTGCTCGTCTCGTCGCGGGTGGTCGCACTGCTCAGGGGCGGGGGAGTGCCGAAGGGGGACGCCCTCGCCACCGCGCGGATCGCGGGCATCATGGGCGCGAAGCGGACCCCGGACCTCATTCCGCTCTGCCATCCGCTGGCTGTCTCGGGCGTCACGCTCGACCTCGCGGTCGCGGACGACGCCGTGGAGATCCTGGCGACGGTGAGGACGACCGACCGCACGGGCGTCGAGATGGAAGCCCTGACCGCGGTCTCGGTGGCGGCGCTCACGGTCGTGGACATGGTGAAGGCGGTCGACAAGGGCGCGGTCATCACGGACGTACGGGTCGAGGAGAAGACCGGCGGCGCGTCGGGTACGTGGACGCGTGCGGGCGGGGACTCCGCGGGTGAGGGCCCGGCGGTCGGGGATTCCGCGGCCGGGGGCGCCGTATGAGCGCCGTACCGGCGGACGCGGACCGGAGCGCGGGCCGTTACCGCGCCCTGGTCGTCACCGCGTCCAACCGGGCCGCCGCAGGTGTCTACTCCGACACGAGCGGTCCGATCCTGCTGGACGGGCTCACCGCGCTCGGCCTCGCGGCGGACGGACCCGAGGTCGTCCAGGACGGCGACCCGGTCGAACGGGCGCTGCGCGCGGGCGTGGCCGCCGCGTACGACGTCATCCTGACGACCGGCGGCACGGGCATCTCGCCCACTGATCTCACCCCCGAGGTGACCCGGCGCGTCCTGGACTACGAGATCCCCGGCATCCCGGAGGCGATCCGCGCGGAGGGCGCCGCGAAGGTGCCCACCGCCGCGCTCTCCCGGGGCCTCGCCGGAGTGGCGGACCGGACCCTGATCGTGAATCTGCCGGGCTCCTCCGGGGGCGTACGGGACGGTCTCGCCGTGCTCGGCCGGCTGCTCGTCCACGCCCTGGACCAGATCCACGGCGGCGACCACCCCCGTAGCGCCGGATGACCGCCGTACTCCGGACGAACAACGCCTGGCCCGTGGCGCTGGTGGACGGTGATGTCGTCCTCCGTCCGATAAGGCCGCGCGACCAGCGCGCGTGGCGTGAGGTGAACCGCCGCAACCGTGACTGGCTGCGTCCGTGGGAGGCGACCATTCCGCCGCCCGCACCCGGGGTACCGCCCGCCCGGCGCCCGACGTACCGGCAGATGGTCCGTCATCTGCGCTCGGAGGCCAACGCGGGCCGGATGCTGCCCTTCGTCATTGAGTACCAGGGGCGGCTGGTCGGGCAGTTGACTGTCGCGGGGATCACCTGGGGCTCGATGTGCGCGGGACACGTCGGCTACTGGGTCGACCGCGAGGTCGCGGGGCGCGGTGTGATGCCGACGGCGGTGGCCCTCGCCGTCGATCACTGTTTCCGCCGGGTCGGGCTGCACCGCGTGGAGATCTGCATCCGCCCCGAGAACGGGCCGAGCCGCCGGGTCGTGGACAAGCTCGGATTCCGCGAGGAGGGGCTCAGGCCGCGCTATCTGCACATCGACGGCGCGTGGCGGGACCACCTCATCTACGCGCTCACCGCGGAGGAAGTACCCGAGGGGCTGGTACGCCGCTGGCACCAGGCGAGACCGGGAACACCAAGGAAATGAAATAGGTGTTCTAATTTGATCGCCATGTGACCGTCATCTGATCCGACCAATCACAAAAAAAGTCCGTGATATCAGCCGGATCGTGCGACACACCGGCCCAATTGGCGGATGCGCCCGTGCCAACCCCTCTACGGTGTGAACCGTGAGCAGCAGCGGCCTCATCTACGCAGTCATTGTCGGGGCCTGGGCCGCCTACTTGGTACCCATGTGGCTCCGCAGGCAGGACGAGCTCAACGAGGCACGCCCGACGGAACGCTTCAGCACCGCCATCCGGCTGCTGTCCGGAAGGGCGGCCATGGAGCGCCGTTACGCCAAGGAGCTACAGGAACGTGCCTCGCAGGAGGCGGGATCCGACGCGGGAACGGACGTGCACACGGAGTCGATGAGCTCCGTGGACGTCCGGGGCTTCGCCGCGTCGCCGGCGCTGACCGAGGCGCGGATGGAGATCAGCGCGGATCTCCGCGCGGAGATCCCCGCACCGGCCAGGCACGCGCCGTCGCGCCCGCCCCGTTCCGCTCCCGCCCGCCCGGAACCCGAGCGGCGCGCGCGCCCCGCGGGCACGGGAAGCGGCCCGGGCGGCGGATCCGGTACGGGACCCAGCGGCGGCACGGGGCACGGCGGCGGTACCGACCCGGTCGGCGCGGCGGAACGCGCCCGGCGCGCACAGCGCTCGCAGGTCCTCGCGCGCCGCCGGCGTACCACCGTGGTCCTCTTCCTCGCCTTCACCCTGGGCGCGGTCGTCGCGGCGGTCGGCGGCCTCGGCTTCCTCTGGGCCCCGGCGGCCCCGGCGCTCCTCCTCAGCGCGTACATCGTGCATCTGCGCGCCAAGGAGCGGCACCGCTTCGCCTTCACCATGGACCGGCGCAGAGCGGAGGCGGCGGCCCAGCGCCTCCGCGAGACCCGCCCCCGCCGCCACCAGCAGTCCGCGTCCGCCTCCGGCGACCCGGACGACGCATCCGAACCCGGCCCCGAGCCGGCACCTTCCGCCACGCTCTCTCCCCAGGAGGCGGGCCGCCGCGCGCTGGTCGAGCAGACGGACCACGCGGAGTGGGTGGACCAGCAGCGCGAGCACGGCCCGGCGCGCGGCGACAGCTGGGAGCCGGTCCCGGTACCGCTCCCGACGTACGTCACCGCCCCGGTCGCCCCGCGCGCCACCAGCGGGGTCGACGTCAGCGACCCGGAGACCTGGAGCGCGGCCCGCTCCTCCACCGCCGAACCCACCCCGCCCCCGGCGCCGTCCCCGGCCCACCCCCGCACCCCACCGCAGCGCCGCACCCGCGACCACGGCAGAACCCCCCTCTTCGACCAGTACGACGACGAGGGCCGCCCCCGGGCGGCCAACGAGTAACCGGCCCCAGCCCCGGCCCCCACCCCCGGCACTGCGGCCAACGGATTTCCGAGCACCCCACCAGGGGTGCTAAAGTTTCACTCGTTGCAAGGGCCTGTGGCGCAGACTGGTAGCGCACCTCGTTCGCATCGAGGGGGTCAGGGGTTCAAATCCCCTCAGGTCCACCGCAATGACTGTTCTTGAGTCCGCTCAGGTTCGGTTGACGAGATCCCGCTGATCATCATGATCAGCGGGATCTTTGTCGTTTCCGGTGCCTGTTCGAGGTTGTTCGGGGTGGTGGATGGCGGGAGAACACGAGTGTGAGCGTGCTGACTCGCTGTCGTGCGGTTGTGTGAGCATGACGGCTGGCCCCGGGGCTCCGGGGCCAGCCGTCATGAGCGTGTGCGGTTGTTTCGCGGGCCGGTCATCGGCTGGGCGGGGGTGGACGTCCTGTCACTGCGGGTGGATCGGCGTCCGGTCCGGCCGGTGGTGGGGCCGCTGTGTAGTCGCTGGCCGTGAGGTGGGTGCCGGTGCGCTGGTAGAGCCAGGTTTCGAGGATGTCGAGGTTCGCGGCGGTGACCATGAAGGCGACCAGGAGGGTCTGGGCGACCTGACCCGGAGCGGGGCGGTGTTTCGAGTTCCCGATGTCGGTCTTTTCGCCCTTGAGGCGGCCATGGATCCCTTCGTTGTGGCTGCGGATGGGTTTGTAGGACGCGGTCCAGGCGCTGGTCAGGTAGTGGTCGTCCTGCCGGAACTTCGCCACCAGCCGGTCGCCGCGGGCATCGGCGGGGACGGTGATGTCGGACTTCCCGCAGACAGCCGGCAGCTCCGTGGCGGACGGAGGGGCGGACCATTCGCCCTCGGGGAGTTGGACGGTGGGCCGTGCGGCAGGGTGGGCCGCTCTTGCGCGACTGTCGGCGAGGTTGATGACGGTCGGCGGTGGTCCCAAACGGCGCGGCTTGTTCGGGAAGAGCCGGTCACGGCGAGCGCAGTTCACCGACGGCGACGGCCCGGCTGCCGGGCAGTGGAGCCGGACGGTGCCACGGGCGTCTGGTCCTTGCTTGGTCTTGAGGAAGTACGGCACCCGCTCCGCGACCGCCTCCCGCAGGTCCTCGGACGGCAGACGTACCGTGGCATCGCCGCGCCCTGAGTGGCGCGGGCCAGTGCGACAGGCATGTGGGGGCAGGCCATGGAGCCGTCGATGAGCAAGGCGCCTTGCCAGCTGCCTTGTTGTCCGCGGTTTTCGACCTTGTAGTCCAGGGCGAGGCGGTAGCCGAGGCGGCGTACGGGGATCTGGAAGCTCTCCGGTGCGCATCCGGTGTAAGCGCGGTCGGCCGCGCAGGTCCCGGGCGGCAGGCCGAGTCCGGTCAGCTGCGTCAGGGCGGTGACGGCGTTAGGGCCGGTGTGGACCGAGGGGGTGTCCAGCACCAGGCCGACGCACATCTGCGGGTAGGCCAGCGGTCTGCCCGCACTCTCGCCGGGACGCCGACGATGGGCTGCAACGACAAAGCTGGAGCTGTAGCCGAAGATGGGCTCGTCGGAGCCTGCGCTGTAGTGCCAGCCCGCAGTGATCTCCACCGAGGCGGTCTGGGTGCGTTCGCTGTCGGGGCGGGCCAGGACCGGGATCGGGGTCGCATCCACGCCCACGTCACCGCGCCAGCCGCGCAAGTACCCGCGGGCCTGAGCAAGGCGAACCGGGGCGAGGACCAGCTGGTTGGCCAGGTGCTGGAGCCGCTCGGCGGCCCGCCGTCCGGACGGGACGTCCCAGGCATCCGCGTAGGCGTCGGCGACAGACTGGGCAAGGCGGGAGCGTCGGTCGCAGCGGGCCGGGTCCAGCACGGTGGTGATGCGGTTGAAGCCCCGGTAGAGGCGGCGGCTGGCCGCGATGGACTCCCGGGCGGTGGCGGGCGGGTCCTGCGGGATGCCCAGCCAGGTGCGGGCCCGGGCCTCCAGACGGAGGTGCAGGATCCGCCAGGCTTCGGCGATGGTGGCCCGGCCACTGAAGTAGGAGGCCAGCAACAGCCCGGCCAGGACTGTGCGCGGCCGCACTCCCGGCGGTCCCGGCCGCCCGGCAAGGAGCTCCTCCAGCTGCTCCGGGACTCCGGAGCGGTCCAGCAACGCCAGCAGTTGGCCGACCTTGGAGTCCTTGATCGTTGTCAGCTTCCCGGGACGGACGCGGGGTCGCAGGGCCCGCGCGGCCTCCTCGTCCCGGGCCGGCCGCGGCATCACCGGCGGCGCCCGTGCAGCAGCCGGATGACCTCCTCCCTGGGCAGGGGCGGGACCCAACGGTGGTAGGGAGCCAGCCCGGCCGGCGACGTCATGCCCGCGGCCTGGGCGACCACGGCCGGGCTGATGCCCTCAGCCAGCAGGCCGACGATCCACGTCGAGCGCAGGCGCCGGGCCGACAGCGGCGGCAGACCAGCCGACGGCCGGTGGCGCCGGGGCCAGGACGAGACGAGGTTCTTGGCCGCGGCCACCTTCCGGCCCGGCCGGAACAAGAAACCCGTATCCGCCTCCACGGCCAACTCGGCCAGCACACTGCCCCACCTTGTGCGACAGGCCACCAGACGCCCCAGCATGTTCTCGTCCAGAACCGCGACACCGCTGGAGGTGACCCTGACGTGATCCCCCCGGACGGGCACGACCTCACCGGGGGCCAGGCCGCATCCGGCTCCCAACGCCATCAACGCGAGCCCGTCCAGCCGGGCCCGACCCGGCAGATGCCCCGTCCAGGCCCGCAGCCTCGACAACTCGCCGCGTTTATAAGGCGGTTGCGGCTCCCGGGGCGAGGGCAGCCGTGCGGGCGGGGCCTCCCCGCGCTCAACCCACACCAGGGCCTCACGCACCCGGCGCAGCCAGGACCGATAGGTCTGCACCGTAGAGCCGTCCATGCCCGCACACCCCGACAGCACGAACGCGTCAATCGTCTCCGTGCGCAGCCACACCCCCGGATCCCGCGGCAGCCCGCCACTGTCAGCCCAGACGGCCAGCCGCCCGACCACATGCAGCAGATGCCCCGCCTCGTAGCAAGTGGCCGGGGCGGCAGCCGCCACGGTTGCTCGCACCTGGTCGGCAACCCGTGCCCACCGTGCTTGCGAGAGGCGCGGGCAGTACTCACGGATGCGGCGGGAGACCTCCGGACTCAACGTCACAGACCAACAAAACTGGCTGACAAGCAGCCGGTGAAGGGGTCGAAGCCGATCTTCACGGAAAGGAGTGCATCGACGTGGTGGGAGGTTTGGCCCGAAAACGGCCGCCGCGCGAGCTTGCCGACGACCCGGAATCCTGGCCCCATGCGGGGATTGACGATGCCGCCGCCGACGTCGTTCAGGGCATCGCCCGCGCCCTCGAAGCTGTGCTGAAGACGCAGCGGCGGAGCCTGCGGCAGGCCGCTGCCGGCTCGGGGGTCAACCGGCAGGCCATCGCCGACCTGCTGGCCGGCCGCTGCTGGCCGGACGTCGCCACCGTCGCCCGTCTGGAGAACTTCCTTGCCGTGCCGCTGTACCCCTCCAGTGGAGGAATGCCGCATACGCATGGGAAAAGGCCCTTCCATCCCCGGGCCTCACCGGCGCAGGGGACGACAAAATAGGCCACGCGCCCCCGAGGCGAGCACAGTTGCTCTAGCCTCGGGAACAGCGTGAGCCACTATCAGGGGTCCACGTCAAAGGTTCCGAAGAGGGTCCAAGCTCAACGGAGCCCGTCCCCTTCTCCCCGCAATGGGAGGAGGGGACGCTCATGAGAGGGCAGTCGCTAGGCGGCCCCCTTCACGTGCCCGCTGTCGGCGGAAGCGATCGCGAGGACCCCGGGCTCGGGTTCGACGGCCCGGCCCTGTGTGACATGCCGCTTGCAGGTCTTTCGGGTCGTCTCGATCGCGGCCGCCCCCTGCTTTCCGGAAACGGGTCTTCCGATGGCTTCCGTGATCTCCTTCACCCGCAACGGCCGCCCCGCAGTGGCCAGCACCTGCAGCACCTGCTGACCCAGTTGCAGGTTCCGCGGTGCTGTGGCGGCCTGCTGTGGGGGATCTGCAGGCCTAGCCGCACCGTTCTCATCTGAGGCAGGTCCCTGTGCTTCGGCGCCCTCGCCATCGGACCGGTCGCCAGGGGCATCAGGGCCGGATTCCGCTCCCGCGGTGATCTCCTCCAAGGCGGCTGCCAGATGGTCATGAGAGGCAGAGGCGCTGGCTAAGTCGGCATCCACCTGGGCCAGTTCCTTCTCAAGATCCACCCGCTGCTGCCGCAGACGTGCGGCCTTGTCGGCATAGAAGTCCACAGCCGTGCGCAGCCCCTCGACCGCAGCCGCCTCACCGGACACCATCAGCCCTCCCTGAACCGCCAGCATGTCGGTGCAACGCCAGACATCGTAGGGAACGCCAGCCGTGCCAGACAGCCAAATGGGCAACCCTGTCTGGCAGTTGAGGGCGAACCGCCCTTGCACGCGCAGTCCTGTCGTCCTGGCCTCCGCCCCCGGCATGCCAGCCTTGCCGACACGGTGACTCCGATCCCCCGACTGATGAGGGGCCCCGCAACCAGCATCCGCCTGTGGATCCTGAACTCCTTCTGTTCTTCGGCGTGGCTTTGTAGGCGAGACCTGGCACCGCCTCGGAGCCGAAGCCGTACTCGCGGGCGGGGTGTGGCCCCCAGGGGGCCGTTGGGGATGTACTCGCCCTTCCATGCCGGGCCGGCCGCCAGCACGGTGAACACTGTGCCCGAGACGCCGTGCGAGCCCTGCCCTGTCTGTAAAGCGAGCTTGACAACCACTGAAGGGTGACAAGTAAGCTTTACATGTGCGAAACAGCGTCAGGAAACTGCGGTCGTCACGAGGGCTCTCCCAGGGCCAGCTAGGCACAGCCCTGGGGGTCTCACGGCAGACGATCAACGCCATCGAGACCGAGCGGTACACGCCCTCCCTGCCGCTCGCCATGTCCATGGCCAAGTTCTTTGAAGTCAGCGTTGAGGAGATGTTTCATGCCGAAGAGAGCCCAGCAGATGACCAGTAACACAGCCAGGCGGTCCGTCCCCGGCTTCTTCCTCGCCGTCGGAGGCGCCTGCCTCGTGGCCGCGGCGTTCGGCGGCCGCCTCGCTATCGGCCTGGTGACGTTCGGGATCCTGGCGGTCTGCAGTCTCGCCTTAGTGCTGCTGGGACGCCGGAGCGAGACCTATCAGGGCCTCACCGAGAAGGCTCCCGACGAGCGCTTCGCCCGGATCTCAGGGCGCGCCTGGGCCGGCACGGGCGTGGTGCTTACCGTGGGGAATCTCTACGCCTTCATCGGTGACCTGGCATCCGGACGAAGCGGCGATCCGTACTTCTGGTTCGTGGCCACCGCCGCCATCGCCTACATCGCGTTCGTCGCCTTCTGGGCTCGACATGCCTGAGAAGCCATCGCTTTGAACGGCTCGCCACCGTACGTCCGACCAGGCAACGCGATCAATCTGGTCACCGGAGGTCGGTGCCGGGCGAGGCCAAGCGGGCGTGGGCAATGGCGGGCACGTCGGTTCCCGGCCTTCTTGCGCGGCTCCGCGCACATCTCCGTGACCTCGACGACTGGGGCCCCACGGTGGCTGACCGCAACCTGACGGGGAACGATCACCCGTCTCACGGGAAAAGCTCTTCAAATTGGCGAGTTGTGCCTGATCAGACCCACTCGTGAACACCCCACCGCAATGACTGTTCTTGAGTCCGCTCAGGAACCGTTCCCAAGATCCCGTCCGGTCTTCTCGACCGGGCGGGATCTTGGCGTTTCCGCGGGTTGTTCAAGTGGGAAACCGACCGACGGCAACGCCGCGAGGCGCGGCGCCGGGGCGCGCGAGCCCGGCATGATCCGAACCTCCGGGCGTGATTGCTGGGCCGATGTCTCGCATGACCAGGTCCGGGAGGACAGCTCGGGCCAGGTCGCGAGCGCTCATGTGGGGGCTGTCGAGGTGCTCTGTGATGCCGGGATGGGAAGAGGACAGGCGGTTCAGCGCGGTCTTGGTGGGTGCCTCGTTCAGGAGCGCTCTCACCAGGGCTATTGCGTCCGCCCGTCCGGTGGCCGTCGGCGCGGGGAGTGTGTTCAGTTCCGGCCGTGACTGAGCCGTGCCGCTTCCGCAGGCGGCGGTGAGGGCGGCGAGGACGAATCGCGCGGCATCGCTCTCCTCGTCCCAGCGGGACAGGAGGCGTGGAAGCTCGCGGGCGATGGCCCGGCGGGTCAGGCCGTTGGCGGATGGTTCCGCCCATTCACCGCCGAGGGCCGCGATCCGGTCGGCAAGATGGACGGCTGACGAGGGGCTGGCGACGGCGAGGCTCAGCAGCTCTCCGAGCAGGATCACGCGAGTGCCGGTCGGGATGCCCTCGTCACAGATGAGTTCGGCCATGAACGGGATAGCGGCGGCCGTATCGTCCGTGCAGGTGCCTTGATGGGCCACTGAATCCGCCAGATCGCTCAGGAACTCACCTGTCGTCTCGTACGGTTCACCGAAGGCGGAGTCCTCCTCGAGCAGCCACTCCACGGCAGCCGGGACGTCTTCTGTGCCGCCGTACATCCGCTCGGCCGCCGCCACCACCGCCGTGACCACGGCCTCCGGCTCACCGATTTCGGCGCGGGTCCACGGCGGGGCGGCCGGAGGCAGGACAGGGTCGGTGGGCAGGGGATCCGGCAGGGTGACCTCGGCGCCGGCCTGGTCATGAACCAGACCGTTCCTCGTGAAGACCTTTTCAAGGGTCACCGTATGCCCCTCGCTGTACCCCTGCTGAAAACCACCGTGTGAACGGGCGATACGTGCCATTCGTATCCGCTCTCCCCGTAAGAAGGGCTCAAGAGCCGTTCGGACGCACCCGCTGTGGACGGCCAGCGAGAAGACCTGCCACCACCCCTCCAACTCGGCATCCGTCGGCGGTCTGCCGTACCAGAAGCTCGACGGAACGAACCGGAAGTGGTCGTGAATCCGCACTGCCGTCAGACGGTGCCCCATCCCGGCCAGTTCGGAAGCGGCAGCACGCGCGGCACCTTCGCTCGGCAGGCACAGCGTGTACTGGACACCCCAGGCGGGAGGCGCGGCGGCCATCAGCCGCACTGCCAGGTGAACATCGCCCGTTCGAAGCGCCGTTCGGCCAGATCCTGCGGACGGATCAGCCAGTACAGCGCTCCGACATCGCCCCACATCATGTCCGCGGCGTCCTCGCTGGCGAACTGCGCCAGGAGCAGCCAGCGGCCCGCCTCATCGGACAGGCGCGGGTCTGACCAGGGCATTTTTCCGTCCAGGACTGCCTCCGCGACCTCGATCTCCACAGGGTCCTGCACGGAGTGGGCGTGGCCGCCTATCTGGTGTCCCACCTCGTCGTCGAACTGCCACAGTGCGTCGAGGAAATCCTCTGAGCAGACAGGGTGGCCGTACCGCTGCCCGAGCGGGGCACCCGGAGCGAAGGTCTCCCGAATCTGCGGATGCCAGGGCTCGGCGGCAGTCATCTCCGTCCGCGCGGTCAGCGGTACCACCGGGTACGGCCGGAGACCGGCGGGCAGTTCGCGTTCCTCGGCCGTCTCGTCAGCGGGTACGTAGAGCACGCGGGCGCCCGCCCAGCTCGTCCGATCCTCGGCCAGTACGAGAGCTTCGCCGTCGTCCAACTGGCCGTCGAAGTAGAAGAACAGCAGCGTTCCTGCTTTGGGCAGGTCGATGTCCAGTGAGGCGGTCGGCAGGCCCGCGCAGTCGATCGAGGCGACGAACGAGAGCGGGCCGTTCCCCTCCCACACCGGCCACTCGGCGGTGGCAGGCAAAGCCGGGAGGCCGCCGAGCCGGCCGGTCACGTCGTCCGGACCGGCCGCGACCTCAAGGCGCACACCAGGGCGAAGCAGGCCGAGCCACGTCTCGGCAACGTCGGGCGACAGATGCTGATGGGCGAGAGAACGGAGGGCGGAGAGGGAACCATGGGTCATGCGCCCGATCATCCACGGCACCACTGACAGCGACCTTGCCGCTCTCCCGCAATACGTGCCGAGGCTCAGTCCGTGGTCATGGGCTTCCAGACGTCAGTTCGTCAGAGGAGCTTGTAGACAACTTCCCGACTGCACGGCTGTTGTCAGTGGCCTCTGTGAGGATGCCCCGGTCGACACCATCGTTGGGAGAGCTCATGGGAAGTTGGGATGTCGGTCCCTTGGTAACGACACTGCGGCGGACTTCTGCGACGCCCTTGATGAGGAGGCCGCGGGCGAACGCGAGGGCATCGTTCGCGCCGCTCTCACACGTGCGATCGACACCACGGGCTACCTCGGAGCACTCGAGTCCGAGGAGGCCATAGCGGCGGCCGCTCTAGTCGCCGCGCAGTGTCCTGGGGGTGAGCCTGCCGATGCCGTCTACGGACCGGAAGAGCCTCTTCCTGATCTCGTTGGCCTGCGTGTTCTAGCCATCCAGGCCCTCGACCGCGTCATGGCCGAGCCGTCCGAGCTGATGGACCTCTTTCGGTGATACCGCTTAGTCGCAGCGCCAGCGTCCGCCGCATGCACCCCGAAACCCGATTGAGCTGCGAGGACCTGCTCCCGCCCGGTCGGAGCGTCACGTCCGATGAAGGCGACGGAGATATACAGCTCCTGTGGCTCAGTGGCGGGCCGGCCACGGCTGAAGGGGAGGGGAATTTTTAAGGGATGTACGCGCAAGGGGGGACGCGTCCTGTTGGCCGCATCCGGATTGTGATGCGGACTATTCGGGTTGAGAACCTGCGTGCACGTCCCCCTGCCTCGTCCTGGTGTCTGCGCTTCAGCGCGCGTGAACGTGGCGATGACGCCGGTCAGGCGTCCTGAGCAGGGCCCCGAGCAGCAGCGCGAGATGGGCCGCCACTTCGGAGGTGGGCAGCAAAGGTGCGACGAGAGTGGCCAGTTCGTTCGCCGTGTTCCCGTACAGCTCGAACGGATGCTGATCCGGATCGACGTCCGCCCACGTCAGGGCGCGCGCCCGCAGTTCGCTCACCGCTTCATTCTGCCTCGGACGGAGCGACGGGCGAGGTCCCGGCCGGTCCTGGAGACCGGCCGGGAGCTCGTTGTTCACGTGGTGGGGCAGGGCCGGGTCAGAGCTGGTCGACGAAGTACGGGGAGACCGTCATCCAGCCATTGCCGCGCGCGCCGTTCACGCGGCCCGTGGAGTCCTTGCCGAGGGCGTACCAGGAGTCGACGTAGTCGGCGTCGTTCGTGTACCAGGAGGCCGGGAGTGCGTCCAGGATCGCGTCCACCAGCGGGATGTAGACGCCCTGGTCCGTGACGGTGAGCAGGATGTCGGCTATGGCCTTGGCCAGGGCCTGGTAGTTGGTGTCGCCGTCGTCCTCCATCATCACGACGTCGGCGAGGTTGTACTTGTACGAGGACCAGTTGACGAGGACCTGGTTCGGGTAATAGTCCGTGCCACCGTTGTCCAGGTACGGCATGTCGACGGTGTCGACGCGGACCTTGCCGTCGGGGCCGAAGCCGCTGACGATCGAGAAGATCTCGGCGTCACCCAGGGGCCACGGCTCCTGGACGTCCGTGACGTGGACGGAGTCGATGCGGGTGGTCCAGATGCCGGCTTCGGCCGCCTTGTCGCGGGCGGGCGCTACGGGGTGGAGGCCGCGCTTCGCGAACTCCTTGTTGATGATGTCCAGACCGGCCGTCATGGAGCGGGCCGCGTCGATGTCGATGACGTAGACCGGCCGGGACGGGGCCTGGCGCGCGTCCAGGGTGTGGGTGCGGCCCTGGCTGTCGTACGCGGTGACGGTCTTGGTGTCGTCGTCGGTCGTCGCGGCGGCGACCAGCGGGGTCGTTCCCCCGGTCAGTTCCGGCCGCATGGACGGGGCGGCGAGCCGCAGGCGCAGCAGCGAGCCGGTGGCGGCGTCGAGGCCCTTGGCGGCGGTGATGCGCCGGTCGGCCGTGGCGACCTCCGAGCGGAGCGCCTTGCCGGCCGGGTTCGTGGCGCTGTTCGTCAGGGCGGGCAGGTCGACCTGGTCGGAGGCGAGCGCCGCCGTGCGTACCTGCGCTCTCCATCTCCGGTCGGCGAGCGAGACGGCGACGGCGCGGGCGGTCTCTTCCTCGATACGGCTGACGGCGGACGCCGGGGCCGTGGTGGGCGCGGCCTGGGGGGCGGGCGCGGGCTGCGAGGCGACGGCCGCCGGGGAGGCGATGCCCATGAGCGCGGCGACGGTGACGGCGCTGAGTGCGAGAGCGAGAGCGCTGTGGCGCTTGCGAGGCATGCTCAAGGAGGTCTCCTGGATGCGTGCTGCGTCCGCCTTCCGGCGGGGCAGCGGATGGGGGGAGTTCAGGAATGCGTCCGGATCTATGCGGGTAGATACGCGGACGCGCAAGCGAGTTGAGGATCGCTCGGGGAAAGCATGTCCGGGGCATGTCAGATTCGCAAGAACCCCCCGGTGGTACAGCGAGGCACCGGACGGTTGCCCGGAGTTGAACGGGGCCGCGCGTGGTCACGTTCACTTTCGATGCCAAAAGTGCCCACGCCGGTCGCAGAGCCGCGTACCCTCTCATGTGACTGAACGTGGCCTATATGCGACCTCTGGTTACCCTCGTCGGATATACGCTCTGCCAACAATGTCTGGTGTAGAGGTAGTTCTTCCCATGGGCACGGTGCTCGACTGCGGCGATACGGGTGAGACCCCCCGATCGATACGCGCGCGCCATGTCCGCATACCGGTTTCCTGACGCTTCCAGCGCTCCCCGTGACTCCTGGCCGGGGTCCTCCATCAGACAACGACTTTCAGCCAACTTGAAGGTTCCACATGGCTCGTTCCTCCGTGCCCACCTCCATGTCCCGCAAGGGGCAGCGTCTTTGGCCGACGGCGCTGATACTCACCCTGTTCAGCTTCGCCGCCGCGCTGATGCCGGTGGCGCGTGTCAGCGGCAGTGCGGCCGTGGTGTTCGGCGTCGGCGCGCTGCTGGTGCTGGCCGCCATGGAGACGCTGCGCAGGCAGCACCGCGACGCCGCGTCCGAGGTCGAGCGGCAGCGCGGCGAGGTCCGCGAGCGGGAGGTCCGGGCCGCGCGCCGTGACGCGCACTGGCATACGTACGTCAACGGCCAGGCCGAACTCGTCCGCGAGGAGGTCGAGTTCGTCGTCAAGGAGCGGCTGCCCGCCGCACTCACCAGGCGGGAGGTCCCGCCGTCGCTGCACAGCGGCGACCAGCTGGGCGACGGCCTCGCCGAATGGCTCGACCGGCTGCTGACCGAGGTCACCGATACGGTCGGCCACCGCGAGGAGTCGCAGCGGCTCGCCGTGGTGGAGCTGGCGAGCCGGGTCCAGACCTCGGCACACCGGATCCAGGCGACGGTGACGGGCCTCGCCGACCGCTACCCCAGCGACGCCGATCTGCTGGAGTCCACCATGAAGGTGGACCACGCGGCGACCCAGCAGGCCAGGCACGCGCAGAGCCTCAAGGTCCTGTGCGGTGAATGGCCCGGCCAGCAGTGGCAGAAGCCGCTGGCGCTGGTCGATGTCGTGCGCGCCGCCTCGGGGCGGATCGTCGCGTTCAACCGCGTCGAGGTCAGCGGCGATCCGGACGTGGGCATCACTCCGTCCCTCGTCGAGCCGCTGATCCACCTCATGGCGGAGCTGCTCGCCAACGCGACGGAGTACTCGCCGCCCAAGACGGGCGTGCCGGTGACCGTCCGTACGGTGCAGCGCGGCGCGGTCATCGAGGTGGACGACGGCGGCCTCGGTCTTGACGAGTACCGGCTGTCCGAGGCGCGCGAGATCGTTTCCGGCCAACGGCTCCTCGGTATCGGCGAGATCGGCGAGATCCCGCAGACCGGTTTCGCGGTCGTGGGCCGGTTCGCCGACCGGCACGGGTTCAGCGTCGACCTGGGGCCCTCACCGTACGGTGGCGTGCGCGCCGTCGTCCTGGTGCCGCTGGACGTACTGGAAACCCTCGCCCCCGCCGGTACATCGGGCGGTCGTGTCGTGCCCACGGCCCAGCCCGTGCCCCCGGCCCACCAGACGGCCGAGGCGGACCGGACAGCGCAGCCGGCGCAGGCAGTCCCGGTGGCGCAGGCGGACTCGGTGGCCCAGGCCGCCGAGCCGGTTCCGGCGGCGGCCGGGCCGGCAGCCGCCGGCCCCCCGCGGACGGCGCCCGGCGCGACGTCCGCGACCGCCCCGGAACCGGCAGCCGCGCCGGCCGCCCCGGCGCAGACAACGGCCCCGGCGGAGTCAGCAGCCCTGCCACCCGCAGCACCGCCTACCGCCCCCGCTCCCGCAGCGCTCGCGGCCGCCCCCGTGCCCGCCGCACTCACGCCCGCCCCCGCTCCCGCCGCGCTCGTTCCCGTGTCCGCCCCGCCCGCCGCCGGGAGGCTGCCGGCCCGCAGGCCGTCGCCCCTCCGGCCCGCCGTTCCCCAGCCCCCCGCCCCCGAACCGGCCGTCTCCGACTGGGCGATCCCCGCGCAGACGACCTCTGAACCGGTGATCTCCGCCCCAGTGCCCCTGGAATCAGTCCCCGCAGCCGACCCGGCCCCCGCCCCCGCTCCCGCCGCGGACAGCCGTCCGTCCGGTATCAGCGGCCGGCTGCCCCAGCGCCGTTCGCGGCGGGGCGCGTTCGCCCCCGCGGTCGAGGCCGCGCCGACAGCCGTCATGCCCCCGGGCTCCCCCGAGGAGGCCGGCATCTGGATGGAGCAGTTCTTCGAAGGCGGCCGGTCCTTGCCGCCCGTCGGCTCCGTCTCGTACGAGACCCACAGCAGACCTTCCTCCATCACCACCGATCCGTTAGAGGGACAGACGTGAGCATGAGTTACGTGGAGAAGCCGGAGCAGCGCGGCTGGATGATCGCCGAGGTCGCCGCCGTACCGGGGGTGCGGCAGGTGATCGTCTTCAGTGCGGACGGGCTGCTGCTCGCCAGCTCCGAGGGCATGGACCGGGACTCCGCCGACCGGCTGTCGGCGAACTGCTCGGGCCTTCAGTCGCTCGGCCGCAGCCTCGGCCGGGAGTTCGGCGAGGACGGCGGCGCCGTGCACCAGCAGATGGTCGAGTTCAACGGCGGCTTCCTGTTCATGCGCAGCGCGGGCGGCGCCCATCTCGCCGTGGTGACGGGTCCCGTCGTCGATCCCAAACTGGTCGCCCGGCAGATGCAGGCGCAGGTCATGAGGATCGGCGCGAGGAACCTCAGTAGTCCGCCGCGGCAGGGAACCGTATGAGTGGGCCGGGAGACGGGCCGGGGGATGAGTATGCGGACGGCGCGGTACGTCCGTATGTGATCACCAAGGGGCGCTCCCGGCCCAGCCGTAACACCATCGGCGTCGAGACGCTCCTCGTGGCCGCCGTCCCCCCGGGCTCCCTGCCGATCTCCGCGACCAGGGAGGAGCTTGCTCTCGTGCGGATGTGCGAGCGGCTGCTGTCCCTGGTGGAGGCGGCCGCCCATCTCCAACTGCCGGTGAGCCTGGCGAAGGTGCTGGCATCCGATCTGGTCGACAGCGGATATCTGGCGGCGCGCTCCGGCGTTCCGCAGGCCGTTCTGCCCGACTCACAACTGCTTCAGGAGGTACTGGATGGTCTCCGTCGGCTCCGCTGACCGCTATTTGCCCGATACGGTCCAGCAGGCCGTCAAGATCCTCATCGTGGGCGCGTTCGGTGTCGGCAAGACGACGCTGGTCGGTTCCGTCAGCGAGATCGAACCGCTGCGCACGGAGGAGGTGATGACCAAGGCCAGTGTCGGCGTGGACGACCTGGCCGGGATGGAGACGAAGACGACCACCACCGTCGCCATGGACTTCGGCCGGGTCACTCTCAACTCCCGCCTGGTCCTGTACCTGTTCGGCACGCCGGGGCAACGGCGGTTCTGGGATCTGTGGGAGGGGCTGGCCGAGGGAGCGCTCGGGGTACTCGTTCTCGTGGACACCCGCAGGCTGGAGGACAGTTTCGACGTCCTGGAGCAACTGGAACTGCGCGGACTGCCGTTCGCGGTCGCCATCAACCGGTTCCCGGACAGCGAGCAGCACAGCACGGAGGAACTGCGGCACGCGCTCGACCTGTTGAACGAGACCCCGCTGGTGACGTGCGACGCGCGCGACACCACCTCGTCGGTGGACTCGCTGATCAGCCTGGTCGAGCACGTGTCGGGCATCTGCGCGAGGCGCACTCCGGAGACCGCCTCGTCGGGCAGCCGCGCGACGCGCACCCCGGAGACCGCCTCGTCGGGCAGCCGCGCGACGCGCACCCCGGAGACCGCCTCATGAGTACGGTGTCCCCGCCGCCGGCGTGCCCGGCCCACGCCCCGCACGCGCCCGGTCCTCCGCCGTCCCCGGAGGGCGACGGCACCGGGCTCGTCTCACTCCCCGGCATCGTCGGCTCGGTCGATCCGCAGGCCGCCTACCGCGCGTTGCGCGAGGACTGGGGCAATGTCGCCAAGGTCGAGCTGGAGCCGGGCGTGCCCGCCTGGCTCGTCATGGGCTACCGCGAGCTGCTGACCATCACCCGCCAGGAGCAGATCTACTCCCGGGACAGCCGCGTGTGGCGTCATCTGTACGACGGTGTCGTGACGCCCGACTCCGGTCTGCTGCCGATGATGGGCTGGCAGCCCAGCGTCATCGGCACCGACGGCGCCGAACACCGGCGGCTGCGCAAGCCGTTGGACGACGGCATCGCGCGGATCGACCAGCGCAGAGTACGCAGGCACGTCGAGCATCTCTGTACGGGACTGATCGCCGAGTTCTCCGAGCGCGGCAGCGCGGACCTGGTGACGGAGTACGCCACCATCGTGCCGATGCTCTCCCTCGCGTCCCTCTTCGGGCTCGACAGCATCGAGAGCCAGGAACTGCTCGACGCGCTCATCGCGCTGTTCGGCAGCGCCCCCGACTCGCAGATCGGCGGCCGCCACTTCGAGCAGATCCTGCTCGAAACCGTCCGTGAGCGGCGGAAAGCTCCGACCGACGACATGACGACGGTGTTCATCAACCACCCGAATCTGCGCAACGAGGCGGAGCGCCTTCAGTCCATCGTGGTGATGATCTCGGCGGGGAACGAGACGGTCACCGCCTGGATCTCGCACACCCTCAGGCTGATGCTCACCGACCGCCGGTTCGCCGCCAGGCTGCACGGCGGCCGGCTCGGCGTGGACGACGCGCTCGACGAGGCGCTGTGGCGCGACCCGCCGATGAACAACATGCCGGCCCGGTACGCGCTGCACGACACCGAGCTGGACGGCCGGCTCATCCAGCGCGGCGACTGCCTGATCCTCGGACACGCCGCCGCCAACGACGACCCGGCGATCCGGCGCGAGGAGGGCGACGAGGAGTGGGGCAACCGCGCGCATCTGGCCTTCTCGGCCGGGCCGCACGTATGCCCGGCGCAGGTACCGGCGCGGCTGATCACCCGTACCGCGGTGAACACCGCGCTGCATCTGCTGCCGGACATGAAGCTCAGCATCCCCGCGGAGGAGGTGGCCTGGCGCTACTCCCCGTGGACGAGGATCCCGGTCGCGCTTCCGGCGGAGTTCTCGGCGTCGCGGATCCAGACCAGGGGCAGTTGGTGAGCCGGCGGACCCAACGGTGAACCGCCGCCCGGCCGCTGAGGCCGCTCAGACGGCCCCGGCCGCTCAGGCCAGCGCGGTCAGCCGCGCCACGTCCTCCCCGGTCAGTTCGACGCGCGTCGCGGCGACGTTCTCCTCCAGGTGCGCGACCGAGGTCGTGCCGGGGATCGCGATGATCACCGGGGAGCGAGCCAGGAGCCAGGCCAGGGCGGTCTGGCTGCGGCTCGCGCCGTGCCGGTCCGCCACCTCGTCAAGAACCCGTTGCTGTTCGGCGGTGGGCGCCGCGTCCGCCGGGAGCCGGGTCGTGTCGGGCACCGGCTTCAGCAGACCGGCCGCGAGCGGGAAGTACGGGACGAACGCGATCCCCCGCTCCTCGCAGACGGCCAGCACATCGGCGTCCGTGCGGTCCAGCAGGTGGAAGAGGTTCTGTACGGCGACCACGGGCGCCACCTCGTTCGCCTGCGCCAGCTGGTCCTTTCCGACGCCGCTGAGACCGAGTTCAGCGATGAGTCCTTCCGCGCGCAGGTCGGCGAGCGCGCGGAAGGAATCGAGGAACGGAGTATCGGAGGGCGGCATCACGGCCCCCTCCCCGCCCGTCCGCAGATAGACCAGGTCGAGGCGGTCCACACCCAGCCGGGTCAGATTCGACTCGACCTGCGCGCGCAGCTCCGCGGGGCTCGCGGCGGGGAGCCAGCGGCGCTGGTCGTCGCGTTGCGCGCCGACCTTGGTGGCGATGGTCAGCCCCGCCGGGTACGGGTGCAGCGCCTCGCGGATCAGGTCGTTCGCCACGTGCGGACCGTAGAAGTCCGCGGTGTCGATGTGGGTGACGCCGATGTCGACCGCCCGGCGCAGGACGGCGAGGGCGGCGGTCCTGTCCTTCGGCGGCCCCCAGACCCCGGGGCCGGGCAACTGCATCGCTCCGAAGCCGATGCGAGGTCCGGTGAGCAGACGATTCTCAGCCATGTGCGCTTCCCCTCTCGGTCCCGCTTGCCGTTCCGGCTTCGTGTTCCATGGTTCTCGCTTCTCTGTCCCGCCGCGCGCGGGCCGCGGGTCGGAACGTTACGGTCCTGACGCCCGCGAACCCTGCGCGCCGTGCTGGTTCCGGCCCGGGGTCCCGCCCGAACGGGCGCGCCCGTCACGCGGTCGGCGGGGCGCCCGGGACGTCATGTCCTCGTCTGGATCAGCGCGTGCGTGCCGCTCGTACGCCAGGCCTGTCCGCTGCCTTCGAGCGCCGAAAGGACCGTCGGGCCGAGACCGGTGATCACGTCCGACTTCAGGGTGCGCAGGGCCGTCACGGGGCTCGGGAAGTACGCGGTGAGGCCGGCGAACGGGGTCGTCGGCGGCCACAGCTGATCGCCCACCAGGCGGCGGTAGTTGAGGTCGCCCTTCACCAGCGTGACCGTGGCGCCGGACAGCTCCCGCCACAGGTCGCCGGGCATCTCGCTGTACGGGAACGGCGCGCAGAAGAAGGGGTGCGCCCGCACGGCGAGCCTGCCGGTGCCCATCGCCGCCCAGAGCCGCTCCCCGGCCTCCGCGGCCCGCCCCGGGGCCCGCCTGATCCGGCGTACGCAGTCCACGACGTCCGCCGTCATGGCGTCGGAGACGTAGTACGGATACGGCTTGACGTGCAGGACGGCCCGCTCGGCGCGTCCGCTGGTGAGCAGGTGGTCGAGGAGGACGAGGTCGGGGATCAGCTCACGGCCCGCGTTGTCCGCGATCAGGTGGACGACGCCGGGCGTGTCCGGGTCCGGAGGCAGCAGCGACCACAGCGGCCCGCTGTCGTCCGCCACCAGCCGCGCGTCGGGGTCTCCGGTACCGTCCGAGGCTCCGGACGTGTCCGATGCTCCGGACGTGTCCGACGCGATACGGAATCCGAGGTCCGCGCGGTTCCCCCAGAGCGACCCGCGCAGCAGCGCCGCCGCCCGTTCCTCCTCGGACAGCCCGGCGAGCGCGTCGAGGGCGGCCAGCTCCGCCCCGACCTCAGCGCCGTCCAGTTCGGCCCGCTTGAACGGTGCGAAGGGATCGACGCCCTGCCACGGCCCGGGCTCGAAGTATCCGACGGCCGAAAGCAGCCGGCGGTAGAAGTAGCTCTCCGCCCACAGGAACGGCACCTCGAACCAGCCGCGTCCGGCGTACTCCCGCCCCCACACGTCCCACAGCTCCCGCTCGTGCCTGTCGTCGGGCGCGAGCGGTTCGATCACGCCCTCGGTGCTCTCCCTGAGCAGCGCGTCGAGGGCGCGGTGCTGCTCGGGTCCGTACGGGAAGGCCTCCCGCACCTGTTCGATGAGCGCCGGGTGCCGCCTGGCGAGCACGCCCCAGGCGAAAGAACCGGGCGGGTTGGCCAGGATGACCGGGGCTGTCACGTTCCGTTGTATGCGCACGGCAGGGAACGTACCCGGTTGTCGAAGCTCGAAGGGACGAGAAGGGGCGCCCCCGCGCGCAGACCGGGCACGCGGGTCAGCAGCTCACGCAGCAGCGCCTTCATCTCCAGCTTGGCCAGGTGCGTACCCAGGCAGTGATGTGCGCCGCCACCGCCGTAGCCGACATGGGGGTTGGGAGAGCGGGTGATGTCGAAGCGGTCGGGATCGGGGAAGACCGACTCGTCGCGGTTGGCGGAGGAGTAGAAGAGCACGACTTTGCCGCCCTCGCGGAAGTGGTGGCCGTTCATCCGGTGGTCCTGGGTGAGCGTGCGGCGGAACTGGATGATCGGGGTCGAGTACCGCACGATCTCCTCCACCGCGCCTTCCGCGTAATGGTCGAAGTCGGCTTCCAGCAGCGCGCGTTGCTCGGGGTGAGCGGTCAGCAGGTGGAGTCCGTGAGCGATCGCGTTCCGGGTCGTCTCCACCCCCGCCACCATCAACAGGGAGAAGAAGGAGCCCAGTTGGCGACCGGACAGCCCGCGCCCCTCGATGTCCGCGCCGACCAGCGCCGAGATCAGGTCATCGGCGGGGTGTCTGCGGCGGGCCCGGCCGAGGTCCGCGACCATGCCCTGCATGCCGGCCAGGGCGCGCAGCCCCTTGCCGGGTACGCGCAGCCGGCCGCGGGCCGAACGCGGCACGCCGATCTCGCCGGACGCGCGGTCGACTTGGGCGAGAATGGCCGGCCGCTCCCTCTCCGGGATGCCCATCAGGTTGCAGATGACCTCGAACGGCATGCGCGAGGCGACGGAGGCCACGAGATCGTCAGGACGCCGCGCGAGTACGTCGTCCACGACCCGGGCCGCGACCGCGTGGATGTCGGCCTCCGCGCGGCCGAGGATGCGCGGGGTGAAGGAGCGCGAGACGATCCGGCGCAGCCGCGCGTGGTCGGGGCCGTCCAGATTGACCAGGGAGTCCCCGAAGAGGGCGCGCACCCAGCGCGCGGGCTCGGGCGTCGTCGCGCCGGGGGCACTTGCGAACACGCGGGTATTGCGGCTCGCCTCCACCACGTCGGCGTGTCGGACCAGCGCGTGGAATCCCTTCTCCGGTCTCCATCGGCTTCGTTCCCGTTCCGTGAAGTACGCGGGTGCGTCGAGCTGTCGGAGTACGGCGAATGCGTCGAGCCTTTCGGAATGCGGCAGTTGCCAGAACGACGGGTCCGCGAGATTCGGCCGCGGTGGATCTGCGTCCGGTGCCGTGGTCCGCGGGACAAACGTCGTCATGTGATTCCTTCCGGGGAGATGAGCGCGATGGAGCTTCCCATGGATCGAAGAGCGCGGAGCAATACCGGTACTCGCCCACACGGGTGACACGGACTCACGGATATTCCCGGCGGGCCACTACTGTGCCGAAGCATGACTTCTACCAACACCGCGCTGTACACCCCTCTGCTGGGCACACTGTCGGTGATTCCCTGGACCACCGGCGCTTCCAACGGCGAGCGTGGCGCGCCTTTCCTGCTGGCCTATTCCCTCGGCGACGGCCGTAACGGACCGGAGGCCGGAGAAGAGGCCATGCGTACGGTCCTCAGCGAGATCGGTCTTTCGCCGGGCGGCGATGTCGTCGACGTCGCGAACACGCCGGGCGTGGGGATCACGATGCTGGTGGAGGCCGGCAGGGCGGTCCTGACGATGCCGTACCTGAACGCGCAGTGCCCGGTCCCGCCGGAGTGGGAGCAGGACGCGCGAGAGACCGGTCAGGTCTACCTGCTGGTCGCGACCAAGCCGTGGGCCGACGGAACGCCCGGCCTGCCGGTCAGCGAGGACCGGCTGCGGGCCTTCGTGGGCGACGAGGCGACGCTCGCCACGGCGGCGCACGCGCTGCTCCCGGTACGCAGCCTGACCGGCTGAGCCGCCAGGCCCTGTCCGGCCAGAGTCCTGAACCCCGCCACCACATACGACAGAGCGGCTGCGCGAAGCCCCAACTCCGCGCAGCCGCTCTGTCGTGATCAAGCGACGTCAGTGAAGAACGTCAGTCAGCGCCGTCAGCCGTTGGCGCAGGTGTTGCCGAATGCCGGGTTGAGCAGACCGACGATGTCGATCGTGTTGCCGCAGAGGTTGACCGGGATGTGGACCGGCACCTGGATGGCGTTGCCGGAGATGACGCCCGGCGAGCCCACAGCGGCACCCTCGGCGCCCGCGTCGGCGAAGGCGCTGCCGGAGGCGGCACCCGCGGCGATACCGGCGGCGGCGATGACGAGGGCGACCTTCTTGGAAGTCTTCATATGAATAGCCTTTCTCAGTGGGTTTGTCGTGAGTGTATGGATCGGCGGTCGCCGGATATTCGGGAAACTCCCAGTGAAGAAGAGAATTCCCTCATTCGGCGGTATCGGGTCCGATCCGTGGCGGAGGTTCAGGCCACGCGCCGAACCCCGCGGTCATGCGAAGAGGACGTGCGTGGAATTACTTGCCGAGCCCGAGGCCGCCGAGCAGGGGAGCGTTGCTGCTCTTGCCGTTCTGCGACTTGCTGAGTCCGCCGGTGACGTCCTTGAGCGCGTTGGTGAGGGATCCCTTGTTCTTGCCGTCCAGCAGGTTGGTGTCGACGGGCTTGCCGTCGCGCAGGCCCTGGCTGGCCACGGTGTCGAGGGCGCCGTTGAGACTCATGGGGGACAGGACCGGTTCCGCGGCGAAGGCCGGGGTGGCGGCAGCCGCACCCAGAGCCATCATGGAACCTGCGACAACGGCGGCGATCTTCAGGGGCTTCATTCCGTGAATCCTTCTTTCGACGTGTCTGTTGCGAGGCAACTCTCGCTTCGCACAGACCCTTTGGGAGGTTTCCTTTGCGTGGCCTCTTCCTCTGTAACGATTCCCGGGCGGGCCGGAAACTCCGTCGAGAAGGAATTCTGAGCGGGTCACCCGAATGAAGGGATGCCTTCTCCGGTCTCCTGTCGCGGGCGTTGACGCGGAAGGGCCGCCCTGCCCCAGGGGGGAGAGCGGCCCTTCCGTGGCTCGGGGGAAGGCGGTGAAGCGTGGTCAGGCGTTGACGCAGGTGTTGCCGAAGCTCGGGTTGAGCAGACCGATGACGTTGATCGTGTTGCCGCAGAGGTTCACGGGCACGTGCACCGGGACCTGGATGACGTTGCCCGAGACGACGCCCGGGGAACCGACGGCCGCACCCTGGGCGCCCGCGTCGGCCATGGCAACGCCGGAGGCGCCGGCGACAGCGGCGGCGGCCGCGGTGGACAGAAGGACAGCCTTGGCGATACGTGACATGGGGGATGACTCCTTGGCGCTGAATGAAAACGAGACATCGGACGCACATGCCCGACGTACCCCGAACAACGGCGCAGGCGGTTGATCGGTTGCGCCCCCGAATGAGTGACGCCAGTTCGGGTTACCGGTGACGGTTCGTCCAGGCCACGGCCAGATCACATGAATCATTTTGTACGCTCAGCTCGTTTCTGCGCGTCTGGCGTGATTTTCAGTCCGGTGTCTGTAAAGGTCCCTTCTGTTTTAGTCGGTGAGGCGGAGGGTCTGTATGAGGAATGCCATCGGACTACAAGCCTCTGATATGAAGAATCGGGGGCCGTACGGCGCCTTCGTTCGGCCGGATTGACGGAGAGAAGCCTCCTGGCGATCGAGCCGCTGTTCGGCTGGATGCCGAATAGGACGTTACTCCAGCTGGACCGGTGCGCTTTTCGTACAGACACTCGCGCGGCTCTGAACTCCATGGGCCTCAAGTCCGCCCGAGAGATCGCTTTCCTGGTATCGACGAGTGGAAAGAGTTGCGCGTGCAGCCACGACGGCACAGGCCCGGGACCGGCTTCACGGCGCTCCACCTCGTACAGCCGGTCGACGGCGGAGTGGCCGCGGTGGTCACCGATCTGGCCGGGGCACAGGTGGATGCCGGAATCCGCGTGGTCGTCGCCTGCCCCGAGGACGGACCACTCGCGCGAGCGGCGGCCGGCCGCGGCGCGGAGGTCAGGTCATGGCGGGCGACCCGCGCCCCGGGACCGAACCTGCCCGACGAGATCCGCCAGGTCTCCCGGCTGGTCGAGGACGTACGGCCCGACCTGCTGCACGCCCACAGCGCCAAGGCCGGACTCGCGGGCCGGCTGGCCGTACGGGGCGCGGTCCCGACCGTCTTCCAGCCGCACGCCTGGTCCTTCGAGGCGGTCGGGGGAACGACGGCGGCGCTTGCCCTGCGGTGGGAGCGGTGGGCGGCCCGCTGGACCGACCGCGTCGTCTGCGTCAGTGAGGCCGAACGCCGTACCGGCGAGCGCGCCGGGATCCGGGCCCCCTGGTCCGTCGTCCGCAACGGCGTCGACGCCGAACGCTTCGCGCCCGCCGACGCCGGGGCCGCGCGCGCCTCACTGCCACTGCTCGCCGGTCTGTCCCCGGCCGCGCCCCTCGTGGTCTGCGTCGGCCGGCTCTGCCGGCAGAAGGGGCAGGACATTCTGCTGCGCGCCTGGGAACCGATTACCCGACAGTTGCCTCAGGCACGTCTCGTCCTGGTCGGTACGGGCCCGGACGCGGGCATGCTGCGCGGCGCCGCCCCGCCGTCGGTGCTCTTCGCCGGATCCGTGGCGGACACCGCGCCCTGGTACCGGGCGGCCGACCTCGTCGTCCTGCCCTCCCGCTGGGAGGGCATGGCGGTGGCGCCGCTCGAGGCGATGGCCAGTGGCCGCGCCGTCGTCCTCAGCGATGTGGACGGTGCGCGCGAGAGCCTGCCGCCCGGCTGCGCGCCCCACTGCCTGGTGCCACCGCGGGACCCGCGGTCCCTCGCGGCCGCCGTGAGCGCGCTGCTCCCCGACGCGCCGCTGCGCGAAGCGCTCGGCAGCCGGGGCCGTCAGCACGTACTGAGCCGTCATGACGTGCGGCAGACCGCGGACGCCGTCGCGGACGTGTACCGCGATGTCGCCGCGGCTCCGCGACCTGAACGCAGGGAGCCGATTTCCCAGTGACCACGGAAAGCACCAGCGTTCCCTCGCCGTCCGGGCCCCCGCACACCGGCGGGCCGGGCCCGGGACGTGTCTCGCTCGCCCCTCCCCGCGACCTCGCGGGCCCGGCCGCGCCACCGCCGCGCCGTCCCCCGGGCGCTCCGCCGCTCGTGGGGCTGCCGCTGGTCGTGGCGGACTGCGCGGCAGCCCTGCTGTCGACCGCGCTGCTCACCGAGGAACAGCGCGGCGCCGTCCTCGTCGTCCAGCTCGTCGTCTCCGTCACGGTGCTGAACGCGCACGCCGGTCTGTACCGGACGGGCGTCGCCGCCTCCGTGCTCTCCCAACTGCCCGCGCTCGCCGCCCGGATCGCTGTGGCCTGGTGTGCGGCCGCCGCCGTCCTCGCCGCGCTCTATCCCCAACACGCGCTTGGTATGGGTGCACTGGCACTCGGCGCCGCCGTCCAGCTGGCAGTCGCGGGCTGTTGCCGCCGGATCGTGTATGTACGGCGGAGAATGGTCACCCGAAACCACCCGCGCCCCGCGCTCGTCGTCGGCACGGGCGCGGCCGCGCGGCGGCTGAGCACCCTGCTCGCGCAGCACCCCGAATACGGCCTGAAGCCCGTCGGCATCGCGGTCCCCGCGCAGCCCGAGGGGCCCGACGGCACCGACCGCAGCGCGCTGCCCGTCCTCGCCGCCGCCGAGGACGTCCGGCGCGCGGTCGTCCGGAACGGTGTGCGGGACGCGGTGTTCATCGACTCCGGCGACGGTGCGGACCACACGGCGCTCGTCGCGCTGTTCCACGCGTACGGCTGCGCCACCTGGTTCATCGGCGGCGGCTCCTGGCACACGGTGACGGCGGCCGGCCTCCCCGCGGCCCGCGGATCCGGTTCCATGGCGGAGCACGTCTGGGGCTATACGTGCCGCCGCGCGTATCCGCCCCCGGCGCGGCGGCGCGGCACGTTCGCCAAACGGCTGCTCGACGTCCTCGTCACCGCGCCCGTCCTGCTCGCCGTCTCGCCCGTGCTGCTGGCCTGCGCGCTCGCGGTCCGGGTCTGCGACGGGCCCGGTGTGCTCTTCCGGCAGGAGCGAGTCGGCCAGAACGGCCGCGCCTTCACCCTGCTGAAGTTCCGCACCCTGCGGCCCGCCGACGAGCAGGAGGCCGCGACCCGCTGGAGCATCGCCAACGACCACCGGATGAGCACGGTCGGCAGCATCCTGCGCCGTACGTCGATGGACGAGCTGCCCCAGCTGTGGAACGTACTGCGCGGCGACATGAGCCTCGTCGGACCGCGCCCGGAACGCCCGCACTTCGTCGCCAACTTCAGCAAGACACTGCCCGGTTACGCGGCCAGACACCGGATGCCCGTCGGCATCACCGGTCTCGCGCAGGTCCACGGGCTGCGCGGGGACACCTCCATCGAGGACCGCTCCCGCTTCGACAACCACTACATCGACCACTGGTCGCTCTGGCAGGACGTGTGCATTCTGCTGCGTACCGCCGTCTCCCTGATCCGTCCGGCGGGCAGCTGATGACCGCCGGCGTCCTGCTTCCGGCCGCGGGACCGTCGCAGCCCACTGGCCGATGGGGGGTCGAACTCCGGCGCTTCCTGCCGCTGTTGCCCGCCGTCGCCGTCGTCGCGCTGCTCGCGCTGCCCGCACATTCGGCCGGTGACGGTACGGCGGGAACGGGGAACGCGGCCGACGCGGCCTCCGCGCTGCTCGTGCTGCACTGCCTGATCCGCGCGGTACGCGACCGGGCCCGCCCGCTGACCCGAACGGCCGCGGTGATCCTCGGACTTCCCGTTCTCGGTGTGAGCGTCGCCGCGATCACCGCCCACGATCCGGCGGCCGCGCTGCCGGGCGTGGCACGCTATCTCCAGATCTTCGTACTCGTACCGGCCGCCCTGCTGCTGCTGATCCGCGACCGTGCGGACTTCCGGCTTGTCGCAGGCTCCCTGGTGGCGCTCGCGCTGGTGCAGGGCGGGATCGGCGTCGCGCAGTTCCTGACCGGCACCGGCGCCTCGTACATGGGCGAGGACATCCGCGCGGTCGGTACCTTCGGGCCGACCGACGTGATGGCCATGGCCACGGTCGTCGCGTACGGCCTGGTCAGCGCCGTCGGATTCGCGCTCGGTGAGGACCGGGAGATCTCCCGCGCACAGCGCGCCGCGGCGCTGGTCTGCGCCGGGCTGCTGTCCGTACCGCTGGCACTGTCCTTCAGCCGCGGGACCTGGATCGCCACCGCCCTGGCGGTCGCCGTCCAGCTCGCCGTGTCGGGGCTGCGCAGGGCGGGCCGGGCCGCCCTTGTCGCGGGAGCGCTCGGGGTCGTGCTCGTCGGCGGTCTCGGCGCCGGCTCCCAGCTGATCACCGAACGCCTCGACAGCATCACGCAGGTCACCGCCGCGCCCGACCAGTCGGTCACCGACCGGTACACGATGTGGGCGGCGGCGGCCGACATGTGGCGTACGGAACCGATCGACGGCGTCGGGCTCAAGGGCTTCCCCGCGTTCCGCGACAGCCACTCCTCGCTGGCGCTGTCCGCCGCCAGCGACACGGACGGCGCGGGCGCGGGCTTCCAGCGTCAGCCGCTGCTGTCCCCGCACAACATGTATCTGCTGATCCTCAGTGAGCAGGGGCTGTTCGGGGTGCTCGCGCTGGCGGGCAGCTGGGCCGCGCTGCTCGTGTGCGCGCTGCGCGGACTTCCGCGCGCGCGCCGTACCCGTACCGGATCCGACTGCGCGTTCGTCGTCGCGGGCCTGCTGGTCTGGCAGTTGACGGACTTCGGATACGCGGACATCGGCGGCCCCTCGACCGTACTGACCGCCGTGGTGCTCGGGCTCGCCGCCTGGTGGGCGCTGGACCGGCGCGCGACCGAGGGGGCCGCCACCACGTGAGCGATACGAGGCAGTCCCTTCCGGCCGTGCCCCCGCCCGTCGCCTCTTCGGAGGTACGGCCGGTCGGGAGCGGGCGCTCCCGTCCGCCGTCCTCCTCCGGGCGGTTCCTCGCCCGCGCGGCCTTCCTCACCGCCGCCCTCACCGCCGCGAGCGCGCTGCTGGGGCTGGTCCGCGACCAGATCATCGCGCACCTGTACGGAGCGGGGCCCGACACCGACGCGTTCCTCGTCGCGTGGACCGTGCCGGAGGTCTCGTCCACGCTGCTCATCGAGGACGCCATGGCGCTGGTCCTCGTACCGGCGTTCAGCCTGGCGCTGGCCCGCAGGGCGGCCGCAGAGTCACCGGAACTGCCGGACCCGGTGCGGGCGTTGATGCGCACGACGCTGCCCGCGCTGTTCCTCGCGCTGAGCGCGGGCGCGGCTCTGCTGGCGGCCACCGCGCCCTGGGTGGTGACCGTGCTCGCACCCGGTCTGCCCGCCAGGCAACTGGCCGTGAGCTGTACGCGCTTGACCGCCACCTGCGCCTTCAGTTTCGGCCTTGCCGGATACATCAGCGCGGCGCTGCGGGCGCACGGCAGCTTCGTGGCCCCCGCCGCGATCTACGGCGCGTACAACATCGGCATCATCGCGACGATGCTGTCCTTCGGCGAACGGTGGGGCGTACGGGCCGCCGCCGCCGGGGTCGCGGTCGGCGGCGTACTGATGGTGCTGGCCCAACTGCCGGCTCTGGCACGGAGGCTGAAGGAGCGCGGGCCCGCCGCCGCACGCGAGCCTGCGGTCGCACGCGAGACCGGAGACCCGGCGCGGGGAGCGGCAGGGGACGGAGAGACGGGCAGGGCGAAGGGCGCCACCCGCCCGCCGCCCGTCGCCCTCGCGCTGCTCGCGCCCGTCATCGTCTTCGCCCTCAGCCGGCAGTCGCAGGTCCTCATCGAACGGTTCCTCGCCGCGCCGCTCCCGGCCGGCGCCATCTCGCACCTCAACTACGCCCAGAAGGTGGCGCAGATGCCGATGGTGCTCTCCCTGATGCTGTGCACCGTCACCTTCCCGGTGGTCGCCCGCGCGATGGCGGCGGGCGAGACCGAGGTGGCACGCCGGCGGGTCGAACGCGATCTCGCGCTCGCCGCCATCATCGTCCTCTTAGGCGCCGCCACCGTGGTCGCCTGCGCCCCGCAGATCGTCCATGTCCTGTTCCAGCGCGGCGCCTTCACCCCGGCCGACACAGCGGCCACCGCCTCGGTGATGCGGGTGTACGCGCTCGGCCTGCTCGGCCAGACCCTCGTCGGCGCGCTGGTGCGCTGCTACTTCTCCGCCGCGCGCCCGCTCTGGTTCCCCGCACTCGCCATGCTCGCGGGCCTCGCCGTCAACACCGCCGGAGGCGCACTCCTGGTACGCGGCTGGGGAGTTCAGGGCATCGCCGCCGCCAACGCGCTCGGCATCACCCTGACCGCCGCCCTGCTGCTGGGCGCCGTGGGCCGACACAGCGTGCCCGTACGGGTCGGCCGTACAACGGCGGGCCTCGCCAGACTCGCCGTGGCCGCCGCGGGTGCGACCTGCGCGGGCCGGCTCTGCGGAGCCCTGATCCCCTCGCCGCTCCTGGCCGTCGCCGCCGCCTGTCCCGCGGTCGCCGCCGTGTTCCTCGTCCTCGCCCATGCCCTCGGCGCGCCCGAGACCGACACCGTCCTCCGTCCCCTCACACGAAAGCCCGCGCATGCCCGCTGACCCGGTGCCCAGCCCGCTCCGCTCCCTCATGTACCACTCGGTCGCCGACCCCGCCGACGACCCCTACCAGGTGACCGTCTCGCCCAGGCGGCTCGAACAGCACCTGCGCCGGCTGCGCGGGCGCGGCCTGACCGGCGTCTCCATGGACCGGCTGCTGCGCGCACGCGCCGAAGGGCGCGACGCCGGACTCGTCGGCCTGACCTTCGACGACGGGTACGCCGACTTCCTCACCGCGGCGCTCCCGCTGCTGCGCGCGTACGGGTGCACCGCCACCGTCTACGTGCTGCCTGGCCGCCTCGGCGGTACGAACGCATGGGACACCCCCGGACCGCGCAAGCCGCTCCTCACCGAGGACGGCGTCCGGCAGGCGGCGGCCGCCGGCATGGAGATCGGCTCCCACGGGCTGCGCCACACCGACCTCACCGAGGTGGACGACGTCCGGCTCGCCGCCGAGACCGTACACAGCCGTGACCTGCTGCGCGACCTGCTGCACGGGATTCCGGGCGCAGAGGTGAACGGCTTCTGCTACCCGTACGGAGCGGTCGACGTGCGCGCCGTCGAGGCGGTACGCGACGCGGGTTACGCGTACGGCGTCGGCGTCAGCCCGGGACCGCTCACCGGCCTGTTCGCGTTGCCGCGCGTCCACGCCGGCGAACGCGACACCGCCGCGCGGCTCCACCTCAAGCTGCTGCTGTACCCCTGGCGCCGCGTGCCGGTCCCGTACGCCCCGTACCCCGCGGTCGCCGGCACTCTCGCGGGAAGGACGGGCCCATGAAGGTACTGCATGTCATCACCGGCCTCGGTATCGGCGGCGCCGAACAGCAACTACGTCTGATGCTGCGGCAGTTGCCGACCCACAGTGAAGTCGTCACCCTCACCAACCCGGGCGTCGTCGCCGAAGGCATCGTCGCCGACGGTGTGTCCGTCAGGGACCTCGGAATGGCGGGAAACCGTGACCTCGGCGCGCTGCCCCGGCTGACCGGACTCATCAGGCACGGCAAGTACGACCTGGTGCACACACACCTGTTCCGGGCCTGCCTGTACGGGCGGTTCGCGGCCCGCCTGGCGGGCGTACGGCCCATCGTCGCCACGGAACACTCCCTGGGAGCCGTGCAGATCGAGGGCAGACCGCTGTCCACCGGCGCCCGCGCCGCCTATCTCGCCGGGGAACGGATGGGAACGGCGACGGTCGCGGTCTCCGCCACCGTGGCGCGGCGGCTGGAACGCTGGGGGGTGCGCAGGGACCGCATCCATGTGGTGCCCAACGGCATCGAGGTGACCCGCTTTGCGTACGACGAACGGGCCCGGCGCGCGGCCCGCGACCAACTGGGCCTGCCGCAGGACGCGTTCGTGGTCGGTGGAGTCGGCCGCCTCACCCTCGGCAAACGCTTCGACACCCTCGTACGGGCCGTCGCCGACCTGCCGGGCGCCCGGCTCCTCCTGGTGGGCGACGGGGCGGAGCGCGACGCTCTGGCGCGGCTGGCGCGCAGCCGCGGAGCGGCCGACCGGATCCTGTTCCACGGCGCCTGCGAGGACCCGCCACCACCCCCGCGCCCCGGCGCACCCGCCGGATCCGACCTGCCGTCGCTGCTCGCAGCCATGGACGTCTTCGTGTCGACCTCCCACGACGAGGCGTTCGGGCTCGCGATCATCGAGGCGCTCGCGGCCGGACTGCCGGTGCTCCACGTGGCCTGCCCCGCGCTGCACGACCTGCCTCCGGAGGCGGCGCCCGGCGCGCGCCGGATCAGCGGGTCCGTGCCCGAACTGATCGCCGAACTGCGGCTTTTCATGCAGCGGTTCACGGACCGGTCGGCGGAACGGCCGGACGGGGTGGGCCCGCACCGGCAGCCCGTGCCCGCCGCCGCACTCCACTACGACATCTCCCACAGCGCCGGACAGCTGATGGCCGTCTACGAGAACGCCGTACGCGGCCCGGCGCCCACCCGAGAAGCGAGTTGGTCATGACCCAGGAAACGAAGTCTCAAGGATCTCAGGCACCGCAAGAACCTCAGGGATCCGGAAAGCCGAAAATGTCCGCGCCGAGGCGGTCACTGAAGAAGCTGCCCCTGTGGCTGGTCGTCCCGGCGGCGGCGCTCGTCGGAGCCGCAGCCGGCGGAACGTACGGGCAGGTGCGCACGCCTCAGTACGCCGCCACCAGCTACGTCATCGTCGTACCGACGGAGAGATCGACCGCCGCCGACGCGCTGGGGTTCGCGACGGCGTACGGGCGGGTCGCCTCGCAGGTCGCGATCCTCGGCGACGCGCAGGTGTGGGCGGGCGTGTCGGCGAACACCCTCAAAGACCATGTCCGGACGGCGACTTCGCCGGACGCGCCGATGATCTCCGTGACTGCCACCGCGCACCGCGCCTCGGCCGCCGTCGACATGGCGGACGGCGTGAGCCGGGCCCTGGTCTCCAACGCGGCGCACCTGCAAGGCAGTACGAACGTCCAGGTGCTCCAGCTCTCCCGCGCGGTGCGGCCGACAAGCCCCGTCTCGCCCTCAACGCCTCTGGCCGCGCTGGTCGGCGGCTGCGCGGGCGGGCTGCTCGGCGGACTCGGCCTGCTGGTCCGGCCCAAGCGGCGGTACGGCGATGACGTGCACGCGTCCGTGCCCAATCCGTCGGCGCCCGACCAGGTCCAGGCTCAGGCACAGGCCGCACCCCAACCCCAGCCCAAGCCGCAGCCTCAGCCGCAGCGGCGGTCCAGGTCAAGGTCGAAGTCCCACACGCAGCCCCAGGCCCAGCGTCAGCCGGAAGCGGTGCGATGACCACCGAACTGCGCACGTACCTCACACCCGGAGTCATGCCGGGCCTCGGCCCCGACCTGGACGCCGAGTTCACCACCGACGTGTGCCGGGACGCCGACCACTTCGGCGCGCTCGCCACCGCGTGGACCGCGCTCCACCGCCGCTGCCGTACCGCCACGCCCTTCCAGAGCCACGCGTGGCTGCGCTCCTGGTGGCAGACGTACGGCGTGGACGGGCGGCTCCGCGTCGTCCTCGTACGCCGGGACGGTGCACTGGTCGCCGCCGCGCCGCTGATGCTGGTGCGCCGCCCGTACCCGATGCTGGTTCAACTCGGCGGCACGATCTCCGACTTCACCGACGTGTTGCTCGACGACAACTGCCCTGAAGCCGCCGCCGCGCTCGCCAAGGCCCTCGCCGACACCGCGCGTACCGCTGTGATCGACCTGCGCGAGGTACGCCCCGGAGCCGCCGCCGAGCAGGTCTACGCCTGCTGGAACGGGCCGCGCGGCCAACTGGCCGACTCCACCTGCCTGGAGCTGCCCGCCGTCTCCATGGACGAACTGCTCGCCAGGCTCACCACCGCCCGCGCCCAGCGCGTCCGAGCGAAGCTGCGCAAGCTCGACGCCCTCGGCATCGAGGAACGTCCGGTGCCCGCGCGGGAGATCCCGGCGGCGATCGCCCGTCTGCTGGAGCTGCACCGGCGGCAGTGGCAGGGCAGAGGCGTCACACCCGAGCACCTGAGCCCCCGGTTCGCGGAGCATCTGAGCCGCGCCGTCCGGGCGATGGTGGAGAACGGCGACGCGCGACTGACCGAATTCCGGCTCGCCGGAGCGGTGGTGGCCGCCGATCTCAGCCTGATGTCGGGGCAGTTGGAAGGCGGCTATCTGTACGGGGCCGACCCGGCACTGCGGGCCCGCAAGGTCGACGTGGCGACGATGCTGCTGCGGCACGGCGCACAACAGATCAGCGGCAGTGGCAGGACCACACTGAGCATGCTGCGCGGCAACGAACCGTACAAACACCACTGGCGCCCCGGGGCAGTGCGCAACCAGCGGCTGCTGCTGGCCCGCGCCCATCTGGCGCCGCTCCTGCGACTGCACCTCGCACGCGCCGCGAGCCGGGACCGGGCCGCCGCCCTGGTCAGACGGATGCGCCAGGGCGGCCGTCAAGGCCGGGAGGGCCGGGAGGTGCGAGGTGGCGGCAAGGGATGACTCCGTCGCCGCACTCACACGACCACCGCGGGACGACCGGTATCAGCGCAGCCGCCCCGACCAGTCGGTCCGCACGCACACCTTGCCGCCCAGCCAGGAGTTGATCCACGAACCGAGGTCCAGCAGGTCACATCCCCGCGGGTGTCCGGGCGAAGGCGGTTGGGGCGCGGGCGGGTTGGCCGGCGGTGTGCCGGGCTCGATGCCCGTACCGCGTCCGTACATCATGGAGCGGAATACCAGCGACGATTCGGGATTCTGTTCGCACTGCCATACGCCGTGCGGACAGTAATCCGTCAGAGTGTTGTAGAGAGGCTTGTGCTGGTCCATCCACTGGAGCATGCCGCGCATGTATCCGGGATTGTCCCCGTTGCGGAAGAGGCCCCACTCCGGATAGGAGATGACCTTTCCGTGCGCAGCCGCGAAATCCACCTGCTGTCGCAGCCCGTAGGGCTCGTTCACCTGCTCGTCGAAACTGTCTCCCGGCGGCTGGTCGTACGAGTCCATGCCGATGATGTCCACGACGTCGTCACCGGGATAGCACTCGGTCCAGGGGATGGCGTCCCGTCCGCGATTGGGCGCGAAGTCGAAACGGAACCTCTGCCCCGGCACCGCACGCATGGTGGTGACGATGCGGTTCCAGTACGTCTTCCACGCGGCCGGAGCGGGCCCGCAGCGGTGCGTGTACGTGGTCCCGTTCATTTCCCAGCCGAGCACGATGACCGTGTCGGCCGCGCCCAGACCGACGAGCCGCCGCCCCAGGGCCTCGAAGTGGCTGTCGTACGCGCCCCTCGCGCCGCCGGCCAGCCGGCGGCGGACGGCGGCGTCGGAGAGATGGGCCTCGTTGTCCTCCAGCATGGGCACGTTGAGGACGAAGAGTCTGTCGGCCCGCGCCTTGCGCCACTCGGCCCAGTCCGCCAGGAAGCCGGGCGCGCCTTCGATGTTGGACCACACGTCACCGGGGAGATAGGTGTGCCCCACCCGAATGTCCGCGCCGCCCAGCCATTTCCGCATTCCGGTCATGCGCTGGACGCCCTCGGGGCCGTAATCGAGGTACGCGCCGAACGCGGGCTCGGTGACTTCAGGCGCCTTCGGAGGTCCCGGCTTCTCGGAGACACCGGCCGCAGGGACCGGGGAAGACGCCGGGCCGGGAGGAGGTCCCGGACTCGGGGAAAGCAGCGGGTCCGGGGGAGGCGGCGGGTCCGGAGAAGGCAGCACCGCGCCCGTGGCAAGGAGACCTGCTGTGACGACACCCGCACAGGCGGCCGCCATTTTTCTATACCGAGTGGACATGTCTGCTCCTTCGGGAATGGATCCCCTTTTCACGGTCCGGGGCCGGGTCAGCTGACTGAAAAGTATTTCTCATACGCTGATCGGGAACCTGGTCTGACGTCCCATTGGGCTGTCCGTGAAATCCATCCCTCGCCTGGGCCATCGAAAAGAGAGGCACTACGCGTCGAGCGTCGAAAGGCACGCACGCCCCCGTTGCCGGAGGCGGCGAGGAACCCGGTCGGGTGCTTCCGTTCTGTGTGCCCTGCGCGTCTACGGCCGTACCGGAGCGCGGATCTGGCGGAGGTTCAGCGGCTGCTGCCGCCTGTCGCCGACGGTTTCGCCATCCCGGCGGTGCTCGTCGCGACGGACGAGCTGAGCGCGATCGGGGCAGGCCGTCCGGTCGAGCGGGCTGACAGGACGTTTCCGATCGCCTGATTTTCCGTCAGGGCGTCCGGAACGGGGAGCCGGCAAAGCGGCGCCGGTGGAGATCTGCGCCGCCGGGCCGTACGACTTCTGGTTCGTCATGCGTCAGCCGGGAGAATCCGCCGGAAAGAACCGCGATTCTCCCGGCCGTCGGGATACGGCCGGCGGGTGTGGCTACCGCTCAGCCAGGTGGCTCGCGCCCAGCTCAGACGCGCGCCGAGGCGGTGGACCGCCGGTACAGGATTCCGCCGCCGATCAGCAGCGCGGCGCTCATCGCACCGCCGACGAGGAGGCCGTCGTCGGCGCCGGTCGCCGCGAGCTGGGCCGGTTCCGCCGGGCTGTCGACGTGGGGGTGGACGACGGGCGGCGCCGGCTCCGGGGCGTTCGGGACGAGGTGCGGGGGCGGCGGGACCGCCTGGTGCTCGGCGGGGTGGTGCGGGGCCGGCGGCAGGTGGTGCGCGGGAGGCGCCACCGGCGGCGTCACCACAGGAGCGTCCACCTCGCACTTGTTGCCGAAGGCCGGGTTGAGCAGGCCGACGACGTCGATGCTGTCGCCGCAGACGTTCAGCGGGATGTCGAGCGGGACGTCGATGAGGTTGCCCGACCCGACGCCGGGCGATCCCACGGCGGATCCTTCAGCGACGGCACCGCCGCTGTGGCTGCCCGGGGTCAGTTCGTGGGACGGCGCGTGGTGCGAGGGCGCCTGGTGGGACGGGGCGTGGTGGGACGGCGCGTCTCCGTACGCCGGGGAGTTCTCGGCGGCCGGACGCGGCGCCGGCGCGGTGTGCACCGCGGGACCGTGCTGGGGCGTCTGCACCGGGCGCGTGGACTGCGTCGAGTGCGTCGACTGCGTGGCGTGCGGCGCCTGGTGGTGCGTGCCGGACGCGTTGACGCAGGTGTTGCCGAATGTGGGATTGACCAGGCCCACGACATCCACGCTGTTGCCGCAGACATTGACCGGTACGTCCACGGGGACCTGAATGTTGTTGCCCGACAACACTCCCGGTGATCCGACGGCCGCTCCTGAGGCGTCGGACGCATGGGCATAACCGCTCATGGACAGGACGCTGGTCGCCGCGGCGGCCGTGAGCAGTCCTTTGCTGATGAGGTCTCGCATCTTGGGTTCTCCTCGTGCCGGAGCCGTTGAATTGAGGCCCTGGCAGCTGTGGTGGTGATATCGGTGGCAACTGATGCCGGTCCCGAAGCGCATGGCGGACGCTCCCTGGGACCGGCTCGACAACACCCCGGGGGCGGGGCGTCAGTGCGGTGTCAGCTGTTCACGCAGACGTTGCCGAAGGCCGGGTTCAGCAGGCCGATGACGTCGATGCTGTTGCCGCACAGGTTGACCGGGACGTGCACCGGGATCTGGATGACGTTGCCCGACAGGACACCGGGGGAGTTGACGGCCGTGCCCGAGGCGCCGGCGTCGGCGACGGCCGGGGCAGCTGCGCCCATGGCCATGATCAGTCCGGTGACGACGACTGCGGCCTTCTGGTGCTTCATCTGGAACCCTTTCCGCAGCGGCGATAACGTCCACACGACTGTCGTGGTCCGTGAGCGTCGCATTCTCAGCCCGTACGTCCGCTGCTGGAACTCCAACGACTCCGCAGATGCGAGGAAACTGCTGGCGATTGCGGGCTCGCGCGCGTTCACCCGAATGCCATGGAAATCCATGGGACCGAATGGTTTACACGTAAACGGAAACGCACGGGGCCGGCAGGGTCGTCATTGCCCCTGCCGGCCCGTCGCGCATGGTGCGTGGTGCTTATTGCGCGCGCTTATCAGCCGTTGCCCACACCGTTGCCCGAGAGGACGGGGATCGCGTTCAGGATGTGCGACAGCGGCTCGTCGCCCTTGGCCTGGGTCGAGTTGTCGGCGCACTGCTGGTTCTGCGGGTTCGCCAGGACGTTGACGTCCTGAACGGTGACCGGCACGACGCCGATGAGCGAGCCGGCGTTGACCTTGGCGGGCAGGCCGACGCAGAGGTCGTTCAGCGAGCCCTGGATGAGCTGCGCGTTCGGGCTCAGGTTGCCGCCGGTCGACGCGTTGCCGTAAGCCGACTGGGCCCCGTTGCCGCTCGCGGAGGTGGTGCCGGAGTCATTGCCGACAGCGAGCGCCTGCGGCGCCGCCATGGCGGACGCTCCGACGACAGAGGCGGCGACGGCAGCGCCGGCCAGAATCTTCTTGATCATCACGGTGCGTTTTCCTTTTCTCAGAATGCAAGTCGTGCGACCTGTACCAACCGTGAGGGCGTTATTTAGTTCCGCTACTTCACTCGATCGGCTTGCTGAACTGCGGTAATAGGCCATTGGAGTGAAGTGAAAGAACTAAACGAGCAGGAGGAAGTTGCTCAGTGCGCCCCGGGGACTTGGGGCATCCTTCAGTAAGGGGACTTATCGTGATCAAGAAGGTTCTGGCAGGCACCGCCGTAGCCGCCTCCGTCGTCGGCATGTCGGCTGCGGCCGCGCCGCAGGCGCTGGCTGTCGGCAATGAAGGCGGCACCACGTCCGCCAGCGGTAACTTCGCGAGCCAGGCGTACGGCAACTCGGCGACGTACGGCAACATGAGCCCGCAGATCGCGCTCATCCAGGGCTCGCTGAACAAGCCCTGCATCGGTCTGCCGGCCAAGGCGAACCTGGGTTCGCTGATCGGGCTCGTGCCGATCTCGGTTCAGGACCTCAACGTCCTGTCGTCGCCGCAGAACCAGCAGTGTGTCGAGAACTCGACGCAGGCCAAGGGCGACGAGGCCCTGTCGCACATCCTGGACAACATCCCGATCCTGTCCGGGAACGGCGCGGCCAACGGCTGATCCGCCGGCCGGGTAATCGTGCGAAGGGCCGGACCGCCGCCGGAATCGGGGAATTCCGCGGCGGTCCGGCCCTTTTCGCGCAGTGAGCCGGCCGGATAGTGCCTCTAGGCCGTTCGAGGGAATGGCCGCAACTATTTGTCGCAGTTCAAGTTTATAAGTTGGTACTCCACCGGTGGAGTTCTGACCTTTCTGGAAAGGCATCAAAATGAAGAAGCTGTGGGCAACCGCTGCTGTAGCCGCCTCCGTCGTCGGCATGTCGGCCGCCGTCGCGGCGCCCGCGATGGCGGTCGGCGACCAGTCGGGTACGACGTCGTTCAGCGGCAACGGCGCCGAGCAGGCCTTCGGTAACGCGTCGACGAGCGGGGACCTGAGCCCCCAGCTGGGCCTGGTCCAGGGCTCGCTGAACAAGCCCTGCGTCGGCCTGCCCCTCAAGGCCAACGTCGGTTCGCTCATCGGCCTCGTGCCGATCACGGTTCAGGACCTCAACGTCCTGTCGAACCCGCAGAACCAGCAGTGTGTCGAGAACTCGACGCAGGCCAAGGGCGACGAGCCGCTGTCGCACATCCTGGACAACATCCCGGTCCTCTCCGGAAACGGCGTCGGCAACCGCTGATTTGCCCCAGAGGCCCGGTCCGGCGCAGACGCGCCGGACCGGGCCTCTGCTGCGTCCGGATCACCTCAACGCGCCCACCCCTGTGGGGCCGAGCGGCCGTATGTACCGCGTCAGCCGGCCTGCTGGTAGGCGGCGAACTGGTCGAGCAGGCCCTGAGGCGCGTCCTCCCGGAAGCAGAGGTCGAGGTTGCGGGAGGATTCGGCGGCCGAGGCCTCGCTGCGCGGGAACAGTGCCTGCTCGTACGCGGTGAGCGCGGCCTCGGTGTCGCCGGAGTGGGCGGCGAGCGCGAGGCCCAGCTCGGCTCCGTCGAGCATGGCGAGGTTGGCGCCCTCGCCTGCGAACGGCGACATCAGATGGGCGGCGTCGCCGAGCAGGGTCACGCCGGGGACGCGATCCCAGCGGTGTCCGACCGGCAGCATGTGGATCGCCCGCGGGATCAGCGGGCTGTCGGCGTCGGCGACCAGCGCCCGCAGGCTCTCGTCCCAGTCACCGAAGTGCGCGAGCACGCCCGCCTTGGACGCTTCGGCGTCGGTGAAGTCGATACCCGCGAGCCAGTCCTCGGGGACCCGGAGTGCGGTGTAGATGTGCAGGCTGTCGTCGGGCTCGCGGTGAGCGAGGAAGCCCTTGCCCTCGCCGAGCGCGAAGAGCATGCCGCCGCCGACGACTGCGGCGCTGCCGGGGTGGCGGACATCGGCGTCCAGCAGATCACCCTCGACGAACGACAGGCCGGCGTAGGCGGGGGTGGCGTCGGAGACCAGCGGGCGGATCCGGGACCAGGCGCCGTCCGCGCCGATCAGCAGGCCGGTGGTGAAGGTGGAGCCGTCCGCGAGGGTGACCTCGTGGCGGCCCTCCGCGAGCGGGCGCGCGCCGGTGACCTTCGCGCCCCAGCGGACGGTGCCCTCGGGCAGCCCGCCGAGCAGAAGACCGCGCAACTGGCCGCGCTCGACCTCGGGGCGGGTGCCGTCGCCCTCGTCGTCCTTCGCCATGCGGACCACGCCGTGCCGGTCGAGGACGCGCAGGGCCTCGCCGCCGGGGTGGATGAGCGTGCGGAACTCGTCGTGGAGACGGGCGGCGTGCAGGGCGGCCTGCCCGGAGTCCTCGTGGATGTCGAGCATGCCGCCCTGCGCGCGGGCGGTCGGCGAGGCGTCCAGGTCGTAGACGGCGGCCTCGATGCCGTGGACGTGCAGGACGCGGGCGAGGGTGAGGCCGCCGAGACCGGCGCCGATGATGGCGATGGGGTGGTGGGTGTGCTGGGTGTTCAAGGTGTGACTCCTGGGGGATACGGGCGTGGCAACGCTCAGCTGGAGGTGTCCGGGGATGCGTCGGTGACCGCGGATACGGGCGTGTCCGGGGATGCGTCGGTGTCCGCGGATACGGGCGCGTCCGGGGACACGGCGGCTTCCGGGGATACGGCGGGCTCCGGCGACGGGGCGGCTTCGGGAGACGGCCGGGCGGTGTGGAAGATGCCGTTGATCAGCAGGCGGAAGCCCCACGACAACCGGGCTTCCGGCGCGCCGGAGATCAGGTCGGTGCCGAGCGCGGCGATGTGTGGGTGCGTATGGCTGGACACACCCCGCAGGGCGCGGGTCAGGGCGTCCCACTCGTCCCGGCTGTCGGTGGCGACGTCCCGGCCGGCGTGCTCGGCCGCGGTGGCGGTGGCGTACTGCAACAGCAGGTCCACGCCCCAGGACGCCTGCCCCGCGGGAACACCCCCCTCGTCCAGCAACGCGAGCAGCGCCTCGATCAGCGTCAGGTAATGCGCGCCGCTCGGCCGGGCCACCAGCGCCGACTGGGCCAGGCCGGGGTGTTCGAAGAGCACGGCTGTATAGGAGGTGAGCACCGCCTCCAGCCGCCCGGCCCAGTCGCCCTTGGCCCGCACGGGCTCCAGATCGACCGCGCCCAGAAGCTCGTCCAGCACCGCGGCGTGCAGCTCGGCGGTGTCGCGGACGTACACGTAGAGCGAGGCGGGCCCGGTGTCCAGTTCCTGCGCGAGCCGCCGCATGGTCACCCGCCGCATCCCCTCGACCCGCATGATCTCCACGGCGGCGGCAACGATCCCGGCCCGCGTCAGAGCCGGCTTGGCGGGCCGCTCGCGGCGGCTGCGTGGCGTATCGGTGTGGCCTGTCATGCGATCACGGTAACGAACATGTTCGTCACGAGCAAGTTCGTAGCTGGTCCGGTGGCGCACGCTTCGCCGGGATCGGGTCGTTCTCGCGCGGCCGGTAGTGTGCCTGGGTGCTTACTGTGACGTCCGTAAATGTGAATGGGCTCCGCGCCGCCGCCAAGAAGGGGTTCGTGGAGTGGCTGGCGGAGACCGCCGCCGATGTCGTCTGCCTTCAGGAGGTACGGGCCGAGCCCGAGCAGCTGCCGGCCGGGGTGCGGGAGCCCGAGGGGTGGCACGTGGTGTGGGCGCCCGCTGCCGCGAAGGGGCGCGCCGGGGTGGCTCTGCTCTCGCGGCGGGAGCCCGAGCGCGTGCGAATCGGTTTCGGGAGCGCGGAGTTCGACGCGTCCGGGCGGTACGTCGAGATGGACCTGCCCGGGGTCACGGTCGCCAGCCTCTACCTGCCGTCCGGTGAGGTGGGTACGGAGCGGCAGGACGAGAAGGTGCGGTTCATGGGCGAGTTCCTGACGTACCTGGAGCAGCTGAAGGTACGCGCCGCCGCCGACGGGCGTGAGGTGCTGGTCTGCGGTGACTGGAACATCGCGCACCAGCAGGCCGACCTCAAGAACTGGCGCGGCAACCAGAAGGCGTCCGGGTTCCTGCCGGAGGAGCGCGCCTGGCTCAGTGGCGTCTTCGGCGAGTCCGGTTATGTCGACGTCGTACGCGCGCTGCACCCCGGGCAGGAGGGGCCGTACTCGTGGTGGTCGTACCGCGGCCGCGCCTTCGACAACGACTCCGGCTGGCGCATCGACTACCAGGTGGCCACGTCCGGCCTCGCGGAGCGCGCGGTCAAGGCCTGGGTGGAACGCGCGGCCAGCCACGCGGAACGCTGGAGCGACCACGCACCGGTGACTGCGGTCTTCGAGCTCTAGGCGGCGCGCAGGCCGTTCGCCGGGTCAGGCGTCTCGCCGTGCGGGCAGGTGGCGGTCCAGGGCCATCGACAGCTCCGCCTCCACCACGCTCTTCGCGAGGGGGCGGAGCTTCGCCATGTCCGTTTCTCCGGTGTGGTCCTGGAAGGTCGACGTGAACAACGCGGCCAGCGCGTCCGCGTGTTCGCGTACGAGGCGGCTCGCTGCCAGGACCGTCGCCAGCGGGACGCCCTCGCGGACCACCGCTGAGGAGGCGTCCAGCAGGCGGCGGCTGATGTGCACTATCTCGTCGCCCTCGACCGCCAGGTAGCCGAGGTCGAGGGCCGTCGCCAGGTTCTCCGCGGTGACTTCGCCCTCGAAGTAGTCCGCCAGTTCCTCCGGGGAGAGCCGGACCGGTGTCTCCTCGGTCGGTTCCACCAGGCCCAGGGCCTCGCGCACGTCATGGCCGCTGTCGAAGGCGGCGGCGAGGTCCGCGATGCCGGTGAGGGTGTGGCCGCGTTCCAACAGGCCGGCGATCGTACGGAGCCGGGCGAGGTGGTGCTCGTCGTACCAGGCGATACGGCCCTCGCGGCGCGGTGGCGGGATCAGGCCGCGTTCGCGGTAGAAGCGCACGGTGCGCGCGGTGATACCGGCGGCCTCGGCCAGTTCCTCCACGCGGTACTCGCGTACGGGGTCCACGGCGTCCACGTCATCCACGCCGGTCAGCCTATGTCGTACCGCCGGTAACTTGTCCGGCTCGCCCCCTACCCGTCGGTACGCCGCTGCCCTACTCTCCTCACCGTGCCAGTAGTTACTGGCACGGTTGACGGTGCGGCAGGAGGCGGTGGCATGAGCCGGTACGAGCGAGAGCATGTACGGGTGGCGGTGATCGGGTCCGGATTCAGCGGACTCGGGGCGGCCGTACGGCTGCGCCGAGAAGGCGTGACGGACTTCGTCGTACTCGAACGGGGCGACTCCATCGGCGGTGCCTGGCGGGACAACACCTATCCGGGGTGCGCCTGCGACATCCCCTCGCACCTCTACTCCTTCTCCTTCGCGCCCAACCCCGAGTGGCCGCGCACCTTTTCGGGGCAGTCGTACATCAAGGCGTATCTGGAGCACGTCGCCGACACCTTCGGGCTGCGGCCGCATCTGCGGCTCAACCACGAGGTGACGCTGATGACATGGGACGGCGAAGCGCTCCACTGGGTGGTCGAGACCTCGCGGGGGACGCTCACCGCGGATGTGGTGGTCTGCGCGGGCGGGCCGCTGTCGGACCCGCGGACACCGGACATCCCCGGCCTGGCGGAGTTCCCGGGGAAGGTCTTCCACTCCGCGCGCTGGGACCACGACTTCGACCTGCGCGGCAAGCGAGTCGCCGTGATCGGTACGGGCGCGTCCGCGATACAGATCGTGCCCGCGATCCAGCCCGACGTGGCGAAGCTCGCGCTCTTCCAGCGGACTCCGCCGTGGGTGATGCCGCGCACCGACCGGGCCATCACGAGAACCGAACGGCGGCTGCACCGCGCGCTGCCGTTCACCGCGGCCGTGCGGCGGCGGTTCCTCTGGGGGGTCAGGGAGGCGCAGGTGCAGGCCTTCACCAAGCGGCCCGACCTGCTCGGACTCGTGGAGTCGCTGGCCAAGGCCAATATGGCCAGGTCCGTCAAAGACCCAGCGCTGCGGGCCAAGTTGACTCCGTCGTACCGCATCGGCTGCAAACGCATCCTGCTCTCCAGCGACTACTATCCCGCGCTCGCGCGGCCCAATGTCGAGGTCATCGCCTCCGGCCTCGCCGAGGTGCGCGGGTCGACGCTGGTCGCGGCCGACGGTACGGAGACGGAGGCCGACGCGATCGTCTTCGGGACCGGGTTCCACGTCACGGACATGCCGATCACCGAGCGTGTGGTGGGCGCGGACGGAAACACACTCGCCGACGCGTGGAAGGACGGGATGGAGTCGCTGCGCGGCGCGACCGCGGCCGGCTTCCCGAACTGGATGACGATCATCGGACCCAACACCGGTCTCGGGAACTCCTCGATGATCCTCATGATCGAGTCCCAGCTGAACTATCTGGCCGACTATCTCCGGAAGTTGGACGGCCTCGGCGGCCGGACCGGGGGAGTGGCGCTGGGTGCCAGGGCCTCCGCCGTACGTGCCTGGAACCACCGGGTGCAGGAGCGCATGAAGCGGACCGTCTGGAGCACCGGCGGCTGCACCAGCTGGTACCAGGACGAGAACGGCCGCAACTCCACCATCTGGCCCGGCACGACCACCGAGTTCCGCAGGGCCACCCGGCAGGTCGATCTGTCGGAGTACGACGTGATCCGCGCGGCCGGCGGACACACGAGCCGCGCCGGCAGCGAGAAGGAGACGGTCCGATGAGCCCGGTTCCTGCATTCCCGGTGCCGCCCGTGCCCCGCGAACTCACCGCGGTCTCCGCCGACGGCGCGCGTATACACGTCGAGTTGTACGGACCCGCCGATGCGCCCGCCGTGGTCCTCGCGCACGGCTGGACCTGCTCGATCGCCTTCTGGGACGCGCAGATCGCCGAACTCGCCGCCGGTCACCGCGTGATCGTCTACGACCAGCGCGGACACGGCCGTACACCGCTCGCCGATCACACCGGCCGCACCGGCTGTTCCTCCGACATCCTCGCCGACGACCTGGAAGCCGTCCTCGCTGCGACGCTGGAGCCCGGTCGGCAGGCCGTGGTCGTCGGGCACTCCATGGGTGGCATGGCCGTCATGGCGGCCGCGCGCAGGCCGCGTTTCCGGGAGCACGCGGCCGCCACGCTGCTGTGCAGCACCGGCAGTTCGCAGCTGGTCGCCGAGGCGTTGGTGGTCCCGCTGCGCGCCGGACGAATACGGACCCGGCTCACGCGCCGGATACTGCTGGCCCGTGCGCCCCTCGGTCCGGTCACTCCGCTCTCGACGCGCATGCTGGGTTACGGGACGACTGGCCCCGGCGCGGCACCCGAACGTGTGATGAAGTGCGTCCGGATCATTCATGACTGTCCTAGAGTGTCCCGGGTGGCCTGGGCGGAAGTCCTCGACGGGATCGATCTCGACGTGGGCAGAGGGGAGTTGCGCGTCCCCACCGCCGTGATCGCGGGTACGGCGGACCGGCTGACCCCGCCCGTCCACGCACGGGCCCTGGCCGCCGCGCTGCCCGACTGCCTCGGGATCACCGAACTCACCGGGGTGGGACACATGACGCCGGTGGAGGCGCCGGAAGCCGTCACCGGGGCGATTCGCGAGCTGGTCGCCACGTATGTGAGCACCAAGAGCACCAAGAGCACCCAGGAGGACGCCGTATGAGCCGTATGGGCAGCCCGGACGCCGTGAGGCGCAATGTCCTCGAGGGGCGGGTCGCCGTCGTCACGGGAGCCGCGCGCGGTGTGGGTGAGCTGCTGGCGCGCAAGCTCTCCGCGCGTGGCGCCACGATCGCGCTTGTCGGCCTGGAGGAAGAGGAGTTGAAGCGGGTCGCGGCCCGGCTGCACGGCGACTGCGACCACTGGTACGCCGATGTCACCGACCACGACGCGATGTCCCGGGTCGCCCAGGAGGTCAAGCAGCGCTTCGGCAAGGTGGACATCGTCGTCGCCAACGCGGGTGTGGCGTCCGGCGGTCCCTTCCTGGACTCCGACCCGGAGGCGTGGCGGCGGGTCATCGAGGTCAATCTGATCGGCGGCGCGGTGACGGCGCGCGCCTTCCTGCCGGTCCTGATGGAGAGCCGCGGTGGTTACTTCCTCCAGATCGCGTCGCTGGCCGCCCTCGCCCCCGCGCCGATGATGACCGCGTACTGCGCGTCCAAGTCCGGCGTCGAGGCGTTCGCGCACAGCCTGCGCGCGGAGGTCGGTCACAAGGGCGTGAAGGTCGGCGTCGGTTACCTCTCCTGGACCGACACGGACATGGTGCGCGGCGCCAACGAGGACGACGTCATGCGGGAATTGCGGGAGCGGCTGCCCTGGCCCTCGAACCGTACGTATCCGCTCGGCCCGGCCGTCGACCGGCTCGTCGCGGGGATCGAGCGGCGTTCCCCGCATGTGTACGCGCAGTGGTGGCTGCGCGGGATGCAGTCCGTACGGGGACACCTGCCGGGTCTCCTCGCCTCGGTCGGGCAGCGCGAGATGCGCCGGTTCGAACCACGACTCGCCGGGATCCGCACGGGACTTGTCGGTGCGGGCGGTCAGGCCGACGAGCGGGCGCGTACGCAGCGTCACTGATCAAAATGCGCGGGATGTCCGAACGTGTAAGTCTGGTCGAGCCCCACCCACCCCACGCCACCCCATCAGGAGTGAATTTCCATGGGCCTCGCAGACCAGTTCAAGGACAAGTCCGAGCAGCTCAAGAACGAGGCGCGCAAGCGCATGAGCAACACGGGCGACACATCCGACCGTTCCTCCGACGACTCCTCGGACCGCGGCGGTCAGCAGGGCCGGGACAAGGGCCAGGGGCGGGGCGGCGCCGCTGACCGCGTGCGGGACGAGACGGACGACAAAAGCAACGACGTCTGACCTCGCCAGAAGCCCTGACGCGCACGTGCGGGAGGCGCACCCGGACCACCGGGCGCGCCTCCTTCGCATGCCGCTTCCGGACCACCGCGCCTCCTCCGCATGCCGCTCCCGGAAGGCCGCCCGGAGGACGGCCCGGAAAGCCGCCCGCCCCGCCTGCCGCACCTGAAACGCCCCGCCTACTCCGCCTTCCGCAGCCCGCTCCTCCTCGGCGGCAGCTCCGGCCGCCGCAGGTCCGGCACCGCGCCGTACCCCGGCGGGGTCGCCGCCGGGTGCGCGGCCAGCAGGTCAAGCGCCACCCACACCGCGTCGTCCAGCTGCGCGTGCCGGCCCTCCGCCCAGTCGAGCGGCGTGCGCAGCGCCTCGATGTCCGGTTCCACGCCGTGGTTCTCGACGGACCAGCCGTACGCGTCGAACCACGCGGCGTTCATCGGGACCGTGATCACCGTGCCGTCGCCGAGCCGGTGCCTGCCCGTCATGCCGACCACACCGCCCCACGTCCGCTGACCGACCACCGGGCCCAGGTTCAGCAGCCGGAAGGCCGCCGTGATCATGTCCCCGTCGGACGAGGTCGCCTCGTCGGCGAGCGCGACGACCGGGCCGCGCGGCGCGTTCGAGGCGTACGAGACCGGCTGGGCGTTGCGGGTCAGGTCCCAGCCGAGGATCCGGCGGGTGAGCTTCTCCACGACCAACTCGCTGATGTGGCCTCCCGCGTTGCCCCGTACGTCCACGATCAGCGCCGGGCGCGAGACCTCAAGGCGCAGGTCCCGGTTGAACTGCGCCCAGCCGGAGCCGCCCATGTCGGGGATGTGCAGGTAGCCGCACTTGCCGCCGCTGATCTCCCGTACGACCTCACGGCGTTTGGCCACCCAGTCCTGGTAGCGCAGCGGCCGTTCGTCGATGAGCGGGACGATCGCGACCCGGCGCGGGCCCTGGCTCTCCGCGGGCTGGAAGGTCAGCTCGACCGTGGTGCCCCCGGCGGCGGACAGCAGCGGATACGGTCCCGCCACCGGGTCGACGGGCCGTCCGTCGATGTGGGTGAGGACCGCGCCCTCGCGGATGCCCGTACCGGCCAGCGGTGAACGGGCCTTGGAGTCCGAGGAGTCACCCGGCAGGATCCGTTTGATCAGCCAAGCGCCGTCCCGGCAGACGAGGTTGGCGCCGAGCAGGCCCATCGCCCGCTGGTAGTGCGGTGGTCCCTCGTTGCGGCGGGCGGGAGTGACGTACGCGTGCGAGGTGCCCAGCTCGCCGAGGACTTCGCGCAGCAGGTCCGCGAACTCGTCGGGGGACGCGACCCGTTCGACCAGCGGCCGGTACTGTGCGAGCACCGCGTCCCAGTCGACGCCGCACATCTCCGGCTCCCAGAAGTACGCGCGGATGATGCGGCCCGCCTCGTCGTACGCCTGGCGCCACTCCGCCTCCGGGTCGACCTCGTGCAGGATCCTGCGCAGGTCCAGATAGACGGTGGAGTCGCTGTCGCCGATCTCGGTGGCGGGCACCGCGCGCAGTTCGCCGTCGTCCACGACGACCAGCCGCGTGCCGTCGCCGCTCAGCGCGAACCAGTCCAGGTGAGCCACGAGTTGGGTCTTGCGCGCCTTGGTGATGTCGAAGTGTTCGAGGGTGGGGCGGCCCGACATGTCGGAGGGGTTGGCGAAGGTCTCGCCGAGCGCGCCCGAGATCGGCCAGCGCAGCCAGACGAGCCCGCCGCCGCTGACCGCGCGCAGCGCCGAGTACTTCGACGCGGTGACGGGGAACGGCGTGACCCGGTCCGCAAGCCCCTCGACCTCGACCATCACCGTTCCCTCACCCGTCTCGGTGACGGCCGGGTCGAGGCCGCCCGCCGCCGGCCGGCCGTCCGGCGTGAACGCGAACGGCGACGGCGTCGCGGAGGACAGCGGTACGAGGTACGGGCGGCAGCCCAGCGGGAAAGAGAGGTCACCGGTGTGGACGTCGTACACCGGGTCGAAGCCGCGCCACGACAGGAACGCGAGGTAGCGGCCGTCGCTGGTGAAGACCGGATTCTCGTCCTCGAAGCGGCCGTTGGTGACGTCGACGATCGTTCGGTCCGGACTGCCCGCGATCCGGGCCAGTTTGATCTGGCGCAGCGTGCGGCCGATGCCGGGATGGGACCAGGTCAGCCAGTCGCCGTCGGGCGAGAACGCGAGGTCGGCCACCGGGCCGTTGATGGACCGGATCAGCTCCGTCACCTCGCCGGAGCCCTCCGTCACCTCGCCCGCGGACTCCTCACTCGTGTCGAGGAGCAGCAGCCGGCCGTCGTTCGAGGCGATCGCGAGCCGTTCGCCGTCCGGCGCCGACACCATCTCGTGGACGCGGCCCAGCTGCCCTGAGGCCAGCCTGCGCGGCGGCCGGTCGCCGCTCGCGCGCGGCAGGTACGCGATCTCGACCGCGTCCTCGCCGTCCGCGTCCGTCACGTACGCGACCTGACCGCCACTGCCCAGCATCTCGGGGTGGCGGACGCGTACGCCGGGCGTGCCCGCGATGGTGCGGGCGGGGCCGTCGCGGTGCGTGAGCCAGTAGAGGCTGCCGCGTACGGAGACGGCGCTCGCGCGGCCCGTCGTGTCCACGGAGATCGAGGCGACGTGGCTGGAGGCGGGCACCTGATAGCCGCGCCGCCCCGCGCGCTGCCCGCCGAGCCGTACGTCCAGCTTGCGCGGCACGGAATCCGGGGCCAGCGCGTCGATCAGCCAGAGGTCGCCCGCGCACTGGTAGACCACCCGGCGGCCGTCGGAGGAGGCGTGCCGCGCGTAGAAGGCGTCGTGGTCGGTGTGCCGGCGCAGATTGGAGCCGTCGGGCAGGCAGGAGTAGAGGTTGCCGACGCCCTCGTGGTCGGAGAGGAAGGCGATCCGGCCGTCCACGAACATCGGGCAGTCCAGATGGCCGCCGAGATCGGGCAGCAGCCGTTCGCCGTGCAGCCACAGCCGTCCCATGGCGCCGCCCCGGTAGCGCTTCCAGGCGGCGGGTTCGTGCGGCGGCTTTCCGGTGAGCAGGAGCGTGCGGTGCTCCCCCGCGAGCTCCGCGACGGCGAGGTCGGCCACCGGTCCCCAGGGCAGCGCGCCGCCGGGCGAGCCGTCGGTGGGGACGCTGTAGGCCCAGGAGAAGTACGAGAAGGGCTGGCCGTGCGAGGAGACGGCGAGGATCTGCGACGCGCCGTCCTCGTCGGGCGGGGTCCAGCCGCAGACGCGCGTGTCGGTGGAGCCCCAGTAGCTGAGCCGCCTGGCCGGGCCGCCGTCCACCGGCGCGAGGTGGATCTCCGGGTCGAGGCTGCGCCAGGTCGTGTAGGCGATGTGCCGGCCGTCGGGCGAGAAGCGCGGATGGCCGATCCTGGTGCGGTCGACGGTCACCCGCCAGGCACGCTCCGGCCGCTGCCCGGCCGGCACGAGCGGAGCCACCCAGAGGTCGTCCTCGGCGGCGAAGCACAACAAGTCGTCGTGGAGGTGCGGGAAGCGGAGATACGCGACGTCGTCACTCACCCCCCAATGCTTTCCGCGTGGCGGGGGCCCGGCAACTTCTGGGCCGGACTTTTGTCCGGCGGGTCATGTTCGGCCGGATTTTTATCCGAAGCGAACAGATGTGGCCGAGTGCACAAGCGAAACGGTGTCGTTTCTTTAGGCGGTGGAGTTATCTTCGTACTGTACGAAACCGTTTCGTTCGCACGGTGGGAACGAGCGGTGGGATCGAGGAGGTCGACATGGCACGCACCAGGCTCACGCCGGAGCGCGAAGCCGAGCTGTACGCGGCCGTCCTCGACCTGCTGCGTGAAGTGGGCTACGACGCGCTGACCATGGACGCCGTCGCCACCCGCACCCATTCCAGCAAGGCCACCCTCTACCGCCAGTGGGGGAGCAAGCCGGAGCTGGTCGCCCGTGCGCTGCGGCACGACAAACCGGTGCAGTTCCTGGAGATCGACACCGGCTCACTGCGCGGCGACTTCCACGCGATGATCGCCCGCACGGACGACTGCCAGATGGAGAAGGACTCCGCGCTGATGCGGGGCCTGTTCCATGCCGTACACGACAATCCTGAACTCAACCAGGCACTGCGCGAGCTGCTGGTCGAACCGGAGATCACCGGACTCGAAATGCTGCTGGAGCGTGCCGTGGCGAGGGGCGAGGTCGACGCGGACAACCCCGCGCTGTCCTACGTCCCGCACATGCTGGTCGGCGCTGTCGTCGCCCGGCAGCTGATCGAGGGCCGGTCGGTCGACCGGGGTTTCCTCACCGATTATCTCGACGCCGTGGTCCTCCCCACCCTGGGCGTCTGACCCGTACCCGTAACGGCGGGACCGCGTCACAGCGGAACCGCGCGGCACGGGCACCTCGCAGTACGAGCGTTTCGCAGCACAACCGCCTGTGGCACGCCGCAACCCGTGTCACGACCGCCTGTGGCACGCCCGCACCCCGTGTCACGACCACCTTCGGCACGCCCACAACCCGTGTCATGACCACCCGCAGACCGATACCTCACAACACCTGACGCGCGCCGCTCTCGTCGTCGGGCCGGCTTTCCACGCCTCCTGTCCATCCCACCGACCCGGGAGTACGCCCTCGTGGCCACGTTCCTCTACAAGCTCGGACGGTTCGCCTTCCGGCGCCGCCGCTATGTCGCCCTGGTGTGGGTGGCGCTGCTGGCACTCGCCGGCTTCGGCGCCGCCACCGCGCCCACCGCCACCTCCAGCTCCTTCTCCATACCGGGGACGGAGGCCCAGAAGGCCTTCGACCTCCTCGACCAGCGGTTCCCGGGCGCGAGCAGCGACGGGGCCACCGCCAGGATCGTCTTCAAGGCGCCCGCGCACACGACCATGAACGGCGCGAGCCAGAAGGCCGAGGTGCACAAGGTCGTCGAGACGCTGTCGTCCGGCGACGGCTCCGACCAGGTCGCCTCGGTGACCGACCCGTACACCTCCCGGGCCGTCTCCAAGGACGGCACGACGGCGTACGCGTCCGTCACGTACAAGGTCAACTCGATGGAGCTGACCGAAGAGACCCGTGAAGCGCTCAAGGACAGCGGGAACGCGGCGCGGGACGCCGGGCTGACGGTGGAGATCGGCGGCGACGCCCTCCAGGTGGCGCCGGAGACCGGGCCCACCGAGATCATCGGCGTCGTGCTCGCGGCCGTCGTGCTCCTCATCACCTTCGGCTCGCTGATCGCCGCCGGACTGCCGCTGCTCACCGCGCTCATCGGGGTGGGGGTCGGAGTCTCCACGATCACGGCGCTCGCGACCTTCCTGGACCTGGGCTCCACCACGTCCATCCTCGCGATGATGATCGGCCTGGCGGTCGGGATCGACTACGCGCTGTTCATCGTCTCCCGCTACCGGGCCGAGCTGGCCGAGGGCAGGGAACGGGAGGAAGCGGCGGGCCGGGCCGTCGGCACGGCGGGATCCGCCGTCGTCTTCGCCGGGCTCACCGTCGTCATCGCGCTCGCCGGACTCTCGGTCGTCAACATCCCGATGCTCACCAAGATGGGCCTCGCCGCCGCCGGGACCGTCGTGATCGCCGTACTGATCGCGCTCACCCTCATCCCGGCGATGCTGGGCTTCGTGGGCAAGCGCGTCCACGGCAAGAAGGCGCGGGTGGCGCTGGAGAAGTCGCGCGAGAACCTGTCCGCCGGTGAGCTTGCCGAGACGAAGCCCAACATGGGCGTGCGCTGGGCGCGGTTCGTCCTGCGCAGGCCGGTCGCCGTACTGGTCGCGGGCGTCGTGGGCCTCGGCATCATCGCCGTCCCCGCCGCCTCGCTGGAGCTGGGCCTGCCCGACGACGGCTCGCAGCCGACGAGCACCACACAGCGCCAGGCTTACGACCTGCTGTCCGACGGCTTCGGCCCGGGCTTCAACGGTCCGCTGATGGTCGTCACGGACGGCAAGGCGAACAACAACGCCAAGGCCGTGTCCACCCAGGTGCGTGACACCGTGCGGGACATGCCGGGCGTCGCGGCCGTCACGGACCCGGTCGTCAACAAGGCGGGCGACACCGCGACGATCACGGTGATCCCCAAGCACCGCCCGTCCTCGGTCGAGACCGAGAAGCTGGTCGAGTCCATCCGGGCGGAAGGCAGTGACATCAAGGCGCGGGACGGGGCAGAGGTCCTGGTCACCGGCGCCACCGCGATGAACGCCGACTTCTCGAAGAAGATGAACGACGCGCTGCTGCCCTACCTGGCGCTCGTCGTCGGCCTGGCGTTCCTGCTGCTGATGGTGGTCTTCCGGTCCGTCCTCGTACCGCTCAAGGCCGCGCTCGGCTTCCTGCTCTCGGTGGTGGCGGCGCTCGGCGCGGTCGTCGCGGTCTTCCAGTGGGGCTGGCTCGGCGGGCTGCTCGGGGTGGAGCAGACCGGTCCCGTGATGTCGATGATGCCGATCTTCATGGTGGGCGTGGTCTTCGGTCTCGCGATGGACTACGAGGTCTTCCTGGTCACGCGGATGCGCGAGGCCTACGTGCACGGCGAGAAGCCGGGCGAGGCGATCGTCACCGGCTTCCGGCACGGCGCCCGGGTGGTGACGGCCGCGGCGGTGATCATGATCGCGGTCTTCTCGGGCTTCATCGGCTCGACGGAGGCGATGATCAAGATGATCGGCTTCGGGCTCGCCATCGCCGTCTTCTTCGACGCGTTCGTGGTGCGCATGGCCATCGTGCCGGCGGTGCTCGCGCTGCTGGGCAAGCGGGCGTGGTCGCTGCCGCGCTGGCTGGACCGCCTGCTGCCGAACGTGGACGTGGAGGGCGAGCAACTGCGCAAGAGCCTGGCGGCCGAGTCGCCGGAGGACCCGGAACGGGATCTGGTCGGGGTCTGAGACCGGGCCGGTCCGGCGCTTGACGTACGTGTACGGCTTGGTCCGGCGTACGTCCGGAGCCTGGCGTACGTGTGAGGCCCGGTCCGGCGCCTGATGTACGGGTACGGCCCGGTCGCGCACCCTGGTTGACGGGGTGCCGCGGCCGGGCCGTACGTGTATGACGTATGTCCTTGCCGGGTCAGGTCTTGTTGAGCACGTCCCCGAGCCCGCGCTCCATCACGATGCCCTGCCGCTCGGCCTCGATGTCCTGCGGTTCGGCGCCGGCCGGGACCAGCGCGTACGTACGCGCGAGAAAGCGCCGGAGCGGCGCGGTGTCGAACTGCACCACCGCCACTCCGTCGGGTGAGTGGAACTCCAGCACGGTCTGCGCTCTCCCGCAGGGCCACACGCGCACCGCGCCGCTCCCGGACGGCGTCCGCAGGCCCGCGTCGAGGAGATCGCGGGCGAAGGCCCACACGACCTCCTTGTGGTCGTAGGACACCTCGGCGGGGAACACGATGCGCAGGGCCAGCGGATCGCCGACGTCGTAGCGGAGAAGGACGGCCACGGCTCTGTGGTGCGGCGCGTCCGTGATGAGTCTGGCCTTGGCGGGTTGCTCGACGACGGGGGACATCGCGGTGGCTCCTCTGCGGTTCGCCGACTCCCAATGATACAAAATATCTCAAATCGGGCATGTTCGTTTTCCGGGGCGTCGCGGGCCGACTCGGGGGTGCCGCGCGCGTGCGCGGCGGTGTGATGGCGCGCGGGTTGGCGCGTGCGGGGCGGTGCGATGGCACGGGGGCACGAAAGGGGCGCACCGGAGCATTCAGGTTGCGCGCTGTACGCTCTTGCGAATCATTCGCAAGAGAGCACTATTATCAAACGGTTCAAAGACCCCCGGCACGGCCCGAGCAAGAAGCGGAGACCCCGCATGCATGTCCCCGACGGCTTCATCGACGTACCCGTCTCAGTCGCCACAGGAGTTGTCGCCGCGGGAGCCGTGGCGGTCAGTCTGCGCGGCGCGCGCCGTGAACTGGACGAGCGCACCGCACCGCTCGCCGGCCTCGTCGCCGCCTTCATCTTCGCCGTCCAGATGCTCAACTTCCCTGTCGCCGCCGGGACGAGCGGCCATCTGCTGGGCGGTGCGCTGGCCGCCGTACTCGTCGGCCCGTACACCGGCGTCCTCTGTATCTCCGTCGTCCTGCTGATGCAGGGCATCCTCTTCGCGGACGGCGGCCTCACCGCGCTCGGCGTGAACATCACCGACATGGGCGTGGTGACGACCGTCGTCGCGTACGTGATTTTCCGGAGTCTGGTGAAGATCCTGCCGCGCCGCCGCCGTTCGGTGACCGTGTCGTCCTTCGTGGCCGCGCTGGTCTCCGTACCGGCCGCCGCGCTCGCCTTCACCCTCATCTACGAGCTGGGCGGCACCACGGAGATCCCGATCGGCAAGGTGCTGACCGCGATGGTCGGCGTGCATGTGCTCATCGGCATCGGCGAGGCCGCGATCACCGCGCTGACCGTGGGCGCCGTGATCGCCGTACGGCCCGACCTGGTGTACGGGGCGCGCGGGCTGGCCGCGCCGCTGAAGCTGCGCGTGGGCGGCGAACTGGTCGATGCCACGCCCGCCGCCGGGGTTGCCGGGGCCGGGGTGCCGGTCGCCGCGCGCCCGCCCCGTTCCACCCGGAAGATCTGGGCGGGCGGCCTGGTCACGGCGCTCGTCCTGGCCGGTTTCGTCTCCTTCTACGCCTCCTCCAGCCCCGACGGACTGGAGAAGGTCGCCGCGGACCAGGGCATCGACCAGAAGGCGCAGCAACACGCCAACGCCGATTCCCCGCTTGCCGGTTACGGCGTCAAGGACATCTCCGACGCCCGGATCTCCGGCGGGCTCGCGGGCGTGATCGGCGTCGGTGGCACGGTAGTTGTGGGCAGCGGGATCTTCTGGGCGGTGCGCCGTCGCCGTACGCCCGCGCAGCGCGCCGGTTCCGTAGCGGCCGGCGGGAACGCCTGATATGGGCGCCGGTCACGCCCACAAGCTCTACCGGCACGGCCACTCGCCCGTCCATGAACTGCCCCCGCACTGCAAGCTGGCGGCCGTTTTCTGCTTCGTCGTGGTCGTGGTCTCCACACCGCGCGAGGCGGTCTGGGCCTTCGCGCTGTACGCGGTGCTGCTCGCGGCGGTCGCGGTGGTGGCCCGCGTACCTGCCGGGTTCCTGCTGCGCAGGCTGCTGATCGAAATCCCGTTCGTGGCCTTCGCGTTCCTCATGCCGTTCGTCGTCCCGGGCGACCAGGTCCAGGTCCTCGGGGTGTCGCTCAGCGTGCCGGGCCTCTGGGACGCGTGGAACGTCCTCGCCAAGGGCACCCTCGGCGTCGCCGCCTCCGTGATCCTCGCCTCGACCACCGAGCTGCGCTCTCTGCTGCTCGGCCTCCAACGGCTCAAGCTGCCGCCCATGCTGGTGCAGATCGCGTCCTTCATGATCCGCTACGGCGATGTCATCACGGACGAGATGCGCCGGATGTCCATCGCCCGCCGCTCGCGCGGCTTCGAGGCGAGGGGCGTACGGCAGTGGGGTGTCCTCGGCAAGTCCGCCGGGGCGCTGTTCATCCGCTCCTACGAACGCGGGGAGCGCGTCCACCTGGCGATGGTGAGCCGGGGGTACGCGGGCACCATGCCGGTCATCGACGAGGTGACCGCGACGCGCGCGCAGTGGACGTACGCTGCCGCGCTGCCCGTCTCGGCGCTCGTGGTGTGTCTGCTTGGCTGGGCGCTGTGACCTGGCTGGATCCCGTGCCGGATCCTGCGAACGACCTGGCTGGACCCCTGCTGAACCCTATGAACGACTTGGCTGGACTCCATGACTGATTCCGTGACGTCGAAGACCGATCCCGTCCCACCGACGACCGGCAATACGCATCCGACGACCGGCAATGCGCATCCGACGACCGATCCCGCGCCGCTCGCTCCGGCATCCCTCGACGTGCGGGGGCTCGCGTACGCCTACCCGGACGGCCACCAGGCGCTCTTCGGCGTCGATCTCACGGTCGGACGCGGCGAGCGGGTCGCGCTGCTCGGTCCCAATGGCGCCGGGAAGACCACCCTCGTCCTGCATCTGAACGGCATCCTGACCGCGGGCGCCGGTACGGTCGCGGTCGCCGGGCTGCCCGTCGAGAAACGGAATCTCGCCGAGATCCGCCGCCGTGTCGGCATCGTCTTCCAGGACCCGGACGACCAGCTCTTCATGCCGACGGTGCGCGAGGACGTCGCGTTCGGTCCCGCCGCGTCCGGCCTGCGCGGGGCGGAGTTGGAGGCGCGGGTCACCGCCGCGCTCGGCCAGGTCGGGATGGCGGAGTACGCCGACCGGCCGCCGCACCATCTCTCCTTCGGGCAGCGCCGCCGCGTGGCCGTCGCGACGGTACTCGCGATGGAGCCGGAGATCCTTGTTCTGGACGAGCCCTCGTCCAACCTGGATCCGGCGTCCCGGCGCGAACTCGCCGACATCCTGCGGGCATTGGACATCACCGTGCTGATGGTCACGCACGACCTGCCGTACGCGCTCGAACTCTGCCCGCGCGCGGTGATCCTCAGCGAGGGCGTCATCGCGGCGGACGGTCCCACCGCGCGGCTGCTCGGTGACGAGGAGTTGATGGGCGCGCACCGGCTGGAGTTGCCGTTCGGCTTCGACCCGCGAACGGTGGCCGCGCGGCACGTCGCACCGTAGGCGCGTTGCACCATAGAGGGGCCGCACCCGGCCGGGGCGCGGCCGCGCGGGCGGTGTCCGGGCCGGTGGTACGGGCGACGTCCCGGGCCGGTGGCTCGGAAAGGGTGCGACAAGCGGGATGAACGAGCGGGAGTGCGGGCGTGGACGTCCAGGGCACGGTGGCGGCGGGCTTCGAGCCGGTCAGGGATGCCTTCGTACGGAATTTCGAACGGCTCGGTGAACGCGGCGCCGCGGTCACCGTCTACCGCGACGGCCACAAGGTCGTGGACCTGTGGGCGGGCACGCGTGACGTCGACGGCACCGAGCCGTGGGCGCTGGACACCGCCCAGGTCGTACGGTCCGCGACGAAGGGCGTCGCCGCGGCCGTACCCCTGCTGCTGCACCAGCGCGGGCACATCGACCTGGACGCCCCGGTCGGCACGTACTGGCCGGAGTTCAAGGCCGCGGGCAAGGAGCGTGTCCTCGTACGGCATCTGCTCTCGCACCGCGCGGGCGTGCCGGTGATCGACCAGCCGCTGACCCCGGCGCAGGCCATCGACGGCGAGTCGGGCGCGCGGGCGCTGGCCGCGCAGCGCCCCTTCTGGGAGCCCGGCACCGACCACGGCTACCACCCGCACACCTACAGCTGGTTGATCGCCGAACTGGTCAGACGCGTGACGGGACGCAGCGTCGGCCGGTGGATCGCCGACGAGATCGCCAGGCCGCTCGGTCTGGACTTCTGGGTCGGGCTGCCGGTCGAAGAGGCGCACCGGGTGGGGAGGATCGGCGCGGTCGAGGAGCCGTCTCCGACGGGAGGCGCGGGCGCCGGTTCGGGCAGCGGCGAGTTGCGGGTGCGGCCCAAGCGGTCGGTCGCGGCGGCGTACCAGGACCCGACGTCACTGACCCGGCGCGCGTTCGCCGTGATCGAACCACTGCCCGACGAGAACGACCCGGCGTACCGCGCGGCCGAATTGCCCGCGGCGGCCGGCATCTCGACGGCGCGCGCCCTGGCCCGCTGCTACGCGGCGATGATCGGCCCGGTCGACGGCCACCGCCTCTTCGCGCCGGCCACGCTGACCCTGGCCCGCACAGAGGAATCGGCGGGCCCGGACAGGGTGTTGGTCGTCTCGACCCGCTTCGGACTCGGCTACATGCTGCACGGCCCGGCAGCGCCACTGCTGGCCCCCGGCTCCTTCGGCCACCCGGGCCGCGGCGGCTCCCTGGGCTTCGCCGACCCGGAGTCGGGGATCGCGTTCGGCTACGTGACCAACGGTATGCGCAAGGGAGTTACGGCGGACCCGCGCGCACAGGCTCTGGTGCGGGCGGTGCGTTCGGCGACGTAGCCGCCGACCGGACGTGCTGCGGAGGCGTTTCGAGGCCTACGGCGCACCCACCACCGGCGCGGGCCGAGGCATCGGAGCGGCCACGGCCCGCCGCCTGTCGGCCGAGGGCGGCGGTGGCATACGCGGTCGAGAGCTTCGGCGTACTCGATGCCCTCGTCCAGCGTCAGGGGATCCAACGCTACGGGGAGGACAGCCTCCGGCGCATCTCGTTCTCGCTGCCCCATGGTTGCGTTCCTACGAACGGGGAATCCGCACTGCTGCCGCGTCCTCGGACCGGCCGCAGTGCGGTACCAGCCATGAACTCAGGCGAGAAGGAAGAAATACCCGAAGCGCCAGTCGACAGTTCAGCCACCATCCTCCTTCGGGTATCCGTAATCCATTGCTCGTCTCGCGCGCCCAACTCCCCTAGCGGGTAACGCTTTTGAGCGTCGGCTTGTTCAGGCGCCGCATGTGAATGACTACAACTGCGGCAATCGCCGTGCTGCGGAAGAAGTGGCAAATGGCGTGGCCCGCTCAGCGTTGTGGCTCAGAGTCAAAATGACTTGAGGGAACGGCAGAACCGCGTTCATGCTCCAGGGCATGGATGCTTCAGAGCCCAATGGCACCGTGTTCCCTTGCCTGGCAAGCGAGTTGGTGGGGTATCCGGCCGGGGCGCGGGTGCTCATCGTCAACAATGACGACTTCGGGATGTATCCCGCGATCAACACCGCCGTCGTCCGCTCCATCGAGGAAGGCATCGCCGCCTCGTGCAGCCTGATGGTGCCCGCTCCGGCTGCGGCCGGTGCCATGGAGTTGCTTCGTCGGCGGCCGGGGATTGCGTTCGGGATTCATCTCACGCTGGTCTGTGACCTGCCCCGACACCGGTGGGGGCCGGTGGCCGCGAAGGGGCGGGTGGTGTCGCTGCTTGATGAGGCGGGCGGACTGTTCGCGCCCGAGCGGCGGGTCGAACTCCTCGGCCGTGCGCGCCTTGACGACGTGGAGCGCGAGTTCCGCGCGCAGATCGGAGCCGTGGCGGATGCCGGGCTCACGCCGACCCATCTCGACTGGCACTGCCTGGCCGACGGCGGGCGCGACGACATCCTGGAGTTGACCGTTGCCCTCGCCGCGGAGTGCGGGCTTGCCGTACGGGTCTGGCTTGAGCCCGGGCGGCGCGCGGCGCGGCGGCGGGGGCTGCCGGTGGTCGATCACGACTTCCTCGACAGCTTCGCGCTCGCTGTGGACGGCAAGGCGGCTCAGTACGCCCAGTTGCTGCGCGACCTGCCCGCCGGGCTCAGCGAGTGGGCCGTGCATCCAAGCCTGGGTGACAAGGAGTCGCGGGTGATCGATCCCGGCGGCTGGCGGGTGCGCCGGAGCGATTACGACTTCCTGATGTCGGAGGAGGCCCGTGAAATCCTCCGACACGAAGACATCCACGTGATCGACTACCGCACTCTGCAAGAGGTCTGGTCGCGGACCAACGCACCCGGGCCTTGATTATCGGTTGAGCGTGAAGTTCCGCCCGTGCTAGAACTCGTGGCTTCGGTGAGACGGATACCGAAGAGGGATCGCGAAGCATACGAAGGGCTGGCCGGCATGGTGCGCGGGGACCTGGTGAGGTTGCGGCCGATGGAGCCGGCGGATGCCGAGGCGATGTGGCGGTGGAACCACGATCCTGACGTCATGCGCTGGATGAACGACGGATACGCCCAGCCGCTGGCCCGGGTGAAGAAGTGGATGGAGGAGCGGCCGCGCAACGCGTACGGTGACGTGCTCTACGGGGTCGAGGTGCTGTCCGACGCGAAGTTGATCGGGCTGGTTCGCCTGCGTGATACCGAGCCGGAGATCGGGCGCGCCGAACTCGACATCTATATAGGCGAGAAGGACTACTGGGGTCGCGGCTACGGCACCGACGCGATGCGGACGATCTGCCGTTACGGCTTCGAGAAGATGCGCCTGCACAAGATCTCTCTGACCGTCGTCACCGAGAACCATGCCGCCCACCACATCTACCAGAAGGTCGGCTTCGTGGACGAAGGCCGGCTCCGCCAGGTTTTCCGGCGCGACGGCCAGTGGTACGACATGTTCACGATGGGGCTGCTGGAAGGCGAACTGCGCGGCTGAAGCCGCCCGTAGCGTTGGCTGCTTGACCTGCGCGTTGGATGAATGTCGAAGACCGCAGACGTTGTTGGCCCAACGAAGCGCCCTCCTGCGGTACTTCCGCAGAGCGCTCGGCTCCGTGACCCGCTCAGCCGCACGGTCAGGCTGTGATCCGCTCCATAACGGGCGTCCCTTCGGGTTGGGGAGCAGTCGCGCGGTTGCCGCGGCGGTCGGCCAAGAGGGTGAGGGCAAGACCGAGGGCTACCCAGGCCGCGAGGATCAGGGCGGGGTATGCGGATCCCGTGCCGTCGAAGAAGGCGTTGGCGCGCAGGAGGCTGCCCGTGGCGCCCGGGGGGAGGAGTTGGCCGAGGGTGGCCCAGCCGGCGGGGAGCCAGTGGGGGCCGGTGGCCAGGCAGGCGAGTGGGTTGCCCAGAAGCATCAACAGTCCGCCGCCGAGGGCGAGTCCGCCCATGCCCAGGACGGATTTCAGGCCGAGGACCGTTGTGGAAAGGGCCGCCAGACCGAGGGCGAGTCCGAGGGCTACGCGCCAGTATTCGCCGTCCGTCGAGTGCGTGACGAACTGGAGGAACGCGGCGACGGCCGCGCCGCCCACGACGGAGAACAGGAGCACTCCCGCCAGGCGCGTCCGCAGTCCGCGGTGTCCGCGAAAGAGGTTGCCGAGAATCAGGGCCGGGAAGATACCGCCGAAGATCATGGGCAGGAGCGCGGCGGTGAGCCCTCCGCCACGGGGGTCGTCCTTGGTGAAGGGCACCACGTCATGAACGACCGCGTGGGTGTTGTGCTGTCCGGCGATGTTGTCGGCCAGCGCGGTGAGGGCCCCGGCGGCGGAGGGACCGCCTGCGGTGGCGAGGTAGACGTCGACGCTGTGAGCCGTGACCGCGAGGCCGCCCGCGATCTCGCGGTCGGTGATAGCGGCCTTGACCGTGGCGGGCGTTTCGTAGAGGCGGACGTCCCACGCGTCCCCGTCGACGTTCTTCTGAAGCGTCTCGGCCCTCTGCTGGGACCCGGTGACGCCGATGGGAACGCGGTGCGGTCCGCCGTGTATCGAGGGAAGCGCGAACGCGCACAGCATCGTGGTGATCAGGGCCGCCAGACCGAGGACGGCAAGGGTCAACTTGCGTCCCGTATCAGGTGGTACGGACTGTTCCGACATAGTGGCTCTCTCTGTGTTTCGCCTGTCCGTGGAGGGATCGCCCCACACACTGATGGGACAGCCCGTCCACGGACGGGACATTCGCGGCACGCTCTACTGCGTTATGTGCGTGCCGAATTGGTTGCGGTGGTAGGTGAGTGGTGCGGCCTCCGCGTTGACGTGTGCGTGGTTGACACGGCCCGCCGCGATGAGGTGGTCCCCGCCGGGCAGGAAGTGGTCCACGGTGCAGGCGAGCCATACGCTCACCCCGGCCAGCCGCGGAAGACCGGCCTCCTGTTGCCAGTTGATACCGGCGAACTTGTCGGCCCCCTTACGGGCGAAGGCGCCCGCGAGACTGTCCTGTCCGGCGCTGAGAACGTTGAGGCCGAAGCGGTGTGTCCGGCGCAGGACCTTCAGCAGGCTGGAACTCCGGTCGAGGGCGATCAGCGCCATCGGCGGGTCCATGGACAGAGAGGCGAAGGCGCTCACCGTCGTCCCGTACGGCGTGTTCCCCTCGGTGGTGGTGACGACGGAGACGGGCGTGGCCACAGAGGCCATGGCCTGCCGGAAGAGCGCTCCGGAGATGAGACTCGGACCGGTGCTGCGGAGGGGCGCGCTGTTTGACCGGTGTGCGTCCGGCGGGGGCGCGTCGGTGTGATGCGCGGCGGTGGGACGTACGTCGGTCGGATCTGCCCGGGTGTCGTGCGCGTCGGTGGAACGTACGTCAGCGGGGCGTACGTCAGCGGGGCGTACGTCAGCGGGGCGTACGTCGGTGGAACGTACGTCAGCGGGGCGTACGTCGCTGTGGTGCGCGTCCGTTGGATGCATGTCGGTCGCTTTCGAGGTGGCGGCGGAAGAAATGGGCACGGCCGTGCGGATGGGGACCGGCCACGCGCGCCAGGCCGTGCCCGGCGCTCAGAAGCGGATGATGCTGGACAGCGGTGGGAGACGGTTGCCCAGCTCGTAGCCGCCGATGTAGACGTTCTTGGCGTCGATGGGGTCGTGTGAGGCGAACGTCCGGGCGTTGCGCCAATAACGGTCGTAGCCATACGCGTTGGAAGTGCTGCGCGCGCCGGTGATCTCGTGGATTTCGGCGGCGGCCTCAAGGGAGGCTTCGACGGCGGCGACCTTGGCCCGGAAGCAGTCGACGGTGACGGCGTCCATGTCCTCACCGTCCCGAGCCTCTTTCGTCCGCGCCGCATCCCGTCGGACCTCCTCCTGCCGCGTCCCCTCCAGCTGATCCGCCGCGCTGTGCAGCAGGGCGCGCGAGGCGGCCAGCCTGCTGGAGAGTGCGCCGATGCGCCGCAGGATCAGCGGGTCCTCGGCCGGGGTGGCGAACTGGGGCAGCGAGCCGCGCTTCATGGTGCGTGTGTGCTGGACGAGCGCGTCCAGAGCGCCTTCGCCGATGCCCTGCATCAAGCCGGCGTGCAGCAGCATCGCCGCGCCCAGGAAGACCGGGGAGAACTGCCCGCCTGTCGGCTGATGCCAGCCGTCCGGCACGAAGACGTCCTGGTACGTGACCGTCTGGCTGCGGGTGCCGCGCTGGCCCATGTTGTCCCAGTCGTCGTGCAGCACGACCTGGGCGTGGTTCAGGTCCACCAGGACCTGGTGGGGAGCGGGCTGCTCGCCTTCCAGCAAGCAGCGGACCAGCGCCATGCCCAGGCCGCCGCTGTTGGAGTTGAAAGACTTCGTGCCGCTGAGCACCACCCCGCCCTCGGCGGGCCGCGCGGTCGTCCTGACCGTCTTGCCCGTCGCGTCCGTCACACCCGTCTCCGCGACGGAGGAGACGAGCCTGAGGCCGTCGTCGAGTATCCGGCGTGCCAGTTCGGCACGGGTCGACTCTGCGAGGCCGTCGCCGGGCTCGAAGAGTTCGCGGGCCACCAGGACAGTGGTCAGCCAGTTCTGTCCCGTGGGGCCGTCGCCCGCGCTGATCTCCCGCAGTGCCCGGACGACCGTGCCCCATCCGCCGCGTTCCGTGCCGTCCCACAGGCCCCCGTACTCGGTGGGAACGGCCAGCCGCGCCGTACCCAGCTCGGCCAGCAGGGTCAGGTTGGCCGTGGGATCCGCGTTGTCACGGTCTGCGGCGAGGCCGCCCTCGGCCAGCGTTCTCCGGTTCTCGCGTATGGCGGTGATCAGGGCGCGGGTTTCCCCGGCGCTGTCCGGCTGTGGCGGCATCAGCGACTCCTCGGCACGGTAATATGTGAATGTGAACTCGCATTCGCAATCTTAGGGACGAGGGGGCGCCACTTGTCAAGCACGTCCGCCGGAGACCCGGTCGATATCATGCGCAATATGACTGATGAGCCGAACCGCCGAGCGCACTACCGGGAACCTCGGCAGGCTCGCAGCGCCGCCACACTCGCCCGCGTACTGCAGGCGGCCGAGGAGCTGGCCATCTCGGACGGCCTGGAGGAGATGACGATCACCGGCGTCTCGGAGCGCGCCGGGGTCTCGGTCGGTTCGATCTACCGGCGCTTCGACGGCAAGGAACAGCTGATCACCGCCCTCACGGAACGGATGCTGGAACAGCGCGAGGAGTACGTGGCCGAGCGGCTGCACCTGGCCGAGCCGTCGCTGCCCGGCGTCCTGGGCGCCTACGCGCACGCCCTGCTCCAGTCCTTCGCCGACAGCAGCAACCTCTTCCCGGAGCTGCTGCGCACGCGGGGAAGCAGCGCGCTGGACCGCGGCGGCCGCACCATCACCGCGATCCACCGCCTCCTGCTCGACGCGGCAGCCCCGTACGCCGACCAGATCCGGCGCTCCGACCCGAAGGCGGCGCTGGACACCGCGGCCCGCGCCATCCTCGGCGCCTGCTTCCACAACTCCGTACGCCCCGACGGCTGCACCGGCGACGCCAGGAGCGCGTACGGGGACGAACTCAGCGAGATGGCGATGGCCTACCTGCTCACCCCGGACCGCCACCGCCCCGAATAGGCGTCGGCCTGCGCCTGGGCATCACGCAGAGCCCACGCCTGAGCAGATGTGACCGGCCGGTACTCGGCGTACCCGACTGGTGGGCTTCTTAAGGGAATTGAGACACGTAACGGCGTTGCCAGGGGGTCTCGACGGCGCGTGGGGCGTAGTGCTCGCGGACGTAGGCGACGGCTTCTCTGTTCGGAACGCCGTCGAGTACCGCCAGGCAGGCCAGGGCCGTGCCCGTTCGGCCGTGGCCGCCGGCGCAGGCGACTTCCACGCGCTCGCTCTCGGCGCGGGTCCATGCCTCGCGCAGTGCGGCGGCGGTTGCGGTGCGGTCGGACGGCAGCCGGAAGTCGGGCCAGCGCAGCCAGCGCGATTCCCATGCCACGGGCGGCGGTTGGTGACCGAGCAGGTACAGCGCGAAGGTCGGGGTCGGGCCCGCAGGGAGCGGGCGGCGCAGCCCCCGGCCGCGTACGAGCCGACCCGAGGGCAGCCGCAGGACACCGGCTGTCGTGGGGTCCCAGGCTGCGGTCACGGTACGAGCGTAGCTCCGGAACCTTCTCCAGTCCCTCTCCAGTCCCTCGGGCATCGGGAGCCGGTTCCACTCCCGGCGACTCCGTGCGACAGGCTGCGGGGGACTCTCGCTGTCCTGCTATGCCGGGGGTGGTGGTGCCTGGGTGAGGCAGTCGCGGCATTTTCCTGGTGTGGGGGCGCGGTAGGCGCGGTCGCAGTTTTCGCAGTTCTGGAGGGGGTCGGGGCGGGCGGTGATGCGGGCTGTGGGGAGGGGTGGTGGGAGTTGGTCGGTGAGGCGGTGGGCGAGGAGTGCGGCGGGGTGGCGTGGTTCGGTGGGGAGGCCGTTGGTGAGGGTGTGGTGTACGGCGTCGGGGGTGGCGCCGCGTTCGAGCCAGGCGGCTACGGCTGGGGCGAGGCGGTGTACGTCGCGTTCGGGGAGCAGGAGTTGGGGTGCGTCGCGGTGGAGGCCTGCCAGGAGGGTGATGGCGGTGGTGTGGCGTTCGGGGTGGTGGGCCTGTGGTGCGGGCAGCGGGGGCGGTGTGGGGCGAGCCTGCGCGGGCGTCGCCGGCGGCGGCGTGGGTGACGGTGCTGGCGTCGGCTGCGGAGTCGGTGACGGTGTACGCGGCGGTGTTGGCGTCGGAGCTGTCGGGGAGCTGGGGGCCGGTTCCGGCGTCGCTGCCTCGGTCCAGGGCGGCGGTGCCGATACCGGGTCTGTCGGACGGGCCGTTGCGGTGGGGCCGTGGTCGTTCGGTCGCGGCGGGTGGGAGAGGGCCGGTCGCTTGGCGGGCCGGGGCGTCGGCAGTGTCGTCCGGCTGACGCGTACGGTGCGCGAGCGCTGCTGGCACCGGATAGGCGCGTCGGGCGTGGGGTGCGTGGACGCCGGGTTCGTGGACGCGGCGGGCGCGGGGGAGGGGTGCGCGGGCGAGGATGGCACAGACGCGGCGGGTGCGGACGAAGGGCGCGTGGACGCGGCGCGAGCGGGCGAGCGGCGAGTGGGCGTGGGTGCCGACGTGGGCTTCGCCCGTGCCTGGCTGGGGCTGTGCGCGGCGGCTTCTCGGGCGAGGCGGGCGCGGGTGGCTTCTGGGTGGTTGTACGAGATGGTGCGGGTGATGATCCGGCCGTCGGGTGTGTGGTCGAGGGTTCGTTCGAGGTAGCCGTGGGCTTCCAACTCCCGCAGGGCGGAGGAGATTCGGTCGCGTCCCTCGGTGAATTTCCTGGCCAGGGTGATGATGTCGACGGACGCGCCGTCGGGCAGGGACTGGATGTGTGTGGCCAGTCCGATCGCGGTCAGGGAGAGCTCGCGGTGCTGGGCGAGGTGGTTGCCGATGATCGTGAACCGCTGGCGGTGCGTTTCGTTCATCTTGGTGACTCCACGGGGGGATCGTGGAACCACGCGACGGGCGCGCGAGGGCGCGCTAAAGTTCTGATCAGCCATCGGGAAGCGCTTCTTCCTTGGTGGTCAGGCCTCCGATCGGGATTGCACTCCCGGCCGGGGGCCATTTCTGTTTGCGGTTGTTTGGGCTGAGCTTGCCTCGCCGATGGCCCTCCGCGCCAGCCGAGTTGGGCGAGATCACCCGTGCGAGTGACGGAGAACCTGAGGTCAACGATGGTGGGTTGGGTTGGGTGGGTTGTTCTTTCTCTTTTCAGTCCTCTGTAGGTATATGCGCCGCCCCGCCGTCGAACTCGCCACCGGCCTACGGCTTTCCGGCGTCCGGTACACGGGCGCCCGGACCCTCGCCCCCAGGCCCAGAACGAGCTCCGCCCGGCGCGGGGCCTGACGCGACAGAACCCCGCCGCTCGGGGGAGCGATGACGGGGTTCTGCTTGGGACTCGGTGCGTGGGGCGTCACATCAGACGGTGGTGAACGCGCCTGCCTTGACGCCTGCGACGAAGGAGGCGAACGAGCTGGCGGGGACGTTCAGGATCGGGCCGCTCACGTTCTTTGAGTCACGGACGGGGACGATGCCGGTGGTGGACACGTGTGCGGGGGCCCACTCGACGCAGGAACCGCCGCTGCCGCTGTAACTGGACTTGACCCAACGGCGGGAGGGTGATTCGGACGTCACGAGGTGCCCTTTCGTACCTGATTGATCATGGCCACAGACTCCGCTTGAGAGGGCGCTTCTGTCTGTAGCTGATGGTAGGCCCTTACCAGCGGCAGTACGGAAGGGGTCTCGCGGTCCAGGTATCCCTGGGTCTGGGACTCGACGTATGCGACCACGGACCGATCTGTCAGCGTCAACAGATTCACCAAACGGTTGAAGGGCCGCCGTTCCCCCATGGCGAACGGGGCGATTTGCAGCGACGTGTTCGGCTGCTCGGCGAAATCGATCAAGCGCCCCAACTGTTCGTCCATGACGCGAGGTCCGCCGACCGATCGGCGGATGCAGCTTTCGTCCAGCACCGCGATCACCAAGGGCGGGAGGGGGCGTACCAGCGCGGCTTGCCGCTCTATCAGGAACTCGACACGCTCCGCCGCCTGTTCGGGCGTGATCGTGCCTCGCTTGACGTGACTCGCCTCGACGGCTGCCGCGTACTCGCGCGTCTGAAGCGGACCAGGGATCACGCCCACCTCGAACAGCCGGATCTCGGCCGCTCTGCCCTCGTGCCCTACGTATTCCGGGAACCCCTCCAACAAGCTGCCGTTCTTGAGTTCGCGCTCTGCGCTCTCGAACCCGTCGCTTGTGCCTTCAAGCCCGAAAACGGCATCCAGGCCACGCGAAAACCGACGGGTTGGAGGCTTGCGACCAGTTTCAACCGCCGAAATATGCTGGCTTGAATATCCCGTTTGACTGGCCAGCTCCTCCTGCGTCCAGCCGCGCTCCTCTCGTGATCTGCGTAGACGCGCGCCGAAGGCTGCCTCCGGGCTGCTCTCGGGGCGTAACTCCTTGATGTTCATGGCGCGATGACCGTCCCTTCCTTCTTGGCTGCCACGTTGAAGGATCTCTGACTGTAGGCCACGCTGATGCCCCTTGGTAGTCGAATAACTACGGAGAGGATCGAAACGTGCCCCGGAAGATCACCGAACCCGAGCCATCCACGCCCATTCCCACCCCGTCCCCGCCCCCGCTGGAGCCCGTTCTCGTAGGTCACCAGCAGGGAGTGGCGCGGTGAGCGACGTCGATTACCCCGACAACGGAGAGCCCCCGCTCCGGTCGGCGCTGACGTTCCCGCCGTGCGTCTGCGGCAACCCAGGCTGTCCCGACACCGACACCGACACCGACACCGCCCCCGGCGCTGACGACAAACAGCTCGCGGACAGCCGCACGGAAGACCGAGCGGAGGCCGAGACGGACTACGACCGGTCGTGCAGTCCGACCATGCGGCGCGTGCGGGGAAGAATGCGCGACGAGAACCAGATGAAGCGCAGGGGGCGGGCATGACGGCCGAACCGAGGGGAGCTACGGCGTGATAGACACCAGGTCCTGCGTACGCCTTCCTGAGTGCGCCGACGCCGCCGAGTGCCTGCGAAGCCCGGCATGCGCGGCTCGAACACGGTCAGAGCCACCGGAGTTGCCGGAGCCCAGGGTGTGGGAGTCCTACCTCGCGGCGCCCGACGCCGAGATGTGCTGGGTGTGCGGTGTTCCCGCGGTGCTGTTCCTCTGCGACGACAGGACGCAGTGGTTCACCTGCGTCACTCACCACGGGGCCATAGCCCTCCGCCTGCTGCGCGGCGACCTCGTGGGTACGCCGACGTAGTCCAGACGAGCTCCCGCCCTTCATGTCCGGCGTGCGTTTCCGGGTGAGTCTGGGGCAGGACTGCTGGTGGAGGTTCGCAGGTCAGTGCCTCCTGGCGAAGCTGCCGGTCTCGGCTTCCGTGAAAACGCCGAGTTCGACCAGGCGTCCGGTCACCGGCGCGCGGATGCCCGCCCTGCGCGAGGGCGGGCATCCGCCAGGCCTGCGGGTCAGCACATCTTGTAGGCGACCTTCTTCGAGTTGTACGAGCACGTGTCGACCTTGGCGCCCGCCGAGTTCTTCAGCGTCGCGGTGTCCTTGTCGTTGTTCCATACGTAGGCGGCGCGGCCCTGGTAGCGGTTGGCCTGGGTGTTGGTGCCCTTGCCCGTCCGTATGGTCACCGTCGCGCCCTTGCCGAGGCTGTAGGTGCCGAAGACGTACTTGTGCTTCGAGGCGTCGACGAGAGTCCAGCCCTTGAGGCTGACGGCCTTCGACGTGGTGTTCCTTATCTGCACGTACTCCGCGTTGAGGCTCGTGTTGGAACGGTTGTCTGAGCCCGGCGAGTTGTAATAGATCTTGTGCAGGTGGACCGAGCCGGCGGCGGCCTGCGCCTGGGCGGGCAGCAGGATCGAGCCAGCGAGTGCCGCTATGACGGCAGCAGCGGCAGGCTTGCGGGAAGAGCGCATGTACGTCCCCATGTTCAGGCCGGGCACCCCCCATTGGTCGCCCGGCAGACGCACAGAATACGGGCGCTGGTGGGTGATGTGGATCTCGTTATCGAATAGCGACATAGTGTGTGAAACGGCGGCCATCAGCAGGGCGACTGCCACTGCCTCGGGAGAGGTGGTGTGCGCGCAGAGCTTGGGAGTTGGGGTACGCGCAGGGCACGGGCGGGCGTCTCCCCGACGCGTCGGCACCAACCTGTGGACCGGCCGAGCCGTCTCGGCTCCGCGCGCCGCGCCGCTTCAACTCGTGTGCAGCATCAGGCTGATGCCGACCACCATCAAGCCCGCCGCCGCGATCCTCGGCGCTCCGAAGCGTTCCTTGAACACGAGCGTCGCTATCGCCGCGCCGACGATGATCGACGACTCGCGGAGCGCGGCCACCGGTGCGAGTTCCGCGCGGGTCTGGGCCCAGAGGACCAGGCCGTACGCGAACATCGAGAGCACCGCGCCCAGCAGGCCGAGCGGTGCGTGCGGCCGCAGCTGGGCGAGGAGTTGGCCGCCGCGCGCGTAAAAGGCGTACGCGGGGATCAGCACGCCCTGCACGATCATCAGCCACGCGATGTAGCCGATCGGCGAGCCCGAGTTCCGCACGCCGACCCCGTCGACCACCGTGTACGCGGCGATCGCGAGGCCCGTCGCGAGCGCCGCCACCAGCGCGGGCCACTGCGGCCTGGACCGCCCGCCCCTGATGCCCCAGAGCGCGACACCGACCAGTCCCGCCGAGGCGACGGCGACTCCCGCCACCTGCCAGCCGTCCAGCGACTCACCGACGAAGACGGCGGCCAGTACGGTCACCACCAGTGGCGCCGTGCCGCGCGCGATCGGATACATCTGGCCGAAGTCGCCCAGGCCGAACGACCGCATCAGCAGGGCCTGGTAGCCGATGTGCAGCACCCCGGACACGAGCAGATACGGCCAGGCCGCGCGGTCCGGCAGCGCGGCGAAGCAGGCGAGGACCGCGCTGATCACCACCGAGCCGCCTGCGATCAGCGTGAAGGCGACGAGCTGGTCCTTGATGGTGTGCGCGATCGCGTTCCACGCGGCGTGGGTGAGGGCGGCGGCGAGGACGGCGAGGGCGATGAGCGGGGTCATGCGGTGCGCTCGGTGGCGTCTTCGGTGGCGCCTGCGAGGGTGTTTCCGGGAGCGTGTTCGGGGGTGGCCGTCTCTGCGCGGCCGGTGGCGCCTGCGGCGTCCAGGGCGTCTGAAGTAGGCATACCCGGCACGCTACGTGGTGCCCCGGGCCGATCGCCGAGGCGCGGGAGAGGTCTGGCGCGAACACCGCTGTCGGCAGGACCACACAGTCCCGCACCACCGTGTTCTCCCCGCGCCTCACCGCTCTGCTCCGGGACCACGTGGGACAGGACGTCTTCCGGCTCGAACCGGACACCGTCGGCATCGCCGGACCGGACGTCACCGACCGCATTCCGGCCTCCCGGCGTGCCACGGAGACCGCACGGCCCACCTTCAAACCGCTGCACGGGCGTTCCATCTCCCGGATGGAGGGCGAGAGCGTGATGCGTACGATCGGCGCCGACGTACGTGGCGCCCTCGCGCGCCCGCTGCCCGAGGACGTGGACCTGACCGGCCCCTGGCCTGAGGTGCCGCTGCTGGGGCTGCTCGGCGTGGACGAGGTCCGGCTCGTCAGGCCGGTGTGACCGGTAAGAATTCATCCGCCCGGCATGAAGTGGGAGACGACGGAGCGCCTGTACCCCTTACGAGTGAGGGGTGGGCCGTAACGCGCAATCCCTGGTGGCGAATCACCCACACTCCGTCGATATACGTCGGCAAGGGAACGGGTTGAGATGGCCTGGATTTGCTTTCACTGCAATTCGCCGGAGGCAGTGTCCTACATCGAGAACGAGACCGGGGTGAGCTCTTTCCCATGCCGATTCTGCGACGGCCGGACGGGAGTGGGGACCGCGCTCAGCGCTCAACACGCCACCAGCGTGTGCGGCACTCCGCGCTGCGGAGGCCGCGTCGCGGACAAATTCATCTACGGCTTCAACGGAGCCCTGGTCGAGGTGGTGCGACTGAAGTGTCCTGACTGCGGAACCGACAGGACCGGGAAGCCGCACAATGAGCGAATCCAGCGGATCCAGCGGAAACGCAGGCTGCGCGACGCCCCCATGTGACGGTCGCGAGCTGACGCTTACGAAACGGACGCGGACGGCCGCCGGCGGGTGGGGCGCGGTATGCCGTGCTCGCGCTGCCGAGGGGGGCTGTCATCCTGCCCCGGGCCGTCACCCCGTCCGCCCCAGCGCGGCCCCTCACGCCCCCCGCCGCCGTCGCGCCCCGGCCGTCACCCCGTCCCGCCCGCCGTCACCCCGCCGGTCCCGCCGCCGTCGCGCCCCCGCCGTCACCCCGCGGCCAGTACCGCCGCGACCACAGGCCCCGCCGCGTCGCCGCCGTGGCCGCCCGCCTGGACCACGGCCGCCGCCGCGAGGTCGTTGTCGAAACCGGCGAACCAGCTGTTGGACACCGACTGGTTGTCGACCTCCGCCGACCCCGTCTTCGCGCCCTTGTCGCCGCCGAGCCCGGCCATCGCCTGCGCGGCCGTACCGCTCGTCGCCGTGATCCGCATCATGTCGCTGACCCCGCGCCGTACGGAATCCGGCAGCGACCGCTGTGCGGTGGCCACCGTACGGTCGTCCAGCGAGCGCGGGACGAGTACCGGCTGCCGGAACGTGCCGTTCCTGGCCGTCGCCGTGATCGACGCCATGTTGAGGACGCTCATCTGCACCGTGCCCTGCCCGATGTACTGGGCCGCGGCCTCGCCGCCACTGGCCTCGGGCACACTGCCGTCCGACGACGGGATGCCGATCTGCCAGTCGAGGCCGATCCCGAAGACCTCCTTGGCCTCCTTGGGCAGCGCGGTGTCGTCGTGCGTGTCGTCGATCAGCTTGATGAAGGCGGTGTTGCAGGAGCGGGCGAAACTCTGCGAGAAGGGTTGGTTGTTGAGCGAGAAGCCGTCCAGGTTCACAAACGTACGGCCCTGGTACATGACATTGGCCGGACACTCCGCAGTGCGGTTCGGTGCCGCGAGGCCCTTCTCCATCAGCATCGCGGCCGTCACGATCTTCATCGTGGAGCCCGGCGCCTGCTTGCCGAGCACCGCCGCGTTCCAGCCGTCCGTACGGTGGTTGGCGATCGCGAGGATGTCGCCGGAGCTGGGCTTGACGGCGGCGACGGACGCCTCGCTGAACTTCTGCACGGCCTTCTCGGCGGCGGCCTGTACGTTCGCGTCGAGCGTGGTGCGCAGCTCGCCGGCCTTGCCCTCGGCGAGGGTGAGCAACGTCGTCGCGGCGGCGCCCGATCCGTCCGCCGCGCCCGAACTGCCGGACGTGCCGTCCGCGTTGTTTTCCGAGCCGCCCTGGATCATCAGCTCGACACCGGACGTACCGCCCGCCGCTGCCCCGTACCGCTTGCGCAGTTCGTCCAGAACGGGTGCGAGCGACGGATACTTCTCGCCGGTCAGCTCTTGCCCATTACGGTCAACGGCCTTGATGGCGGGGGCCTTTGATTCCGCCGTGACCAGCTCGGTGCCGGCGGTCAGCTTCGGATGAATCACGGACGGCGCCCAGTCCACCAGCGGCCGTCCGGTGGTGAGCCCGCGCACCACGGTCAACTTGGAATCGTACGTGAAGGACTTGGTCCTGTCGTCGAAGGTCACGGTCGCCTTGACGGTGTACGGAACCGTCGCGCCGACCGGGGTGCCCGGCGTGATCACCGCGTCGGTGATGTGGGCCGTGTCGTGGTAACCGCGGATGACCGGCTCGGCGTCGACCGCGTTGTTGGTCAACTGCGCCGCCTCGGACGCGTGATCGCCCGCCGCCCATGCCGCGAGGAAGCTCTTCGCCGCCGTGCTGATCTCCTCGGCGCTGAGCGGCCCGGTCTTGATCTCGGGCACACTCTCCTCCGGCCCGGCGTAGCCGACCGAACTCCCGCTGGTGAGCCCGTTGTAGACGTTGTAGCCGCCGTACCCCACCCCACAGGCCACCACAGCGAACACTCCGCCGACCAAGCCGACCTTCACTCCACTGCGCATCAGTGCAGTACCCCTCCCCAGGAGCCTCCTTTGAACGTGTTCAAAGGAAGTATTGGCCGCACTCTACGCGAGGGGTCCAATACCGCGGGCGACCGTTACCGGACTGCGACGACCGTCACATCCCGGGCGCGCCGCGCGCCGTCCAGGGGTCGCCCGCCGTCCCGGCTCAACCCGTCACCCCGCTACACCCACGTATCCAGCCACATCCTGTTCTGCCACGAGTCCATCGGGATCGGCGTCCCCGTGTACAGCGGCCAGAAATAGATGAAGTTCCAGATGATCAGCAGCGTCAGCACACCCGCCGCGACCGCGCCCACCATGCGGCGGCGTTCGTCGGAGCCGGCCGGGCCGATGATCGCGCCGATCATCATCGTCACCGCCAGGCACAGGAACGGGACGAAGACGACCGCGTAGAAGAGGAAGATCGTCCGCTCCTGGTAGAGGAACCACGGCGCCCAGCCCGCCGCCACACCGCACGCGATCGCGCCCGCGCGCCAGTCGCGGCGGAAGAACCAGCGCCACAGGACGTACAGCAGCGCGAAGCAGGCCGCCCACCACAGCAGCGGGGTGCCGAGCGCCAGGACCTCGCGGGCGCACTTGGCGCCCGCCGCCGCGTGGCAGCCGTCCGTGCCGGACGCCGGGTCCTTGTAGAAGTAGGAGACCGGGCGGCCGAGGACGATCCAGCTCCACGGGTTCGACTGGTAGGTGTGGCCCGAGGTCAGGTTGAGGTGGAACTGGTAGACCTCGTACTCGTAGTGCCACAGGCTGCGCAGCCCGGACGGGATCCACGTCCAGTCGCCGCCCTTGCCCGGCCCCTCCGACGCCCACGTCCTGAAGTAGCCGCCCGAGGTGAAGAACCAGCCGCTCCACGACACCAGGTACGTGCCGATCGCGACCGGCACCGTCGAGACGAAGGCCGGCACGATGTCGCGCCGGAACATCGCGGCGTACGGGCGTACCGCGCCCGCCGTGCGGCGCATGCCGACGTCCCACAGCACGGCCATGATCGCGAACGCGGCCAGGATGTAGAGCCCGTTCCACTTCGTGCCGAAGGCCAGGCCGAGCATCAGTCCGGCGCCGATCCGCCACGGCCGCCACCCCAGGCGCAGGGTCTCCGCGATGCTCACGTCCGGGCGCAGGACGCCGTCCTCGTCCTCCGGCAGCGCGGCGGCCATTTTGCGGCGTGCCCAGTCGCGGTCCGCCAGCAGGCAGGCGAAGGCCGCCAGGACGAAGAACATCAGCACCGTGTCGAGGAGCGCGGTGCGGCTCATCACGAAGTGCAGGCCGTCGACGGCCAGCAGCGTGCCCGCCAGGCAGCCGAGGAACGTGGAGCGGAACAGCCGCCGGCCGACCCGGCACAGGATCAGCACCGACAGCGTGCCGAGCACCGCCACCATGAAACGCCAGCCGAAGGGGTCGAACCCGAACATCCACTCGCCGAGCCCGATGACCCACTTGCCGACGGGCGGATGCACCACATAGCCGGGATCGTGCGGCACGGGCACGGACGACGGGTCGAGCAGGATCCGCGCGTCGACGTCCTTCGGCCAGTCACCCTCGTAGCCCTGGTGGATCAGCGCCCAGGCGTCCTTGGCGTAGTACGTCTCGTCGAATATCACCGCCTTCGGGCTGCCCAGGTGCCAGAACCGCAGCACGCCCGCGAACAGCGTGACGAGCAGCGGCCCGGCCCAGGCCGCCCGGCGGGCCAGCCCGTCGCGCAGCACGGGCGGCACGCCGAGCAGCGCCCACACCCGCTCGGAGGGCCGGGTGTACGGAGGCACCAGCCGTTCGCGCAGCCCGATCACCTGCCGGGGCGCGTGGCCGAATCGGCGCAGCCGCTCGGGCCACGTGGGCGGCGTTTCGCCGGCGTCGTGCCCCTGGAGGGCCTTGGGCGCAGTACTCGTCACCGCGCCATCGTAAGGAACGCCGCTGTGTGGGAGGTGCGTGCGGCCCTGCGAGGATGGCGGATGTGAACGGAACGCCGGTAGACCACGGAACACCCGCAGGAACGCTCGTCCTCGCCGGAACCCCCATCGGCGACCTCACGGACGCGCCACCGCGGCTCGCCGCCGAGCTGGAGAACGCCGACGTGGTGGCCGCGGAGGACACCCGGCGGCTGCGCAGGCTCACCCAGGCGCTGGGTGTGCAGACGCGTGGCCGTGTCGTGTCGTACTTCGAGGGCAACGAGACCGCGAGAACGCCCGAGCTGGTCGAAGCGCTGCTCGGGGGCGCGCGCGTGCTGCTGGTCACGGACGCCGGGATGCCGTCCGTCTCCGACCCCGGCTACCGGCTGGTCGCGGCGGCGGTCGAGCGGGAGATCAAGGTCACGGCCGTGCCGGGCCCTTCCGCCGTGCTGACCGCGCTGGCGCTGTCCGGGCTGCCTGTCGACCGCTTCTGCTTCGAGGGCTTCCTGCCGCGCAAGGCGGGCGAGCGGCTGACCCGGCTGCGGGAGTCGGAGGGGGAGCGGCGCACGCTCGTCTTCTTCGAGGCACCGCACCGCCTGGACGACACGCTCGCCGCGATGGCCGAGGTCTTCGGCGCGGACCGCAGGGCCGCCGTCTGCCGCGAGCTGACCAAGACGTACGAGGAGATCAAGCGCGGCGGCCTCGGCGAACTGGCCGTCTGGGCGGCCGAGGGCGTACGCGGCGAGATCACGATCGTCGTCGAGGGCGCGCCCGAGAAGAGCGGCGAGGACCTCGACCCGGCGGAGCTGGTGCGCAGGGTGCAGGTGCGGGAGGAGGCGGGGGAGCGCAGGAAGGAGGCGATCGCGGCCGTGGCCACGGAATCGGGTCTGCCCAAACGCGCGGTGTTCGATGCGGTCGTAGCGGCAAAAAACGCGGCGCGCGCACAGCCCCCGAACGGTAAAGCGTCCGAGTAAAATGCAAAGGACAGACCGGCGTTGAACCGGCTGCCACGGCCTTTGGATATGAGAAGGCCAAGAGCGAACCATTAATCGACAGGAGCTGATGCACTCCCGCCGGAAAAGGCGTCCACTGGAGCGGTGGAGAGGAGTTGGCATGAGTGAGATAACGGGCACCGCCGTCGCCCACGAGGCATATGCCTTTGCGTGTATGCGCTGCGGGCACGGCTGGGAGCAGGCCTACGACATAGAGCACCACGTCGACGGCACAGGCCATAATTTCGTTGTGTACAAGTCTGAGGGGGCGCGGGTCCCTTCCCCGCTCTCCAGCCCGTCCTGCGCCAACTGCGGCGGGCATGTGGTGCGCATCATGCAGTCCGGGCAGGTGTCGTCGGTCCGGGCGCTGATGCTGGAGCAGAACCACCCGGCCAATACCAAGGGCGCCGGGGGCACGAAGGGCGCCGAGGGTGACACGGGGACGCTGCCTGACGGGACCGTGGCGGATACGCCGGCCGCGGGGGCGCCCGGCGAGCCGGTCCACCACTGGCACCTCGCCGATCTCCTGCACCCCTTCCACCACCGCCGGTAGGCCGGCGCGATCGCTGCCGCGGGCCGGCGCGGCCACCGCCGGTGGCCGGCGTAATCGGCGCCGGTAACGGTCCCGACTCATGGGCGCGGTCCTCAAAGGTACGGTCCACGCGGGTATGAGCCCGCGTACACCGCGCCCTCGTAGGATCGCGCCCATGAGTTCGAGTACGAAGAGTTCGAGTACGAAACAAGCCGCCCCGCCGCTGCCCGAGCCCCTGCGGGTGCCGGTCGCCGATTCGCACACCCACCTCGACATGCAGTCCGACGCGGTCGAGGACGGTCTCGCCAAGGCCGCCTCCGTCGGTGTGACGACTGTGGTGCAGGTGGGATGTGACCTCGCGGGATCCCGCTGGGCGGCCGACACCGCCGCCGCGTACGAGAACGTGCACGCGGCGGTCGCCCTGCACCCCAACGAGGCCCCGCGCATCGTCCTCGGTGATCCGGACGGCTGGTCGCGGCAGGACGCGCGCGAGGCGGGCGGCGACAAGGCGCTGGACGACGCGCTGGCCGAGATCGACCGGCTGGCCGCCCTCCCGCAGGTACGGGCCGTGGGCGAGACCGGGCTCGACTACTTCAGGACAGGTCCCGAGGGGATGGCGGCGCAGGAGCGTTCGTTCCGCGCGCATATCGAGATCGCCAAAAGGCACAATAAGACGCTCGTCATCCACGATCGCGAAGCGCACGCGGATGTGCTGCGTATCCTCGCCGAGGAAGGCGCACCTGAACAGACGGTGTTCCACTGTTATTCCGGTGACGCGGAAATGGCTGAGATGTGTGCTGCGGCGGGCTATTTCATGTCTTTTGCAGGCAATGTCACATTCAAAAACGCTCAGCCGTTGCGTGACGCGCTCACAGTAGCGCCATTGGGGCTCGTTCTCGTGGAAACGGACGCGCCCTTTCTCACTCCGGCGCCTTACCGCGGACGGCCCAATGCGCCCTATCTGATTCCGGTCACGCTGCGTGCCATGGCGGACGTGCGGGGGATCGGGGAGGACGCCATGGCCGAGGCGATTTCGAGCAATACGGCACAGGCGTTCGGTTACTGAGAGATCGCGGAAACGGCGTTTTCGCTGCGGTGGCGCAGGGTAGCGTCGCGACACTGCGTGGTCGGTCGGCTTTGGAGAGTTACACAAGCTCCGCTACTGTCCCGGCTCGCAGCGCTTTCGCGGCGCCGTCGCAGCGAGCCGGACCGGATCTTGTGGAGCGTCGTGAGCCATTCGCAGGGCAGTCACCGAGCGGCACGTGGCGGGCGCCACAGCGCCAGGACCGCCGAGCCTCCGCCGTACGAACCGTCACCGTACGAACCGCCACCGGCGCCGTACGTACCACCGCCTGTACCACCCCCGTACGCGTCTTCCGCGTACGATCCGTACGCCGCCCGGGAGGCGTACGCGCCCCCGCCGTACGAGCCTCCTGTGTACGAGCCTCCGCCGTACAGACCCCCGCTGTACGAGCCGCAGGAGCAGTACGAAGCGCACGAGCCGTACCAGCCGCACCAGCCGCACCAGCCGCACCAGCCGGATCAGCCGCACCAGCCGGATCAGCCGGATCAGCCGTACGGGGGCCATGGGCCTTACGCGGCGCAGGAGGCCTTCGCGCCGCAGGAGATGTACGCGGCCCGAGAGGCGTACGCGGCCACGGAGACGTACGCGCCGCACGAGGCGTACGTCGCGCCCGCGCACGTACCGCCCCCGTACGTACCACCGGCGTACGCGGCGCAGCCGTACGAGCCGTTCGGGCCGCCGCAGCCGTACGAGCCCTACGAGCCGCAGTCGCCGGAGTCGTACGAGCCGCAGTCGTCACAGTCGTTCGGGCCGCCGCAGCCGTACGAGCCCTACGAGCAGCAGCCGCCCCAGCCGTACGAGCCGCCCTCGCCGTACGGACAGTACGGTCCTCCCTACGACCCGCCCTCGTCGCCCCACGGCGCATACGGACCGCCCGAGCCCTTCCCCCGGCCCGCCTACGCGTCCTCGGAGCCCTCGTACGACCCCGCCACCCTCATTACCCCGTACGCCCCGCCCTTCTCTCAACCGTCTCAACAGTCCCCCCAGCCCCAACCGCCGCTTCTGCCCCGCCAGCATGGCGCCCGCAGCGCGCGCGGCGGCCAGGGTGAGCGCCGTGCGAGCCCCCGGCGCATTCCCCGCCGTCGCAGATCCTCCAGACCGGCCCCGTCCCCGGACGTGCTGCGCAAGCTCCTCCCGCAGGCGCTCGTCGTCGCGTTCCTCGCCGGTGGCACCTCCGCGTTCGTCGCCAGCGACAAGGCCATCAAGCTGAGCGTCGACGGCGTCCCGCGCACCATGCACACCTTCGCCGACGGCGTGGACGACCTGCTGGAGGAGCAAGGGCTCGCGGTCGGCGCGCACGACATCGTCGCCCCCGCGCCCGGCGCCGGACTCGCCAGCGGCGACGAGGTCATCGTCCGCCACGGCCGGCCCGTCCTCCTCACCCTCGACGGTCAGCAGCGCCGGCTGTGGACGACGGCCGACACCGTCGACGGCGCACTCCGGCAGCTCGGAGTGCGCGCGGAGGGCGCGTTCCTGTCCGTCTCGCGCTCCTCCGCGATCGGCCGTACCGGCCTCGCCCTGCACGTACGTACGGAACGGTCCGTGACGTTCATGGCCGACGGACGCGAACACACCATCCGTACGAACGCCGCGACCGTCGGCCAGGCGCTCACCGAGGCCGGGATCGAGCTGCGCGGGCAGGACACCACTTCCGTACCGGCGGGCAGCTTCCCGCGCGACGGCCAGACCGTCACCGTCATGCGCATCACCGGCAGCCAGGAGGTGCGCGAGGAGGTCATCCCGTACGACACGGTCAAGACGTCCGACGCCTCCCTATTCAAGGGCACCGAGATCGTCGCCCAGCAGGGCGCGCACGGCACCAGACGTGTCACGTACGCGCTGCGCACCGTCAACGGCGTCAAGCAGAAGCCGCGCAGACTCCGCCAGGAGACGGTGCGCCTGCCGGTCACCGAGCGGATCAGGGTCGGTACGAAAGCGCGGCCGACCTCCGTCGCCGGTGCCGACGGGCTGAACTGGAGCGCGCTGGCCGCCTGCGAGTCCGGCGGCAGGGCCGGAGCCGTCGACGCGTCGGGGAATTTCGGCGGTCTGTACCAGTTCGACACCCGGACCTGGCACGCACTCGGCGGCACCGGCCGCCCGCAGGACGCCTCACCGTCCGAGCAGACCTTCCGCGCGAAGATGCTCTACGTGCGACGGGGGGCGAGTCCGTGGCCGCACTGCGGCCGTAGGCTTACCGGGTGAGCACCACTGAGCCCGACGCCCTGCTGGGCCCCGCCGACATCCGCGAACTGGCCGCAGCGCTGGGCGTACGCCCGACCAAACAGCGCGGGCAGAACTTCGTGATCGACGCCAACACCGTCCGCAGGATCGTCCGCACCGCGCAGGTGCGCCCGGACGACGTCGTCGTGGAGATCGGCCCCGGGCTCGGTTCACTGACGCTGGCGCTGCTGGAGGTGGCCGCGCATGTGACGGCCGTCGAGATCGACGACACCCTGGCCGCCGCGCTGCCCGCGACGATCGAGGCGCGCATGCCCTCGCGCGCCGGTCGCTTCTCGCTGGTGCACTCGGACGCCATGCGCGTCGAGGAGCTGCCGGGTCCGGCGCCCACCGCGCTGGTCGCGAACCTCCCGTACAACGTGGCCGTGCCCGTCCTGCTGCACATGCTCGAACACTTCCCGACCATCGAGCGCACGCTGATCATGGTGCAGGCCGAGGTCGCGGACCGGCTGGCGGCGACTCCCGGCAACAAGGTGTACGGAGTGCCGTCCGTGAAGGCCAACTGGTACGCGGACGTCAAGCGTGCCGGTTCGATCGGCCGTACGGTCTTCTGGCCCGCGCCCAACGTCGACTCGGGCCTCGTCTCCCTGACGCGCCGCAGCGAGCCGCTGAAGACGACGGCCACCCGGCTTGAGGTCTTCGCGGTCGTGGACGCGGCCTTCGCGCAGCGCCGCAAGACCCTGCGCGCGGCCCTCGCGGGCTGGGCGGGCTCCGCGCCCGCCGCCGAGGCGGCGCTCGTCGCGGCCGGGGTCTCGCCGCAGGCGCGGGGCGAATCACTGACAGTCGAAGAGTTCGCGCGGATCGCGGAGTCGAAGGGAGCGGGCGCGTGAGCGAGACGGTACGGGCAGCGGTGGAGGCCGAGGTTCGGAACGGGGCTCAGGCCGTGGTGCGGGTGCGCGTACCGGCCAAGGTCAATGTGCAGCTGTCGGTGGGCGCGGCCCGTCCCGACGGCTTCCACGACCTGGCCAACGTCTTCCTGGCCGTCGGCCTCTACGACGAGATCACCGTGACCCCCGCCGACGCCCTGCGCGTCACCTGCGCGGGCCGGGACGCGGAGCAGGTCCCGCTCGACCACACCAACCTCGCGGCCCGCGCGGCCCTCGCCCTGGCGGAGCGCCACGGCATCGACCCGCACGTCCACATCCACATCGACAAGGACATCCCGGTCGCGGGCGGTATGGCGGGCGGCAGCGCGGACGGCGCGGGTGCTCTGCTGGCCTGCGACACGCTCTGGGAGTTGAACTCTTCGCAGGAAGAACTCCTCACCATCTGCGCGGAGTTGGGCAGCGACGTGCCGTTCAGCCTGCTGGGCGGCGCGGCGCTCGGTATCGGCCGCGGCGAGCAACTGACGCCGCTGGACGTGGACGGCGCGTTCCACTGGGTGTTCGCGGTCGCCGACGGCGGTCTCTCCACCCCGGCGGTGTTCCGCGAGTTCGACCGCCTGACCGAAGGATCGTTCATCCCCGCACCGGTCGCGGACCCCGCGCTGCTGCACGCGCTCAGCGCGGGCGACGCGGTCGCGCTGGCGGGCGCGTTGACCAACGACCTCCAGCCGGCGGCCCTTTCGCTGCGCCCGACGCTGGCGGCCACCCTCGACGCGGGCGTCGAGGCGGGCGCGCTGGCGGCGCTGGTCTCGGGCTCGGGCCCGACGACGGCGTTCCTGACGAAGGACCCGGAGACGGCTGACCGCGTGGCGGAAGCCCTCCTGGCGTCAGGCACCTGCCGTACGGCGCGGATGGCGTCGGCCCCGGCGGCGGGCGCGGTGGTCGTACGCGAGGATCACGACGCGGCCTGAGGGCTGGGCTGTTGCCGGGCCGGGTGTCGGTGTCGCACGGGAACAGGTGTGCGTCCTTACGGCTTCACCGGTACCTGGCCGGCCGGGATCCGGTGGCCCACGAACTCCCTGAAGACACACGGGGAGAGAACTGATCCTGCCCTCCCGCCCCTCCCCGGACCAGGCATCACCCGCACGGGTGAAGCGGTTGCGGCGGGCGGTTGTGGGCGGTTACGTTCGCGTCGAAACAACTCCACACAAACAGACGGCCCCCGGCCGGGACTGGCATCCCGACCGAAGGCCTGACCAATCAGGAAGACCAAACCTTCCCCATGGCTGAGCCGAATTCTATCGCGCCCGCATGCCCGCCCGCCGGTACTCCGACCGCTGGTGTGCTCCACGTCCGCACCCGTCTCACCGCGCACTTCACCGTGCTCGCCAACGCGCTGGCGCAACGGCGCGGAAGCGCGGTCACGGTCGGCGTCGCGACGTACATCCTCTCGCTGCCGGACGGCGCTCCGGTGTCGATCGCCGCGCTGTGCGAGCACTTCACCGAGGGCGAGATCCTGATCTCCCGCGCACTGCGCGAGCTGGAGTCCGCCGGATACCTGGAGCGCCGCCGCGAACGAGGACCGGGCGGCCGGGTGCACACGCGTACGTTCGCCTACGACGTGCCGGGACAAGGCGAGTTACGCACGCCGGGACGGCCGCGACCGTCACGACCGCAGTCAACGCCCGCTCCGGCGCAGGAGGTTGCTCGCGCGCGACCTCCGGAGCCGGAGCCGGACGAACCGGCCGCAGTGCCTGAGGCTCACGAGGCCCCCGAACAGCAGGCTCCCGACCACCAACCCGCCGATCACCAACTCCCTGACCCGCAGGCCGTCGTGATCCTCGCATCGCTGCGGATCGCCGACCCCCGGCTGGTGCTGTCCCGGCGCGAGGTCGACCAACTGGCCCCGGGGGTCACCTCCTGGCTGACCCAGGGCATGAGCCCGGAGCAGATCACCGAGTCCCTGACCGCCCGCCTCCCGGACCGTTTCCGGTCCCGACCGGCGCGCATCCTCGGCTACCGCTTGGCCGAACCTCCCGTAGCCCTGCCGCCCGCCTTCGTCCCGGTCCCGGCCCCCGCGCCGGAACTCTTCCCGTGGCAGACGTGCGAAGGCGGCTGCGAACGCGCCTTCCGAGCCCCGGAACCAGGCCGCTGCCGCGACTGCCCGCCCGAACACGAGCCTGCCCACCGGCCGATGGAACTGGCCGCAACCGGCTGAGTTCACCACGGCACGAACCACAGCTCCTGACGGCCTTCGCGACCCACTGGGCGGCGGACCTGTGGCGGTTGGCACCGCGTCGGCTGGTGGTGCGCTCTTGAAGGCGGGTGGCTGTCGGCTGGCAAGGCGGGCGATCCCCCTCGGCGGGAGTGGGCCACCGGACTCTGGGGGCTGTGCATACCTGATACTGACCGTGGAGGATGGCGAGGCAGGGGATGGTTCCGTTTTGGGTTGCATGTCCGATTCGGTGAAAGTTATCGAAACCGGTGGGTATCCCTCGTAGACTCCCAGGTCAGAGAGTCTGCTCCCCGCGCACGCGGGGATGGCCCCTTCGAAGTCAGGCCCTGCAATGTGGACTGCACCTGCTCCCCGCGCACGCGGGGATGGCCCCGGCTGGGCCTTGACCAGCACATCACGCAGTACCTGCTCCCCGCGCACGCGGGGATGGTCCTGGGATCTCGGCACGGGGTGGTCGGGCGGGTCGTCGGAGCGGAGTATTTGCGCCAGCGTTTCGAGGGCGGGCAGGCGCCGAACAGCAGTGCACTGCAACATGGGTGGTCCTCGGCGTGCATTTCTTCGCGAAAAGCCCCGTCCGTCTGTCACGGGAGTAACAGACGGACGGGGCGAGGCCAGACGGTTATCCCGTCCGCCGTGCCGGTTACGGCGCGCCCATGGACGCGCGCCATTGTCCACGGGACAGGTGAACGACTCCGTCCGATGCGATGCGCACGTGGGCGCCGAGCAGTGGCAGCGAGCCTTCCGCGTTGAGTCGGTTCCGAATGCGTTCCAACGCGTCCCACAGCCGTTGAGGGCCGTGCTGGTGGACGGTCGGCCGATCGGTCCACTCGGCGGACGCGCGTGCCCATGATCCGTCCGGGTGGACCATGTAGGCGGCCCTTGTCCGGCCGCGCTGTTCGTAGGCGAGGTCCACGCCTGGTGTCGTGACTTCCAACATGGAGCGCAGTTCCCATGCGTTCGCCACGTCAACTACGGGATACCGGCCCGTACTGATCTCATCTCCTTCCGCGTTACGCGCCACGGTGAACAGCTTGGTAAGGACGGGCGGGTAGTCGTCTCCGGACCGGGTGAGCATGAACCCGGCGGTGTCGCGTTCAATTTGTCCGATCAGGTCTCCCGCCGGGCTCTTCCATCCGGTGACGATTAGAGAGGTACGGCCGAGCGTTGTGGCGAGCCTTCCGCCCTCGCGGAGTGCGCCGAGCACAGGCCGCAGACCCGGGCCCGGTGGCATTCCGACCGTGGTGACGATCCGGTCGTAAGTGCCGGGGACGTGTTCTGTCGCGTCCGCCGTGACCATCTTGGGGCGGTAGTTCATACCGGCGAGACGTTCCCCGGCGGCACTGACCAAGTACGGGTCCACGTCCAGGCTTGTCACGCGCACGTCGCCAACGCGGTAGCACGCGTACGCGGTGAGCCCGCCGGCTCCGGTGCCCAAGCCCAGGACCGACAGCCCCGGTCCGAGCCGTGCGTGTCGCAGCATCCGGACCACCAGACTTGGCAGCGTCGCGGAAGACGTGGGCAGCCCTTCAGGCCGGTCGTCCGGGCCCGCCTGGTCGGCGTGGAGACCGCCCACACGGGTGACCAACGACCGGTCCGCGTAAGCGGCTTCCGCCCACGCTTCGGGGTTGCTTGCGCCGTCACGGAGTACCCATGCGCCCGCGTCATCCACGTCCCACCAGCGCGGGACGAGTTGATGCCGTGCCACGCTCGCCACGGGGGCGCGCCATCGTGAATCAGGGTCGGTTACCCGGCCTGCGAGCCGGTTTGCAGCAGTAGTCCAGTCCATGCCGGGAGCCTGCCATTCCTAGTACGCGGGGTCACAGGCCGTCTTGCTCGCGGGGTCGCAATCGCTCGAATCGTTAGGGGTGCACGCGTTGCGCGGCTCCGGGATGCTGGCCGAGAGCGAGGACCAGGCCGCGCCGCCGAGGAGATCGGCGAGCCGGGTTTCCCGTACGTTGCCCGCCGGGAAGTCGCGCGAGAGCACGCAGCCGGCGAGGTCCCCGTTCGGGAGTACGGCCGCCCGTCCCCGTGTGCACCGACCGCACATCTCGTCCAGCGTGGATTTCGTGCCGGGCAGCGCTGCCCTGCCTACGGCGCGCATCGGTCGGTGTTGATGTGCCGTACGCCCATGGATTCCAGCTCGGCGCGTGCTTCGGCGACGCGCTGCCCCGGCAGGATGTCCACGATTCCGGCGCGGACGGTGATTCCGCGGTTGACCGCTTCGCGGATGTTGCAGCGCGTCCGCGTGTAACTCCCCTTCCGCTGAGTGATCCTGTCGTGCTCGGCGGGGTCGTCGCTGTAGTAGCTCGTTCCGAGGGTCACGCCGTCCCGGGTGAACAGGTCCCACCAGTCGTCGTGCACCTTGTACAGGTTGCTGTACACCTCGACGTGCAGCCCGAGGGACAGGGCCAGTTCGGCGAACTCTCGCCAGTGCGGGTGAACGGTGGGCTCGCCACCGATGAGCTGGACGGTACGGATGCCGAGTGCGGCAGCGTCGGTGATGACCGTGCGCCAGTCGGCGGGGGCCATTTCGCCGTGCGTCGCCTGCGGGCTGGACTCCGACAGGCAGTGTGTGCACGACAGTTGGCACTTTCCGGTGATCTCCAGTTCCAGGCTCGCTATCCCGGCGGCGGGCTCACGAGTAGGCACTTCAATCAGTACAGACATTTTGATCCTCACGTTCCGTTTGATGGTGTGGTGGTGGAACGGGTAGGGGACGGCAGCCTGAGCATCTGCCGTCCCCCTTTCCCGGCGCGAGACCACCGCCGGGAAGCCTGAGGGGTGGCGCCGCCGCTCACCAGCAGCGCCACCCCGTCCGCACTCCTGTCCGGTGTTTGACAGGTGTACGGGCGGGACGTTGGGAGCCGCACGCTCCCGCCGTCCCCGAACCGCGCGCCCGGTACGGGGTCGGCGCGCGGGGGTCGTACCGACCCTGCTGAACATTCCGGGCGACAAGCTGGGGAGGGAGCCGCCAGGATGCCCAGCAGGGTCGGGGCTGAATAGCTACGTCGGTGCACCGAGAAGGTCACCGCGCAGCAGACGGACCGCAATCGTGCCGTGGTGGGTGATGCAGGTGAACCACTGTGTGTTGTCGTCGAACAGGAACAGCACGGCAGGGACACCGCACACCCAGCACCATTTGGTGTCCGGGGCCGCGAGATAGGACACCCACTCTTTGGGTATCGGCAGGTTGGCCGGCGCCTGCTTCCGGGCCGCGCACGCCGGTTCGCGCAGACACTCGGCGGTGTCGGCACACTCGGGATCACGCACGCAGAGTCTGGTGTCTATCACTGACTACCTCCCACACGTTTCTGACGCCTCGCGGCCTGTATGGCCGCCCGCACGCGCTCCATGGTTGGACTGTGCGACCTGTCGTCCGCCGGCTGTGGCTGTGGCTTCGGCTCGGCGTCGGGACAGTTCGGGTCTCCGCAGGTGCACGGCGGGAACTTCAACGGGTTGTCGGTCATGACCTCGCCGTCCTGTCCGTTGACCGGCGGTGCGGGTGCTGGGCGATGGTGAGGCCGCACTCCCGCACCATCTCTTCCCAGCCCTGCCTACGTGCGTGTTCACGTCCCTGTGCATGAACCAGGCAGACGCGGCAGCCGTCGACCGGCACGGATTCAAGCCGAGGTGGAGACATGTACTGCTCCTCTCCGTAGCTGTTTCGCTACCAAGGGGCATCAGCGTGGCCTAGGCTGAGAACTCGGTCAATGTGGAAGTTGGGGACGAAAGGTCGGTGTGCAGCCGTGAACGTCAAGGAGTTGGATCCCGAAAGTTCACCGCAAGCGGCGTTCGGTGCGCGTCTGCGCAGGTCGCGAGAGGAACGCAACTGGACGCAGGAAGAGTTGGGCGTGCGGTTGGAGTATTCCAGTACGCATATTTCGTCAGTTGAAACTGGTCGTAAGGTTCCAACCTTGCGTCTCGCGCGAAGTGCTGACGCCGTATTTGGTACCGGCGGGCAACTGGACACGTTCGAACGCCAATGGCGCGAGATCCGGCAAGGCAGTCTGTTGGAGGGATTCCCCGACTACATCGGGTATGAGGGGCGGGCAGCCGAAATAAGGCTGTTCGAGACTGGGGTCATTCCCGGGCTTCTCCAGACGTCTGGTTACGCGTCTGCACTGGCAGACAGTGCTGTTGCCCGGGGAGCGATCAGCGCCGAACAGGCCCAAGAGCGTGTTGCGCTCGTCGCGGAGCGGCAAGCGGCCCTTGTCCGCCCTTCGCTGCCGCTGGTCTCGGTGGTGCTGGATGAGAGCTGCATCCGACGGCCCATCGGCGAACCCGTCTTGATGGAAGAGCAGTTGGCGCATCTGGTGGAGTTCGCCGCCCTGCCGAACACGCTGCTTCAGGTTGCTCCGTACGCCATGGGCACACGCCGTACGTTCGACCTGCCTCTCTACATCCTGACCATGGCCGATCGCTCGCTCATGTCGTACGCAGAGTCTGCTCATCGTGGCCATCTGGAACGTGACAACAAGTTCGTCCTGCCCTTGCTGACGGCCTACCATCAACTACAGGCCGCTGCGCTCTCGCAGGACGCATCAGTGGCCATGATCCAGCAGTTACGAAAGGGCACCCCGTGACGACCGAAACCCCCCGTTGGTTCACGTCTTCCTACAGCAACAATGGCGGCGCCTGCGTCGAGGTCGCCGCCAACCTTGTTCCCTCGCGCGGCATCGTCCCCGTCCGTGACTCAAAGAACGTGAGCGGCCCCGTCCTGAACGTCCCCGCTGGTTCGTTCGCCTCCTTCGTGGCAGGCGTCAAGGCAGGCGTGTTCGGCGCCATTTGATGCGGCCTGTCCTATGCGCCGAGCCGCAGTAGAGCCTCGCCCTCCCCGAGCGGCGGGGCTCTTTGCTGGGCTCAGGGCGGCCAATCCGAAGCAGTGGAGCAGCGCTGCGCGGGCGGGTTCGCAAGGTGGTGCCGACACGGCCGATCTGGTCCCCGCGCACGCGGAGTTCGACCAGGCGCAGCAGGGCGATCAGCTCTCGACCGCCTTCGCGATCCGCGGGGAGGCGGGTCGGCGGTGGTTGGCCTCGCGTCAGTGGGTGGTGTGGTCTTGAAGGGGAGGGGCGGGCGTTGGTTGGTGAGCTTCCCCGGCGGTGCGGGCAGTCGGAGTCCGGGATGCTGCGCGTGCCTGATACTGATGATTGAGTTTGGAGTGCGGGTAGGGGAGCGTCGCGAGGCGGAAGATGGTGCAATTTTGCGCTGTATGTCCGATCTGGTGAAAGTTGTCGAAACGGGCGAGGGTCCCTCGTAAACTCCCAGGTCAGGAAGCCTGCTCCCCGCGCACGCGGGGATGGTCCCGTCGTCGGGTGGTGCCGGACGACGGGTGACTCCTGCTCCCCGCGCACGCGGGGATGGACTCTACGAGCGCTGCTCTTACAAAGCAGGTGTCGGCTGCCCCCCGCGGAGTTCGGCCAGACAGAGAAGCGCGGCCGTCAGCTTCCGACCGCCTTCGCGATCCGCTCAGCCGCCTCGGCCGGCGTCAGGTGTGTGGTGTCGATGACCTCGGCCTCGGCGTGCAGCCAGGTGCGGGCCGCCTCGGCGTATGGCTCAAGATATGCGTGGCGGAACGTGGACGGGCCGAGATCGGTGTCGCCGTCGATGCGGGCCCGCAGCGTGTCCTGGTCGGCGTGGAGGACGAAGTGCCTTACGGGGATGTTGTGTTGGGCGAGGCCCGTACTGATCTCGCGCCAGTACCGCTCGACCAGGACGGTCATGGGCATCACCAGCGTGCCGCCGGTGTAGTCGAGTACGTGACGGGCGGTCTCGACCACGAGGGGCCGCCACGGTGGCCAGTGCTGGAAGTTGCCCGTCCAGGGCAGCCTGGGCTTGATGTCCATGAGGGTTTCGCCGACCTTCTCGGCGTCGAACACCCTTGATTCCAGGATCAGTTGCTGCACGAGCGGGCTGGTTGTCGTCTTGCCCGCGCCGTGGGTGCCGTTCAGCCATACGATCATGCGCCCGACGCTAGCGGGCGGCGGGGCGCGAGAACCGGCGAATGAGCGCTTCCACCTTGTTAGGCGGGTTGATTCCGGTCCTTCGTTCGATCGGGAGATCCGGGGGCCCGTGTGTGGCTTTAAGATTTCGGGGCCGCTCCAGGCCCCGGTACCGCGACAAGTTCGACCGCAGGTTCAACCGGACATGACCGACGAGTGGCTTGCCCGCCCTGAAGTAGACGCGATCGCCTAACTCCCTTCCCAGACTGCGGCCTTGCGCAGGTGCAGGGGCGCGACCCCGCTCGGGACGTCACGAATCCCACGGGCGGGTAGCGCCCTGGCCGGGAGACCAATGCCGACCGCCACACAGGCGGACGGGTTGCCATCCCCGGCCAAGGCGCGCTTTGTCGGCGGATATGAAGCAGGCCACTGCGCTCTCGGCTACTCACGGCACGTCCGCGTTCTCCACGGCATCGCTGTTCGTTGTATCCCCGGCGAGGTACTCGCACAGGAAGTACACGCAGCGCGCGGTCGACCGCCCCGCCAACTCCCTTGCATGCTTCAGGAACTGGTCTGACGGGCCGGAGGTTTCGCACATAGCGACAGTCCGTGCGGCCGAGTCGGGCTTCGCGGGGTGGCAGGGGGTGGTTCGGTCTATCGGATGAGCCGGAGCGCCCAGCCGTCTTGGCCGTCGGCGAGACCCTGTTGGACCAGACGGGGCGTGTAGGTCTCGGGCGCGGGGCGGCCCGCCTCCTCCCACGCAGCGAGCCAGCCGCGCAGAATCTCCAGAGAGGGGCTGTCAGAGCGGTCCGCCAGGATCGTGCCGTCCTGCTGGATGACGGCCGCGGAGGTCGTCGTGGTGTGCCCGATGGCCCACAGGTCCGGGGTGAGCCCGGCCATCGTGAGGCGGTGGTCTGCGAGCGAGGCAGCGAAGGTCCGCCAGGACGGCCAGTCGATCTCCCGGCCGTACGGATCGGTGTACGCGTCCTTCAGGAGCCGGTCCAGGGCGGTGCGGGCGCCGGTACGCATCTGATCGTCCTCGTCGCGCCAGGCCAGGGAGATCCACGACGGGGACGGGACGCGGTTCTCCCAGTCCACCCACCGGCCTGGCAGGTCGAGATCGCCCTTAGGCGAAGTCGTGGCCTCGATGTAGCCGCCGTTCGCCACCGACTCGACCTCGGGCCGGCCTTCGCGCACCACGATCTTCGCCACGACGGTCATGTTGGGCACGGCCGCGATCGGGAGTGGGGCCACGATGATCCCGCCGTCCACCATCTGATCCACCCATGCCTTGGGCAGGAGCGCAGGCGTGCACCAGGCCACCATCCGGTCGTATGGGACACGGGAGGCGAAGCCGGCGGTACCGTCCGAGTCGTGGCATTCGACGTTGCGGACGCCGCGCTCCTGGTGGATGACTGCGGCCCAGCGCGCCAGGTAGGCGTCGATGTCGAGGCTGGTGACTTGCCCCGAAGTGCCGACAAGGTGCGAGAGCAGCGCGCCCGAGTAGCCGGAGCCGGTACCGAACTCCACCACATTCATGCCCTCGTGCACGTCGAGCGTGTTCAGCTCGCGATGGATCACGAGGGGATTGGAGCGGTGGGGTGTGACGCCTCGTTCCTCGTGGTGGGTGTAGTGGCGCTCAGGTACGGTCTCGGCTGCTTCGGCGACGGTGGTCACGGTGTCATTCCTTCGAGGGGTGGGGTACGCGTATGCGTCAACTGCTCCAGGCGGGTGAAGGACACGCCAGGGTGAAGACGCGGTTCAGATGGTCAGGGCGGTGTGGTGGTGCCAGCCGGCGGCGGTGTACTCCCCGATCGGGCCGACATCGGGAAGGGCCGCCCAGGCGTGGTACTCGACCGGCGGCGGAGCGAAGCGCACGCCCAGGCACCAGGCGAGCCGCTGCCCGAGCAGCGCGGCGGCGAGGACCGCGCCGAGGGAGGTCTCCATGCAGGCGACACGACCCGGCCACCAGCGGCCGGCGTGCCGTACGGCCAAGACCAGCACCTCGCCCTGTGCCCGGCTCACAGGGCGGCGCCCCACGATGCGGGCCCAGCGGACCGCCCGCACGGTGTACCGGAAAGGCAGCCGAAGGAGCAGCAGGGCAAGGAGGAGACCGGCGAGGGCGACGACGCGCTCGCCGAAGGTCCCGGTGCGGACGGTGGACCAGGCTTCGTTGGTCGTCATCGGCCACGCCTCCACCACGGGTGGCGCACTGCTGACCGGGCGGTGACACCTTGCTCGGTGAGCGCGGTCGAGACCGTGCGGATGTCGTTGGCGGCTTGGTCGCGGGAGATCCCGTACCGCTCGGCGTACTGCTCGGCGGCCTGGCTCTCGGTGGTGCTGGAGAGGAGGAGCAGTACAGCGGACGCGGCGGTCGGCGTGAGGCAGCTCCAGCGGCCCGTGCGCTCGTCCAGGATCGCGCCGCCTTCGTCGGTGAGCACGGGATGAGTGAATTCATGCAGCAACAGCACGGGTGTTCACCTCCCACCAGCTCGCCATCGTGGTGTCCACTTGTCGCAGCCACACTTCCGCGCTGACGGCCAGGTGCAGGGCACCCTGGGCGGTGGGCTGTCCGGCCGCCGCCCGCGCGAGCATGTCGGACACGGGTGCGTCGGTGATCAGCCCGGCGGCGGCCAGCCGGGAGGCGGGGCCGATGAGGTCGCGCAGGACGGCGGCGTTCTCGCGGAGCCCCGCGTAGGACAGTGCGTTGAAGCCGCCCTTGGTGACCCGTTTCATGACGAAGTCAGGAACGACGTCAGTCCGGGCGAACGCCTCTGCGAGCAGGGGCTTGTACCGGCCGGGGACGGCGCGCTGCTCGGCGGGGACGGCGAGACAGGCCCGGATGACCTCGTTGTCGAGGAACGGGGCGGCCAGTTCCACCCCGTGGCCGGCACGGGCGATCTCGCGCCACCCGGCAGTGTCCACACCGACCCGGGCCAGGTCCTGGCGGTCCGACCAGGCGGCGAGGTTGGACGGTGCGTCCAGGTGGTCGGCCGCCGCGGTGTCGAGAACGGCGGCGAGTTGGTGGCGCATGTCGGGCGCCATCCAGGCGGCTGTGGCCAACAAGGGTGTCCAGGCGACCGGCTGCTGAGCCTGGGGAGTCCAGGGGGGCGGCGGGCGACGGAGTTCGGCCGCGAGTGGCGACCACGCCTCGGTCAAGGTGGAGCGGGAGGCGGGCCGGGCCCGGCGAATCACCGTGAAGGCGGTGGTGTGCCGGAGCCGGGCATGAGCCTGCGCGTGCTGCCAGGCCCGGAACCGCTGGCCCGAGCGCAGCAGATCCGACAGGTAGGAGGAGGGCGCGGAGAGAACGGCGTCCCCGCCGGCACCGGTGAAGTGGACCCCGGCAGTCTGCTGCTCGGTCACCGCGTCCAGTACGGCCCGTTTGATGGAGGCCGTCACGACGAAGGCACTCGGGGCGTCGGTGACCGGCAGCGATCCGAGATCGTCAAGTCCGTTGTAGTACACGGTGTCCGGGCTGCCGGGCACCGCGCGGTACGAGACTCCGGGAACCGTGGCTGCTGTCCGGGTCGCGTACGCCACGTCGTCGTCGCGCAGCCGCTCGTCTGCGAAGGTCACCGCGGTCACTGGTGTGCGTTGCGCGGCGAGGCAGACCAAGGTCGTGGAGTCCAGGCCCGCGAGGTCCCCGCTCACCGGGAGGTCTCCGAGACGTGTAGTCACCGCGGCCGTCAGTGCCGCCCGTACGGTCGGCGCTGCATGACACAGGTCCACCGGTTCAGCTTCGGCGGGCTCGTAGCGCACCGTCGAGGTGCGCGCTGGGGTGATCAGCAGCAGGTAACCGGTGGGCACGCGGTTTACCGTCTGGAACAGGCTTCTCGTCCCGAGGACATCGGGCTGCCCGAACGCCATCCGGGCGGCGAGGGAAACGGTGTCGACTGGTGCGCCGTCCAGTGCCGCGAGTGCGGTCGCGGAGGTCGACCACCATACGCCGGAGCGGTCGGGCCGCCAGTACACCGGGTGCTGTTCGGAGAGGTCACCGATCACCACCAGGGTTTCGCGGCACCGTGCGACGACCAGATAGGACCCGGGCCACGTGGTCAGCGTCCTCCAGTCCCGAGAACGTACGGTGGCCAGGGCCCGCCGAAGCTGGTCGTCGTCCGCCCCGCACTCCCCGATGACCGCCAACTCTGCCCGGCCGTCGCCCACCGCGCGCACGCCGCCACTCGGCCAGCCGACGGTCCACGCCGACTCCAGCACCGGCACCGGCTCCCCGTCGCGCGGCGCTTGGCCTCTTTTACTCTGGCCGAACCATCCTGCACTCCACCGCATCCGCCCTGTCCCCTTCTCCTTGTGGGTGTGTCGATCGCCGTTACAAGAACGGGCGCCGGGCCGCTCGGGGCCGTGCACGCAGCACGGCCCTTCGCGGCCCGACGCCCAGTCAGCCCTGGGACGCTGTCACGTCCGGCGGAACGCGATCAGGCGTTCTTGTACTGGGTGTCGTCGGCCGTGTCGAAGTTGTTCGTGCCGAGGGTCACGGCGGCGACCTGACCGGCGTCCAGGACGACGGGCTCGCTGTACTCGGGGGTGGTGTTCTGCTCCATGGTGATGACCTCCTGGTCACTGGATTTCCGCATGCTCGGGACTGAGCGTCGGCTACACACAGCCAGACGACGCGACCCTGGAACTCCCTTTCGGGACGGTCGCTTGGCGTGATGAACAGTCAACCCGCGGTAGGGGTCTGGCGGTACGGTGAGGAGGAGGTCAAGCGGTATCACGGGTATCACGGGCGGGAATGACCATGAGCACACCGAACCAGCGGCTCCGGGATCTCATCACTGAGTCGGGTCTCACCTACGAAGCACTCGCCAAGGCCGTTCGGCAGGTCGCTGCCGAGTGCGGTGTCGAGTTAGGCACGAACAAGGGCATGATCCGACACTGGCTCAACGGCGTCGTACCGCAGGAGACGACCGCCCGTTTCCTTGCTGTCGCCTTGTCTCGGCACACCGGCCGTCTGCTCACACTTGCCGACCTCGGCCTGCCGAGCCCGAACGTGGCAGAGGACGACACCATGGGCTTGTCCCTCGGGGCGGACCCGATCGATGCCCTGTTGCCGATGTGGAGGGCTGAATTGGACCGGCGTACCTTCCTCACGTCCTCCGCCTACTCGGTGGCCGCCGCTGCCCTGCCCCTCAACTACGTGCAAGAAATGGCCGACAGGGCTGATGCCGCCCGCACCGGCCACATGGTCGGCATGGCCGAGGTGCGTGCGGTGAGGGACATGGTGAGCATGTTCTCCGAGATGGACGAACGACACGGCGGCCGGCACGGACGCTCCGCACTCGTCCAGTACCTCCGTGATGACGTCGCCCCGCTGTGCCGCGCCCGTTTCCGCAACGAGGAGATGCGTCAGCACATGCTCTCCGCCGCCAGCCGAGGTGTTCACCTCCTGGGCTGGAAGTCCTACGACGCCGGACAGCAAGGGCTCGCCCAGCGGTACTACCTCCAGTCCTACGCACTCGCCGTCGAATCAGGGATCACCGGGCACGACGGGTTCATCATGCGCACCATGGCTATGCAGGGCCTGAAGCTCCACCGCCCCGAACACTGCCAGGGCCTCGCGGAGACGGGACTGAACCGCGCCAAAGGCAAGGTCGACAACGCGACCATGGCCCTGTTCCGCGTCGTCCACGCCCACACCCTCGCCAAGGGAGACCAACGGCGAGCGGCCATCGCCGAGGCCGACCAGGCCCGCGAACTCCTCACCGCCGACAAGGGCGACGAGACCCCTTTCTGGGCTCTGGCCTGGGGGCCGCCCGCCCCATCCGTCTACTCCCGCACCGCCAAGGTGTACGAGACGCTGGGGGACTACAACGCCGCCGCCAACCAGTACGTCCGTGCGGCGACTGCACGCCCCGCTACGTACGCGCGGATCGTCTCCCTTGACCTCGTAGCCGGCGCAGAGATGCAACTGAAGCGCGGCCGGATCGAGGAGGCGTGCCAGAGCTGGAACCGGGCCATCGACCACATGAGCGGCGTGCAGTCGGTACGCACGCGTAAGGCGGTCAAGAGCATGCGTAAGGACCTCGCGCGGTTCCGCGCCCGCGGGGTGCGCTGTGCGGCAGAGCTCGACGAGCGTGCGATCGACTTCCTCAGCGTCTAAGCCCCTGATCGGGGAGGATGGGCCGTTCGGCGTCATCGGGCATGGGTTTGGCGGCGGTGAACGGGCTGCCCGCGTGCCTGAAGCGATTCTGGAATGGGACCGCGACTTCCGTGGCTACCCGCGGGAACGGACCTGCGCCACCAGCGACAGGAGGGGCCGCGCGGTGAGTGCTCGACCCGACTGCCCGACAGATCCCTCGGGTTCACGCGATCCCGCACGCGACCCACGCCGTAGCCGCCGTTCTCGTCGGCGCCAAGCGGATGGCGTTCTACGCGGAGTTCAGCCAGCGGGGGGAGGGCGATCAGCTCCCAACCGCCTTCGCGATCCGCTCAGCCGCCTCGGCCGGCGTCAGGTGTGTGGTGTCGATGACCTCGGCCTCGGCGTGCAGCCAGGTGCGGGCCGCCTCGGCGTATGGCTCAAGATATGCGTGGCGGAACGTGGACGGGCCGAGATCGGTGTCGCCGTCGATGCGGGCCCGCAGCGTGTCCTGGTCGGCGTGGAGGACGAAGTGCCTTACGGGGATGTTGTGTTGGGCGAGGCCCGTACTGATCTCGCGCCAGTACCGCTCCACCAGGACGGTCATGGGCATCACCAGCGTGCCGCCGGTGTAGTCGAGTACGTGACGGGCGGTCTCGACCACGAGGGGCCGCCACGGTGGCCAGTGCTGGAAGTTGCCCGTCCAGGGCAGCCCGGGCTTGATGTCCATGAGGGTTTCGCCGACCTTCTCGGCGTCGAACACCCTTGATTCCGGGATCAGTTGCTGCACGAGCGGGCTGGTTGTCGTCTTGCCCGCGCCGTGGGTGCCGTTCAGCCATACGATCATGCGCCAACGCTAGCGGCGCGCGGGCCGCGAGAACCGGCACATCGGCGTTCCGTCACACCGCGGGCCCCGAGACGGTGATCAGGACCGGGTCACGCGTCCCGGTGGCGCGCAGGGCGTCGGTGAAGACCTCGGTCGTCCAGGCGGCCACGTCCAGGGACCAGGCCCGTACCTCGCAGCGGAAGGCCATGACCTGCCGCATCCCGTCAGTCCGCATTCCGTCGGTCCGCGTCCCGCCCGTGAGCCTCGGGGCCGGGCCCTCGGGCGCGGGGCCGGATCCACCGGCCGCCGCCTCCACCGTGAGCTGCCCGTACGTGCGCTCAAGCGCCAGGTCGCGGATCCGGTCGGCGCGGCCGGACAGGCCCGCGTCCGGGCGCGCCGACACCGTGACCGTCAGGCCCGTCGCGCCGTCCGGGTCGGCGAGGGCGAACCAGGCCGCCGAGCCGACGAGAGCCGCGCTCGCGTCCGGCGCCAGGTGCAGCGGGACCAGCGTGTGCGTGCCGGTGAGGCGGAAGCGGCCCACGCGGCTCAGGACGTCGCCGAGGACGGTCGCCACCGGCACCACCGGCAGGAGCTGCCCGTGCGGCGCTTCGGCGACGGAGACCAGGAGCCAGGCGATCTCGCGCACCCGGCCGTCCTCGGTCCAGTCACCACCCGCGTCGTGGTGCGCCCAGCGCTGACCCGCCACCTCGCGGCCGGAACCGAGGTGGGTCGAGCTGAAGCCGTAGGCCTCGGCCCGCTTCACGGCCAGGCTGAAGACGTCCTCCTCCAGGTCGTACGCCTCGCTCACCCGCCCGAGCCACGGATGCCGGTGGAAGACGCCATGGATCCCCATGATCAAGGTGGGGTCGTGCGGGCCGGTGTCATCCACATCCACATCCACATCCACGGACGCCTCCCACGGGCACGGCCGCCTTCGGAGCGGCTTTTCCGGCGTATCGGTCACCTTCATGATGTCCGCACCGACGGCGTTCCGCCGACCGTCCCGTCCGCTCGGTGAACCGGCCGGACGGGACGGTCCGCGGGGCGACTACGCTGGGACGTCGAACGATTCCCCCGTACAGGAGTGAAATGGCCGTCAACCTGGTCAATGTCGAGACAGTCACCAAGGTGTACGGCACCCGTGCGCTGCTCGACGGTGTCTCCCTCGGCGTCTCCGAAGGGGACAGGATCGGGGTGGTCGGCCGCAACGGTGACGGCAAGACGACCCTCATCCGGATGCTCGCCAAGCTGGAGGAGACCGACACCGGACGTGTGACGCACAACGGCGGGCTGCGGCTCGGTGTGCTCACGCAGCACGACTCCCTCGACCCGTCCGCCACCATCAGGCACGAGGTCATCGGCGATCTCGCCGACCACGAGTGGGCGGGCGACGCCAAGATCCGCGACGTGCTCACCGGCCTCTTCGGCGGGCTGGACCTGCCGGGCTTCCCGCAGGGCCTCGACACCGTGATCGCGCCGCTCTCCGGTGGTGAGCGGCGCCGCATCGCGCTCGCCAAGCTGCTCATCGCCGAGCAGGACCTGATCGTGCTCGACGAGCCCACCAACCACCTCGACGTGGAGGGCATCGCCTGGCTGGCGCAGCACCTGCGGGCGCGGCGGTCCGCGCTGGTGGTCGTGACGCACGACCGGTGGTTCCTCGACCAGGTCTGCACGCGCATGTGGGACGTGCAGGGCGGCGCCGTCCACGAGTACGAGGGCGGCTACTCGGACTACGTCTTCGCCCGCGCCGAGCGCCAGCGCATCGCGGCCACGGAAGAGGTCAAGCGGAAGAACCTGGTCCGCAAGGAGCTGGCCTGGCTGCGGCGCGGGGCACCCGCCCGTACGTCCAAGCCGCGCTTCCGGATCGAGGCGGCCAACGAGCTGATCGCGGACGTACCGCCGCCGCGCGACACGTCCGAGCTGATGAAGTTCGCCAACGCGCGCCTCGGCAAGACCGTCTTCGACCTGGAGGACGTGACCATCCAGGCCGGGCCGAAGGTGCTGCTGACGCACCTCACCTGGCAGCTGGGGCCCGGCGAACGGGTCGGCCTGGTCGGCGTCAACGGCGCCGGCAAGACCTCGCTGCTGCGCGCGCTCACCGAAGCCGCCCGTACGCAGGGCGACGTGCAGCCCACCGCGGGCAAGGTCGTGGTCGGCAGGACCGTGAAGCTGGCGTACCTCTCCCAGGAGGTCGCCGAACTGAAGCCGACCCTGCGGGTGTTGGAAGCGGTGCAGCAGGTACGTGACCGCGTCGACCTCGGCAAGGGCCGGGAGATGACCGCGGGACAGCTGTGCGAGCAGTTCGGCTTCACGAAGGAGAAGCAGTGGACGCCGGTCGGTGACCTGTCCGGTGGTGAGCGGCGCAGGCTCCAGTTGCTGCGGCTGCTGATGGACGAGCCGAACGTCCTCTTCCTCGACGAGCCCACCAACGACCTCGACATCGAGACGCTCAACCAGCTGGAGGACCTGCTCGACGGCTGGCCCGGCTCGATGGTCGTCATCTCGCACGACCGGTTCTTCATCGAGCGCACCACCGACAAGGTGCTGGCGCTGCTCGGCGACAGGACGCTGCGGATGCTGCCGCGCGGCATCGACGAGTACCTGGAACGCCGTAAGAAGCAGGCGGAGTCCGGGGTCCCGGCGGCTCCGGCCGCCTCGGTCCCGTCAACGGACGCTTCCGCAGGGGCCGTTCCCGCCGCCCCGGCGGCTTCCGCCAAGGACGGGCGTGCGGCCAAGAAGGAACTGCAGAAGGTCGAGCGCCAGCTCGACAAGATGTCCAGCCGCGAGACGCTGCTCCACCAGCAGATCGCCGAAAACGCCACGGATTTCGAGAAGGTGGCGAAACTGGACGCGGAGCTGCGCCAACTCGTCACTGAACGGGACGAGTTGGAAATGCGCTGGATGGAGCTGGCGGAGGACGCGTAAAGGCGCTGTGGAGAGCGCATAACAGGCACGTCACGGGCCGGTCCACCCTTGGGAACAGGGGGCGGACCGGCCCTTTCGTACAGCGGTCCGATGATAGAAAGTAGGGCCCGCTCGACTGATGTCCCGACAGCTGTCCCGGCTGATGCGCTGACCGACTGCCGACCGACGTGCCGACCGACGTGCCGACTGCCGCGCCGACTGGCTGTGGGACTGGCTTTGGCGACGCGGGATCCATGTCCGCGTCACTCCGTTCCGGGGCGAGTCCGCCGCGAACGCGGGGGAGGCCGAGCGGGCTGTGGACCGTACTTCAAGGGGGAAGCGCTCATGACCCAACCACCTGGCCAGCAACCGCCGCAGGGGGGATACGGCGTTCCGCGGGAACCGCAGACGCCGCCGCAGGCACCGCGCCAAGAGCCGCCGCAGGCTCAGCAGGGCCCGCCACCGCAGGCACCGCAGCAGGCCCAGCCGCCCGCGCCGCAGGCCCCGCAGTCCGTACCGCAGCAGGCGCCACAGACTCCGCCGCAGGCGCAGCAGCCTCCGCCGCAGAATCCGCCGCCCGGGTACGGCTATCCGCAGGCGGCGCCCGCCCCGGCCGAGCCGCCGGGCCAGCCGGGTTACGGCTACCCGCAGGCGCCGGGCCAGGCGCCGGGCCCGTACAACCAGGCGCCGGGCCCGTACAACCAGGCGTCGGGCCCGTACGCCCAGCAGCCCCAGACGCCGCCGAACCAGCCGCCGCAGCCCGGCCCCTATCAGCAGCCGGGTCCGTACAACCAGCAGCCCGGCCCCTACGGTCAGCAGCCTCACGCGCAGCAGCCCAATCCGTACGCGGGTTACCCGTACCCGGGCCCGCCCGTCCCGCCCGCGACCGGTGGCGGGAGCGGCCGCAAGAGCAAGGCCGGCGTGATCATCGCCGCGGCCGTCGCCGCGCTGCTCGTCATAGCCGGCGGCGTCGCCGTGTTCGCGCTCAACGGCGGTGATGACAGCGACTCCACGCCCGCCGCGACAAAGAGCCGCGACCCGAGGCCGACCGACGACCCCGTCGACCGGGGGGACGGCACCGGCGGCGGCCGTGAGGCCGACGACGACCTCAACGCCGGGCGCGAGGACGGCGAGTCCAAGGTGCTCTGGCTCCAGACCAACGACGTCGACCTGCCGCGCGACGGAGCTCACCTGTTCGGCCCGTGGTTCGTGGGCGACACCGTCGTCAAGGCCATGTACAAGAAGGTGGTGGCCTACTCGGTCACCGACGGCACGGAGAAGTGGTCCTTCCCGACGCCCGAGAAGATCTGCGCAGGGCCGAAGAAGACCACGGCCGACGGCAAGATAGTCATCGGCTTCATGAACGGCACCGGCGACCGGGCCGACTGCAACCAGCTCCAGATGCTCGACCTCAACACCGGCAAGGGCGGCTGGAAGACGGAGATCGCCAAGCGCGGCGTTTTCGACATGCTGGACTCGATCGACCTCACGATCAGCGGTAACACGGTGGCGGCCGGCCGTACCGGCCACGCCGACGCGTACCGGGTGAGCGACGGCAAACACCTCTTCGGCCAGCTGCCGCAGTCCTGCCAGCCGTACGCGTTCGCCTCGGGCCCCGACCCGAAGCGTTCTCAGCTGATAGCTGTCGAGAACTGCCCCACCGCCGACATCGACAAGGGGCAGAAGCAGGTTCAGGCGCTCGACCCGGCCACCGGCAAGGCCAAGTGGACGTACAAGCTCCAGACGAACTGGGAAGCCGACAAGATCTTCTCGGTCGATCCGCTGGTCGTGTCCCTGCGGAACGAGAAGGACAACAAGAAGTGGGGCGTCGTCGCGCTCAACGCCGACGGCACCGTGCGCTCCCAACTCGAAGGCGGAAAAGACTCGTTCACGCTGGGCTGCGGCGGCCTCGCCGATGTCTTCAACCACGACCTGGAGAACTGCACAAGCGTCGCCGCCGACGCGAAAACCCTCTACCTCGCCACCGCGTCCGCGGAGCCCGGCGACGAGAGCGCGGACGGCAACGAGGTCATCGCCTTCAACCTGGACACCGGGAAGGCCACATGGCGCTCCAAGGCGCCCGACGGCCTCACGATGGCTCCGCTGCGGATGGACGGCGGGAACGTCCTGGTCTACATGGAGGCGTCGTACAACCAGGGCAGCGAGATCGCGACGATCGCGCCGACCGGCGGCACCCCCAAGGTCGTACAGAAGCATCCCGACTCCACGGCCGGGATCGAGAGTTCCTTCTACTCCTCGACGGTCGCGTACACGGACGGCCGCTTCTATCTGCTCGCCAGCTCGGTGTACGGGGGCAAGCACGACGAGGAGCTGGAGGCGAAGACCATGATGGTCTTCGGCGACTGACCGCTCCCGATCCGGCCGACTCCCTCTCTTCCGAGCCTTCTCCGAGGTACGCACACCATGACGCAGCCGCCACCGCCCTCGCCCAACGAGCCCCCGCAGAACCCGCGGCCGACGCAGCCCCCGCAGAACCCGCAGCCGACGCAGCCCCCGCAGCCGAAGCAGCCCCCGCAGAACCCGCAGCCGACGCAGCCCCCGCAGAACCCGCAGGGAGGCTTCGGCGCGCCGATCACGCCCCCGCAGGGCACCCCGTACGGCTTCCCGCAGACCCCGCCGGACCAGCCGGCCGGTTACGGCTACCCGACCCCGCCGACGCAGCAGCCCGGTTACGGCTACCCGACAGCGCCCGGCCAACCGCCGTACGGGCAACCGCCGTACGGCCCGCCCCAGGGCCAACCGCCGTACGGCCAACCCCCGTACGGCCAGCCGCAGTACGCCACACAGCCCCCGCATCCCCCGCAGGGCGGCGGCAAGAAGGTGTCCACCCAGATGCGGATCATCATCGCCGCGGCCCTCGCCGTGGTGCTGATCGTCGGCGCCGGTGTCTGGTACGCCTTCTCCGGCGGCGACGGCCCGGAGAACCAGGCGCGGGGCGGCGGTTCCAGGGGCCACTGGTCCACCGGCGCGGGGACGGGCGCGGACGGGCCCGGCAAGGAGAAGGTGCCCTCGGACAACAAGTCCGGGATCTCCTTCGAGCTGCCAACGCCCAAGGTGAAGGACCTGGTGGATTTCAGCGGCTCCTGGGTCACCGGCAGCGCCTATGTGAAGACGGGCGTGGACGAGATCGTCGGTTACGACCTGGACAAGGGCACACGGCTCTGGTCGATCCCGCTCCCCGGCCAGGTGTGCGCGACGACCAAGCACGTCACCGAGGACAACAGGACGGCGATCGTCTACGCTCCCGCCAAGCCCAGCGCCGCCACGAAGTACCAGCCGTGCACACAGGTCGCCGTGGTCGACCTGAAGGCGGGGAAGCTGGTGTGGCACAAGCCGGTTCAGGGCTCCTCAGGCGGTGACGAGGACGCCAGGTTCGAGGAGGTCACGATCGGCGGCACGACCGTCGCGGTCGGCGGGTCCGGCGGAGGCGCCGGGTTCGACCTCGACAGCGGCGATGTCCGGTGGAAGCCCGAGGTCGACGTGAACGACTGCCGCGACCAGGGATACGGCGGCGGCGAGGGACTGGTGGCGGTCCGCAAGTGCGGCTCGTACGAAGACCCGCAGATCTCCGTCCAGAACCTGAACCCGGTCACGGGCGCGCCGGTCTCCCAGTTCAAGCTGCCGCCCGGCGTCGAGTACGCGCACGTCCTGTCCACCAAGCCGCTGGTCGTGGCCGCCGATGTCGGTGACACCGCCGACGACGGCAGTGGTATTTCGGACTTCTTCGTGATCGACGAGAAGACCGGGGATCTCACCGTCAAGATCCCCGCGGACGCCGACAGGTACGCGGCGGAGTGCGATTCCACCAGGGTGGAGAGCTGCCAGATGTTCGCCGTCGGCAACGGCAAGATCTACCTGCCCACCGAGGAGCACGACGGGGCCGGCGCGGACCAGATCGCCAAGACCAACGAGATCGTCGCCTTCGACCTCGCGACCGGGAAGACGACCTCCGAGCGCGCCGAGGCGGGCGAGCGGCACACGCTGTTCCCGCTGCGTATGGACGGTGGCAACATCATCGCCTACCGGGTCGGGATGTACGAGGGCGGCGGCCGGGTCGTCTCCATCGACGGCGGTACGTTCAAGCAGACCGTGCTCATGGACAACCCCGCCGACGAGAAGAGCCGGGACGCCGAGAACAGCTTCCTGCCCGAGGGATCCGAGTTCGCATACGCGGACGGCCGGCTGTTCATCTCCGACAAGCTGGTCAGTGAACCGTCGTCCTCGTCGGCGGATCTGGACATCGTCAGCTTCCTGGCCATCGCGTACACGACCCACTGATTTCGGCAATCCGGGCGTCTTCTGGCCGGTAAAGCGCGCGCGAGGTCGAACAAGCGTGTAGCTTGCCGGGTCAGAAGGCCGGGGGCGGGCTTCGGTGGGGATGGGGATTGCTCGATGGGCGTGCGGCTCATGGTGGTTGACGATCACCGACTGCTGGCGGAGGCGCTGGCGTCGGCGCTGAAATTGCGCGGCCACCGCGTACTCGCGGCCGCCGCGCCGACGGCCGGCGTGGCCGACCTGGTGGTGAGCCGGTCGCCCGAGGTCTGCCTGATGGGGACGGCGGCCCCGGCCGCGCCTGGCGCCTTCGACCCCGTCGTGCGGATCAAGCGCGACCGCCCGCAGGTCGCCGTGGTGGTCCTCGGGCCCGTGCCCAACCCCCGTGGTATCGCTGCCGCGTTCGCGGCCGGTGCCTCCGGCTATGTGCGTCACGACGAGCGCATCGAAGGGGTGGAGCGGGCGATGCTCAAGGCGCGGGCCGGTGAGGCCGCGGTCTCGCCGCAGCTGCTCCAGGGCGCCTTCTCCGAACTGCTCAACCCGGCGGTGCAGCCGGACGACGAGGGGCAGCGGCTGCTGCGGATGCTCACCCCGCGCGAGATCGAGGTGCTGGTCCGGGTCGCGGAGGGCGAGGACACCCGGCTGATCGCGGCCGGGATGAGCATCGCGCCGAGTACGGCACGTACTCATGTCCAGCGTGTGCTCATGAAGTTAGGGGTCGGCTCCCGGCTGGAGGCCGCGGCTCTCGCGGCCCGTACGGGACTGCTCGACCGCGCGGCGAAGGGGCCGGACTCTCACCACCTCGGGTGAAGTCCGGCCCCTCGCCGCGCGCTTACTCGATCGGCATTACTCGCCCGGCGCGCCGGACGTACTGGACGCGGCGGACTCGGCGGTCGCGGGGGACTCGCCGTCGTCGGCCGGGGTCGGCGGCGCCGTCGGGCTCAGCTTCATCCAGACCAGGAAGAAGAGGCCGAGGACCAGCATGCCCAGGCCCGTCCACAAGTTGATGTGGATGCCTTCCGCCTTCTTCAGGTCGGCGTCGGACGGGCTGATCCCGGCGATCGTCACGATGATCCCGTAGACCACGAAGAGTCCGCCGATGATGCGGCGTACGTCGAAGAGCCGTGCCGCCGTCGCGGACGTGGCCTCCAGCTCCTTGACGTCGTTCTGGTAGTCGCTCATGGTGTGTGCGTTCCTCGCAGACCGGGTCAGAAGGAGAAGGGAATGTAGCAGAGGGTGGCGAGGACGACCGCGCCCCAGCCCAGCAGGGCCGGCTTGCGGTACCAGGCGTCGTCACCTTCCGACGGCAGCTCGTCCATACCGGGCGAACGGGTGCCGTAGACCAGGCCGTTGAGCTTCTCGGCCGGCTTGGGCTTGGTGACGTACGAGACCACGAACATCACCACGGCGCCGACCACGAACGCGACGATCGACGAGACGAAGTTCGCGCCCTGGTCGGACGGGATGGAGATGACCCCGCCCTTGTACAGCCAGAAGTAGTTGAGCATCGCGGCGAGCGTGCCGGAGAGCAGGCCCCAGAAACCGGCGGCCGGGGTCGTCCGCTTCCAGAACATGCCGATGATGAAGACCACGAACAGCGGGACGTTGAAGAACGAGAACAGCGTCTGGAGGTAGTTCATGATGTTGCTGAAGCTGCCCGCGATGAACGCGGTGCCCATGCCGATCAGCACACCGACCGCCGTCACGACGCGTCCGGTCTTCAGGTAGTACGCGTCCTCGCGGTCCTTCTTGAGGTACGCGGCCCAGATGTCGTTCGTGAACACGGTGTTGAACGACGAGACGTTGGCGGCCATACCGGCCATGAACGCGGCCAGCAGACCCGTCACGGCGATACCGAGCACACCGTTCGGCAGCAGGTCGCGCATCAGGACCGGGATCGCGTCGTTGTACTGGAGGCCGCTGCCGACCTTGCCGAGCGAGGGCTCCATGACCAGCGCGATCAGACCGGGGACGACCACGACCAGCGGGATGAAGATCTTCGGGAACGCGGCGATCAGCGGGGTGCGCTTGGCGGCGGAGAGGTTCTTCGCGGACAGCGCGCGCTGCACCTCGGCGAAGTTGGTCGTCCAGTAACCGAAGCTCATCACGAAGCCGAGACCGAGGACGATGGTCAGCCAGTTGGCGCCGAGCGGGTTGGGCGAACCGACGCCGGTGCCCTGCCACGCGGTGAGGAAGGCGCCGCCGTGCGAGTCGGTCAGGGAGTCGGTGATGCCGTCCCAGCCGCCGACGCGCTTGAGGCCGACGATGGTCAGGGGTATGAGCGCGGCGAGGATCACGAAGAACTGGAGCACTTCGTTGTAGATCGCCGAGGAGAGACCGCCGACGGTGATGTACGCGAGCACGAACAGGCCCGCCACCACGATCGCCACCCACTGCGGCCAGCCGAGCAGCGCCTCCAGCACGATCGCCATCGCGTAGAGGTTGACGCCCGCGATCAGCACGGCCGAGACGGCGAAGATGATCGAGGAGAGCAGGTGGGACGAGGGTCCGAACCGGTGCAGCAGGAACTCCGGTACGGAGCGCACCTTCGAGCCGTAGTAGAAGGGCATCATCACCAGGCCGAGGAAGACCATGGCGGGGATGGCGCCGATCCAGTACCAGTGCACCGTGTACACGCCGTACTGCGCGCCGTTGGCCGCCATGCCGAGGATCTCGGTGGCGCCGAGGTTGGCGGAGACGAACGCGAGCCCCGTCACCCAGGCGGGCAGGGAACGGCCGGAGAGGAAGAAGTCGAGACTGGTCTTGACGCTGGCACGGGCGGCGAACCCGATGCCGAGGACCACTACGAAGTAGATGGCCAGGATGGTGTAATCGAGCCCGTTTGTAGGGAGCCGGAGCCCTTCGGCCAGGTAATTCACGGGGGACATGGGGGAACTCGCTTCGTCGCAAGAATAAAACTCATCGGTAACGTACGCCCCTGTGTTCGGAAAATGAACAGTTATGTTGGCATTCTTTGTTCGATCGTGATGAGGGCGGCGTTGTCGGCGGCACGGGGGCGACAGCTCGTGTGCCCAGGGGCTGGTGGTTTGCTCGGGATTGACGCAGCTGTTTGCTTGTGCTTTGTTGTGTCGGATTCTGTTTAGGTGTGGGTGCCCGGGAGGCAACCGATGAAGAAGACGGTGACCAGGCTCGCCGACGGCCGCGACCTGATCTACTACGACTCCCGGGACGACGCCGTGCGCGATGCCGTCGACCGGCGGCCGCTCGGCCCGGTCGCCACCACCTCCGAGATCCGCCAGGACGCGCTGCTCGGGGACGCGGTCGCCATCGCCTCGCACCGCCAGGGCCGTACGTACCACCCGCCCGCCGACGAATGCCCGCTCTGCCCCTCGCGCGAAGGACGGCTCAGCGAGATCCCGGACTCCGCGTACGACGTCGCCGTGTTCGAGAACCGCTTCCCCTCACTCGCCGGGGACTCGGGGCGCTGCGAGGTCGTCTGCTTCACCTCCGACCACGACGCCTCGTTCGCCGACCTCACCGAGGAACAGGCCGCACTCGTCCTCGACGCCTGGACCGACCGCACCGCCGAACTGGCCGAACTGCCGCAGGTCGAGCAGGTCTTCCCGTTCGAGAACCGCGGCGCGGAGATCGGTGTCACCCTCGGCCACCCGCACGGCCAGATCTACGCGTACCCCTTCGTCACCCCGCGCAGCGCGCTGATGCTCAGGAACGTGGAACGGCATCGCGCCGAGACCGGCCGCAACCTCTTCGAGGACGTCGTGGAACGCGAGAGCGGGTCCGGGAGGGTGGTGCTCGACGGCGAGCACTGGGTGGCGTTCGTGCCGTACGCCGCGCACTGGCCGTACGAGGTCCACCTCTACCCCAGGCGCCGGGTGACCGACCTGCGCGGGCTGGACGACGCACAGCGCGCGGAGTTCCCCCGGCTGTACCTGGAGCTGCTCAAGCGCTTCGACCGGATCTTCGGCGAGGGCGAGCCGAGGACCCCGTACATTGCCGCCTGGCACCAGGCGCCGTTCCGCGCGCCGGGGCGCGAGGACTTCGCCCTCCACCTCGAGCTTTTCACCATCCGCCGCACCTCCGGCAAACTGAAGTTCCTCGCGGGTTCAGAGTCCGGCATGAGTGTGTTCATCAACGATGTGCCGCCGGAGGCCGCGGCGGAACGACTGCGAGAGGTAGCGAGCGAGTGAGCAAGAAGTACCTGGTCACAGGCGGTGCGGGATATGTCGGCAGCGTAGTTGCGACGCACCTGCTGGAAGCCGGACACGAGGTGACCGTCCTCGACGACCTCTCCACCGGATTCCGCGCCGGAGTCCCCGCGGGCGCCGACTTCATCGAAGGACGCGTGCAGGACGCCGCGAAGTGGCTGGACTCCTCGTACGACGCGGTGCTGCACTTCGCCGCCTCCTCGCAGGTCGGCGAGTCCGTCACCGCGCCCGAGAAGTACTGGGACAACAACGTCGGCGGATCGATGGCGCTGCTCGCCGCGATGCGCTCGGCGGGCGTGCGCACGCTCGTCTTCTCGTCCACCGCCGCGACCTACGGCGAGCCCGTCTCCACCCCCATCACGGAGAGCGACCCGACGGCGCCCACCAACCCGTACGGGGCCACCAAGCTCGCCGTCGACCACATGATCACCAGCGAGGCCGCCGCCCACGGGCTGGCGGCCGTCTCGCTGCGCTACTTCAACGTGGCTGGCGCGTACGGCAGTTGCGGCGAACGCCACGACCCCGAATCGCACCTCATCCCGCTCGTGCTGCAAGTGGCCCTCGGCAAGCGGGAGTCGATCCTCGTCTACGGCGACGACTACCCGACCCCGGACGGCACCTGCGTACGTGACTACATTCACGTCGCCGACCTCGCCGAGGCCCATCTGCGGGCGCTGGACGCGGCGGTGACCGGCGAGCACCTGATCTGCAACCTGGGCAACGGCACCGGATTCTCGGTCCGCCAGGTCATCGAGACCGTACGGCAGGTCACCGGGCACCCCGTGCCCGAGATCCTGGCCGGCCGCAGGGCCGGCGACCCCGCGGTCCTGGTCGCCTCCGCGCGCGCCGCGCACGAGCGGCTCGGCTGGACCCCGAGCCGCCCCGATCTCGCGGGCATTGTCGAGGACGCGTGGGCGTTCGCACGCCAGAAGGAGAGCCAAGGGTGACGAAGAGGGAGAGCCGACAGTGACGACGGTGACCATCGAGGACGCGTTCACGGAGCTGTACGGCGCCGGGCCCGAGGGTGTCTGGGCCGCGCCGGGCCGGGTCAACCTGATCGGCGAGTACACCGACTTCAACGACGGTTTCGTGATGCCGCTCGCACTGCCGCACACCGCGGTCGCGGCGGTCTCACGCCGTACGGACGGCGTCCTGCGGGTGCACTCCGCCGACGTGTCGCAGGGCGTCGTCCAACTGCGCCTCGACGCCCTCGAACCGCTCTCCGACACCGGCTGGGCCGCCTACCCGGCAGGCGTCGTCTGGGCGCTGCGGGAAGCGGGCCACCCGGTCACCGGCGCGGACATCCACCTCTCCTCGACGGTGCCGACCGGCGGCGGGCTCTCCTCGTCGGCGGCGCTGGAGGTCGTCACCGCGACCGCGCTGAACGACCTGTACGAACTGGGCCTCAGCGCATCGCAGTTGGCGGTCCTGGCGCAGCGCGCCGAGAACGACTTCGTCGGCGTCCCGTGCGGAATCATGGACCAGATGGCCTCCGCGTGCTGTACCGAGGGCAACGCGCTGTACCTCGACACCCGCGATCTGTCCCAGCGCCAGGTGCCGTTCGACCTCGCGGCCCAGGGACTCCAGCTCCTGGTGGTCGACACCCGCGTCAAGCACGCGCTGGGCGACGGGGCTTACGCGGAACGGCGCGCGGGCTGCGAGGCGGGCGCGCGGGCGCTCGGCGTCCGTGCGCTGCGTGACGTTCCGTACGCCGAACTGCCCTCGGCGCTGGAGCGGTTGGCGGACGAGGGCGAGAACGTACGCCGTTACGTCCGCCATGTCGTGAGCGACGACCACCGGGTGGAGCAGGTCATCGCACTGCTGGACGCGGGCGATGTCCGCGCGGTCGGCCCGGTCCTGGTCGAGGGGCACGTCTCGCTCCGCGACGATCTGCGGGTGTCCTGCCCGGAGTTGGACCTCGTCGTCAGCTCCGCGACGGCGGCGGGCGCGCTCGGCGCCAGGATGACGGGCGGCGGCTTCGGCGGCTCGGCGATCGTCCTGGTCGAGGAGGCGACGGCGGCCGTGGTGTCGAAGGCGGTCACGGAGGCGTTCGCGGCGGCCGGCCACACCGCCCCGCGGATCTTCCCCGCCGTTCCCTCGCAGGGGGCGCGCCGGGTGGCCTGAGCGGGCCGAGTGGGCTGATGGGACAGGCGGGTTCAGCCGGTCCTGTCGGCTCAGCCGATCTTCTTGGTGAGGATGTATTCGGTGACGCCGGGCGGGTAGTCCGTGACCTGCCCGGCGATCTCGTAGCCCTGCTTGCGATAGAAGTCCGGCGCCTGGAAGTCCCAGGTCTCCAGCCGCGAGCGCGCGCAGGAACGTTCGGTGCGGGCCAGCCGCTCCGCCTCCGCGAGGAGACCCGCGCCGAGGCGGGTGCCGCGGTGCCGCGCGTCGACCCAGAGCAGGTCGACATGCAGCCAGCGCGCCCAGGTGCGGCCGGTGAGACCGCCGGCCAGTTCGCCCGTCGACTCCTCCATCAGCCAGACGTGCAGCGGCAGTTCGTTGTCGAGCGGACTGGTCCGCAGCGCCCGCAGGACGGGGGAGCGCTCCGTGTTGGTGTCCCGCAGCCGCTCGTGGAGCACGTTGCGCCGGTCCTTGTCGATTTCTGTCTCAATACGAAACATGCGCCCCACCCTAAACACCCGGACAGAGGCTTGGGGCAACCATTTCCGCGATTTTCCTTCCCCCCGGGGCCACCGCCCGTACGCTGATGCACAGCACCGGTGGGGGCCGGTGCTGATCAGGGGTGGAGACGAATCGGGCACGGACGCCCGGGGCGGGGCTACGGCCGGCGCGCGGCGGCGGCCGCGTCACTGACGTAACTCCCGTACGCCGGGCGCCGTACCCGCGGATGTCCACTCCTCACCATCTGGGGGTGTCCATTGATACGTATTCGGGTTCTGGTGGTGGACGACCACCGCATCTTCGCCGAGTCGCTGGCGGCTGCTCTGGCGGCCGAGCCTGATGTGGACGTGGCGGCGGCCGGCAGCGGTCCCGCCGCGCTGCGATGCCTGGAGCGGGCGGCGGCAGAGGGCCGCAAGTTCGACGTGATGCTGGTCGACGCCGACCTCGGCGCGGTCACGGGACCGGTTCAGGTACCGGTCGCGCGGGCCGTGCCCGACAACGGCGACATCGTTCTGGTCGACGGCCTCTCGCTGGTCGCCGGCGTCCGCTCGCGCCAGCCGTCCATCCGCACGGTCGTGCTCGCGGAGAAGGACGACGAGCACCGCGCGGCGCAGGCGCTCCAGGCGGGCGCGTCCGGCTGGGTCGCCAAAGACTGCTCGCTGCAACGGCTGCTGGCGGTGATACGGGGAGTCCTGCGCGACGAGACGCATCTGCCGCCCGCTCTGCTCACCGGTGTACTGCGGGAGTTGACGGCCACCCGCAAGCACCGCACCGAGAGCGAACTGCTCGTCGAGTCGCTGACACCGCGCGAGCGTGAGGTGCTGCGCTGCATGGTCGCCGGGCTCGGACGCAAGGCCGTCGCCGAGCGGCTGTTCCTCTCCCCGCACACGGTGCGCACGCACATGCAGAACGTGCTGGGAAAGCTGGGCGTCCACTCCACGCTCGCCGCCGTGGCGCTGGCGCGCAGGGCCGGGGTCGGTCCCGTCGACCTAGCCGGGAACGTTGTCGAACGGGGCGGTCAACTGGCGTAGCAGCGCGCCCAGTTCCGCGCGCTGCGCACGGGACAGTTCCGCGAGGATCGCGCGCTCCTGGGTGAGCAGCCCGGCGAGCGCCTGATCCGCGCGGTCCTGTCCCTCGACCGTGAGCCGTACGAGCACCCCACGCCGGTCGCTGGGGTCGGGCAACCGCTCGACCAGGCCTTTCTTGGCAAGCCGGTCGATGCGGTTCGTCATCGTGCCCGAGGTGACGAGCGTCTGGGTCAGCAGCTGTCCCGGCGAGAGCTGGTACGGCGCTCCGGTGCGCCGCAGCGAGGTCAGTACGTCGAACTCCCAGGGCTCCAGACCGTGCTCGGCGAACGCGAGCCGGCGGGCGCGGTCGAGATGGCGGGCCAGCCGGCTGACGCGGCTCAGTACCTCGAGCGGTTCCACGTCGAGGTCAGGGCGCTCGCGGCGCCATGCTGCAACCAGTCGGTCGACCTCGTCCTCCATGGGAATCAGTGTAGGGGGTCCCTCGACATGAAGTCTCTTGACGTCAAGACATTTCGGGGTGCAAGCTGGATCACGGCTTGGGCGCACACACCTTCACGCCGGGCTTTCCCGTACCCGCAAGGAGGTCCGCACATGAATTCGACCGCACAGCCCCCGACCGGAGACCCCTCACCCGGACAGTCCTCGGCCGGACAGTCGCCGACGACGCGGCCCTCGGCCGGAGAGTCCCCGGTCGCCCCGTCGTCCTCACCGACCTGGGACCCGAACCAGTACCTCAGGCACTCCGGCCACCGCACCCGGCCGTTCCTCGACCTCCTCGCCCGCATCCCCGAACCGCCCGCGACGGACAGGCCCGCCAGGATCGCCGACATCGGCTGCGGCGCGGGCAACGTCACGGCGCTCCTCGCGGAGCGCTGGCCGACCGCCCGCATCACCGGCTTCGACAACTCGCCGCAGATGCTCGACAAGGCCCGGGAAGGATACGAGGGCCCCACGCCCGGCGGCGGAACGATGGACTTCCGCGCCGCCGACGCCCGCCGCTGGACACCGCAGGAGCCGTACGACCTGATCGTCTCCAACGCGGCCCTGCAATGGGTCCCCGGCCATGCCGGCTCCTTCGCGGCCTGGATCGAAGGACTCGTCCCCGGAGGCACCTTCGCCTTCCAGGTGCCGGGCAACTTCACCGGCCCCAGCCACACCCTGCTCGCCGAACTGAGCGGCAGCCCGCGCTGGCGCGACCGCCTGGCCGGCGCGGGCTGGCGCGACACACCGGTCCTGGCACCCGCGGACTACCTGGACCGCCTCTCGGACCTCGGCTGCGCGGCGGACGTCTGGGAAACCACCTACCTGCAACTGCTCACCGGCGAGGACCCCGTACTCGACTGGGTCAAGGGCACGGCGCTGCGCCCGGTCCTCACCAAACTCGCGGACGACCCCGAGGCCACGGCCGCGTTCACCACCGAGTACCGCGACCTGCTCCGCGAGGCCTACCCACCGGGCGAGCACGGCACGGTGTTCCCCTTCCGCCGCATCTTCGCCGTCGCCCGCACGGCGTCCTGATGCTGCCTCGTCACTCCGCGTCAGTCGCTTGTGCCGCAGCGGCGGCCATGTCCAGACTGAACACGGCGTGCTCATCAACCGTCTGCGTAGTGCGCTGGAGGTCTGTCCGGCCGACGCTGACTTCGCGCCCTACCAACACATCAACGTCATCCACGGCCGGAGGTCGTGGATGACGGATCTCTTTGTCGCACCTGTGGATCTGGACGAGATCCCTGATGAAGATGGCCTCGGTGTAGACGCTGCCGGAGTCGCCATGGTCATCGAGGTCGTCTCGCCCGGCCATCGGAACATCGAACGCGACCGGGTGCGCAAGCGCCGCGAATACGCGCGCGCCGGGATTCCGCTCTACGTGCTTGTCGACGACTCCGACGGAGAGGGAATCGTCTCCGTGCTGGCCGGTCCCGACAGCGAGAAGGCCACCTACGCCGACGAACACCGCGTCCCCTACGGCACGGACGCGATCATCCCGGACGGTCCCGCCAAGGGCTTCGCCATCGGCGGCGCGATCACTCGCTCCTGACAGGACCCGGGCCCGGACCAGGACCCAGACCCGCCGGCACCGCATCGCGCCCCGCCGTCAGAACTTGCGGTGGCCTATCAGGCGCGGCTTCGCCTCCAGGTTGCCCAGGCCGTGCCAGGCCAGGTTGACCAGGTGGGCCGCGACCTCGGACTTCTCCGGGTGGCGGGCGTCCACCCACCACTGGCCCGTCAGCGCCACCATGCCCACCAGCGCCTGCGCGTACAGCGGGGCCAGCTTCGGGTCGAAACCGCGGGCCTTGAACTCCAGGCCGAGGATGTCCTCCACCTGCGTGGCGATATCGCTGATCAGCGAGGCGAACGTACCCGTGGACTGCGCGACCGGCGAGTCGCGGACCAGGATGCGGAAGCCGTCCGTGTACGTCTCGATGTAGTCGAGCAGCGCGAACGCGGCCTGTTCCAGCAGCTCGCGGGGGTGACCGGCGGTCAGCGCGCCGGTCACCATGTCCAGCAGCTGGCGCATCTCGCGGTCCACGACCACCGCGTACAGCCCCTCCTTGCCGCCGAAGTGCTCGTACACCACCGGCTTGGAGACCCCGGCCTTCGCCGCGATCTCCTCGACCGACGTGCTCTCGAAGCCCTTCTCGGCGAAGGCCGTGCGACCGATGTCAAGCAGTTGCTCGCGGCGTTCGGCCCCGGTCATACGGACACGGCGAGTGCGCCCGCCTTCCGCGGGCCGGCCCTTCTCGGTGCTGCTCCCGGTGCGCGCGCCGCTCGCGCCACGCGCACCGCCCGCAGTGCGCGCCGCGCTCGCGCCACGCGCACCGTTCGTACCGCTTGTGCCGCCAGTGCCGCCCGTGTTGCTCGTATTTCCGTCGATCGCCACGGTGCCCATCATGCCGCGTTGGAGGCCGCGCCTGTCGATTCCTGCCGCCGGGAGTCGATACGGGTGGGGCTCGGCCAGCGCACGTCCGATGCCCAGCCGAACTGCTCGAACCAGCGGATCAGCCGCGCGCTCGAATCCACCTGCCCCTTCAGCACGCCGTGCCGCGCGCTCGTCGGGTCCGCGTGATGCAGGTTGTGCCACGACTCCCCGCAGGAGAGGACCGCGAGCCACCACACATTGCCCGACCGGTCACGCGACTTGAACGGACGCTTCCCCACGGCATGACAGATCGAGTTGATCGACCACGTCACGTGATGCAGCAGAGCCACCCGAACCAGTGACCCCCAGAAGAAGGCGGTGGCCGCCCCCCACCACGACATCGTGACCAGACCGCCGACGAGCGGCGGGAGCAGCAGCGAGACGGCCGTCCACAACGCGAACTGCCGGGACACCGCCCGCAGGGCCGGATCCTTGATCAGATCCGGCGCGTACTTGTGCTGCGACGTCTGCTCCTCGTCGAAGAGCCAGCCGATGTGCGCCCACCACAGGCCCTTCAGCAGCGCCGGCAGCGTCTCGCCGAAACGCCACGGCGAGTGGGGGTCGCCCTCGGCGTCGGAGAACTTGTGATGCTTGCGGTGGTCCGCCACCCAGCGGACCAGCGGGCCCTCCACGGCGAGCGAACCCGCCACCGCCAGCGCGATGCGCAAAGGACGCCTGGCCTTGAAGGATCCATGGGTGAAGTAGCGGTGATAGCCGATCGTGATGCCATGACAGCCGATGAAGTACATCGCCACCATCAGGCCGAGATCGAGCCAGCTCACACCGCCCCAGGCGAACGCCAGCGGCACCGCCGCCACCAGCGCGACGAACGGCACGGCGATGAACAGCAGCAGCGCGAACTGCTCGACGGAGCCCTTGCTGTCCGCGCCCAGCGTGGCGGACGGGACCGGCGCGCCGTCGGACGACGGCGGGGGCTCGGTGGAATCTTCGATCACATCGGGGCTTGTGGCCATGAGGGTCCCCTGGGGTGAGAAAACGGCAGATGCCCGGATACGGGTGAGTAACCTACGGCATCGTCAGTATGGCAGTGCTCAACGGCGCGAAAAGAGGCCTGTGGATAACACAAAGAGAAGGGCACCTATCCTGGGGGGTGCCGGACAGCGCGGTCCCGCGAAGCTTCCAGAACCACTCCAGACGTGCTCGAACACTGCAAGGAGCCGCACCTGTGAGCAGTGCCGACCAGACCACATCCGCGAGCGCGGAATTGCGCTCCGACATTCGCCGCCTCGGCGACCTGCTGGGCGAGACCCTCGTCCGGCAGGAAAGCCCTGATCTGCTCGAACTCGTCGAGCGAGTCCGCGCCCTCACGCGCGAGGACGGCGAAGCCGCCGCCGAACTGCTCGGAGCCACCGATCTGGAGACCGCGGCCAAGCTGGTGCGCGCCTTCTCCACCTACTTCCACCTGGCCAACGTCACCGAACAGGTGCACCGAGGCCGCGAGATGCGCGAACGGCGCGCCGCCGAGGGCGGACTCCTCGCCCGCACCGCGGACCGGCTGAAGGACGCCGATCCCGAACACCTGCGCGAGACCGTCAGGAACCTCAACGTACGGCCCGTCTTCACCGCGCACCCCACCGAAGCGGCCCGCCGCTCCGTGCTGAACAAGCTGCGCCGCATCGCCGAACTGCTCGAAACGCCCGTGATCGAGGCCGACCGGCGCCGCCACGACCTCCGGCTGGCCGAATCCATCGACCTCATCTGGCAGACCGACGAACTGCGCGTCGTCCGGCCCGAGCCCGCCGACGAGGCGCGCAACGCCATTTACTACCTCGACGAACTCCACGTCGGCGCCGTCGGTGACGTCCTCGAAGACCTCACGGCCGAACTCGAACGAGTCGGCGTCGAGCTTCCCCCCGGCACCCGCCCGCTCAGCTTCGGCACCTGGATCGGCGGCGACCGCGACGGCAACCCGAACGTCACCCCCGACGTCACCCGCGAAGTGCTGATACTCCAGCACGAACACGGCATCACCGACGCCCTCGAACTCATCGACTACCTGCGCGGCCTGCTCTCCAACTCGATCCGCTACACCGGCGCGACCGACGAACTCCTCGACTCGCTCCAGACCGACCTGGCGCGTCTCCCGGAGATCAGTCCCCGCTACAAGCGCCTCAACGCGGAAGAGCCGTACCGCCTCAAGGCCACCTGCATCCGCCAGAAGCTCGTCAACACCCGCGAACGCCTGGCGAAGAACATCCCCCACGAGGACGGCCGCGACTACCTCGGCACCGCCGAACTGCTCGCCGACCTCACCCTCATCCAGACCTCCCTGCGCGAACACCGCGGCGGCCTCTTCGCCGACGGCCGCATGGACCGCACCATCCGCACCCTCGCCGCGTTCGGGCTCCAGCTCGCCACCATGGACGTACGCGAACACGCGGACGCCCACCACCACGCCCTCGGCCAGCTGTTCGACCGGCTCGGCGAGGAATCGTGGCGCTACGCCGACATGCCGCGCGACTACCGGCAGAAGCTGCTCGCCAAGGAGCTGCGCTCACGCCGCCCGCTGGCCCCCACCCCGGCCCCGCTGGACGCCGCGGGAGAGAAGACCCTCGGCGTCTTCCACACCGTCAAGCAGGCCTTCGAGCGCTTCGGCCCCGAGGTCATCGAGTCCTACATCATCTCGATGTGCCAGGGCGCCGACGACGTCTTCGCCGCCGCCGTCCTCGCCCGCGAAGCGGGCCTGCTCGACCTGCACGGCGGCTGGGCCAAGATCGGCATCGTGCCGCTCCTGGAGACCACCGACGAGCTGCGCGCCGCCGACATCATCCTCGACGAGATGCTCGCCGACCCCTCGTACCGCCGGCTCGTCTCGCTCCGCGGTGACGTGCAGGAAGTCATGCTCGGCTACTCCGACTCCTCCAAGTTCGGCGGCATCACCACCTCCCAGTGGGAGATCCACCGCGCCCAGCGCCGGCTGCGTGACGTCGCGCACCGGCACGGCGTACGGCTCCGCCTCTTCCACGGCCGCGGCGGCACCGTCGGCCGCGGCGGCGGCCCCTCGCACGACGCGATCCTCGCGCAGCCGTGGGGCACGCTCGAAGGCGAGATCAAGGTGACGGAACAGGGCGAGGTCATCTCCGACAAGTACCTCATCCCCTCCCTGGCCAGGGAGAACCTGGAACTGACCGTCGCCGCCACCCTCCAGGCCTCCGCGCTGCACACCGCGCCGCGCCAGTCCGACGAGGCGCTGGCCCGCTGGGACGCCGCCATGGACACCGTCTCGGACGCCGCGCACTCCGCGTACCGCAGGCTGGTCGAGGACCCCGACCTGCCCGCGTACTTCTTCGCCTCCACCCCCGTCGACCAGCTCGCCGACCTGCACCTCGGCTCCCGACCATCGCGCCGCCCCGACTCGGGCGCCGGACTCGACGGACTGCGGGCCATCCCGTGGGTCTTCGGCTGGACGCAGTCGCGGCAGATCGTGCCCGGCTGGTTCGGCGTCGGATCAGGGCTCAAGGCGCTGCGCGAGGCCGGCCTCGACACCGTGCTCGACGAGATGCACGAGCACTGGCACTTCTTCCAGAACTTCCTCTCGAACGTCGAGATGACGCTCGCCAAGACCGACCTGCGCATCGCCAGGCACTACGTCGACACCCTTGTCCCCGACCACCTCAGGCACGTCTTCGAGACCATCGAGGCCGAACACGCGCTGACCGTGCAGGAAGTACTGCGGATCACCGGGGGCCAGAAGCTCCTCGACTCCAACCCGGTGCTCCAGCAGACGTTCGCGATCCGCGACGCCTACCTCGACCCGATCTCCTACCTCCAGGTCTCGCTGCTGGCCCGCCAGCGCGCGGCGGCGGAGCGGGAGGAGACACCGGACCCGCTGCTGTCCAGGGCGCTGCTGCTGACGGTCAACGGAGTCGCGGCAGGACTGCGCAACACCGGCTGATCACCGCCCCATACACACGTACGGCGGCTGCTCCGGCAGCCGCCGTACGTGTGTGGTGCCTTGTCGGCGCTCAGAGCGCCAGGAACGCGCCGAACAGCAGGGCCGAGCCCGCCGCCGCCAGACCCCAGGCCGTACGCGTCAGCCGCATCCCGCCGCCGACCACCAGCGCCCCCAGCAGGAACGTACCTCCGAGCGGCACCCAGGCGTACAGCACACCAGCCGTGCCCGTGCGCACCACCTCGTTCGTGTCCGGCTTCACCACCACCGGGAACGTATCGCCCCGCTTCACGGCCACCGACTCGGCGATGAACATCCCGGCCCGCGGACCGCCAGGACCCTTGGGATCGTAGGGGCCCGTGCAGATCTCGTCGCGGCAGCTCGCGACGGAGAGAGTGCCGTGCTCACGGCCCTTGGGGAGCATCACGTGCTGCGCCGTGCTCCAGGACGCCCAGACGCCCCCGGCCAGGAGCAGGAGGGCGACCACGGCCATCGCGGCCGTACGTCCGAACGACAGTGCGGGGTGGGTCGGGCTCGGCATGGCGCGATCCTTGGCCATGCGGGCGCACGCGGTCAACTTCTGGCCAGAGAAGGCCAGAAAATGCGCGGGCTTGTCATGAGTTGTATGCGGGGCCCGCCGGGGAGCGCAGTTGCCGGCTCAGGCGTCGCACACGGGCCCCTGGCCGCACGCGGGCCCCTACGCGACCGGATCAGGAGTTGTACGCCGTCTGCGCCCGCTCAAGGCCTTCCGTCACCAGAGCCTCCACCGCGTCCGCCGCACGGTCGACGAAGTACGCCAGCTCCTTGCGCTCCGCCGACGAGAAATCCTTCAGCACGAAGTCCGCCACCTGCATACGCCCCGGCGGCCGGCCGATCCCGAACCTCACCCGGTGGTACTCCGCGCCCATCGCCTTCGTCATCGACTTCAGACCGTTGTGACCGTTGTCCCCGCCACCGAGCTTCACCCGCAGCGCGCCGTAGTCGAGGTCCAGCTCGTCATGGACCGCGACGACGTTCGCCGTCGGCACCTTGTAGAAATCCCGCAGCGCGGTGACCGGACCACCGGACAGGTTCATGAAGGAACCGGGCTTGGCCAGCACCACACGGCGGTTCGCCGGACCCGGCGCACCGATCCGGCCCTCGATCACCTGGGCCTGCGCCTTCTGCGCCCGCTTGAACGAACCGCCGATCCGCTCCGCGAGGAGATCGGCCACCATGAAACCGACATTGTGCCGGTTGGCCGCGTACTCAGGACCTGGATTGCCCAGGCCCACGATCAGCCAGGGGGCACTGGCGTCCGTCGTCATCCGAGCCTCAGCTCTCCTCGCGTACCGGTTCCGGACAGAAAAACGGGGGTGGCGGGCACGGGCCGTCGAAACGGCCCACAACCCACCACCCCGTGGGGCAGTGCGTGAACTCAGGCCTCGGCGCCGGCCTCGGCGGCCTCGGCCGCGGACGGCTCCTCGGCCTGGGCGGCCAGCACCTGGATGACGACCGCGTCCTCGTCGGTGACCAGCGTGGTGCCCGAGGGCAGCGGAACGTCCTTCGCGTGGATCGAGTCACCGGCGGTCAGGCCCTCGATGGAGACCGTCACGGAGGTCGGGATGTTGGTGGCCTCGGTCTCGACGGTGAGGGTGTTGAGGACGTTCTCCAGCAGGTTGGCGCCCGGCGCCAGCTCGCCCTCGGTGTGCACCGCGACCTCGACGTTGACCTTCTCGCCGCGCTTCACCGCGAGCAGGTCGACGTGCTCGATGAAGCCCTTGATCGGGTTGCGCACGACAGCCTTGGGGATGACCAGCTCGCTGCGGCCCTCGACGTCCAGGTCGATCAGCACGTTCGCGGTCTTCAGCGCCATCATCAGCGCGTGACCGGGAAGGGTGACGTGGACGGTGTCGGCGCCGTGGCCGTAGATGACCGCGGGGACCTTGTCCTCACGACGGATACGGCGGGCGGCGCCCTTGCCGAACTCGCTGCGGACCTCGGCGGTGAGCTTCAGCTCGGCCATGAGTGCACTCCTCGTAGATGTACGCGACGCACGTGACGTCGACGTACTGGTTGACGTACTAGGTGACAGAAAAACGATGGTCACCCGGCCCACGACAGGCCTGCTACGAAGAGCGCGTCGATAACGGACCGCCGCACACAAGTGCGGCCTCCCTCGCCGAGCAACTCAGTGAGTCTACCCGGCGGGGAGGCCGCATTCTAAATCGATCTTCCGACCGCCGCCCGGCGGCGGAGCCGGACACGTTGCGTGGCTACGCCTGCTCCTCGAAGAGGCTCGTGACCGAACCGTCCTCGAAGACCTCACGGACCGCACGCGCCAGCGTCGGCGCGATCGACAGCACCGTGATCTTGTCGACCTCAAGATTGCCGGGGTCCGGCAGGGTGTTCGTGAACACGAACTCGCTGACCTTCGAATTCTTCAGACGGTCGGCGGCGGGACCCGACAGCACGCCGTGCGTCGCCGTCACGATCACGTCCTCCGCGCCGTGCGCGAACAGCGCGTCCGCCGCGGCGCAGATCGTGCCACCGGTGTCGATCATGTCGTCCACCAGCACACAGACCCGGCCCGCCACATTGCCGACGACCTCGTGGACGGTCACCTGATTGGCGACATCCTTGTCACGGCGCTTGTGCACGATGGCCAGCGGCGCGCCGAGACGGTCGCACCAGCGGTCCGCGACCCGCACCCGGCCCGCGTCAGGCGACACGACGGTCAGCTTGTCCCGGTCCACCTTGCCGGCCACGTAGTCCGCCAGGACCGGCAGCGCGAAGAGGTGGTCGACAGGGCCGTCGAAGAAGCCCTGGATCTGGTCGGTGTGCAGGTCCACGGTCAGGATGCGGTCGGCACCCGACGTCTTCATCAGATCCGCCACCAGACGGGCCGAAATCGGCTCACGCCCGCGGTGCTTCTTGTCCTGCCGCGCATAGCCGTAGAACGGCACGATCACGGTGATGCTCCGGGCCGAAGCCCGCTTCAGAGCATCGATCATGATCAGCTGCTCCATGATCCACTTATTGATCGGAGCGGTGTGGCTCTGTATCAGGAAGCAGTCCGCGCCACGGGCCGACTCCTGGTAGCGCACATAAATCTCACCGTTGGCGAAATCGAAAGCCTTGGTCGGCACAATCCCGACCCCCAGTTGGGCGGCTACCTCCTCGGCCAGCTCGGGGTGGGCGCGGCCGGAGAAGAACATCATCTTCTTCTCGCCGGTCGTCTTGATCCCGGTCACAGCACAGTCTCCTCAGACGTGTTGATTGCTGCCGCGCTCGCGTTTCGCGGCGAGCCGGCCGAATCGTGCAGATATCACGGTACGCCGAGAACGGCGCGTCTGTTTCCGGTCAGCTTTCACTCTCAGCCTTCCCGGATGCCGACTCGGCGGCCTGCGCCGCGGCACTCCCAGGACGCTTCCGGGCCACCCAACCGTTGATATTCCTTTGCTGGCCACGGGCCACGGCCAGCGAACCGGCCGGTACGTCCTTCGTGATGACGGACCCGGCCGCGGTGTAGGCGCCGTCCCCGACCGTGACGGGAGCCACAAACATGTTGTCCGAACCTGTCCGGCAATGAGCGCCGATCGTCGTGTGGTGCTTGTTCACACCGTCGTAGTTCACGAAGACGCTCGCTGCGCCGATGTTCGTGAACTCGCCGATCGTCGCGTCCCCGACGTACGACAGATGCGGAACCTTCGCGCCCTCACCGATCGTCGCGTTCTTCATCTCGACGTACGTACCCGCCTTGGCCTTCGCGCCGAGCTTCGTGCCGGGGCGCAGGTAGGCGTACGGGCCGACCAGTGCCCGGTCGCCCACCTCTGCGCCGTCCGCCACCGTGTTGTCCACCCGGGCGCCCGCGCCCACCGTGGTGTCGTTCAGCCGCGAGTTCGGGCCCACCTCGGCGCCCTCGGCGAGGTGTGTGGTGCCGAGCAGCTGCGTGTTCGGGTGAACGATCGCGTCCTCCTCGAACGTGACCGTCACATCCACCTGCACCGACGCCGGGTCGATCACGGTCACCCCGGCGAGCATCGCGCGTTCGAGCAGCCGCGCGGTGAGCAGCCGGCGGGCCTCGGCCAGCTGGACGCGGTTGTTGATGCCCAGGATCTCCCGGTGGTCCCCGGCGACGGAGGCCCCGACGCGGTGGCCGGATTCGCGCAGGATGCCGAGCACGTCGGTGAGGTACTCCTCGCCCTGGCTGTTGTCCGTGCGGACCTTGCCCAGCGCGTCGGCCAGCAGCGCGCCGTCGAACGCGAACACGCCGGAGTTGATCTCACGGATGGCGCGCTGCGAGTCGGTGGCGTCCTTGTGTTCCACGATCGCGGTCACGGCGCCGCTCGCCCCGTCGCGGACGATCCGTCCGTAGCCGGTGGCGTCGGGCACCTCGGCCGTCAGGACTGTCACGGCGTTGCCGTCGGCGGCGTGCGTAGCGGCGAGGGTCCGCAGCGTCCCGGTGGTCAGGAGCGGGGTGTCGCCGCAGACGACGATCACGGTCCCGTCGGGCGTGCTGCCGAGGTCCTGGAGGCCGGTCCTGACGGCGTGGCCGGTGCCGTTCTGTTCGGCCTGGAAAGCGGTGCGTACGTCGTCGAAGGCGGCGGAGAGGTGGTCCTCGACCTGCTCACGGGCGTGGCCGACGACCACGACGAGATGTTCGGGAGCGAGTTCACGGGCGGCGGACACCACGTGTCCCACGAGCGAGCGCCCGCAGATCTCGTGCAGAACCTTGGGGGTCTTCGACTTCATGCGGGTGCCCTCACCCGCTGCGAGGACGACGACGGCTGCCGGGCGGTTGGCGCTCACGGGAATGCCCTTCGGCTTCGGGTGATGGACACCCGCAGGATACCGGGGGGTTTCGGGCCGGAAACGAATGCGGGTCCTGACCGTGGAGGTCAGGACCCGGAACTGCCGGCTCCCCCATCAGGATTCGAACCTGAACAGACGCAGTCAAAGTGCGCAGTGCTGCCTGATTACACCATGGGGGATCAAGGGCGGTCAAACCGGGCAATCGGTCAGCTCGTCCTTTGGGCACTGAACACTATGCCGTACCACCAGCCCTCAATGCGACGGTACAGATCGGCTCCTTGGGTGACTCGGATGACAAGGCAGCCCCGGTACTCCTCTCCGACGTTCTTCCGTGCCGTCTTCGGGTTGTGCTTTTTCAGGGTGGTCTTCTGGAGGGCGGACACCTCGACGCCCACAAGATCGGCCCAGTACCTTTCGGCGGCTTCCACCTCGGCCGATGCGTGGATCATGACCCGGTAGCAAAGGCGCTCGGGTGTCACTCCGAGCAAGTCGAGCCAGGCGAGGTAGACCTGGATCACGCCGGGGTCGCTGTTGACGAAGGCGACGGTTTCGCGGCGGTCGTACGGTTTGTCTTTTGTTCCTTCGGCCCAGTAGAGAGCGACCCCGGCGATGAAGAGTTCTCGGTCGGTCATCGTGCCGATCTCGCGCGATGCGGCGGCTTTCGTCTCCTGCCGTGCTTCGTCGCGTACAGCCAACTCGTGTTCCCAGCGCTTGCGTGAAGCCAGCTTTGCCTGCTCGACGGAATCGCGCCGTACCGGTTTCGGCAGGTCCCGAACCCACAGTGAGATCGAGCTTTTCGAGCAGCCCAGCTCCACCTGTATCTGGTCGTAGGTAAGGCCCTTCAGGCGCAGCTCTCGTGCCTTGTCGCGCAGGTCGTCCTTGGCTCTGGGGCGTTTCGTCCATTCCGGTGGGGGCTCGCCCTCCAGGAGTCTGTTCAGGATGTCGTTGTTGTCGACGTGCAGCCGGTCGCGGATTTGCCGGCGGCTCAGGCCCTGCCTGCGGAGGGCCACCGCTTGTTCTCTGAGTGCTTCGAAGTCGCCGTATTTGCCGCTGATTGAGGTCATGTGGGTGATCGTCGTACGGAATACGGGGTTCCGGCTCGAATGTGCGGGCGATTCATCACGTCGAGTGATCAACCTGTATGTGACTCGAACGGATGCTCGTTTTTGGCTGGCGTGGGCGTCGGAAAATGAGTGGCGCCCGCCCGTACGCTGGGAGACATGACCACAACGGGGGCACTCCAGGGCGTCACGGGCATGACCACCCGCCGCTACTGGTGGTGGGAGCGTCGGCGGAGTGTTGTGCTGGATGTGGGGCTGGCCGCCGTGTCGGCCCTGGAAGGCGGGCTGGAGGGGGTCCGGTTCGCGGACACGGCCGCGGTGCCGGTGCCCGTGGCGGTGCTCCTCGGGCTGCTGGCCGGATCCGTACTGCTGCTGCGGCGCCGGTGGCCGGCCGCCGTGGTGCTCGTCTCGATCGCTGTCACGCCCGCCGAGATGGGCTACGTCATGGGCATCGTGGGGCTCTACACGCTCGCCGCCTCCGAGGCGCCGCGCCGCATGACCGGGGCGCTGGCCGGAATGTCGCTGGCGGCGACGCTCATCGTGACGTTCGTGCGGACCCGGCAGAACGTGACGCACGCCAATCTGGACGCGCACCCCTGGTACGTGCCGTTCATCGCCGTCCTGATGTCGCTGGGCCTGACCGCGCCGCCGGTGCTGTTCGGCCTCTACGTCGGGGCGCGGCGGCGGCTGATGGAGAGCCTGCGCGAGCGCGCGGACAGCCTGGAGCAGGAGCTGTCGCTGCTCGCCGACCGGGCCGAGCAGCGTGCGGAGTGGGCGCGTACGGAGGAGCGGACCCGGATCGCGCGGGAGATGCACGACGTGGTGGCGCACCGGGTGAGCCTGATGGTGGTGCACGCGGCCGCGTTGCAGGCGGTGGCGTTGAAGGATCCGGCGAAGGCGGTGAAGAACGCCGCGCTGGTGGGGGACATGGGGCGGCAGGCGCTGACCGAGCTGCGGGAGATGCTCGGGGTGCTGCGTACGGGCGAGCGGGTGGCGGCACGGAAGGCCGCTGACGGGGCGCCCGCCCCGGAGCCGGCGCCGCTCGCCGCGGTGGGGGTGGCGGCCGCCGCGGCGGCCGCTGCGGCCGCTGACGACGGTCCCGGCATGGAGGACATCGAGGCGTTGGTGGGGCAGTCCCGCGAGGCGGGGATGGTGGTGGAACTGGCGGTGCACGGCCCTGTGCGCGCGTACGCGCCCGCCGTGGAGCAGACGGCGTACCGCGTCGTGCAGGAGGCGCTGACGAATGTGCACAAGCACGCGGCGGGTTCGAAGGTGATGGTCAGGCTCGCGCACCGGGACGCCGAGATCGCGATGCAGGTGGAGAACGGACCTTCGGACGGTGGCGCGCGGGACGCGAAGTTGCCGAGCGGTGGGAACGGGCTGCTGGGGATGCGGGAGCGGGTCAGTGCGCTGGGCGGGGTGTTCGTCTCGGGGGAGACGGACGCGGGGGGCTTCCGGGTGTCGGCCGTACTGCCTGACCTGCGGGCCGCGTAGGGGGTACGGCGGCTCAGCCTCGCGGGTGTCGGCGGCTCAGCCTCGCGGGGGCCGCTGCCCGCGCCTGCCGCGTAGTGCGCTGCGGGCCGCGTAGGCCGCGTACGGCGGCCCAGGGCCCGGCGGCCTGCCGCGCGGACCCGTATGGGCCGCCGGGCCCTGGGCCCGACCGGGACGACGTCGGCCGGATCAGGCCGGCGTCAGCCGCGTCGGCTCCATGCCGGTGATCAGGGCTGTCAGTGCCTCGGCGAAGTTCCGTCCCAGGTACCAGTCGCCGGTGTGGTCGATGCCGTAGACGCGTCCGGTGACGTCGATGGCGAGGACCGCCTGCCCGTCGCCTTCCTCGCCCAGCGGGCTGATCTCCGTGTCGAGGGCCCGGCCGAGGTCGGAGAGCGTACGGGCGAGGTGTACGCCGGCCAGCGGGTCGATCCGTACGGTCGCCGGGGCGATCTGGCGGCCGGGTCCGGGGCCCGCGATGCGCAGTCCGCCGAATTCCGCCCAGACTTCGACCGCCGCGGGGAAGACCGTGTGCTGGTGCCCCGACGGGGTGACGTGGGCGCGCAGGGCGTCGGCCCACTCCTCCGCCTGCTGTATGTCCCAGCGTCCTGGCTGCCAGCCCGCGTCGCGCAGCGCCGCGTCGGTGGGGGCGGGGAAGCGGGTGGGGTCGGTGTCGGGCATGGTCGCCGGTTCAGCCGTTCTGGGTGGGGTCGACGGGCCGTACGCCGAAGTGGTCGAGCATCGCGGTACAGGACCGGCAGGGCGCCGCGTAGCTGCCGTGCAGCGGATCGCCGTCCTCGCGGATGCGACGGGCGGTCAGCTTGGCCTGTTTGAGGGCGCGGCGGGCTTCGCCGTGGGTGATCGGTTTGCGTCTCGCGCGTTTGGAACGCCCGGCTTCGACGGCGGTGAGGTGGCGGGAGATGAGGATCGCCTCGGGGCAGCGGCCGGTGAAGCGTTCGCGCTGGCCGCTGGTGAGGGTGTCGAGGAAGTCCTGTACGAGCGGGTGCAGGGCGGGCGGCTGTTCCGCCTTGCCCGCGGTGCAGGTGAGGGTCTCGCCGCGGACGGAGAGCGCGGCGCCGACGGCGGGCAGGATGCCGTCCCTGCGCTGCTGGAGACCGGGTGCGCGCCGGGGCGCGACGCTGCTCCAGCTGAGGCGCGGGTCGCCCTGTGTGTCTGTTGGTTCCGTGTACAAGTGCTTGTCCCTCTCCGTGCCCGCGGCGGTGGCCGCTGGTGTCACGTCCCCCAGTTGCGGTGACAGCCTGCCAAATGCGGGCGGTCATCGGGTAGCTGGGGCGTGTTTCAGGGCGTGGCGTCGGCGGTGGGTGATTCGGCTGTGACCGTTTGTCACCGGAAAGGTTCGTCGGGGCTTCGTATTGCTTCACGGCATAGGCTGTGCCGAACCGTCCAGGAGCAGCAGGGGGCAACCGCCATGACGACAGGTCGGCTCGGGCAGCGAGCCGCGCCACCGAACGCGGCCTACGCCGGGCAGGTCGTGCATTTCCCGGACCCGGTCCGGGCCTCCCGCCATCCCAGAGGTGTGCGTGTGGACGACAGCGGCTACCCGGATTTCTCGCCGTACGCGCGTGCCGCGGCGGAGATCGCGGAGCCCCCGGAGGGGTTCGGCGTGGACGAGCTGCGGCTCACTGATTACGTGTCGGCGAACGCGGCGCTGGCCGCGTCGGGGCACGAGTTGTGGGACACGATCCCGGCGGTGGCCACGCCGCACGGCTGGACCTGGCACCACGAGCCGGCCTCGCGCCGGATGGTGCTCGTACCGGTCGAGGTGAAGGCGCTGCTGCGGCATCACGGCGGTCTGGCGACGACGCCGGTCGACCACGGCAAGCGGGGCACACGGCCGCTCCAGGAGACCCGTCCCGCTCATTTCAGGCTGCCGAAGGGCGCGGAGGCGGTCGGTGAGCAGCAAGTTCTCGGTATCGAGGAGGACTTGGGCTACCGGCTCCCGGGTGCCTACCGTTCGTTCCTGAAGGCGGCGGGCGGCTGCGCACCGGTGGGCGCGGCGCTGGACCCGGAGTTGGGGCTGCTGGTGGACCAGCCGTTCTTCACGGTGCGGGATCAGGCGGCGGTCAACGACCTCGTGTACGTCAACAAGTGCCTGCGTGACCACATGACCAAGGACTACCTGGGGGTGGCGTTCGTCCAGGGCGGCATCCTCGCGGTCAAGGTGCGCGGCGAGCGGGTCGGTTCTGTCTGGTTCTGCGCGTATGACGACGCGCGCGACCAGGACGGCTGGGCGGTGCAGGAGCGCGTGGAGCGGCTGATGCTGCCCTGCGGGGACGACTTCGACGCGTTTCTGCAGCGCCTCGCGGGCAGTCCGCCGGAGCTGGAGACCGTGGCGAATCTGATGGTGGACGGTGGCTTCGCGCGCGCCGTCCCGGTGGAGGGATGACCGCGATGGTGACCTTCGCGCAGGCGCAGGAGCGCGCGGAAGAGTGGGCCAACGGCGATGTGCCCGGCCATCAGCACCGTGAAGTGCGGGTACGGGAGTTCGAGCTGGGGTTCGTGGTGTGGGCGGAGGACCGCGCGAACGGTCCGACGTCGGACGGCGGCCGCCAGCGGCTGGTGATCGCCAGGGACAGCGGCGAGGCGACGCTGTGGCCGGGGCTGCCGGTGGGTGAGGTGATCCGGCGGTACGAGGAGGAGTACGGCGTCCAGGACGCGGCGGGGGCCGGTGCGGGGGCGGCCGAGGCGCCGCAGCGGATCGACCTCAACCAGACGTCGTTCCTGCTGACGCCGCCGGAGTGGCTGCAGGACGCGGCGGACAAGCTGGGGATTCCGGACCACCGGCGTGCGCGGGCGGACGCGGCGGCGGATTCGCCTCCTCGGGTCGGGCCTCCGCGGGTTGACCCTCCTCGGGCTGAGCCTCCCCGGGCCGTGTCCCCTCAGGGTGAGGCCTCTCGGCCGGACGCGCCGCCGGCGGGTGGCTCGGACAGCTCGGTCGGGAGTGGCTCGGTGAGCGGTGTCACGCCGTGGGACGGGACGGACACCAACGGGGCGGCGGACGACGCCTCCGTACCGCTGCCCCAGACCGTGTTCGCGCCTCCGCTCCCGGAAAGGGACGACTTCCGGACTCCGCCGCCCGGCGCGGTTTCGCCGCCGCCGGCGACGCCTGCTGGGCAGGGGCAGGGGCAGGGGCAGGGACAGGGGCGGCCGTCGGGGCCGGGCACGGCAGGGCGTGGTCCGAGTGCGGGCGCCGGTGACATCGCCGACGCCGTGACGGGCATGGCGTCCCCTCCCGTACGTCCGCGCGGGAGCGGTTCCGCGACTCCGCCGCCTCCTGGTGCTCCGGGTGTACCCGGGGCTCCCGGTGACCCGGGGGCGGGACGGCCCGGCGCGACTCCGCCGCCGCCTTCGGCGCCGCCCGGCCCGCCCGTGGCCGGCCCCGTACCGCCACAGCCTCCGGGTCCGCCGGTGCCTCCGGGGCCACCTGGTGCGCCCACTCCGCCCGGCCCGCCGGGTGGTGTGCGCCACGGGGCGACGACGCTGGGAGGACCGGGCCAGGGTCCTGGTCCTGGCCGGGCTGGTCAGCCGCCGGGTACTCCGCCCGGTGGGGTGCATCATGCCGCGACGATGCTCGCCGGACCCGGCCAGGCGGCTCAGCCGCCCGGCCCCCCGGCGCCCCCCGGCCCCCCGGCGCCCCCCGGCCCTCCCGGTATGCCACAGGGCCCCGGCGTCGGCCCAGGCCCCGGCGTCGGCCCGGGCCCCGGTGGCGTACAGCCGCCCGCGTACGGCTACCCCAAGGCCGGGCTCCCGACTGTGGGCCCCGGTTACCAGGCCGTCCTGCGCTACCGCGCGCCCGACGGGTCGGAGGCGCAGCTCATCCGGCGTTCCGCGCCCGGTACGCCGCACCCCGAGTGGCAGATCCTGCACGAGCTGCGCGCGATGAACGTGCCGCCGCAGCAGGTGCTCGAACTGCACACGGAGCTGGAGTCCTGCGAGCTGCCCGGCGGTTACTGCGCGCGGATGATCCGGGAGACCTGGCCGCAGGTACGGATCACCAGCGTCGCCCCGTACGGTCAGGATCACGCCAGCCGTCAGCAGGGCATTCGGCATCTGCTCACCCATCAGGGGGAGTTGCACCAGGTGGCGGACGGTCCCGCGCGTCCAGCGCCGATGCGGGCGCCGCTCCAGCCGGTGCCTCCGGCGCCGCCGGTCCCGCCGGAGGGCATCGCGCAGGAGCTGATGGGAGCGTTCGGTCCGCAGGGCATCTGCCGGTTCGATCAGCGCGCGGTCTCCCGCCAGGGCGTGCCGGAGACGGTGGCGCGCACGCTGGTGTGGGCGGGGCTGCCCGCGGACTTCGGTCCGTTCTTCTGGGCGCAGCCTCCGCAGCCCGTGGTGCCGACGCTCGCGGAGCTGGCGGCGCAGCGGCAGGTGCCTGCGGCTCCCGACGCGTCGTCGTACCTGGTGCTCGGGTCCGACTTCGGCCGGGCGATCTGTGTGCAGTACGGCACTGCGCACATCATGGCCGTGCCGGTCGAGGCGGGTCCCGGCGGTCAGCCGGCGGCGGCGCAGTTCGTGAACACCGGGCTGCCGGAGTTCACCCGGTGCATGGCGATGCTCGGCCGGATGTGGCGGCTGCGCTTCGGGCTCACGCCCGAGCAGGCGGGGCGGTGGACCGTCGACTTCCAGGCGCAGCTGGCCGCGCTGGATCCGGCCTCGCTGTCGTCGCCGGACACCTGGTGGTCGGTGCTGCTCGAGCAGATGTGGGACGGCCTGTTGTAGCCGCGTCCCGCGGCCCCGCCCCGGGGCCGCCTTCGGGTCGTCCTCCGAGCGCTCGGTCCCGCCGTGAGAACGGCTGAGGCGCCCCTCGCACACCGCGAGGGGCGCCTTCGTCGTCTCATGACGCATCCTTGAGCGAGATGGATGGGCGGAGTGTCGCATTATGCGCATTTCGCTTCGATCCAGCAGGATGTGCGCCGGATCGTGTTGTGTGTTGTGTGTCGGAGGAGGGCTTCAAGGATGAGTGCTGCACCGTTGTCGGCTCATGGCTTCACGCCCGTACGGGGCCGTGGCTACCGACCCGAGCAGGTCGACCGGCTGCTCGCCGAGCTGTCCCAGGACCGCGACGACGCGTGGGAGCGCGTGGCCAGGCTCACCGTCCTCGCCAAGCGGATGGAGAGCGAGGCCGAGCAGCTGCGGGAGCGGGTGGAGTCGCTGCCGCCGCAGACGTACGACACGCTCAGCGCCCGTGCGCGGGAGATCCTGGCGCTGGCGTCGGACGAGGGCGAGCGGCTGCGTACGGAGTCGCGCGACGCGTCGCAGTCGGTGATCGACATGGCGGAGGTCGAGGCCCGTGCGGTGCGCACGCAGGCGCGTGAGTGGGCCGAAACGCTCAGGGAGGCGGCGGAGACGTACGCCCAGGAGGTGCTGACGGCCGCGCGCTCGATGGCCGACGAGGAACGGGTCGCCGCCCGGGTCGAGGCCAAGGAGCTGCGGGGGCGGGTGCTGGCCGACGTCAAGGAGGTGCGCCGGCGCACGTCCGAGCTGATGGTGGACCAGGAGAAGGAGCAGGCGGAACGGCTGGCGGCGACGGAGCGCGAGATCGCCGAGCGCGAGGCGGCGCTGGAGGTGGCGGACGCGGAGCGCACGGCGTACGCGGCGGTACGGCTGGACGACGCGCAGCGCGCGTTCGCGGAGGCGGGGGAGCTGGCGCGGCACGGCGTGGAGGACGCGCAGGCCCAGGCGGCCGAGCTGGTGGCGCAGGCGGAGGTGCGGGCGGAGCGGATCGCGCGGGACGCGGAACGGGTGGTGCGGGAGCAGACGGAGGCGCAGGAGGAGATGCGGGCGCACATGGCGCACGTACGGGAGAGCCTGGCGGGTCTGACGGGGCGTGCGCCGGCGGAGGGCTGACGTTTTCCGCGGTTCGCCGGCCGTCAGCTGTCGCTCTTGTCCTGCTCCTGGATGACCGGGAAGCGCTTCGGCGCCACGAAGACGAGGATCAGCAGCGCGATCGCCGCGGCCCCCGCCGCGCCGAGGAAGACGTCGTCCACCGCCGCGTCCACGGCCCGGCGCAGATAATCGGCCGTTTGGGTGGTCAGGGCGGACGCGTTTTCCAGGGTGTGTGAGATCTCGTCCACGTCGCTGGGGAGGCCGGGGGCGTTCGCCAGGCGGGCCGCCAGTACGCCGTTGGCCACCGCGCCGAACACCGCGGCGCCCACGCTCTGTCCGACCTGGCGGCAGAAGAGTATGGACGCGGTGGCCGTTCCGCGTTCCGACCAGCCGACCGTGGACTGCACGCCGATGATCAGCGGCAGCTGGAACAGTCCCAGCGCGCCGCCCAGCAGCAGCATGATCAGCGCGGGCTGCCAGGCCGACCCGGGGAAGGGCAGGAACGGGAAGGCCAGCAGCGCCAGGAAGGCGAAGCTGATTCCGGTGATCGCGGTGAGGCGGAAGCCGATGCGGTTGTAGACGCGGTTGGAGAGCGCCGCGCTGACCGGCCAGCTGAGGGTCATCGTGGACAGGACGAAGCCGGCGGCTATCGGTCCCAGCCCGAGCACGGACTGGGCGTACGTCGGGACGAAGACGGTCGGGGCGACCATCAGCAGGCCGAGCGCGCCCAGCGCCAGGTTGACGGACGCGATGGTCCTGCGGCGCCAGACCCAGCCGGGGATGATCGGTTCGGCGGCGCGTCGTTCGATCACGACGGTGGTGGCGGCGAGCACCGCCGCGGCGCCGAAGAAGGACAGCGAGGGCAACGAGACCCAGGGCCAGGCGACCCCGCCCTGGACCAGGGCGGTGAGGAGCAGGGCTCCGGTGGCGAAGACCGCCAGGGCGCCTTCCCAGTCGACGCGCGATGTTCCGGTCTTCGGCTCACGGTGGGGTTCGTGCAGGTGGCGGACGATCAGCCAGAGCGCGATCGCCCCCACCGGGAGGTTGATCAGGAAGATCCAGCGCCAGTCCAGGTACCCGGCGAACAGCCCGCCGAGCGCGGGCCCCGCGACCGAGGACGTGGCCCAGACCGTCGACAGCTTGGCCTGGATCTTCGGGCGTTCCTTGAGCGGGTACAGGTCGGCGGCGACGGTCTGCACGGTGCCCTGGAGGGCGCCGCCGCCGAGGCCCTGGACGACGCGGAAGGCGATCAGGGCGGCCATGTTCCAGGCCGTGGCGCAGAGCAGCGAGCCGATGACGAAGAGGATGATGCCCGCGACCAGGACGGGCTTGCGTCCGAAGGTGTCGGAGAGCTTCCCGTACACGGGCAGGGTGACGGTCACCGCGAGCAGATAACCGGAGAACAGCCAGGAGAAGACGGAGAACCCACCGAGGTCGCCGACGATCTGCGGAACGGCCGTGGAGACGATCGTGCCGTCCAGCGCGGCCAGCGCCATGCTGAGCATCAGCGCCGCGACCACCGGCCCCCGGCCGCGCGGGGCACTCGCCGGCGGGGACGTGGGTATCGCCTCGGCCGGTGCCGTGTCCTCGTTCACGAGATCCTTTCCCTGTGCACGTACTTTTCCCGGAGCCACCTTCTCATTCGCACCTGTCCGCGCGGCAGTGCGCCCTGGCCGGGGGCGGGGGCTGCCCGGCAGGGCATGGAGACCCGGCTGAGGTCAGACGGCCTGACGCCGGGCGATGAGCCGTTCGGCCAGCAGGAGCGCGAGCGGACCGCCCGGCAGGAGAAAGCGTCCTTCGGCGCCCGCGCTGATCGCTTCGTCAAGGGGCCACCAGGCGAGTTCGAAATCCTGCTCGGTGCCGGTGAGTTGCTGCGAACCGAGAGTCAGTCCCTCGGCGAGATGGAGGGACAGGCGCGCGGAGCCGGTCAGCGTGATGACGTAGCTGCCCAGAGGTGCCCAGGACCGGGCGCTCACCCCGGCTTCTTCCCGCAGCTCGCGCTGGGCGCACTCCAGCGGTGTCTCGCCGGATTCCTGCCGGCCGCCGGGCAGGAACAGGTACGCGCCGCCGTGCTGCGGGAAGGGCGCGTTGAGGACGGCGACGTTGCCGCTGTCGTCCCGGGCGACGACGACGGAGGCGTGCGCGTCGGGGCCGTGTGGAGCGTCGGGGCGGTACGGAGAAGCGGGGCGGTACGGAGAATCCGGGCCGTACGGAGAAGCGGGACCGTACGGAGAATCCGGGCCGTACGGAGACGAGGAAGCGCTCATGGGCCGCGAGACTATCCGTGGCCCAGGGCGCCCTGTCGTTGTTCGGGTCTTGAGTCCGCCTCGCTTCGGGGGCGGTCTCGGGGGCCGGGGTCCTGGACCCTTAAGGGTTGTCCTCGGGTGTGTGCGGGGGGTGGTTCGTCCCGGTGGATGAGGAAGTGGCCGGGCTTCTTCTCTAGCTTGGACTTACGCGGTCTGCGTGGTTTACGGGGATCGCGTGAGTTGCGGGTTTTCGGGTGGTCAGGGGGCTCAGGGGGGCTTGCGCGACTCGGGGCGCCGGGGGGTGCGCCGCGTCACGGGGGTGGGGAAAACCCCAGGTGAAGACTGCGCTGGGCACCAGCGCGCGGAGGCCTCGCAGCCAGCAGACTCGGAACATCAAGACGCCCAAGCTGACTTAGGAGACATACGGTGACATCGGCTGTGACGATTCCCAGACACGGGGGTACTGGCGGGCGTACGGCCGTCGCCGCGCGAGCGCGGCACGTCGTCAAGGCGTACGGGTCGGGGGAGACCCGGGTCGTCGCGCTCGACCATGTCGATGTGGACATCGCCCGTGGGCAGTTCACCGCGATCATGGGACCTTCGGGGTCCGGCAAGTCGACGCTGATGCACTGCCTCGCCGGGCTGGACACCGTGACGTCGGGGGAGATCTTCCTCGACGAGACGGAGATAACGAAGCTCAAGGACAAGCGCCTCACCCAACTCCGCAGGGACCGGGTGGGGTTCATCTTCCAGGCGTTCAACCTGCTTCCGACGCTGAACGCGCTGGAGAACATCACGCTGCCCATGGACATCGCGGGGCGCAAGCCGGACGCGGGATGGCTGCGGCAGGTCGTGGAGACGGTGGGGCTCGCCGACCGGCTGAAGCACCGGCCGACGCAGCTCTCGGGAGGCCAGCAGCAACGCGTCGCGGTGGCACGGGCGTTGGCCGCGCAGCCCGAGATCATCTTCGGCGACGAGCCGACCGGCAATCTCGACTCGCGTGCCGGCGCCGAGGTGCTCGGCTTCCTGCGGCGGTCGGTCGACGAGCTGGGGCAGACCATCGTGATGGTCACGCACGACCCGGTCGCCGCCTCGTACGCGGACCGGGTGCTGTATCTGGCGGACGGGCGGATCGTGGACGAGATGGCGCGGCCGACGGCTGACGCCGTGCTCGACCGTATGAAGCACTTCGACGCGCGGGGACGTACGTCGTGACCATCTTCAGAACATCAGTGCGCAACTTCCTCGCGCACAAGGGGAGAATGGCGCTCTCCGCCGTCGCCGTGCTGCTGTCGGTGGCCTTCGTATCGGGGACGCTCGTGTTCACCGACACGATGAACACGACGTTCGACAAGCTCTTCGCCCAGACGTCGGCGGACGTCACGGTCAGCCCCAAGGGCGCGGACGCGACGGACGAGACACCGCAGAGCGGAAAGCCGGAGTCGCTGCCCGCCTCGACGGTGGAGCGGGTACGCGGGGCGGACGGGGTGAGGTTCGCCGAGGGCGCGGTCAGCAGCATGAGCGTGACGGTGGTGAACGCCGCTGGTGAGAACATCGGCTCGACCAGCGGCGCTCCCACCATCGCCGGCAACTGGACGCGTAACGACCTGCGTTCGGCCAGGATCTCGTCAGGACACGCGCCGCGCGGACCGGCCGAGGTGATGGTCGACGCGGACACCGCGCGGAAGCGTCACCTCGCGCTCGGCGACGAACTGCGCACCATCGCGGTGACGGGTGACTTCACGGCGAAGATCTCCGGGATCGCCACGTTCTCCGTCACCAACCCGGGTGCGGCCGCCGTCTACTTCGACACCGCGACCGCGCAGCGTGAACTGCTCGGTGATGCAGGCCAGTTCACGGCCGTCAACGTCACGGCGGACCAGGGCGTCAGCGACGCGCGGCTCAAGACGAACGTGGCATCCGCGCTGGGCGTCTCGGGCGCGGGGGCTGGCTCGGGCGCGTACAAGCTCCAGCAAGCTCCAGACTCGGCAAGAGGCCGCGGACGCGAACCGGGCCAGTCTCGGGTCTTTCCTGGACGTCATGAAGTACGCGATGCTCGGCTTCGCCGGGATCGCCTTCCTCGTCGGCATCTTCCTCATCGTCAACACGTTCTCGATGCTGGTCGCCCAACGGACCCGGGAAATCGGGCTGATGAGGGCCCTCGGCTCCAGCCGCAAGCAGGTCAACCGCTCGGTGCTGGTGGAGGCCGTGCTGCTGGGGATCGTCGGTTCTGTCACCGGTGTGGCCGCCGGGGTCGGGCTCGCGGTCGGGCTGATGAAGCTCATGTCCGCGATGGACCTGGAACTGTCCACGCAGGACCTGACGGTGAAGTGGACGACCCCGGTGATCGGGCTCCTGCTGGGAGTCGTGGTGACCGTCGTCGCGGCCTACGTACCGGCCAGGCGAGCGGGGAAGGTCTCGCCGATGGCCGCGCTGCGCGACGCGGGCACGCCGGCCGACGTACGGTCCGGCCTGATCCGTGCGGTGCTGGGTCTGCTGCTGACCCTGGCGGGCGGCGCCGCGCTGTTCATGTCGGCGCGGGCCGACGAGGCGGCGGACGGTTCGCTGTTCCTCGGGGTGGGCGTGGTCTGCACGCTCATCGGCTTCGTGGTCATCGGCCCGCTGCTGGCGGGTGTGGTGGTCCGGGCGCTCAGTACGGTGGTGCTGCGCGCGTTCGGCCCGGTCGGCCGGATGGCGGAGCGCAACGCGCTGCGCAACCCGAGGCGTACGGGAGCGACGGGCGCCGCCCTGATGATCGGCCTCGCGCTGGTGGCCTGCTTGTCGGTGGTCGGCTCCTCGATGGTCGCCTCGGCCACCGATGAGCTGGACAGGACGGTGGGCGCGGACTTCATCGTCCAGTCGAGCACCGGCCAGCCGATCGTGCCGCAGGCACAGGCCGCGCTGGAGAAGGTGCCCGACATCGACCACGTCACCCAGTACAAGCTGGTCGAGGCGAAGCTGACCGCGCCCGACGGCACGTCGCGGAACGAGGACCTCGTCGCGGCCGACCCGACGTACGCGCAGGATCTGCGCCGGGAGACCGTGGCCGGTGAGCTGGCGGCGGCGTACGGCAAGGACGCCATGTCGGTAGGTGACACGTACGCGAAGGCACACGGCATCACGGTCGGCGACACGATGACCGTCGCCTTCCAGGCCGGCGAGCGCGCCCGGCTGAAGGTCGCCGCGATCACGTCGGACGAATCGAGCATCGACGGGGGCGTGATGTACCTCAACGTCACGACCGCCGGACAATACGTGCCCGCCGACAAGATGCCCAAGAACCTGATCATGTTCGCGGTCGCCGACGACGGCAAGGAGAAAGAGGCGTACGCGGCCCTCAAGGACGCGCTGGCCGCGTATCCGCAGTACACGGTGCAGAACCAGGCCGACTTCAAGCAGGATCTCAAGGACCAGATAGGCCAGTTGCTCAACATCGTCTACGGCCTGCTGGCCCTCGCGATCATCGTGGCGGTGCTGGGCGTGGTGAACACCCTGGCGCTGTCGGTGGTCGAGCGGACCCGCGAGATAGGACTGCTGCGCGCGATCGGCCTCTCCCGCAGGCAGCTGCGCCGCATGATCCGCCTGGAGTCGGTGGTCATCGCCCTCTTCGGCGCACTGCTGGGCCTCGGCCTCGGCATGAGCTGGGGAACGGCGGCACAGAAGCTGCTGGCCTTGCAGGGGCTGGGAGTGCTGGACATACCGTGGCCGACCATCCTGACCGTTTTCGTGGGCTCGGCCTTCGTGGGCCTCATCGCGGCGCTGGTTCCGGCGTTCCGGGCGGGACGGATGAACGTGCTGAACGCGATCGCCACGGAGTGATCGCGATCTCCGCGGAGTTTGACGCGGTAGGGGGCGGGTCGTCCGGCCCCGGGAGGCGTTGCCTTATGGCGCCTGCCGGGGCCGCGGGGCGTGGAAATCGGTATGTCACCAGTGCGTGAAGTCGTACACCGCCGTGCAGTACGGGTCCTGGACCGGCGAGGTGTTCCATTCCAGTTCGTCCGGGACCAGGGAAGGCAGCGCGGCCATCAGCGCGGTGTTGCCGACGAGGACCTTTCCCTGACCGTCGCGCAGGGCGACGCCCAGACCGATTCTGCCGGGAAGGCCCGGCTCGTTCACGTTGAGGCGGGCAGTGTCGGTATGGCGTGCGCTCCTTGAGGTTGAAGGACGCCCCGTACGAGGTGGGCCCGGGGAGGTCGTTTGTTCTCCGGCGTGCTGCGCAAGCGGCCGTCGTGGGCGCTTTGTTGGTCCGGAGGGGCTCGCTCGCGCGGCGTGTGGCTCGGTTGTGGTTACGGGGTGGCGGCTGCGTTGACCGCTGACCAGAAGTCGTTGATCAAAGGGGAAGGCAGCGGCGAGTTGGCCTGGCGCTGGGTCAGCAGGATTCCTGTCACTCCGCTGCCGGGATGGGTGCGCCAGGTGGTGCCGATGCCGCCGTTCCAGCCGAAGCCGCTCGGCAGGGGCGCGGTGCTGTCCGTTGCCTGGGTCGCCATGCCCAGGCCCCAGCCCATGTGTTCGCCGAGGATGAGTTCCGACGGTTCACGCTGGGCCTTCGTGAGCCGGTCCGTCGTCATCAGCGTCACCGATTCCGGGGAGAGGATCCGCCGTCCCCGCAGGCTTCCTCCGGCCAGCAGCATGGAGACGAACGTCCAGTAGTCGTCGATCGTGGAGACCAGCCAGCCGCCGGAGTCGGGGAACGCCGGCGGGGTGCTCCACCAGCTGTCGTCGGGGGCGTCGAGCACGGACAGCCTGCCGGTCTGCGGATCGGAGGCGTACGCGGTCGTCAGGCGGCTCAACTGGTCCCGCGGGACGGTGAATCCGGTGTCGGGCATGCCCAGCGGGTCGAAGACGCGCTCGCGCAGCACCGTTTCGATGTCCTTGCCGGTGGCCCGGGCCAGCAGCACGCCGAGCACCTGGGCCGATGTGTTGTAGAGCCACCGCTCACCCGGCTGGTACACGAGGGGCAGGGTGCCGAGCGCCGCCATCCACGCGTCGGTCTCGTACGTCCCGGGCGGCCACGGCGGCCCCCCGATGGTCCGGAGGCCCAACTCGGCCTCCGCCCGCTGGATGGGGTAGCTGCCCGGTTGCGCCAGGATCACACCCAGTCCGAGCCGGGAGCTGAGCAGGTCCTCCAGCGTGATCGGCCGGCCGGCCGGGACGGTGTCGTCGAGTTCGGCGTCGATGGCGCGCAGGACCCTGCGATCGGCCAGCTCGGGCAGCAGAGCGTCGACGGGCCGGTCCAGACCCAGCACCCCCTCTTCCACCAGCGAAAGCGCCGCCACCGCCGTGATCGGCTTGGAGAGCGATGCGAGGCGGAAGAGGGACGAGCGGAGGAGGGGCGTGGGGTCGGCGAACGACGGGGATCCGATGGTGTCGATGTGCACGTCGTCGCCCCGGGCCACGAGCGTGATGAGCCCCGGCAGTTCGCCGGCCTCGACGTGGGAGGTCATGACGTCGTGCAGGCGGGTGAGGCCTGCGCTCGACAGCGCGGCGGTGGTCATCGTCGGCTCCTCGTTCTCGACGTGTCTCTCGAGGCGGCTCCCGGCGCGGTTCGCGCGCGGCTCGCACGCGGTTCTCTGCGCACGGGGTAGACCTCGCGGCCGGCCCGAACTCATCGGGGCCGTCGGAGACAGTCCTAGCTGACGTCTTTCAGGTCGTGCGTGAGGTCGTCGATGAAGGTGTGCATGTCGCCCAGCGGGCCCAGGGCTCCGGCAGACGACAGGTCCAGCATCAGCCGTCCGTGGACCGCTGACCACACCCATGTTGCCGCCGTTTCCGGGGCTCGTGCCACTCGGGCGTTCGTCTCGGCCAGTCGTGCGATCGAGGTGCGCCAACGCTCCGAGATCCGCGCGGTCCCGTCGCCCGAGAGGTCCGGCGCGGCGTTGAACATGATGCGGAAGCTGGGCGGATTCTCCTGCGCGAAAAGGCAGTAGGCGTGTGCCAGCGCGGCCAGTCGCACGCTCGGTTCCTGTCCGGCGGCTTCGGCGTCGGCGCGGTCCATGGCGGCCAGGAGCTGTTCGAAGAGGATGTCCAGAGCGGCGCGGGTCAGGTCGTCCTTGCCCGCGAAGTGGCGGTAGATGGCCGGTGCGGTGATGCCCGCCTCCCGGGCGACCTCGCGCAGCGACAGCGGTACGGGCCGCATCCGCTCGTCGTCGGCGAGCAGCCTGAGCATCGCCTCCACGATCTCCGTACGGAGCTTGTCCCCCTCTCCGCGCGCGTTGCGCGACCGGGCCGCGGCGGTGGATGTCGCAGTCGTCGCAGCGGGGTTGATGATTCTGGCCATATCCCCAGAATCGCACAGGCGGTCTCCGCGGGTGAGTGGCGCAGGTCACAGAATCGTCGGCCGTGCGCGGTGGAGACTCTAAATAAACGAACGTAAATTAATACTCGATTACTTACTGGGCGTGCATCGCCCGCCCTCCATACGAAAGGACCCCTCCGCCATGCGTATCTCCATCGAGGAAGACAAGTGCTGTGGCGCCGGGCAGTGCGTTCTGGTGGCTCCTGAGGTCTTCGATCAGCGGGACGAGGACGGTGTCGTCGTCCTCCTCGACGCCGAGCCGCCCGCCGGGCAGCACGAGAACGTACGCAACGCCGCGGCCGTCTGCCCCGCCGCCGCCATCGTGCTGGACGCGTGAACCCCACCACGGCATCGCGGTACTCGCCCGACCCGTTGTCCCCTCACAAGGAGCACCCCGTGACCACCCTCACCGAGCACACCGAGGTACCCGACTTCCCGCTCCGGCGCGGCTGCCCGTTCGCCCCGCCCGAGCAGGCCACCGAGTTCCGCGAGGCGGGCGCACCGCGCCGCGTGAAGATCTGGAACGGCAGTACGCCGTGGCTGATCACCCGGCACGAGCACGTGCAGCAAGTACTCAGCGTTCCCGAGCGGTTCGGCGCTGATGTCACCGCGCCGGGCTTCCCGAGCACCAGCGCCGCCCAGCCGCAGGTCGAAGGAGACATCTTCTTCCGCAAGGACGGCCAGGAGCATCTGCCGGTCCGCCGCATCCTCACGCCCGACTTCACCGTGAAGCGTTCAGAGGCGCTGCGCCCGCGCGTCGCCGAGCTCACCGACAAGCTCATCGACGAACTCCTCGCCAAGGGCGGGCCGGTGGACCTGGTGGAGCACTTCGCGCTCGCTCTGCCCACCGTCGTCATCTGCGAGGTGCTGGGGGTTCCGTACGAGGAGAGCCACGTCGTCCACGAGTCCTCGAAGAAGCTCGTGCAGCTGAACCTTCCCGCGGAGGAGAAGCTGGCCGCGATCACCGCGCTTCAGGACAACCTCCGTACGCACATGGAGCGCAAGCGCACCGAGCCCGACAACGGACTGCTGTCCCGGCTGATCAACGTCCATGTGGACGAGAGGTCCGACGTCACCCTGGAGGACGCCGTCCGGCTCGGCACGCTGGTGATCGGCGCGGGCCACGAGACCACCGCCAACATGATCGGGCTGGGCATCCTCGCCCTGATCCGCGAACCGGAGCAGCGCCGCATCCTGCTCTCCGACCCGGCGAAGTACGCGGCCACCTGCACCGAGGAGATGCTGCGCTACTGGAGCATGGTGCAGACGGAGCCGCGTCGCATCGCGCTCCAGGACACCGAGGTCGGCGGCGTCCTCATCAAGGCCGGGGAAGGCATCATCTGCAACCTCCCCGCCGCCAACCGTGATCCCGAAGTCTTCGCCGCGCCGGAGGAGTTGGACATCACGCGCGTGGAGCGCAAGCACATAGCCTTCGGCTTCGGCGTGCACCAGTGCCTGGGACAGAACCTCTCCCGCGTGGAGATGCAAGTGGCCTGGCCCCGGCTGTTCCAGCGCATTCCGGACCTCCGACTGGCCGTCGGGGAGGACGAGTTGCGCTTCCACAACACCGCTCTCACGTACGGGCTCGAAGAACTGCCCGCGACATGGTGAGCGAGGCCGGAGAGGAGCGTACGGACAACTTCCGTCACCTCGAAGAGCTGGGCCGGGCGACCATGGCCGAGGTCATGTGCGTCCCGGAGGACTCCATCCCGGTCGGGACGGGGACGATCGACGACCTCGCGACCAAGGTCGTCTTCGGAGACCTGTGGAACCGGCCGGGGCTGTCCCGCCGTGAACGCCGCATCGTCACCCTCACGGTGCTGACCATGCTCGGCCGCGACCGGATTCACGGGCCCCTGCACGTACAGGCGGCCCTGGACAGCGGAGACCTGACGGCCGGTGAACTGCGGGAAGTGGCAGTGCAGATGGCCTACTACGCGGGCTGGCCGCTGGCGACCTCGCTGTCCTGGCTCGTGGACGAGGCGACGAAAGAGGGCGCCGAATGAGTGGGCGACTGGAAGGAAAGACCGCCGTCGTGGTCGGCGGCGGCCAGACTCCGGGCACGACCACCGGCAACGGCCGCGCCGCCGCGCTGGCGTTCGCCCGTGAAGGTGCCACGGTCCTGGTGGTGGACCGGGACGCACAGTCCGCCGAGGACACCGCCGAACTGGTCAGGAACGAAGGGGGATCCGCGGCCTCCCACCAGGCCGACATCACCGTGGAGAGCGACTGCGCGAGCATCCTCGACGCGGCGCTCGACGCCTGGGGCCGGGTCGACGTCCTGCACAACAATGTCGGCATCGTGCCCGCGGGCCGCACCGAGGACCTGACGGCCGAGGCGTGGCGGCACGGGTTCGAAGTGAACCTGACCGGCATGTGGTTGACGTCCAAGTACGTGCTTCCGCACATGCGGGAGCGCGGCAGCGGCTCGATCGTCAACATCTCGTCCATGGCCGGACTGCTCGCGGGCGGCGACGCCATCGCCTACAGCACCTCCAAGGCGGCGGTGCACTCGATGACCCGCAGCCTCGCGCTGGAGTACGCGCCGCACGGCGTACGCGTCAACTGCGTCGCGCCCGGCATGATGGACACACCGATGGGCGTCGACTCCGTCGCCCGCGCCGGCGGAGTCGACCGTACGGAAGTCGCCGCCCGGCGCGCCGCGATGGTCCCGATGGGCCACCAGGGCACCAGCTGGGACGTCGCCAACGCCGCGCTGTTCCTGGCCTCGGACGACGCGGCGTTCATCACCGGCACGGTTCTCGTGGTCGACGGCGGGTTCACGCTCAGAGCGGGCACGCGGTAGCCCGCCGTACCGGACGACGCACCGGGTGTCCTGAACTTCACGTGGGGCACCCGGAGCCGATCGGGCGCCGCCGGCCGCGAAGACGTGCCGCCTGTCGTGCGATCCCGGCTGCGCGGCCGTGACGTTTACCGGAGGGGCCGCGTTGACCAGGCGCAAACCGCCCCCACGGCTGATGCGCCCAGTGCAGCGCGAGGGAGGTCTTGCCCGCACCCGCCGTGCCTGCGACGACACACACCGAGACGACCAGAGGAGCGCCGTCCGCGCTGGGCAGGACGGCGTTCAGCCGGTCCAGCTCGGCGGCACGGTTGATGAAGCGGCGAACGTCTCCCGGCAACTGCCGTGGCACGGGGCCGTCGCGGCTTTCGTCTCCGTGCCCGTCTCCTCCCGGCATTCTGTGCTGGTGGAAGTGGACGCCACCGCTGATGCTGCCCGCCTGGACGACGTCGTGGGAAGACGTTCCCGACATGCTGTTGTCCGAGCTGCGGGGGGCGTCTGACGCATCGCTGTGTTCGTCGATGGGTTACTCCGGCAAGGAGACGGGCGCGGGCGACAGCGCCGACAGGGGCTCGGGGAGTGGCGCGATCTCGCGGGGGAAGTACGTGGTGATGTCCTCGCCCGCCTCGTAGAGCGACCGGATGTACCGCTCCCAGGCTTCGACCTGCTGCCGGTCGGTGAAGCGGATCGCGCCCGACGGGCGGCCCGTGTCGGTGTACAGGACGTGGTAGAGCGTCCTGCTTCCCAGCACCACGATTTCCGGGAGCGGCTGTGTTCTCTCCGCTCGCGCGACCTCATCCGCGTCCGCCGTCACGATCCGTACGCGGTTGCCGCCCAGTTCGGCCTGCTGGTGCAGTGCGTGCAACTCCCATTGCACGTAGGGGGTGACGGGCTGTTCGACGACGCGTACCCGGTGGAAGACGTATCCCCGGCGTTTGTTCTCCCTGGCCTTGGTGATCAGGGCGTCCCGCTCCTCGTCGAAGACGCGGAGCGCTTCGTGCCAGTCGCCGCGGCTGAGGGCGTCCCGGCTGGCGTCGCCCTGTTCCTCGAAGTGCTGCCGCCGCTCCAGCTTCCACGAGGCGCCGTCGTGGATCGCTGCCTGCCTCTCGCGGAAATCGCGTTTGTAGTCCTTGCTGAGAAGCCGCTCGCCCAGCTCGGGAGTGAGCGCCGGCACATCCGGTTCAGCGACCGTCGGCACATCCGGGTCACGCATCAGGGATGTCCGCTTTCGCCGCGCTCAGCATGTTGCCGGGAATGACAACGAGGCGTTCGTCCGCTGCCAAAGTGACTCCGGCGGGCAGATGCGACGAATAGGCCGCCGTGAGATCGCGGCCGATCACCGCGATGTCACCGTTTTCGAGCTGCCAGATGTCCGGGCAGTCGTCATCGTCCCGCGAGTTTCCCAGCTCTTGGGCCGCCTTGCCGAGGCGGCGCCTGAATAACGCGGTCGGATCTGCTTCCCACAGACGATGCATCCGTCCCCCCGGGTGGCGATGTCGACAGCGGAATGTTGCCCATTGTACGAGGAGTGATTACGCAGAGCAATGTCTCGTGTGGTCCGGTTCGCGCCATCGTCGGCCGAGGTCTGCCCGCGCGCTGGACGGAACCCCGCGCGCCGGACAGACCCACGACGGCGCAGGCTGCCCCCGTTGCGCCCCCGTGGCGTCCCCGTGGTGACGAGGGCCGAGGCGCAGGCGCTCCGCCCGCCGTCGATCGGCCCGGCCCCCCGTGCCGCCGCCCCGCCGCCGGGTGTCGTATGGGCGTCGTACTCTGGGAGACCCCGGCCCGTGAGACGTGTCGGGCCCTCGCGTTGTCCCTCGCTTTTCGCGACTTTTCGGACCCGGACGGAAGCCACCCTTCATGAGCCTGCACGGTCTGCTCGACGCCGTCACCAAGGACCCGGCACTCGCCGAAGCGGTGAAGGCCGCCGCCGACGGTCACCGCACGCACGTCGACCTCGTCGGGCCGCCCGCCGCGCGGCCCTTCGCGGTGGCCGCGCTCGCCCGGGAGGCCGGGCGGCCCGTGCTGGCCGTGACCGCGACCGGGCGGGAGGCGGAGGATCTGGCGGCGGCGCTGCGCACGCTGCTGGATCCGGACACCGTCGTGGAGTACCCGTCCTGGGAGACGCTGCCGCACGAACGGCTCTCGCCGCGCTCCGACACCGTCGGCCGCAGGATCGCCGTGCTGCGCCGGCTGGCGCACCCGTCGAAGGACGATCCGACCGCCGGGCCCGTCAGCGTCGTCGTCTCGCCCATCAGGTCCGTACTGCAACCGCAGGTCAAGGGCCTCGGCGACCTGGAGCCCGTGTCGCTGAGGAACGGGCAGACCGCCGATCTGAACGAGGTCACGGAAGCACTCGCCGCCGCCGCGTACGCGCGTGTGGAGCTGGTCGAGAAGCGCGGCGAGTTCGCCGTGCGCGGCGGAATCCTGGACGTCTTCCCGCCCACCGAGGAGCACCCCCTGCGGGTGGAGTTCTGGGGCGACGACGTCGAGGAGATCCGTTACTTCAAGATCGCCGACCAGCGTTCCCTGGAGGTCGCCGAGCACGGTCTGTGGGCGCCGCCCTGCCGGGAGCTGCTGCTCACGCCGGAGGTACGGGAGCGGGCCGCCGCGCTCGCCGAGCTGCATCCGGAGCTGGGTGAGCTGCTGGGCAAGATCGCGGAGGGCATCGCCGTCGAGGGCATGGAGTCCCTCGCCCCGGTCCTCGTGGACGACATGGAGCTGCTGCTCGACGTGCTGCCGAAGGGCTCGATGGCCCTCGTCTGCGAGCCCGAGCGGGTACGGACCAGGGCGGCGGACCTCGTGGCGACGAGCCAGGAGTTCCTGCAGGCGTCCTGGGCGGCGGCCTCGGACGGCGGCCGGGCCCCGATCGACGTGGGCGCGGCCTCGCTGTGGGGCATCGCGGACGTCCGGGACCGGGCGCGCGAGCTGGGCATGATGTGGTGGTCGGTCTCGCCGTTCGCGGTCGACGAGGAGATCTCGCCCGAGACGATCACACTCGGCATGCGCGCCCCGGAGGCGTACCGCGGCGACACCGCACGCGCGCTCGCCGACACCAAGGGCTGGCTGGCGGACGGCTGGCGCACGGTGTTCGTCACGGAGGGCCAGGGCACCGCCGCCCGCACCGTCGAGGTGCTGAGCGGCGAGGGCATCCCGGCCCGCCTCGACACCCCGGAGGCACAGGACGGCCGGGGCCTCACCGAGATCACGCCGGCCCTCGTGCATGTGGCGCGCGGCTCGATCGACTACGGCTTCGTGGACCCGGCGCTGAAGCTCGCCGTGCTGACCGAGACGGATCTGTCCGGGCAGAAGGCGGCGGGCAAGGACGGCGTACGGATGCCGACCAAGCGCCGCAAGACGATCGACCCGCTCACGCTGGAGGCGGGCGACTACATCGTCCACGAACAGCACGGCGTCGGCCGGTACGTCGAGATGGTGCAGCGTACGGTGCAGGGCGCGACCCGCGAGTACCTGCTCGTGGAGTACGCCCCCGCCAAGCGCGGCCAGCCCGGCGACCGGCTGTACATCCCCACCGACCAGCTGGAACAGGTCACCAAGTACGTCGGCGGCGAGGCTCCCACGATGCACCGCCTCGGCGGCGCCGACTGGACGAAGACCAAGCAGCGCGCCAAGAAGGCCGTCAAGGAGATCGCCGCCGACCTGATCAAGCTGTACTCGGCGCGGATGGCGGCCCCCGGCCACGCCTTCGGCCCGGACACGCCGTGGCAGCGTGAGCTGGAGGACGCGTTCCCGTACGTGGAGACGCCCGACCAGCTCTCCACCATCGCCGAGGTCAAGGAAGACATGGAGAAGACGGTCCCGATGGACCGCCTGATCTGCGGTGACGTCGGTTACGGCAAGACCGAGATCGCTGTGCGCGCGGCGTTCAAGGCGGTGCAGGACGGCAAGCAGGTCGCGGTCCTCGTGCCGACGACACTGCTGGTGCAGCAGCACTTCGGCACGTTCTCCGAGCGGTACGCGCAGTTCCCCGTCGTCGTGAAGTCGCTGTCGCGCTTCCAGTCGGAGTCGGAGGCGAAGGCGACGCTCCAGGGGCTGCGCGAGGGCTCGGTCGACCTGGTGATCGGTACGCACCGGCTGTTCTCGTCCGAGACCAAGTTCAAGGACCTCGGCCTGGTCATCGTGGACGAGGAACAGCGCTTCGGTGTGGAGCACAAGGAACAGCTGAAGAAGCTCCGCGCCAACGTCGACGTGCTCACGATGTCCGCGACGCCCATCCCCCGTACGCTCGAAATGGCCGTCACCGGCATCCGTGAGATGTCGACCATCACCACCCCGCCGGAGGAGCGCCATCCGGTGCTGACCTTCGTGGGGCCGTACGAGCAGAAGCAGATCGGCGCGGCCGTACGCCGTGAGCTGCTGCGCGAGGGACAGGTCTTCTACATCCACAACCGCGTCGAGTCGATCGACCGGGCCGCGGCGCGGCTGCGCGAGATCGTGCCGGAGGCGCGGATCGCCACCGCGCACGGGCAGATGGGCGAAAGCGCCCTGGAACAGGTCGTGGTGGACTTCTGGGAGAAGAAGTTCGACGTGCTGGTATCCACGACGATCGTCGAGTCCGGCATCGACATCTCCAACGCCAACACCCTCATCGTGGAACGCGGCGACAACTTCGGCCTCTCCCAACTGCACCAGCTGCGCGGCCGGGTGGGCCGTGGCCGGGACCGCGGTTACGCGTACTTCCTCTACCCGCCGGAGAAGCCGCTCACCGAGACCGCCCACGAACGCCTCGCGACGATCGCGCAGCACACCGAGATGGGCGCGGGCATGTACGTCGCGATGAAGGACCTGGAGATCCGCGGCGCGGGCAACCTCCTCGGCGGCGAGCAGTCCGGGCACATCGCGGGCGTCGGATTCGACCTGTACGTACGGATGGTGGGCGAGGCGGTCGCCGATTACCGCGCCGCTGTCGACGGAGGTGCGGAGGAGGCGCCGGCGCTGGAGGTCAAGATCGAGCTGCCGGTCGACGCGCACGTCCCGCACGAGTACGCGCCCGGCGAGCGGCTGCGCCTCCAGGCGTACCGCGCGATCGCCTCCGCCAGTACGGAGGACGACATCAAGGCGGTCCGTGAGGAACTGACCGACCGCTACGGCAAGTTGCCGGAGCCGGTGGAGAACCTGCTGCTGGTGGCGGGGCTGCGGATGCTGGCGCGCGCCTGCGGGGTCGGCGAGATCGTGCTCCAGGGATCCAACATCCGCTTCGCGCCGGTGGAGTTGCGCGAATCGCAGGAGCTGCGGCTGAAGCGGCTGCATCCCCGTACGGTCATCAAGGCCGGCGCCCACCAGATCCTGGTGCCCAGGCCGACGGCGGGCAAGATCGGCGGAAAGCCCGTGGTGGGGCGTGAACTACTCGCGTGGACGGGTGAATTCCTGACGACGATTCTGGGGTCGTAGAGTTCAACTCGCCTTCATTTTGCGGCTGCCCGGGGCGGGGCAGCCGCAAAATCGCGCGGGTTCGTACGCCCGTGCTGACGAGACGTCCCGGTGGACGTGATCCGAAGGCGGAACGAAATGACATATGCAGCAGGTTGAACAACGTGCCGGCGGGGATCGGGCGCCCCAGCCGGCCGGGGCCGAGACCAGTGATTCCCCAGGCGCCAACACCGCCGCCACCGCCAACACCAACACCGCCACCGCTGACAGCGAGGCGGCGCGGCGGCCGGCCGAGCGGCGCAGACCCCGGCTCTATGTGATCGACGGGCTGCGCCTGGTGGCGGCGCTGATGGTGGCGGTTCACCACTACATCGGCACGGCGCGCGCCGAGGAGTCGGGCAATCCCATCTGGGGCCGTCCGGTCTCGGAGATCTTCCCGAATCTCTCGCCGGTCGCCGAATACGGCTGGCTCGGGGTCGAATTCTTCTTCGTGATCAGCGGTTTCGTCATCTGCATGTCCTCGTGGGGAAAGCGGCCGAGGGACTTCTTCGTCTCGCGGGTGATCCGTCTCTACCCGGCCTACTGGATCGCGGTGTTGTTCACCACCGTGGTTCTGACGCTCTTCCCGGTGGTCTTCCAGCCGCTGGAACCCACGCAGTGGATCCTGAATCTCTCCATGCTCCAGGAGGGCGCGGGGATGCCGCACGTGGACGGGGTGTACTGGACGCTCTGGTCCGAACTGCGCTTCTACCTCGTCTTCCTGCTGGTCATGGCGACCGGCCTGACCTACCGCAAAGTGGTCGTCTTCTGCTGCGGCTGGGGCGCGGTCGCGGCGGTCGCGGCGAAGTCCGGGATACCGCTCCTGGTCACGTTCGCCAACCCCGAATCCGCGTGGTTCTTCATCGCCGGCCTCGCGCTGTACCTCATGTACCGCTTCGGTCAGGACCTGCTGCTGTGGTGCATCCTCGGCCTGTCCTGGGTGATGGCACAGAAGGAGATCATGGGGCGGGTCCAGTTCGAGAGCGTCTCGACCTGGGGCGTCTCGCTGGTCCTCTACACGGTCTTTCTGCTGCTCATGGCGGCCATCGCGCTGGGATTCGCCGACCGGATCCGCTGGAAGTGGCTGGCCACGGCGGGCTCGCTGACGTATCCGTTCTACCTGGTGCACTACTCGGCGGGCGCCACGGCGATCCACTACCTGCACGACAAGGTGGACGCGCGACTCCTGGTCGCCGGGCTGATCGCGGCGGCTCTCGTGCTGAGCTGGCTCATCCACCGCTTTGTCGAACGGCCGCTGTCGGGTTTCCTCAAGAAGGGCCTGACCGGAGTGTTTTCACGGTTGGGCACCCCCGCCGAACGCTGAACGGCCTCATCACTGGGCATACGTCTTCTGTCCGGCTCCGCAGGCCATCCACGTAAGGTGCGGGAAGTGCGCATACCTGGAGATCGACTTACGCGAACGATGTTCTGTGGAGGGGCCGTTGTCCTCTCCCTGGCCGTGCTGCAGGGGTGCAGGGTGGAGGCCGGTGACCTCTCCTCCGCCTCGTCGGCCCCGGCCGCCGGGACCGACGCGACAGGTTCCGGCGGCAGTTACGGAGCCAGCCCGCTGGACAACCCGGACGGGACGAAGCGGGGCCTCGCGCCGCTCACGTCGGACGCGGACAAGAAGGCCGCGCGGAAGATCATCGACAAGGTCGCCACCAAGGGCCGGGGTCCCAAGACCGGTTACGCCCGGGACAAGTTCGGCTATGCCTGGAAGGACACCGTCCAAGGGGTCGCACTGGCAAGGAACGGCTGCGACACGAGGAACGACGTCCTGAAGAGGGACGGGCAGGACGTCACGTACCGCGCGGGGTCCGACTGCGTACTGGCCTCGATGACGCTGCACGATCCGTACACGGGCAAGACGATCGAGTGGCGCAAGCAGAAGGCGACGGCGATCCAGATAGACCATGTGATGCCGCTGTCGTACGACTGGCAGATGGGTGCGGCGCACTGGGACACGTCCAAGCGCGAGCAGATCGCCAACGACCCGCTGAACCTGATCCCGGTCGACGGCCCGCAGAACGGCTCCAAGGGCGATTCGGGCCCCGCGTCCTGGCTGCCGCCCAGCAAGCAGATCCGCTGCTCCTACGCGGTGCGGTTCGCACAGGTGTCGCTCAAGTACGAGCTTCCGGTGACGACGGACGACAAGCGGACGATGCTGGCGCAGTGCGGCGGGTAGCACGGCGGGCGGGGCGGGGCGGGGCGGGCGGCGTGGTGACCTCCGCGCGTGCGTGGTGACCTCCGCGCGTCCGGCGCTCTCGAAGTACCGCGCGGTGCCGCCGTACCGCGAGAGCGGCGTGAGGCCGGGAGGCGCCCCGACCGCGCCTTCGGCATCCGCACGGCGTCGGTGTGGCTTCTGCTCGCGGTGGGCGACCGCGCGGCGGAGCGAGGGACGGCCGCGCGTCAGGAAGCGCGCAGGAAAGCCGAGGTGGCGACCGTGCCGAGCAGGGTGAAGCGGGAGGAGCCGCTCGCCAGGTGCTTGTCGGCCGCGTCCTTGACGCCGGGCCAGTGGCCGTCGCCGTAGTCGTCCAGGACCACGATCCCGCCCGGCGCGGCGATCTCCTCGGCCCATGCCAGGTCGGCGAGTACACCGTCGGCCGAGTGGTCACCGTCCACGATGATCACGCCGTACCGCCGGTCGGAGACCGCGGCCCGTACGGCGGGGTCGCCGGAGAGGCCCTGCTCGATGCGTGCCTCGGACCCGGCGCGGCCGCCGAGCGCGAGGTTGGCCCGTACGACGTCCATCCGTACCGGTGTGCCGGTCGGGTCCGAACCCTGCTTCGTGCCCGGCTGGAGCTGGCTGCCGGCCAGCGGGTCGACGATCGTCAGCCGGGGCTCCACGCCCGCGCGGTGCAGCATGCGCATCAGCGTGGCGGAGAACAGTCCGTACAGCGTGCCGATTTCGAGGACGTCCTCGTTCGCCGGGGCGAGCAGCGGCACCGTCGCGAGCTTGCCGCACACGTTGGACGTGGACCCCGCGAGACGGCCGACGGCGAGCGCCTCGAAGGCGATCACATTGCGGAAGGCGACGGTGAGATTGCGGCGGGCCACCTTGGCATCGAGGCCGGTCACCCCCTTCATCTCCGCCACCACCCTGTCGAACTGAGCCGGAGTGGGCAGCCGGGGGCCGCTGCGGGCCGTCCCGTCGAAGAGCAGCCCGAAGGCGTACTGCTGACCGGGTGCTTCGGACTGCCGGGCGCGCAGCTCTGTCACTTCGCTCCGCAGCGCGGCAACGTCCTCGCGCAGTGCGGAGGTTGACCACCTGATGCGCTTGTCCACCAGGGCGGCGGCCGGGCGCAGGATCCGCTTCGCCAGCCGGTTGCTCAGAAGAGATGACATGCGGGGAACCTATGCGGCCTTTTCCGGCATGGGCACTATCTGCGCATGCTGAGTGGATGAAGACTTGGTGAGCCACGGGTGGCCTTCTGGTGGACGCGTGACGGGGGAAGGCGGGGGCGTACGGATGCGGCTGTGTCAGACTCCTGCCGCGGGACGGCCGTGACACGAGAGGCCGGAAGCGCCAAGGGGAGCAAGGGGGCCGGTACGCGTATGGCGGTCGGAGGGCGGACGGTCGGAGGCGACTGGGTAACCGGCGGGGATCCGTGCGGGGATCCGGCGGCAGGTGGCCGGGCGGATGGTCTTCGCGCGGCCAGCGGGCGCGCGGTCGGCAGGAGTGCGATCAGCGGGCGCGCGATCAACAGGCGTGTGATCAGCGGGCGCGCGATCAACAGGCGTGTGATCAGCGGCCAGATGGTGAGGTTCGCGCTCGTCGGGCTGGTCAACACCGTCACGTACTACGTCTGTTACCTGCTCCTGCTGCCCTGGCTGCCGTACGTCGTGGCGCATGTCGTCGCCTTCCTGCTCGCGATGACCGGCTCGTTCTTCCTGCACAGCCGCTTCACCTACCGGACCCGGCCCACCCTGCGGAAGTTCCTGCTCTTCCCGCTCAGCAACGCGGCGAACTTCCTCATCACCACCTGCGGTGTCTACCTGCTGGTGGACGTGGCGCACCTCAGCAGCCGCTACGCCCCGCTGATCGCGGCGGTCCTCGCCATCCCGGTCACGTTCCTGGTGTCCCGGGCGATCATGCTGCGCCCGGACGGCGGGCTCGGGCACGCGAAAGGCGCCGGCCACGAGAGTTCCGTGTCCGGCGCCGAAAGCAGGGGGGGAACGGGACAAGGCTCCCGGGCCACCGTTCGGGGCGGCCCTTAAGCCGCCTTCAGCCGGTCCGCCTGCACCTTCATCGCCCGCTTGAAGCGCGGCCCGAACGGCTTCTCCACCAGCCGGTGTATCAGCCAGGCGAGCACGAGCATCGAGAGGACCGTGACGATCAGGGTCAGCCTCGGCTCCAGACCGAACTTCCGGTGGTAGATGGTGATCGCGAACCAGCCGATGTGCTCGTGGACCAGGTAGAAGGGGTACGTGAGGGCTCCGGCGAACGTGAGCCAGCTCCAGTTCGCCCAGCGCAGCCACCCCAGGGCCACGGCCGCCACCGACGCGAAAGCGAAGGTCACGACCAGCAGGATCACGTACGGCGAACGCTGGTAGAAGACGTCGCCCGCGTTCGGGCTCCACAGCGCGACCGTCGAGTAGTGCTGGCCGAGCAGCCAGCTGGTGGCGACGATGCCCCACAGCAGCAGGTCGCTGCCGTAACGGTGGATCAGGTAGAGGGCGAGGCCGCCGATGAAGAACGGCGCGCTCTCCTGCATCACGATCTGGGTGACGAGGTCGTTGTCGGCGACCTGCGCGAGGGCGGTGGCCACGGTCCACAGGCAGCAGAAGATGACCACACGGCGGTAGTTGACGCCCTTCCACACGACGAAGAGCGCGAAGAGAAGGTAGAAACGCGCCTCGACCCACAGCGTCCAGCAGACGCCGAGCACCCGGTTCACGCCCGTCGGCTGCTGGAGCATCGTGAAGTTCACCAGCACCTCGTGCAGGCGCAGCGGCTCACTGACCGAGGGCAGGATGAAGCACGCCGCGGTGACCAGGACGATGGCGGCCCAGTAGGCCGGGTAGAGCCGGGAGACGCGGGAGCGGAAGAAGTCGCCGAGCGTGCGTCCCCAACTGCTCATGCAGATGACGAAGCCGCTGATGACGAAGAAGACCTGCACGCCCATCGAGCCGTAGGCGGCGAACGCCGACAGGTCGGGGAACAGGTGCCTCGGGGACTGGCCCCAGGCGTCAGCGACCTGGCCGCCTCGCCCCGCGTAGTGGTAGAGGCAGACCATCAGCGCCGCGAGCAGGCGCAGCCCGTCGAGGGAGCGGAGCCTGTTGTGCTTCGGTGCGGGCGCGGGTGGCGTGAGAGGTGCCTCAGGCTCGGGAAGAGGCTCTGGTGTCCGAGCCAGGGTCGCTTGAGTCATCCCGACAGTAAAAGGACACGAGAAAGCGGGAATCGAACGCTTAAACATCCGGAAGATGAACAGGTGTTCGTTGTGAGTGGCCCGAAAGTGAACTGACGGTGTGTTCAGGGCGGTGGCGGCGCTCGAGCGAGGCGGTGAGCGTACGGGTGTGCCCCGTACGCGCCCGTACGCACGCGCCGGCACGCCTCGTCGCGCACTCGGGTCACGCTCCGGTCATGCTCCGGGGCGGCCTCCGCTCACGCCTCCGGACGATCATGGAGCGCGCCCGAGACCTCAACTGCCTCCGAATCGTTGGTCGAATCAGTGGCCCAGACCACGCCGACTGCCTAACATCGATCACTGCAAGGTCTTGTGCATCGCCGCACAATCACGCCGGGAGGCCCCCTTTGCACCGCCGCCGTCGCACCGCGCTCTCCGTCTCCGTCGCGCTCCTCGCCGGGGCTCCCCTTCTCACCGCGTGCGGCAGTGACGCCCACCCCGGAGCCGCCGCGGTCGTCGGCGGGCAGCGGATCGAGGTGTCCGCGCTCCAGGCCGAGGTGCGGGACGCCCGCACCGCGCAGGAGCGCTCGCCGGAGGCCGCGCAGCTGATCAAGAACACCGGCCAGCTCAGCCAGGAGAAGCTGAACGGCCTGATCTTCGACCGGGTCCTGCAGAAGGCCGCGGACGACAACGGCGTGAAGGTCAGCCCCCGGGAGATCCAGACCGCCAGGAAGCAGGCGGCCGCGCAGTCCGGTGGCGAGAAGCAGTTCGCCGCGCTGCTGCTCCAGCAGCGCGCGCTCACGCCGGACCAGATCGACGATGCGATCCGCCGGGACGTCCTGCTGGCCAAGGTCGCCACCGCGGTCGGCGGCAACACATCGACGCCGGACGGTCTCCAGAAGCTCGTCGCCGCCCTGGGCAAGACGTCGAAGGCGCTGCACGTCGACGTGAACCCGCGCTACGGCGAGTGGAACGACAAGCAGGTCACCCTCGGCGAGACCAAGACCCCGTGGCTGAAGCAGGTCACGCAGGACGTCCCGCCGCAGCAGCAGCCCGCGGGACTCTGACCGGCCGCGACACCGGCAGCCCGCCCTGCTCCGGCCCCACCGGCCGCGACACCGGCCGGTGGGGCCGAGGTAGGTTCGAGAGGTGACTGATGAAGCCTCCGCCGACCACGCTCCCGCCGTCGACGCGCACGCCGACACCGGCCGTATCGTCCTGCTGACCGCCAGCCACCGGGTCGCTCCCGGCCTGCTGTCCTGGCCCGCATGGCAGACGCTGCACGCCGCAGACCGCGTGCTCTGTGCCGACGCCGCCCACCCGCAACTGCCGTACCTGCGGGAGGCCGGTGTCGCGGTCGAGCACGCCGCACCGGCGGCGGAGGAACTGGTCGAGGCGTGCGCAGGCGGCCGTACGGTCGTGGTCCTGCCGGCCGCCGGCGGCGAAGGCACCGACAGCGCGCTCACCGACGGCCTCGCCAGGCTGGCCGGCTCGGGCCGTGTCGAGATGCCCGACCTGGAGCTGCTGCCCGGCTCGTACGACCTCCCCGGCGCCAGGCTGCTCGATCTGGTCCAGGTCATGGACCGGATCAGGGTGGAGTGCCCGTGGTCGTCGATCCAGACGCACGAGGGACTCGCCAAGCACGCCATCGAGGAGACGTACGAACTCGTCGAGGCGATCGAGGACGGCGACGAGGACGATCTGCGTGAGGAGCTGGGCGACGTACTCCTTCAGGTCGTCTTCCACGCCCGCATCGCCCAGGACGGTCTGGACGAGGACCGGGAGGCGTTCTCGATCGACGATGTCGCGGGCGGGATCGTGGACAAGCTGATCCACCGCCACTCCCATGTCTTCGGCGACGAGACGGCCGAGACCCCCGAGGACGTCAAGGCGCTCTGGCTGGCCAGGAAGGCGGAGGAAAAACAGCGGGACTCCGTCACGGACGGCGTTCCGCTGGGTCAGCCGGGACTGGCCCTCGCCGCCAAGCTCGCGAGCCGGGTCCGTGCGGCAGGCCTGGACGTCCCGGTGGAGCCGTCCGGGGGCATCGGCTACGAGCTGCTGGCGCTGGCGATCCGGGCGGAAGCGGCGGGCGTGGACCCGGAGACGGCGCTGCGCGCGGCGGCGCGCGTATATAGGGACGAGATCCGGGCGACGGAGACGGCCCGCTGAACCGTCCGCCGACATCGCCGGGCGGTGTCTTCGCAGGGCCCCGCGAAGACACCGCCCAGCGCCCTCCTCACACCTCGTCGGACACCTCCGGTGTGCCGCCCTTCAGCAGCGCCTCCAGGAACACCACGGAATCGCGCGGTGTCAGAGCCAGGTCCCGGATCAGGTCGTAGGAGAGGCGCAGGTCCTCGACATCACTGGCGTCCACGATGAGTTCGCCGGAGTGGGCGTCCTCCGTATACGCGACCGCGGTGCCGTCCGGCAGCCACAGCAGGGTGAGTGACGTCCCCACGAGGCCGTGCAGTCCCGCCTCGAACGGCAGCACCTGCAGCGTGACGTTGGGCAGTTGGCCCACGCTCAGCAGATGCTCCAACTGCCCTTCCCACACGTCGGGGTCGCGCGCCTGGCGCCGTAAGACGGATTCGTCGAGGAACGCCCTGAAGTACGGCGGGTCCTCGCGGGTCAGCAGCTCCTGCCGGCCCAGCCGCGCCGCGACCTGTTCGGACAGGTCGTGGTCGTCGCGGTACCGCGCCGCCTGAAGCACCTCGCGCGCGTAGCCCTCGGTCTGGAGCAGACCTGGGATGGTGCCCACCGCGTACTCGTACCGGACGGTGGCGATCGCCTCCAGCTCCATGAACCGCTTGTACTTGTCCGCGAACGCGTCTTCGCGGGCCAGCTCCCACAGCAGGGAAAGGTGCCCGCCCGTCGCGTAAGCCGCGTCGAGCGCGGCGATCACGTCGGGGGACCCTATCCGCGCGCCGGTTTCGAGCTTGTGCAGATAGGCCCGGTCGTACGTGGTGTCGTCGGCCAGGGTGGCCAGTGATTTACCTGACTCCTCCCGGAGCCGCGCGATCTCCCGGGCGAGCATCTGTCGTGCGGACGGTTTCCGCCCTGAACTGGTCTTGCGTGTTGCCACTACAACTCCCGCTGTGTCCTCTGACAGACCGGCTACGGCTGGCCTCTGTCGGGCGTACGCGTGACCAACGATTCTTGAGCACAGACGGTAATTGTGCAATGACGGAAGGCGAGGCCCGATGTGCGACTGCGCGACTGAGACGAGTGCGTCGGTTTCGAGACAATCGCCGGGGCGGGTGCCGCGCGGCCTGTGGAGACTGGCGTGACGACCCGCAGCGAGGCGCGGCGTTCGCTGTCCCGGCTGTCCGACGCCTTCGGTACGGACGAGGTTCTGATGATTCCGAAACCCGGCCCCGGCTCCGAGGGCCCCGACCTCGTGCGCTGGGCCGATCTGCCCTGGCCCCTGTGCCGTTGCGGCTCGCCCACGTGCCCCGATTACGTGGCCCCCGACTGCGATGTCTGCGCCGCGCTGATCAAGCAGCGCGAGGACGCGCGCCTGACCGGTGACGGCCTGACCGTACGGAACTCCAACCAGGAACTGCGCTACCACCTCCATGTTCCGCAGCCGGCGGCCGGAGGATCGGCGTAGGCGAGACGTAGGGCCTGCCCCGTGCTCCGTCCCCGTACCGGGGGTGGGCGCTTGTATAGGGGTGGGTGCTTTTGCGTACGGTCGTCGCATGCAGAACAAGGAGCACGGCGTCCCGGAACTGTTCACCTGGGAGTTCGCCACCGATCCGTACCCCGCCTACGCCTGGCTCCGCGAGCACGCCCCCGTGTACAGGACCGCGCTCCCCAGCGGCGTGGAGGCATGGCTCGTGACCCGCTACGGGGACGCCAGGCAGGCCCTCGCCGATCCGCGCCTCTCGAAGAACCCCGCGCACCACGCGGGATCCGACCGTGCGAAGGGCAGGACGGGTATCCCCGGCGAGCGCAACGCCGACCTGATGACGCATCTGCTGAACATCGACCCGCCCGACCACACCCGGCTCCGCCGCCTCGTCTCCAAGGCGTTCACGCCCCGCCGCGTCGCTGAATTCGCGCCCCGGGTGCAGGAGTTGACCGACCGGCTCATCGACAACTTCGCCGCGGACGGCACCGCCGACCTGATCCACGACTTCGCGTTCCCTCTCCCCATCTACGCGATCTGCGATCTGCTCGGGGTGCCGAGTGAGGATCAGGACGACTTCCGGGACTGGGCCGGGATGATGATCCGGCACGGCGGCGGGCCGCGCGGCGGGGTGGCGCGGTCGGTCAAGAAGATGCGGAGCTACCTCGCCGAGCTGATCCACCGCAAGCGGCTCGACCCGGGCGACGACCTGATCTCCGGGCTGATCCGGGCCAGTGACGACGGGGAGCACCTGAGCGAGAACGAGGCCGCGGCCATGGCCTTCATCATCCTGTTCGCCGGTTTCGAGACGACCGTGAACCTGATCGGCAACGGGATGTACACGCTCATCCGCCACCCGGAGCAGCGCGCCCGCCTCCAGCGTTCGCTCGACGCCGGAGAGACGGACCTGCTGGCCACGGGCGTCGAGGAACTGCTGCGCTACGACGGGCCCGTGGAGCTGGCGACCTGGCGATACGCCACCGAGGCGCTGGAGTTGGGCGGGAAGCGGGTCGAGGCGGGCGACCCCGTCCTCGTCGTCCTGGCCGCCGCCGACCGGGACCCGGAGCGGTTCGCCGAACCCGACACCCTGGACCTCGCACGACGTGACAATCAACACCTCGGATACGGACACGGCATCCACTACTGCCTCGGCGCGCCCCTCGCGAGGCTCGAAGGGCAGACCGCGCTCGCGACCCTTCTGACCCGCCTTCCGGATGTGCGGCTTGCGGAAGATCCAGCTGATTTGCGGTGGCGGGGTGGGCTCATCATGCGGGGATTGCGCACCCTTCCTGTGCAGTTCACGGCCCATAGTCCTGACGGACCGTCAGGACTGTGACTTTCACGTGATCTCCGCTGCATCGACTTGTGACAAGTGTTTGAGTACCGCTACCTTCACCGACAACTCAGCGGCCACACGCTGTAGTCGACGTCACGTTTGATGCCTCGCCATGCCTTGTTCATGACCGGCATGGCCCGGTGTGACCCGTCTCGTCCTGTCTCGTCATGTCTGACGCTTCCGGCGTCAGTCGTCACACGGAAGGCAATCGCATGTCCGCCAACGGCCGACACCGCAGACCTCGCCAGGCCCCCGCCCTGATCGTCGCCGCAGGAGTGACGGGATCGGCGATCGCCATCCCGCTGCTCGCCGCATCGGGCGCGAGCGCCGCCGACGCCTCCACGTGGGATCGCGTCGCCGAATGCGAGAGCGGTGGCATGTGGAGCGCCGATCTCGGCAACGGCTACTACGGAGGGCTCCAGCTCTCGCAGGAGATCTGGGACCAGTTCGGCGGGGCCGACTTCGCGTCGCGCCCGGACCTCGCCAGCCGCTCCCAGCAGATCGCGATAGCCGAGAAGGTCCTGAAGGCGCAGGGGCCGGCCGCCTGGCTGACCTGTGCGCCGCTCGCGCGCCTGACGAACGACGGCACCGCGCCGGACGTCGACCCCGGCGCCGCGCCCAGGGGTTCCGTGCCGGACGGGAGCGGCGCGGCCCCCTCGGACGCTTCCTCGTCCGCTCCGGACGCGGGTCCGGGCACCGGCGGTGGTAGTGGTGGGACCGGAGCCGCACCCGGCTCCGAGACGCCCTCGGATTCCCCGTCCGCGGATCAGGGCGCTGCCACCGGCTCCGGCGGCCAGGGCGCGGGAGAGGGGTCGGCCACGCCTTCCGCCCACCCCTCCACCACGCCCTCGCCCTCCTCGTCCGCCACACCCGACCCCGGAGCCGCGGACCCGGCCGGCTCGGCCGGCCAGACCCCCGGCAGGCACCGCGGTCCGGCCGACCCGCGGGGCGCCGGACACGGCAATGCGGATGAAACGCGCGAATCGGGCCGTCATGCATCGCGCGGTGACGGTCCGTCAGGACGCGACGGGGATGTTGTGGAAGATTCGGGCGTTACGGGCGATGTGGACGGTGCGTACGAGGTTCAGCTCGGCGACACGCTCTGGGGCATCGCCGAGGCGCATGACCTCTCCGGCGGCTGGACTTCGATCTACGACGCGAACGAGGGCGTCGTCGGCTCCGACCCCGACCTCATCCTTCCTGGCCAGACCCTTGATCTGAGCGTGAAGTAGAGGCTCCGAGGCGGGTAGTTCGACGTTCTATGTCCGCTTCTGTCTAAGTGAGACAAGCGTCTCTTTGCCGTAACTGATGCGCTTTGGCCGCCGCGTTCGTCCCTTTCGCCTCTCACCTGCGGAAATGGTCCGCGCCCCAGGGGCGGAACGGGCGATTTCTCCTTGATGTTCGTCTTTGAACAAGCGGGAGTCCTGTGATTACGGTCTGAACCGCTCGCACCGCGGGCCCCGTCGATCGTCACGCCGAGTCCTGCCGGCGATCGAAGGGCGTAGTCGTCGCGTAAAGCGCCGAAGGCAGGACCGGGGGACCCAAAGGTAAGTAGCCGGCCCCGGCCGTCGAGAGACGGCCGAAGACCGGCTTGGGGTGTAGCCGCGTGCCACAAGCACGCGGCCGGGCAACTCACTTGGCCCGAACCCGACAGCTGACCTCGGAGGCGTCGGTGAGGAGATGCTTCATGCTGCGTTCGAACAGGCTCGACAAGGGCAAGCACCGCCGTCCGTCCATGGCCGTCCGTTACGCCACGCTCGCCGGGATCACCGGTGCCGCCGTCGCCGCGCCGCTGCTCGGCGCGACCTCCGCGTCCGCCGCGACCACCTCGGAGTGGGACCAGGTCGCGCAGTGCGAGTCCGGCGGCAACTGGGCGATCAGCACGGGTAACGGCTTCTACGGCGGCCTCCAGTTCACGCCGTCCACGTGGGCCGCGTACGGCGGCACCGCGTACGCCTCGCAGGCCAACCAGGCCACCAAGGACCAGCAGATAGCCGTCGCGGAGAAGGTCCTCGCGAGCCAGGGCAAGGGTGCCTGGCCGAGCTGCGGCGTCAACCTGTCCGGCGCCTCCCCGTCGAGCGGCGCCGCCGCTCAGCCGAAGCCGCAGGCACCGCAGGCCTCCCAGGCCCAGCCGAAGGCGAAGACGCAGACCCCGCGCGGCCACGAGCAGACCGCTTCGCGCGGTACGACCCGCCCGGCGCCGGTCAAGAAGGGCGACGGCGAGTACAAGGTCAAGTCCGGCGACACGCTGTCGAAGATCGCCTCCGCCCACCACGTCAAGGGTGGATGGAAGAAGGTCTTCGACCTGAACAAGGACATCGTCCGCGACGCCGACGTGATCTTCCCGGGCCAGCGGCTCCACCTGAGCTGACGGTTCGCTGTGGGCCGGACGCCACCGCGCCGGTCCGGCCCACCCCCGTCTCCGTAGTCCGGTCAGTAGGTCAAGCAGGGGCAGGGGCATCTCACGGACCACCCCGGTCCCGCGCGTTCTCCCCCGTACGCGCCGGGCCGGGGCTCCTCGCTGTTTCGCCCCTCTTTTCGTCCCAGGGGGCGGGCGGGGGCGGTCGATGCCCGGGAGCCGGTTAGGCTCATGCCGCAAGGCCAATGAGACCCTGCACTTCCAGCGTCACATCCCAGAAGGAGATGCTCGTGCCGTCCATCGACGTCGTCGTAGCCCGGGAAATCCTCGACTCCCGAGGCAACCCCACCGTCGAGGTCGAGGTCGGCCTCGACGACGGCAGCACCGGCCGTGCTGCTGTCCCCTCCGGTGCCTCCACCGGTGCGTTCGAGGCCCTTGAGCTCCGCGACGGTGACCAGAACCGCTACCAGGGCAAGGGCGTCGAGAAGGCCGTCCTCGCCGTCATCGAGCAGATCGGCCCCGAGCTGGTCGGCTACGACGCCACCGAGCAGCGCCTGATCGACCAGGCCATGTTCGACCTGGACGCCACGCCGGACAAGTCGTCGCTGGGTGCCAACGCCATCCTCGGTGTCTCCCTCGCGGTCGCGCACGCCGCGTCCGAGGCCTCCGACCTCCCGCTCTTCCGCTACCTCGGCGGTCCGAACGCGCACCTGCTGCCCGTTCCGATGATGAACATCCTGAACGGCGGCTCGCACGCCGACTCCAACGTGGACATCCAGGAGTTCATGATCGCCCCGATCGGCGCGGAGTCCTTCTCCGAGGCGCTGCGCTGGGGTGCCGAGGTCTACCACACGCTCAAGAAGGTCCTGAAGCAGAAGGGCCTCTCCACCGGCCTGGGCGACGAGGGCGGCTTCGCGCCGAACCTGGAGTCGAACCGCGCCGCGCTCGACCTGATCCTCGAGGCCATCAAGGAGGCCGGTTACGTTCCCGGCCGTGACATCGCGCTCGCGCTGGACGTCGCCGCCTCCGAGTTCTACAAGGACGGCTCGTACTCGTTCGAGGGCAAGTCCCTCTCGGCCGTCGAGCTGACCGAGTACTACGAGGAGCTCGTCGCCTCGTACCCGCTGGTCTCCATCGAGGACCCGCTGTACGAAGACGACTGGGCCGGCTGGAAGGTCCTCACGGACAAGCTCGGCAGCAAGGTGCAGATCGTCGGCGACGACCTCTTCGTCACCAACCCGGAGCGCCTGGCCCGCGGCATCGAGGAGGGCTCCGCGAACGCCCTGCTCGTCAAGGTCAACCAGATCGGTTCGCTGACCGAGACCCTGGACGCCGTCGAGCTGGCGCAGCGCAGCGGCTTCAAGTGCATGATGTCCCACCGCTCCGGTGAGACCGAGGACGTCACCATCGCCGACCTCGCCGTCGCCACCAACTGCGGCCAGATCAAGACCGGCGCCCCGGCCCGCTCCGAGCGCGTCGCCAAGTACAACCAGCTGCTGCGCATCGAGGAGATCCTCGACGACGCGGCGGTGTACGCGGGCCGCAGCGCGTTCCCGCGGTTCCGCTCGGCCGAGTAGCCGACCGGACAGTCACCGGCATCGGTAACTGAGCAGGCAGACAGAGGGGTCAGGTCCGACCCGCCCGTCGTACGTACGTCCCCGTCCTCGGTCCCGTACCGTGTCCGGGGACGTACGTGTGTCACGGAACGCGCGGTACGGGTGCGGCAGGCGCGCACGATGGCAGGGCACGGACAAGGGACACGGGAACAGCGGAGGCGAGCCATGGCCGGGAACCGGGACCGGTTCTCCACTTCGACCAGGCTGCGGCTGCTCGGTGAGCAGACGGCCGCCCGGGTCTACCGCTCGCAGAACCGCCGGCAGGCCCGCCGCTCCCGGCTCACCGGCCGGGCGGCCTTCCTCGCGCTGGTCGTCTGCACGCTGGTCGTGGCGCTGGCGTATCCGATGCGGCAGTACGTGTCGCAGCGCAACGACATCGCCGACCAGGAGCGGACGGCCCGTGACGCGCGGCAGCGGGTGGAGGACCTGCGCGACGAGAAGGCGCGGCTCCAGGACGACGCGTACATCGAACGGCTCGCCCGCGAGAACCTGCACTACGTGAAGCCGGGGGAGACCAGCTTCACCGTGATCGACCCCAACGCGCGGAAGCAGGACCCGGACGACGAGGGCGCCGCGGACCGCGCCTGGTACTCGAACCTGATGGACGGCGTCGACGGCGCCGACCGCCCGGACGCCGTGACCCCCGCGGACCGCCCCGGGTCCGAAGAACCGTAGAACCTGCAAAGCTGTACAGCTGTAGAACCCCTGTGAAGCTGTAGAACCGCAGAACCGTAGAACGACCGGCAGAACCAAGGCAGGCATGGACACCCCTCCTCCCACGACCGAACGCACCGAGCCCACCGAGGCCGACGTCGCGGCTTTCAAGCAACAGCTCGGCCGGCCCCCGCGCGGTCTGCGCGCCATCGCGCACCGCTGCCCGTGCGGCCAGCCGGACGTGGTGGAGACGGCCCCCCGGCTCCCCGACTCCACCCCCTTCCCGACGCTGTACTACCTGACCTGCCCGCGCGCGGCCTCGGCCATCGGCACGCTGGAGGCGAACGGCGTCATGAAGGAGATGACCGAACGCCTCGCGACCGATCCCGAGCTGGCCGCCGCGTACCGCAGGGCCCACGAGGACTACATCGCGCGCCGCGACGCCATCGAGGTGCTCGCCGGCTTCCCCAGCGCCGGCGGGATGCCGGACCGGGTGAAGTGCCTGCACGTCCTGGTCGGCCACTCGCTCGCGGCCGGCCCCGGTGTGAACCCGCTGGGCGACGAGGCGCTGGCGATGCTGCCGGAGTGGTGGCGCAAGGGCCCGTGTGTGACCCCGTTCAGCAAGGACGAGACGGAAGAGGAAGCCGCCGGATGACCAGGGTCGCCGCCATCGACTGCGGTACGAACTCCATCCGCCTGCTGGTGGCGGACGCGGACCCCGCCACGGGTGAACTGGTCGACCTGGACCGGCGGATGACGATCGTACGGCTCGGACAGGGCGTGGACAGGACGGGCCGGCTCGCCCCCGAGGCGCTGGAGCGTACGTTCGCGGCGTGCCGTGAGTACGCGGGGATCATCAGGGCGCACGGGGTGAGCGGGACGGACGCGATCCGCTTCGTCGCCACGTCCGCCTCGCGCGATGCCGAGAACCGCGACGAGTTCGTGCGCGGGGTCGTGGACATCCTGGGCGTGGAGCCCGAGGTGATCACCGGCGACCAGGAGGCGGCGTACTCCTTCACCGGCGCGACGAAGGAACTGCCGGGCCACGACAGCTACTTGGTCGTGGACATCGGCGGCGGCTCGACGGAGTTCGTGGTCGGCGACGACGAGGTCAGGGCCGGGAAGTCCGTGAACATCGGCTGCGTACGGCTGACCGAACGCCACCTCCAGAAGGACGGCGTCCTCAGCGACCCGCCGGCACACGACGAGATCGCTGCCATCCGCGCGGACATCGAAGCGGCGCTCGACCTGGCGGAGAAGACGGTCCCGCTGCGCGAACCGCGCACGCTGGTGGGTCTCGCGGGCTCGGTCACCACGGTGGCGGCCATCGCGCTCGGCCTGACGGAGTACGACCCGACGGCGATCCACCACTCCCGCATCCCGTACGACCAGGTCAAGGCGATCACCGACCGCCTGCTCGCCGCCACCCACGACGAACGGGCCGCGATCCCGGTCATGCACCCGGGCCGGACGGACGTGATCGGCGCGGGCGCGCTGATCCTGCTCGCGGTGATGGAGCGGACGGGGGCACGCGAGGTGGTCGTCAGCGAACACGACATCCTGGACGGCATCGCGTGGAAGACTGCGGAAGACGCTGCCTGACCTGAGATAACGCGCCGGCGCCCTCATGGGGAGTGATCCTCGCGGGGGCGCCGGCGTATATATGGGCGCGGGGCCGGAGCGGCGGGCGGAAAACGCCGGCCTCAGGTACCGCTCGGCGATCGGTGACGCCGGTAGTGGCGGGCGGCGCGGGCGCGGTTGCTGCAGGAGGGCTTGCAGAACTCTTGGCGGGCATGCCCCTTGAGGAAGTAGCGGACGCATCGAGGGGCCGTGCAGGCGCGGAGCCGCTCGTACTGAGGCCCCGTCAGGAAGCCGATGGCGGAGCGGGCGAGAGCGGCGCTCAGTGCTTCCAGCGGGTCCGGGGACGCGTGGGCCACGACCGTCCGCACGGACGGCGGAGCCTCGGTCGGCCACGCCAGTCGCGGACTTGTCGGTACGTGCCGGGCGGCGGTGTTGATCCGCTCCAGGGCTTCATCGACGGAAATCAGCCGATGGGCGTCGGCGCTGCTCGGCGGGGCGACTCCGGACAGGTGGTGTGCGGTACCCCCCCCCGCGCCCGGCGTGACCGTTGAAACGCGGGGGTTCAACGTCTGCCCCGCGCCTGCTCGCGTTTCGCGATGAGCCGCGCGAATTGCGGTTTGTGCAGCTCAACTTGACCGGGAGTGAGGATGAGCAGCGACTCTGATGTGCCCCCGTCCTCGTGGTGAACCGTGACGGGTAGTGCGGCCTGCTGAGCCCGGTGGTCGTATACCGCGTCGCCTGTTCTGGCAGGGGTGACGTAGGTGATGGGCACGGGCACTGGGCGCAAGGTGTCCCCGTTGGCTCTCGCTCGCCAGTCACCCCCCCCGCCCCCGGGCAAACGCAGTTGGTAAGAAGCTGAGTTGTCGCCCGGCAGGGCGACCACGACCCCGATCTGCCCGCCCTTGGCGAGATCGAGGGCGAGGTCCCCGAGTCGCGGGTGGTACGGGGCGCTCGCCTCTAACCCGGCGGCTTGCGCCGGGGGTTGCTTCAAGGTTCTTTCGGCCATGCTCCGAAGACAGGAGTGAGCCGCAGGCCGAATATGAACGGGAGGAATACCACCCTCATCCGTCCTTATCGGTCCTCATCCGTCGAGATGAAAGCGGTCTGACATGCGGCGCAGCTTCTCGCGGGTGGTCGCCCGTTCGGCGTAGACGATGCTCCGCAGGGTCGACCGGGCGATGGGGTGGTTCCGGATGAGCTGCGGGGCGATGCGTTCGGAGGTCTCCAGCAAATGCGCAACCCGGGGGATCGGTTGGCGGGGCTGCTGGTCAGTGGGGGATGTTCTCGATGATCTCGCGGGCGCCTTGGCGCAGGAGCGCGGCGCATACGCGGTCGCCCAGGGCTTCCGGGTTCGGGTTGCTGCCGCTGGTCGTCAGGTGGGCGTGGACGAAGGTGGAGCCGTCGGGGGAGAAGACCATGCCGCGCAGGCTGAGCCGGCCCTCGGGGGTGGTGACGCAGTGACCGGCGATCGGGCTGTTGCAGTGTCCTCGCAGGCCGCGCAGCATGGCGCGTTCGGCGGTGATCTCGGTGGTCGTGGGCCCGTCGTCGAGCAGGGCGAGCAGGCGGGCTGTCGGCTCGTCTTCGCTGCGGCAGGCGAGCCCGAGCGCACCGGCGCCGACGGCGGGCAGCATCTCGTCCAGGGTGAAGACCTGCCGGCCGCGCGCGCTGATGCCGAGCCGTTCGAGCCCGGAGGTGGCGAGGATCATCGCGTCGGGCCTGGGGTCGCCGCTCTGCTGCGCACCGTCGAGCTTCTGTACGCGGGATCCGACCGCGCCCCTGACCCGTACGACGTCGAGGTCGGGCCGTGCGCGGCGCAGTTGCGCCGTCCTGCGTACGGCGGACGTGGCGACGGTGGCGCCCGGGGGCAGATCGTCGAGTGTCCGCCGGGGAGAACCCTCGGGGAAGAGCAGGACGTCGCGGACGTCGTCGCGGGGGAGATGCGCGGCGAAGACCAGCCCCTCGGGCATGGGGACGTCGCCGGGTACGTCCTTGACGCAGTGCACCGCCATGTCGACGTCGCCGCGCTGCACCATCTGATCGATCTGCTTGACGAAGAGCCCTTTCCCGCCCAGCTCGGACAGGTCTCCGCGCCAGAGATCCGCCTCCGTGGTGACGGGCACCACGTCGATCCGCAGGTCGGGCTCGTACTTGCGCAGCAGGGCGGAGACCTGCTCGACCTGTGCGAGGGCCATGGGCGAACTGCGGGTGCCGATGCGCAGGGTCCGTCCCGTGTCTCCCGTGGGGTGGCTGGCCATGGCGGCGACCTCTACTTTCCCGTTTCCCGAGCCGGTTTCCCGAGCCGGTTCCGGTGTCGTTTTCCGTCTGCGTCTCACGGTAGAGGAGCAGGAGGGGACCCCGGGCAGCGTGAGGCGGCGCACGCCGAATGCCGCGGCCCGCCGCACGGCTGACGAGCGGTCAACGTCCGGCTGACAGGCGGGTGTCAGACCAGACAGAACTCGTTGCCTTCCGGATCGGCCATCAGCACGTGATCGGGTCTGCCCTCCAGCTCGAAGGTGCGCAGGGCGGTCGCACCGGCGGCGGTCAATCGCTCAACTGCCGCGAGCACGCGCGGCCATCGCTCTTCCCAGGGCGTGTCACGGCCGCCGCCCACCTGTACGTCCAGGTGCAGGCGGTTCTTCACCACCTTGGATTCGGGCACGTGAAGGAACGACAGCGCGGGACCCACTCCGTCCGGATCGGAGAGATAAGCGGCCCCGTCCCACTCCTCCTCGGGGATGTCGTAGTGCGCGAACCACTCCTCCCAGCTCCCGAACCCGGCGGGCGGGGGCTTGCGGACGTAGTCCAGCGCCAGCGCCCAGAACTCCGCCAGTGCCACGGGGTGCGCACAGTCGATCGTCAGACTCCACTTGACCGCCACGGTTCCTCCTCGGTTCGGGTGGGCGGATCCTGCCACAGGAGGGCGCGCGCCGGAACGGCACCTGCTCCGGAGGGTGCCCGTCGTCCGGGCCGGCCGTCCGGTCGATCAGCCGATCCGCACCATCGCCTCTATGTGGCTTATGTCTCGTTTGTGGGGCGGCTGGGCCGGCCGCATGAGGTCCGTTCCGCCCCTGCCGCCCTCCGTCCCCGATCCGATCCCCGGGGCGGGCCCGCGCGACCGGCTCCGCGCACATCGCTCCCAGGGGCAATCGGCCCCCCGCCCGCACCAGTTGCCGCTCGCCGCGCACCCCCACCGGGCGACCGTTCCGCCCCTCCGGAACGGCCTTTCGGGGGGCTTTGGGCGCGCCTTCGCGAGAAACATCGTGAACTTCTTCACAAGGAAATCGGCCCCGCCGTGCGACGTACCCCTCCGCGGGCCTTCCCAGAGGGCTCAGACGTTTCCCGGGGGTGCTCAACCGGGCGGTTCCGCAGGCGTTGCGGGCAGGTGGATCCGGTGGATGGCCGCCGGGGCTCGAGGGCCAGCTCACAAGGGGTGGACGGCCCTCCGTGGCGGGCGGTGGGTGGCCTGATCGTCCGCCCGCGCTGTCCGTTTTGGGCAAGTGAGCCGCGCAGTGTAACACCATGGGCCCAACATCTTGTGAAGGGGCTCACGAGGTCCCCCTCCCGAGTGGGTGGATACTCGATGCCATGAGCACCACGGAGCGTCCCAGGATCCTCGTTGTAGGCGGTGGGTACGTAGGCCTGTACGCAGCTCGTCGCATTCTCAAGAAGATGCGCTACGGGGAGGCGACCGTCACGGTTGTCGACCCTCGCTCGTACATGACGTACCAGCCCTTCCTCCCCGAAGCTGCTGCCGGCAGCATCTCGCCTCGGCATGTCGTCGTCCCGCTGCGACGCGTGCTGCCCAAGGCTGAGGTTCTTACCGGCCGGGTCACGACCATTGACCAGGACCGCAAGGTCGCCACGGTCTCGCCGCTCGTCGGCGAGGCTTACGAGCTGCCTTTCGACTACCTGGTGGTCGCACTCGGCGCGGTCTCCCGCACCTTCCCGATCCCCGGCCTCGCCGAGCAGGGCATCGGCATGAAGGGCGTCGAGGAGGCCATCGGCCTCCGCAACCACGTCCTGGAGCAGCTGGACAAGGCTGACTCCACCACGGACGAGGAGATCCGCCGCAAGGCGCTGACCTTCGTCTTCGTGGGCGGCGGCTTCGCCGGCGCGGAGACCATCGGTGAGGTCGAGGACCTGGCGCGCGACGCCGCGAAGTACTACTCGAACGTGAAGCGCGAGGACATGCGCTTCGTCCTCGTCGACGTCGCCGACAAGATCCTTCCCGAGGTCGGCCCGAAGCTGGGCGCCTGGGGCAAGGAGCACCTCGAGGGCCGTGGCGTCGAGGTCTACCTGAAGACCGGCATGGACTCCTGTGTCGACGGTCACGTGAAGCTCAACAACGGCCTTGAGGTCGACTCCAACACGATCGTGTGGACCGCCGGCGTCAAGCCCAACCCGGCGCTCGCCCGCTACGGTCTGCCGCTCGGCCCCCGTGGCCACGTGGACACCAGCGAGAAGCTTCAGGTGCAGGGCACCGACTACATCTGGGCCGCCGGCGACAACGCCCAGGTCCCGGACATGGTCTCGCGCCGCGCCGGCGTCGAGAACGCCTGGTGCCCGCCGAACGCCCAGCACGCGCTGCGTCAGGCCAAGGTCCTCGGCGACAACGTGGTCTCCGGCATGCGGGGCTTCCCGCAGAAGGAGTACAGCCACGCCAACAAGGGTGCGGTCGCCGGTCTCGGCCTGCACAAGGGCGTCGCGATGATCGTCATGGGCAAGATGAAGATCAAGCTCAAGGGCCGTCTCGCCTGGTACGCCCACCGCGGTTACCACGGCATGGCCATGCCGACCTTCAACCGCAAGATCCGCGTCTTCGCCGACTGGACGCTCGCGATGTTCCTCAAGCGCGAGGTCGTCTCCCTCGGCGCCATGGAGACGCCGCGCGAGGAGTTCTACGAGGCGGCCAAGCCGCAGCCGAAGGCGGCTCCGGTCGCCGCGCCCGTCCCGGCCCCGGCCGGCGAGCAGCAGCCCGCGCAGGAGACGGCGAAAGCCTCCTGACCCCGTTGTGACGGTCGGCCGACCCACCGGTCGGCCGGCCGATTGACCGACCCGAGAGGGCCGTCCGCCATCCGTGGTGCGGGCGGCCCTCTCGGTTTTCCGGAACGAGGGGTGCGGTCCGAGTCGGCGCCGGGGCCGGGACGTGCTGCGCGGCGCCGGGGCTGCGACATGTACGACGCCGGGGCCGCGACCGGCGGGGCGGCGGGGCCGCCTCCGGCGCTGTTCGGAACGTTCCGCGGATGTCCGTCACCGTCCGGCGTTGTCTGCGACGGCCGGCCGCTGTCCGGCGTTGTCTGCGACGGCCGGCCGCTGTCCACCCCTCGCCGTCCACCCCCGCCCTCCACCTCCCGGCGTACAGCGATCGCCCTGGCGGCTCAACAGCTCCCCTCCCGCGGAACGCCCTTGGCGCCTCCCGGACCGCAGCCCGCAGCCCCTCGGGCGGGGCGCGCACGGCAAGGCGGGCAAGGCGGTGTGACTGAAATATCCGTGGTGGGTGCAGGTATTTTGCCGTACCGTTGCGCGCCGTCGGGACTGCGTCGGCGCCCGTCCGGTGTTTACGTGGTGCTGAGCATTCTGGGTTTCACCATTCACGGAGGTGTGCGCCATGGCCGACGCCGCGCTGCGGCTGACCACTCTTGCCGAAGAGCTGCTGGGGGCTCCGCTCCCGGTACGCATCCGGGCTTGGGACAGCAGCGAATCGGGGCCGCCGGACGCTCCGGCCTTGATCATCCGCAACCGTCGTGCCTTGCGCCGTCTCCTGTGGAAGCCGGGCGAACTGGGCCTCGCCCGTGCCTGGGTGGCCGGGGAGATCGACGTGGAAGGCGATCTCTACGAGCTGCTCGGCCGCCTCGCCGGGCTCATCTGGGAGCGCGACGGCGAGGCCAGGGGCGCGGCCCATCCCGCGCTCGACCCGCGCATGCGCGCCGCCGCGCGCGGCATACTCCAGATCGCCGGCCCGTGGCCGCCACCCGCTCCGCCCGCCGAAGAGCTCAGACGCAGAAGTGGTCCGCTGCACACCAAGCGCCGTGACAAAGAGGCGATCAGCCACCACTACGACGTGGGCAATGACTTCTACGAGCTGGTTCTCGGCCCGTCCATGGTCTATTCGTGTGCCTACTGGGACGACACTCCCGGCTTCAGCCTCGAAGACGCCCAGCGCGACAAGCTCGACCTGATCAGCCGCAAGCTCGCACTCAAGGAAGGCGAGCGTCTTCTCGACGTCGGCTGCGGCTGGGGCTCCATGGCCATCCACGCCGCGCGCGAGTACGGCGTCCGGGTCACCGGCATCACGCTCTCGCGCGAGCAGGCCGCGTACGCCCGTAAGCGCATCGCGCAGGAAGGCCTCACCGACCGCATCGAGATCCGGGTGCAGGACTACCGCGACGTCAGGGACGGCCCGTACGACGCGATTTCCTCCATCGGGATGGCCGAGCACGTCGGCTCCGTCCAGTACCGCGAGTACGCCGACGATCTGTACGCGCTGCTCAAGCCGGGCGGCCGGCTGCTCAACCACCAGATCGCCCGCCGCCCGGAGACGAACGAAGCCGATTACCACATCGACGAGTTCATCGACGCGTACGTCTTCCCCGACGGCGAGCTGGCCCCCCTCGGCCGGACCGTCGCCACGCTGGAGGAGGCCGGGTTCGAGGCCAGGGACGTCGAGTCGATCAGGGAGCACTACGCCCTGACCCTGCGCCGCTGGGTGGCCAACCTGGAGGACCACTGGGCCGACGCGGTCCGCCTGACCTCCCCGGGCCGCGCCCGCGTCTGGCGTCTCTACATGGCCGCGTCCGCGCTGTCCTTCGAGCGCAACCGGATCGGCGTGAACCAGATCCTGGCCGTGAAGCCCCCGGAGAGCGGTGCGTCGGGACTGCCGCTGCGCGCCCGCGACTGGCGCTGACCGGCGTACGACGTGAACGGGCCTCGCGGCTATCCGGCCGCGGGGCCCGTTCACGTACGTACCGGCGGCCGACTACTCCGTCTGGATCGCCGTCAGCATGTTGAGCCTCGCGGCGCTGCGCGCCGGCCACAGCGCGGCCAGCACCCCCACCAGGCCCGCCAGCACCAGGAAGATCCCGATCCTGTCCCACGGGACGACGAGCGCGTACCCCGGCACGTCGGACTTGACGGTCTGGCCGATCGCCCAGGCCAGGAACGTACCGAGCCCGACGCCGACCACCGCCCCGAAGACCGAGATCACCACCGCCTCCAGCCGGATCATCCGCTTGACCTTCGTGCGGTCGAGGCCGATCGCCCGCAGCATGCCGATCTCCTGCTGCCGTTCGAACACCGACATCGCGAGAGTGTTGACGACCCCGAGGACCGCGATGAGCAGGGCCATCGCCAGCAGGCCGTACATGATGTTCAGCGCGGTGTTGATGAAGCCGCTGAAGGTGTTCTTGATGTCCTCCTGGTTCATGATGCTGATCGCCGGGTTGTCGCCGAGCGCGTCCACCAGCGCCTGCTCGTGGGCCTTGCTCGCGCCGCCGTCCGAGGCCACCCACACCTGGGAAATGCGCGGCTTGGCGTCGTGAGCGGCGACCAGGTCCTTCGGGATCAGCACCGGCGAGAGGAAGTTGATCCCGTCGTACGTGGCACCGAGCTTCAGCCGGGCCGCCTTCCCGTCGGCGTACGTGACGGGCAGCGTGTCACCGGTCTTCCAGCCGTTGGACTTCGCGGTCTTGGCGTCGACCGCGATCTCGCCCTCGCCGAGGGCGTCCAGCGAACCGGAGACCGTCGTGAAGTGGAAGACCTTCTCGATGTCTCCGGGGGTGACCCCGGAGACGGTGTGGAAGTCGCCGTTGATCTTCACGGCGGTGTCCACCTGCGGTGAGACCGCGCTGACGCCGGGGGCCTTCTCCAGCGCGGTCACCGCCGACGGGTCGAGGCCGTCGCCGCTTGCCATCGTCACCATGTAGTCGGCGCTGATGGTGTCGGTGGTCGCCTTGTCGACGGCCTGGCCGATCGTGACACCGAGCACCGTGAGGCCCGTGACGAGCGTGAGCCCGATGGCCAGCGCGGACGCGGTGGCTCCCGTACGGCGGGGATTGCGGACCGCGTTCTGGCCCGCGAGCTTGCCCGCCACGCCGAAGACCCGGTTGAGCGGCAGCCGGATGAGCGCGATGACCGGCCGGGACAGCAGCGGGATCAGCACGATCACGCCGACCAGCGCCAGGAACGCCCCGGCCGCGATCGTCATCCGGCCGTCCGAGCCCTGACGGGCGCCCAGGACGGTCACGGCGGCGCCGGCCAGCGTCAGCAGGGCGCCGAAGGAGTTGCGCAGGACGAGCGACTTCATGGTGGCAAGGCCGTGCACGCTGCTCATCGCGGCGACCGGGGGGATCTTCGCGGCCCTGCGGGCGGGGAGCCAGGCGGCGAGGACGGTGATCAGCACGCCGACACCGAAGGCGGCGCCCGCCGCGGTCGGCGAGACGACCAGCGGTCCCGCCGGGATCTTCGCGCCGAACGTACCGACCAGGGGCCGCAGCGACATCGCGAGCCCGACCCCGAGGACGAAGCCGACGACCGAGGCGATCACGCCGACCACCGCGGCCTCGGTCAGCACCGAGCGCTTGACCTGGCGGCGGGAGGCGCCGACGGCGCGCAGCAGCGCCAGCTCCCTGGTGCGCTGGGCGACCAGCATGGTGAACGTGTTGGAGATCAGGAAGATCCCCACGAACAAGGCGATTCCGGCGAAGGCCAGCAGCATCTGATTGAGGCTCGACAGGCCCTTCTCGATGTTCTCCGCCTGGTCCTCGGCGAGCTGCTTGCCGGTCTGGGCGTCCGCGTTGGACGGCAGCAGCGGCTTGACCTGGCTGAGGATCGTCGCGTCGGAGGCGCCGGGCGCGGCGGTGATCGTGACGTCCTTGAAGAAGCCGGGCTGGAGGAAGAGCTTCTGCGCGAGGCCCGTGTCGAAGAGGACGAGGCTGCCGCCCGCGTTGACCGCGCCGTCCTCGGTGGTGAAGACGCCCGAGAGCGTGTACTCCTTCACCGGGCCGTTGGTGGCGACACGCACCCGGTCTCCGACCTTGTACGCGCCCTTGCCCGCGGAGGTCGCGTCGAGGGCGATCTGCCCGTCCCCGCGCGGTCCTGAGCCGTGGGTGAAGGTGTACGCGGGGTCCTTGCCGTCCTTGGCCGGTGCGAAGTTTCCGCCCTTGGTGGACCAGCCGTCGCCGATGAGCTTGCCGTCCTGGTCGGCGACTCCCGCGAAGCCTTCGACGCGGCCGGTGGCGGAGGCGACACCGTCGAGGGCCTTGATCTTGCCGAAGGTCGCCTGGCTGACGCCGGGATCCTCTTTCTTGCCGTCGGTTCTGGGGGAGTCGGTGCCGTCGTGCGAGGTGACGGCGACGGCGACGTCCTTGTAGCTCTTCGCCGACTGGTTGCGGAAGGCGCTGCCGAGGGTGTCGGTGAACACCAGGGTGCCGGAGACGAACGCGACGCCGAGCATGACGGCGAGCACGGTCATCAGCAGCCTGGCCTTGTGCGCGAGCACGGTGCGCAGGGCGGTACGGAACATGGTGGAAGTCCTGGTGGATGGGCCGGACGGATGAGCCGGGCGGGTTGGGCCCGGCGGGGGGAAGAGCGCTGACCTGGCGTACGTCAGCTGGTGCGGCCCTTGGCGTCGAACTCCTTCATCCGGTCGAGCACTCCGTCGGCGGTCGGCGCGTGCATCTCGTCGACGATCCGGCCGTCCGCGAGGAAGATCACGCGGTCCGCGTACGAGGCCGCCGTCGCGTCGTGCGTCACCATCACGACGGTCTGGCCGAGTTCGCGCACGGAGTTGCGCAGGAAGCCGAGCACTTCGGCCCCGGAGCGCGAGTCCAGGTTCCCGGTCGGTTCGTCACCGAAGATGATCTCGGGCCGGGAGGCGAGCGCGCGGGCGACCGCCACGCGCTGCTGCTGGCCGCCGGAGAGCTGGGTCGGACGGTGTCCGAGCCGGCCGGCGAGGCCGATCATGGTGATGACCTGCTCCAGCCACTCCTTGTCGGGCTCGCGGCCCGCGATGTCCATCGGAAGTGTGATGTTCTCCAGCGCCGTCAACGTGGGCAGCAGATTGAAAGCCTGAAAGATGAAGCCGATCTTGTCCCGGCGCAACCGCGTGAGCTGCTTGTCCTTGAGGCTGCCCAGCTCGGTGTTCCCGAGCTGTACCGAGCCGCTGCTGAAGCTGTCCAGACCGGCCACGCAGTGCATCAGCGTCGACTTGCCCGACCCCGACGGGCCCATGATCGCGGTGAACTCGCCCTGCCGGAAGTCCACGCTGACCCGGTCGAGCGCGACGACCTGGGTCTCGCCCTCCCCGTAGACCTTCGACAGTTCCGACGCGCGGGCGGCCACGGCGTCCGTACCGTCCACGGTGAGGTCGTGGTGCGTGGTCGTGGTGGTGGTCATGGGCGAACAACTCCTGGTTCGGGGCGCGGTGGACTCTTCCATCGTCAGGGCTCGGCCCTGCCCGGGTCGTCACTCCCGGTACCCGTTCCGGGGCCTTCTTGGGAGTGACAGCGGGGCCGTTCGTCTCCTCCTGCGGTATGACGGCGTCCCTGAGGCGGAGCCCTGGTTGACGGGCGCGCGGACGGCGGGGACGGAGGCCCGGGGCGGGGCGGGGCAGTCCGGATGCGTGACCGGACGGCGACTTTTCGTCATTTCCGTACCGCGCGGTACGGACCCTCTGACCGGCCCCGGCACGTGCCGACCATGCAACCCAGGTACTGACGCACCCTCAGACGTCAATAAAATAAGACAACATCGGGCTATCCCGCCTCTGTTGAAGAGGCGCATCCCGATAGGCTCGTGTGCCAACGCGGAGCCGCGCGCCACGCCCGGATGGTGGAATGCAGACACGGCGAGCTTAAACCTCGCTGCCCCTCAGCGGGCGTGCCGGTTCAAGTCCGGCTCCGGGCACCAATGTCAGGAACAGTGAGTGACGGGCGGAAACGCCCCGTTGCCACAGCCGCTCCTCGTGCCCGGTGGGCGCCGCGGGTGTATGCCTCGCCGGGCCACCTTGGTCCTGGTGCGCGGGTCGGCCTGCCGGCTCGTGACGAGTTCGACGGGCCGAGCGGTGTCGGTGAGGTCGTCCAGAACGAATTCGGCGCCGGCCGCACGCGGCTCGGTCACAGAGCTACGGCCGGTCGCGACGGCGATCACCCGCACGCCGTTCTCACGCGCACCTTCGATGTCCGCGGCGGTGTCGCCAATCCGTACCGCTGTCGGTGGATGAGGCGGCGCCCGGTGCGTGAGCAGTGCGAACTCGCACCGTCCTCCTCATTCCGGTGTGACGATCCAGGAAAGATCCTCCCCGGGCACTAGGGTGTTCGCTTTGCTCCCGCATTACTCTTACTTCCAAGGCCGCGCAGGGTGGCCATGGAGGAGTGAGATGAGGAGCAGTAACCCGGTCTTCTCGCGACGGGGCTTCAGCCGCGACAACGGTTACGCGGGCTTCAACGCGGCGCCGCAGGCCGGGGGCCCAGCCGTTGGAACCAATCCGTACGCGACAAATCCGTACGCGACCAACCCCTACGCCCCGCAGCAGGGCGACGCCCAGCCGGGCGGACCGCAGGCGCCGACGCGTCCCGCCGTGATGACGATCGACGACGTGGTGGCCCGTACGGCCATGACGCTCGGCACTGTCATCGTGACCGCGGTCCTCTCCTGGCTGCTGCTTCCGGTGGACGAGGCGAACGTCGGCAAGTCGTACGGCATCGCCATCGGCGCCGCTGTCGTCGCCATGGTTCTCTCGCTGATCCAGTCCTTCAAGCGCAAGCCGACTCCGGCGCTGATCCTCGCGTACGCCGCGTTCGAGGGTGTCTTCCTCGGCGTCCTCAGCGCCGTGGTGAGCACGTACATCGCGCCGGGTGTGGTCATTCAGGCCGTGCTGGGCACGATGGCGGTCTTCGCCGGTGTGCTGATCGCGTACAAGATGCGCTGGATCCGCGTCACGCGCCGCTTCTACGGCTTCGTCATGGCCGCGGCCATGGGCTTCGTGCTGCTGATGGTCGTCAACCTCCTCTTCTCGGTCTTCGGCGGCGGTGACGGCCTCGGCTTCCGCAGCGGTGGCCTCGGCATCGTCTTCGGCATCGTCGGGATCATCCTCGGCGCGTGCTTCCTGGCGCTCGACTTCAAGCAGGTCGAGGACGGCATCGCGTACGGCGCTCCGCGCGAGGAGTCGTGGCTCGCCGCCTTCGGTCTCACGCTGACGCTGGTGTGGATCTACCTGGAGGCGCTGCGGCTGCTGTCGATCCTCCAGGGCGACAACTGACCTTTCGGTCGCCGGAATCGTACGTGGAAGGGGTCCGTGGGCTTGTGCCCGCGGGCCCCTTCCGCGTTTCCGGTTCCGGTCACCGGCGGTGGCGGCGCCGGGCCCGGGGCGCGTAGGGTCGCCGCGTGCTCGATACAACGCCTCTGACGGACGCCGTGGACCGACTCTCCGACCGGCTGCGGGGTGCCCCGCAGAGCCGGCTCCAGCGCGGAGTGGCGGCCGAGGCGCTGGCGCTGGCCCGGGAGTTGTCCGTACGGGCCCAGCGGCTGGAGGGCGCGGGCGGCGAGGGCTGCCAGGAGCTGCGGATCATGCCGGACCTGGGAGTGTTCGCGGTCGCGGACCAACTCGCCGTCGCGGCGGGCGATCTGGCGGAGGCACTGCGAACGGCCCCGTCCGCGGTGGAGCTGGACGAGGCCGTGGGATCGGTTGAGCGGGTGGCGGCTACAGCGAGGCTATGACGCGGTCCGCGAGGATGTAGACGTGCTCCTCGGAGCCGTCGGCTCCGGCGGACCCGTCCTCCTCGGCGTTCCCGCAGGAGAACGTCAGCGTGTACGCGCCGGAGACGCCGGACCCGCCGAGCAGGAACGGGGCGTCGCCCTCGCGCAGCGCCTCGGCGAGCCGTTCGGCGGTCTCGCGGTGGCCCGGGGTCATGCAGAGCGTCGTGCCGTCCGTGAAGACGTAGACGTCGAGCGTGCCCAGCGGTCCCGGACGTACGTCGGAGAGCGCCGTACGGGCTCCGGCCAGCTCCTCGAGACGCGCGACCGTACGTTCGTGATCGGTGACCACCGGGGCCTGCACGGGGACGAAGTCCGGGTGCGAGGGGTGCCGGCGGCGGGCGGCGGCCAGCTCGGGGGAGTCCTCGGCGAACTCGTTGACCTCGCTCACCTCACTGACGTCGGAGAGGTCGGGGAGTCCGTCGTCGTCGTACGTGTCGGTCGCGTCGAAGTCCAGTGACCCCAGCCCGGCGAAATCCGGCTGGCGGGGCACGTAGAACGGGGGCTCCGTGTCGGGAGCGCCGAGGTTGCCCAGCAGCGTCGGGGTGTCGGAGACGTCCCGTGCCTCCTGAGCGGCCCAGAAGGCACGTGCCTCGGCCAGCTCGCGTTCACGCTCGTCGGCCAGTGCTTCGGCGACGGCGGTGCGTATCTCCTCGGTCTGCGTCGCGGAAGCCCTTCTGGCCTGCGGTACGGCGGCGGTCGCACCGCCCGGGTTCGCCGAGGCCAGCTCGTCGCGCAGGGCGCTGACCTGGGCGCGCAGCCCGTGGACGGCGTGCAGGGCCGCCGCGCCCACGACCGTGGCGGCGGCCGTGGTCAGCAGCAGGGCAAGAGACATGGCGCTCACTGACTACTCCCGGTGCAATCGATACCCCCGACTTCCTACATCAGCTTCTCGTGGGTGGTGCGCCCGGCGTCAGTGCATTACGTCATGAAATGGACAGGTCTTTAGGCCCGCGGTTTCCCATCGTTAACCGCCTGACCTGCGGAAACTAATCTCCCCCAGAGGAAGATCACATCCTGGGGGAGATTCAGTCACGACTGGAGATCGGTACGGTTGGCGCGGTCGGTGATCGCGTTGTCAGCTCAGCCGCTCGATGACCATCGCCATGCCCTGGCCGCCGCCCACGCACATGGTTTCGAGGCCGAACTGCTTGTCGTGGAACTGGAGGCTGTTGATCAGCGTGCCGGTGATGCGGGCGCCCGTCATGCCGAAGGGGTGGCCGACGGCGATGGCGCCGCCGTTGACGTTCAGCTTCTCCAGCGGGATGTCCAGGTCCCGGTAGGAGGGGATGACCTGGGCGGCGAACGCCTCGTTGATCTCGACGAGGTCGATGTCGCCGATGGTCAGCCCGGCGCGCGAGAGTGCCTGACGGGACGCCTCGACCGGCCCGTATCCCATGATCTCGGGCGAGAGGCCCGTCACGCCGGTGGAGACGATCCGGGCCAGCGGGGTCAGGCCCAGCTCGCGCGCCTTGGTGTCCGACATGATCACGAGTGCGGCGGCGCCGTCGTTGAGCGGGCAGCAGTTGCCGGCCGTCACGAGTCCGTCGGGCCGGAAGACGGGCTTCAGGCCTGCCACGCCCTCCATGGTCACTCCGGCGCGCGGTCCGTCGTCCGTGGCGACCACCGTGCCGTCCGGGGTCGTCACCGGCGTGATCTCGCGCTCCCAGAAGCCGTTCTTGATGGCTTCCTCGGCGAGGTTCTGGGACCGCACGCCGAACTCGTCCATGTCCTGGCGGGTGACGCCCTTGGAGCGGGCCAGGTTCTCCGCGGTCTGCCCCATCGCGATGTACGCGTCCGGCACGAGGCCGTCCTCGCGGGGGTCGTGCCACTGCGCGCCCTCGCTCTGCGCGACGGCGGCGGTACGTTCCTCGGCGTCGGCGAACAGCGGGTTGTGCGTACCCGGCATGCCGTCGCTCGACCCGTTGACCGATCGGGACACCATCTCGACACCCGCCGAGATGAAGACGTCGCCCTCGCCCGCCTTGATGGCGTGCAGCGCCATCCGGGAGGTCTGGAGGGACGAGGAGCAGTAACGCGTGATGGTGCAGCCGGGGAGGTGGTCCATCCCCATCTGGACGGCGACGATCCGGCCCAGGTTGTGCCCCTGTTCGCCGCCGGGCAGGCCGCAGCCGAGCATCAGGTCGTCGATGTCGCGGGGGTCGAGCCCGGGGATCTTGTCGAGCGCGGCCTGAATGATCGTGGCGGTCAGGTCGTCGGGCCGCAGCTCCTTGAGCGAGCCCTTGAAGGCCCGGCCGATCGGTGAGCGGGCGGCAGAGACGATCACGGCTTCGGGCATCACGGCTCCAAGAGGACGGGAAAGCAGGACTGGTTCGGAAGTTACCCGCACGTAGCGTTCAGGTCACCGAGGTGGACGTGTGATGCGGGCCTCTTTTCTAAGCGCTTGCTCATTCTGTCACCGGTGGCGGAGCGGGAACAGCCCGTGACGCGGAGCGGTCCGGGATCCCCTACGCCCGGCGCGCCTCCTTCGACGTGGCCGCCTCCTCTGTCTCCTCCGGCAGGTGCCTGCGCCGGCGGTGCTTGAGGAGGGCCCAGGGCGCACGCGCGCCCGAGACCTCCGTGCCCGCCTCCGACGCGGCCGCCGACGCCGCCTTCGCCACCGGCAGGACGTCCTCGTCGCGTGCCACGTCCAGGTGGTCCGTCTCCGGCCACAGGCCGAGCGCCGCGCACAGCGTCGGCAGGACCGCCATCGCGGCCGTCGCGTATCCCTCCACCGACGGGTGGTAGTTGTCGGGGCCGAACAGCTCCCTCGGGTGCGCCTCGAACTCGGGCCCCAGCAGATCGCCCAGCGAGAGCGTACGGCCGCCCTGCTCCACCGTCACGATGGTCTGCGCCGCCGCCAGCTGCCTGCTCGTACGGCGGGCCAGCCAGCGCAGCGGCTGGTACACCGGCTCGATCGTGCCGAGGTCCGGGCAGGTCGCGACGACCACCTCCGCGCCCGTCGTACGGAGCCTGCGGACCGCGCCCGAGAGGTGCCGTACGGACTCCGTGGCCGGCATCCGGTGCGTGACGTCATTGGCGCCGATCATGATCGTGCAGACATCGGGCATCCAGGCCGGGTTTCCGAGCATCAGCGACACCTGCCGGTCCAGATCGTCCGACCTCGCGCCAGGCAGTGCCACGTTGTGCAGCTCCACCGGCCGCTCCGCGACCGCCGCGAGCCCCGACGCGAGCAGTGCGCCCGGCGTCTGCCCCGTACGCCGTACCCCCTGCCCCGCTGCCAGGGAGTCGCCGAGCATGCCCATGCGCAGGGGTTCCGTGTGGCCGAAGGCCATGCCGTACCAGCCGTCGCCGCTCGGCGGTACGGGCGCCTCCCCGGCGCCGACCGACCTTTTGGCCAGCTGGACCTCGGCCAGCAGAATGCCCACCCCCGCCGCACCGATCAGGCCGATGCTCCCGCCGCCGTACGCGGCGCCCGCCGCGATGCGGCGTGCCACCCTCGCTCTCGACACAGTCCGAGCCCCTCTCCGCGTCCATCAGCCGACTCCTCAGCTAACTGCCCCGAAAGGACGGTCGCCCAATCCCGCCCGGCTGCGCATACGCTGGCCGGACCATTACGGAGATCCCGGAGACATACGGTGCAATTCCACGACTCGATGATCAGTCTCGTTGGCAATACCCCGCTGCTGAAGCTGAACAGCGTGACCGCGGGCATTCAGGCGACCGTCCTGGCCAAGGTCGAATACTTCAACCCCGGCGGTTCCGTCAAGGACCGCATCGCGCTGCGCATGATCGAAGCGGCCGAGAAGAGCGGCGAGCTGAAGCCGGGGGGCACGATCGTCGAACCGACGAGCGGCAACACCGGCGTCGGTCTCGCCATCGTCGCGCAGCAGAAGGGCTACAAGTGCCTCTTCGTCTGCCCCGACAAGGTGTCCATGGACAAGATCAACGTGCTGCGGGCGTACGGAGCCGAGGTCGTCGTCTGCCCGACGGCGGTCGACCCCGACCACCCCGACTCGTACTACAACGTCTCCGACCGCCTCGTGCGGGAGACGCCCGGCGCCTGGAAGCCGGACCAGTACAGCAACCCGAACAACCCGCGCTCGCACTACGAGACGACCGGTCCGGAGCTGTGGACGCAGACGGACGGGAAGATCACCCACTTCGTCGCCGGCGTCGGCACCGGCGGCACGATCTCGGGCACCGGCCGCTACCTCAAGGAGGTCAGTGACGGCGGTGTGCGCATCGTGGGCGCCGACCCCGAGGGGTCGGTCTACTCCGGCGGTTCCGGGCGGCCGTATCTGGTCGAGGGCGTCGGCGAGGACTTCTGGCCCTCGGCGTACGACAGCACGGTCACGGACGAGATCGTCGCCGTGTCCGACAAGGACTCGTTCCAGATGACGCGCCGCCTCGCCAAGGAGGAGGGCCTGCTGGTCGGCGGCTCCTGCGGGATGGCGGTCGTGGCGGCGCTGAAGGTCGCGGAGGGCCTCGGCCCCGACGACGTCGTGGTCGTGCTGCTGCCCGACAGTGGCCGCGGCTACCTGAGCAAGATCTTCAACGACGAGTGGATGAACGACTACGGCTTCCTGGAGCAGGGCGTCGGCGTGGCGGCCATCGTGGACGTGCTCAAGCACAAGGAGGGCAGCACGATCCCCCACCTCGTCCACATGCACCCCGAGGAGACGGTCGGCGAGGCCATCGAGGTCCTGCGGGAGTACGGCGTCTCCCAGATGCCGATCGTCAAGCCGGGCGCGGGACATCCGGACGTGATGGCCGCGGAGGTCATCGGCTCGGTCGTCGAACGGGAACTGCTCGACGCGCTCTTCACCCGGCGCGCCGCGCTCACCGACCCGCTGGAGAAGCACATGTCCGCCCCGCTGCCGCAGGTCGGCTCGGGCGAACCGGTCGCCGACCTGATGACCGCGCTGAGCGGCCAGAGCGGGGCCGACGCGGCGATCGTGCTGGTCGAGGGCAAGCCGACGGGCGTGGTGAGCAGGCAGGACCTGCTCTCGTTCCTCTCGGCGGAGACCCACTAGCACCCGGGCAGGCCGGTCGCGGAGGCCCGCTGTCCGTGACCGGCCTGCCCGACGTGTCGCACACGCGGATTCGAGGACACGCGGATTCGTACAAGCGGTACGAGCGCGACACGTCGACGCAGCACACGCTTAACACGCGTCCGGCACAGTCGTTGTTGTCGGCGTCACGGACAACCGGAGCGGCTCCCGGACCTCCATCGACGCCCAGGACGCGCTCATCCGGCCCTGACCCGGACCGTGTCCCTCGCGGGGACCGCCGTCGTCCCGCCCCCCGGCAACGGGGGTGCGGCGGTCCCCGCGACTTACTCGTCCCCGGACTTCTTCGCGCTCTTTTTCCCGGCCTTGTTCCCGCCCGTCAGACCGTGGTCCCTGGCCCAGGTGCCGGCGACCTCGTCCGGGTCCTTCTTGTCCTTGTCGACCTGGCGATTCAGCTCGGTCAGATCCTTGGTGGACAGCGCGTTGCCCAGCCGGGCCAGCGCCTTGCGCACGGTCGAGTCGGCCTTGCGGTCCGCGATCAGCGGCACCACGCGCTGGCCGGGTACGAGATTCTTCGGGTCGCTCAGGATCACCCAGTCCTCCGAGACGATGTCCGTGTCGGTGGTGAACAGGTTGGCGATGTCCACATCGCCCTTCTTCAGCGCGCCCTTGACCAGCGGACCCGACGAGTCGAGGGACTTGAACTCCTTGAGCCGTACACCGTAGACGTCCCGCAGCCCGGGTACGCCCACATCGCGCGTCTTCAGCTCGGGTGCGGCGCCGAGAACGAGTTTGCCGTTCTGCTTCGTCAGATCGGCGAGCGAGGAGAGCCCGTACTTCCGCGCGGTCTCGCGGGTGACGACGAACGCGTCCGAGTCCTCCGCCACTCCGTACGGGAGGACCTGCAGACCGGCGGGGAGCGCGATGGCGAGGGCGTTCTGCATCTCGCCCTCCTCGCTCGCCGTCGCCTTCGGGTCGAGGTAGTGCAGCAGCGCGCCCTGGTACTCCGGCAGCAGGTCGATGTCGCCGCCCTTCAGGGCCGGGACGACGATCTCGCGCGTGCCGAGATTGGGGCGGACGGTCGTCTTCACACCGGCGGCGCCGAGGACGGCGGCGTAGAGGTAGCCGAGTATCTGGTTCTCGGTGAAGTTGGCGGTGCCGATGACGAGGCCGTCGGCGCTGGAACCGCCGGCTGCGCCACCGCCGCTGCCCTGGCCGTCGAGCGAGGTGATGCCGCTGCTGCACGCGGCGAGCGCGGGGACGGAGGCGGCGGCGAACAGGCCGCCGAGCAGGGTCCTTCGGTTGAGCGGTGCGTTCGGGGGCGGGGTCACGGGGGTTCTCCTCGGGCGGCGGGATCAGGTCGGAGGGCTGTGGCCGGACGGCGTTGTCCGGCGGCGTGCTCGGGCGGCTCTGCCGGACGGCCCGGTCGGGCTTCGTGAGGCTGCGTGAGGCCGCGTCAGGCGGGTTCTTCAGGCGGGCGCTTCCGTCAGGCAGGCTTCGCGGTGGCGGGCTTCTTCAGGCGGCTTCGCGGTGACGGAACAGGGCGCGCTGGAGTCCGGACAGCGCCAGGTCGAGAACGATCGCGACGACCGCCACCAGCACCGCTCCGCCCAGCACCTGCACGAGGTCACGCTGCGCCAGCCCGTCGAACACGTACCGGCCGAGCCCGCCGAAACTGACGTACGCGGCGACGGTCGCCGTCGCCACCACCTGGATCAGCGCGAGCCGCAGCCCCGTCATGATCAGCGGCAGCGCGAGCGGGATCTCGACCTGGAGGAGGACCTGATGACCGCGCATGCCCTGGCCGCGCGCCGCGTCCCGTACCTCCGGGTCGACGGCGGTCATCCCGGCGTACGTGTTGGTCACGATGGACGGGACCGCGAGCGCCACCAGCGCGACGTACACCGGGGTCATGGACAGCCCGCCGGCCAGGAAGACCAGCACCACCAGACCCACGGTCGGCAGCGCGCGGCCGAACGACGCGAGGTTGATGGCGACGAAGGCGCCCCGGCCCGTGTGCCCGATGAGCAGGCCGAGGGGCAGCGCGATGACGGCGGCGATCAGGGTCGCCAGCAGGGAGTACTGGAGGTGTTCCGCGAGCCGGTGCAGGATGCCGTCGGATCCTGTCCACTGCTCGCCGGAGACCAGCCAGCCGCCGAGGTTCTTGAAGAGTTCGTACATGGCGGGTCAGGCCCTCCCAGGCTGTGAGTACCGCTGGCGCCGCCTGGTCCAGGGCGTGAGGACGTACTGCACGGCCACCAGCAGGGCGTCGGCCACCAGCGCGAGCAGCAGCGTCAGGACGACACCGGCCACCACCGGCGTCGGGAAGTCGCGCTGGAAGCCGTCGGTGAAGAGCTGGCCGAGGCCGCCGTCGCCGATGTACGTGGCGACACTGACGAGCGAGATCGACATGACGGTCGCGATCCGGACGCCCGCCATGATCACCGGCAGCGCGAGCGGCAGTTCGACGGTCAGGAGCGTGCGCAGGGGGCGCATGCCCATGGCGACGGACGCCTCGCGTGCTTTGGCCGGTACGGAGTCGAGCCCTTCCACGGTGTTCCGCAGGAGGACGACGAGCGTGTAGATCGTCAGGCCGATGACCGTGGTCGTACGGGTCAGGCCGGAGACCGGCAGCAGGAGCACGAAGACCGCGATGGACGGGATCGTGAACAGGACGTTCGAGAGCCCGAGGAGAAATCCGCGCAGGGGGCGGACGCGGTGGGCGAGGACCGCGAGGGGGAGGGAGATCAGCAGGCCGAAGAAGACGGCGGTGAGGGCGGCCTGGAGGTGGGAGAGGGAGAGGCTGACGAGGTCGCTCGTGTGGTCGGAGATCCACGACCATTCGATGGTCACGCGGGACGGCTTTCGGCTCCGGACGCGCTGCCGGTCGCGGTTGCGGTCGCGGTCGCGGAGGCCGCCGGGGCGCGGCCCGTTCCCGCCTCGTGGTGCCAGTCGCCCGCGCGCTCGTGTATCGCCTCACGTGAGGTGACGCCCGTCAGTACGCCGTCGGCGTCGACCCGTGCCACCAGGCCCGACGGCGAGGCGATCGACTCGTTCAGCGCCGCGAGCAGCGAGTCCGTGTCGCGCAGCGGGCGTACGGGCCGCAGCCGCGCCTCGCCGCAGGGGCCGGTGTGCGGGGCCGCGTCCGGGTCGAGCCAGCCGAGCGGTTCGCCCTTCGCCGAGATCACCAGACGGGGGCCGCCGCCGTCCCGGGGCGCGGGCTCGTCCGCCCGTACCGTCGTCGCGCGCCGGGGCGGTATCTGCGCGAGCGTGCTGAGCGAGAGCAGTTTCAGTTCGCGTTCGGCGCCGAGGAAGTCCGCCACGAAGTCGTTCGCCGGGCGGGCCAGCAGTTCGGCCGGTTCGGCGCACTGCACCAGGTGGCCGCCCTCGCGGAAGACGGCTATGCGGTCACCGAGCCGTACCGCCTCGTCTATGTCATGCGTGACGAACGCGATGGTCTTGTTCAACTCCTTCTGGAGCCGCAGCAGTTCGTCCTGGAGCTGGGTCCGTACGACCGGGTCGACCGCGCCGAAGGGCTCGTCCATCAGCAGCACCGGCGGATCCGCCGCCAGCGCCCGCGCGACGCCGACGCGCTGCTGCTGGCCGCCGGAGAGCTGGTGCGGGTAGCGCTTGCCCGACTCGGCCGTCAGACCGACCGTCTCCAGCAGCTCTGCCGCGCGCGTACGGGCCTTCTTGCGGCCCCAGCCGAGCAGCAGCGGCACGGTCGCGATGTTGTCGAGGACCGTGCGGTGCGGGAAGAGGCCGGACTGCTGGATGACGTAGCCGATACCGCGCCGCAGGTCGGCGGCGTCCTGCTCCAGGACGTCCTTGCCGCCGAGCATGATCGTGCCCGAGGTCGGGTCGACCATGCGGTTGATCATGCGGAGCGTGGTGGTCTTCCCGCATCCGGAGGAGCCGACCAGGACGGTGATGCCGCCCTCCGGCATGTCCAGCGTCAGGTCGCGAACCGCTGTAGTGCCGTTGGGAAACCGTTTGTTCACGGCATCGAACTTGATCATCACTCGTCCCTTGCCCGGCCTGCATATAGTCATGCAGAGTTCTGGGTGTCTGAATAGGTGACTCATGCCCCGAGGCGAACCCCTGGGCACAGTCGGCGTTGACAGATGCAGATGGCCGAGGGGTAAGGCGAAGCGTCCGGATGAGGAGGCGGTTGAGCGTGATGTCGTCCCGAAGGGTGGACTCATCGACCGGCAGCACGGCCATCATCGTGCTGGACGGACAGAGCCTCCGGGCAGCCGATGTCGTACGGCCGGCCAGGGGCGCCGCTCATCCCGTACCCGGCATTGACGGGATCAAGCGTCCGGAACCGGCCTGGAACGGGGCGCGGGAGCCGGCCACGTCCGGACGGGTGTGCGAGTGCTCTGCCGGTGTCGGGGCCAACCGCGCCGAGTCCGTCGCGGCGACGGGAACGGCGACCGGCACGGCGACCGGCATGGTGACGGGGGCGGCGACCGGCACGGCGCCCCGTCCGCACACCGATCCGACAAGGGGGATCGCATGAGCGACAGCCCCGCGGCCCGGCTCCAGCAGCTCTTCGAGGGCCACCGGCTCACCCCGACCCAGCGGCGCATCGCGCACAGCATGGTGCGGCGGGCCGTGGACGCCCCCTTCCTGTCCAGCGTGGAGCTGGCCGAACTGGCCGGAGTCAGCCAGCCGTCCGTGACCCGCTTCGCGGTCGCGCTCGGCTTCGACGGCTATCCGGCGCTGCGCAGGCATCTGCGGGAGGTCACGCCCGCCGAACCGGCGGCGGGGGAGCCCGCGTACAACGAGTACCAGCAGGCCGTACGCGGCGAGATCGAGAATCTGCGGCAGCTGTCCGAACTGCTCGCCGACCCGGCGCCGATCGAGCGCGCGGGCCAACTGCTTGCCGCGTCGAGGCCGTTGCCGGTGCTCGGGCTGCGTGCCGCTTCCTCCCAGGCGCGCGGCTTCGCCTACTTCGCGGCCAAGGTCCACCCCGACGTACGGCTGTTGGACGAGGGCGGCACGATGCTCGCCGACCGTATCGACGCGGCCGCGCGCGCGGGCGCGAGCACGCTGCTCTGCTTCGCGCTGCCGCGCCATCCCAAGGAGGTCGTGGAAGCGCTGGCGTACGCGCGGGCGGCCGGACTGACTGTGGTGACGGTCGCCGACTCCGCGTTCGCGCCGGTCGCCGCCCACAGCGATCTGCTGATCCCGGCGGCGGTCGGCACGGGCCTCGCGTTCGACACGGCGTGCGCGCCGATGCTGCTCGGGCGGGTGCTGCTGGAAGCCATGTGCGACGACCTGCCGGACGCACAGGCGCGGTTGGAGGAGTTCGACGCGGGCGCGGTGGCGCGCGGACTCTTCGTCGAGTGACTGCCGGGCCCCGCGTCGGCCGCTCTCAGGAAAAGCTCAGAGAACGCCATTAATCTGCCCGCCATCGTCGGCATGAGGAGGCAGGTCGTGGGGCGTGGCGGGCAGTCGTTGGCGCGGGTCGCGGTGATCGTACGGGCGGGTGCGGTGCCGCTGTGGTGGCTCGGGGTCCTGGCCGCCGCGATCGGGATCTTCGTACCGGGCTTGACGGGCCGAAGGGTCGGTGTGTACGCCGGTGTGGCGCTGTTCGTGGTGTGTGCCGGTGTGGTCGCGCTCATACGCAGGCGCAGATACACCGCGTGGACGGCGGCCGCCACGCGGGCCGGCAAGTTCGACTTCCTCCAGGACCGCGGTGTGACGCTGCTGAACTGGCGCCGCGCGCACCGCTGGTGGCTGCTGGCCGGCTTTGTCGTCGCCCTGGGAAGCTCGTTCGCGCTGCCCGCCGCCGGCGGGCTCGCGCTCGCGGGTGCGGGCGCCGGGCTGTGGCTCAAGGCGCTCTGGCTCGGCCGCCGCGAACGCCGGGACGAGGCGCTGCTGTGGGTGCGTACGGACTGGGCCGGGACCGGGCGCCCGGTCGGCGACCAGGTCAAGGGGTACCGGACGACGGGTGCCCGCGCCGGTGACGCCGCGCCCGGCGGGGCGCGGCGCCGAAGCTGAACCGGACGGGCGTCGGCCGTCGAGCTGGTTCAGTCGCCCGGCCGTCGAGCCCCGTCAGCCGTCCAGCAGCGCGTCCGCGTGCGCGCCGCCCGACTCGGCGACGATCTCCTCGACGGTCTGGGCGGGCCGTACGGTCGCGAAGCGGACCTTGCCACCGGAGGCCCCGGACTCGTCGGTGAAGCCCAGGACGGCGGGCCTGGCAAGGCTGTTGTAGGCGTAGTGGTTGGAGAAGTAGTACGCGCCGGTGTCGAGCGCGGCGACGAAGTCGCCCTGTTCGACCAGCGGCAGCGACCGGTTCTCGGCGAGCAGGTCACCCGCGAAGCAGGCGGGCCCGGCGATGTCCTGGGCGACGGCGGGCCCGGTCCTCGGCCGCCCCCCGGCGTCGTACGGAGCGATGCGCAACGGCCAGGAGTCCGGGGCGTAGACGGTCCGGGTGGCGATCTGCGCGCCCGCGTGCGTGACCGCTATGGGCCGCCCGCCCGCGGACTTCGCGTACTCGACGCGCGCCAGGACCGTGCCGTGCTTGGCGAGCAGCGACCGGCCGAACTCGGTGACCAGGCCGTAGCGGCCGTCGAGCAGTCCGGGAACGGTCTCCTTGAGGAGTCCGGCGTACGTGGCGTAGGTCGGCGTCTCCTCGTCGGAGGCGAAGTTGACGGGGAGCCCGCCGCCGATGTCGATGGTGTCGATCTGCTGCCGGCCGGCCGCCGCGTTGATCTCCTCGGCCAGCTCGTACACCGCGCGTACCCCTTCGGCCATGAGAGCGAGCGGGACGCCCTGCGAGCCGGAGTGCGTGTGCAGGCGCGTCAGCCACGGCCGGTCCAGATACGCCTGGACGACCCAGGCGCGGGCCCCCTCGTCGCGCAGCGCGACGCCGAACTTGGAGGTGGAGGTGGCGGTCGACAGCGCCCCGATCGAGCCGCCGCCGATCTGCGGGTTGACGCGTATACCCAGCGGGGAGCGGTTGGGCGAGCCGTCCGCGGTCCCGCGCACGAGGGCGTCGAGCCGCGTCAGCTCCTGCGGATTGTCGGCGTTGACCGCGATACCGAGCGCGAGCGCCTCACTCAGCTCGGCGGGGGTCTTGGCGGGGGAGTCCAGGACGGTTCTGCCGGGCCCCACACCGGCGGCGCGCGCGAGGGCCAGCTCGCCGGGGCTCGCGACCTCGGCGCCGATGCCCTCCTCGCGCAGCAGGCGCAGGACGGGCACGAGAGGCGCGGCCTTCACGGCGAAGGCGTGCAGCACAGGCGTGCCCGGTGGCGTGATTCCGTCGAACGCGGCGCGCAGCGCGGCGGCGGAGGAACGGATGCCGGCGACGTCCAGCAGGGCGAGTACGGGCGCTGCCTCGCTGATGAGGCCCTGTTCCACGGCCGCGCGTACGGCGAGGTCGCGCCGGTTCCGCGCGTCCGCGCCCTCGGCGGTGACGGTGTCGTTGGTGCTGCTTTCCTGATCCGAAGCCATGCACACCAGCCAATCATTCCCCGGTCTCCGGTGCGCGGCCGGTCACTGTTGACTACAACTATTCACCACGCCAGGATGTGAATAGTTTGGCCAACGTGAGAGCCACCGGCACGAGATGGCACGAGATCCGGCACGAGATCCAGCTTGAGATTCACCACGGAGGAGACATCGCCATGTCAGGTCCCCGCCCCGTACGGGCGCCGCGCGGTACGGAGCTGAGCGCCCTGGGATGGCAGCAGGAGGCCGCCCTGCGCATGCTCCAGAACAACCTGGACCCCGAGGTGGCGGAACACCCCGACAAGCTCGTCGTCTACGGCGGCACCGGCAAGGCGGCCCGTGACTGGAACTCGTTCGACGCCATGGTCCGTACGCTGCGCACCCTCAAGCAGGACGAGACGATGCTCGTTCAGTCGGGGCGGCCCGTGGGGGTGCTCCAGACCCACGAGTGGGCGCCGCGCGTGCTGCTCGCCAACTCCAACCTGGTCGGCGACTGGGCGAATTGGGAGGAGTTCCGGCGGCTGGAGGCCCTTGGCCTGACCATGTACGGGCAGATGACGGCCGGTTCATGGATCTACATCGGCACCCAGGGCATCCTCCAGGGGACGTACGAGACCTTCGCGGCCGTCGCCGCCAAGAAGTTCGGCGGCACGCTCGCCGGGACCATCACCCTCACGGCGGGGCTCGGCGGCATGGGCGGCGCGCAGCCCCTCGCCGTGACGATGAACGACGGCGTCGCGATCTGTATCGACTGCGACCCCCGCGCCATCGAGCGCCGTATCGAGCACCGCTTCCTGGACGTACGGGCCGACAGCCTGGAACACGCGCTCCGGCTGGCCGTCGAGGCGCGCGACGCGCGCCGTCCGCTGTCGATCGGCCTGCTCGGCAACGCGGCCGAGCTGCTGCCGAGGATGCTCGCCGAGGGTGCGCCGGTCGACATCGTCACCGACCAGACGTCCGCGCACGACCCGCTGGCGTATCTGCCGCTCGGCGTCGACTTCGACGACATGGAGTCGTACGCCGCCGAGAAGCCGGCCGACTTCACCCGGCGCGCCCGTGAGTCGATGGCCCGGCACGTCGAGGCGATGGTCGGCTTCATGGACGCGGGCGCCGAGGTCTTCGACTACGGCAACTCCATCCGGGGCGAGGCCCGACTCGCCGGTTATGAGCGTGCGTTCGCCTTCCCGGGCTTCGTGCCCGCTTACATCAGGCCGCTGTTCTCCGAGGGCAAGGGCCCCTTCCGCTGGGCAGCCCTGTCCGGCGAGGCGTCGGACATCCACAAGACCGACAAGGCGATCCTCGAACTCTTCCCGGAGAACGAGTCGTTGCACCGCTGGATCAGGATGGCCGGCGAGCGCGTCCAGTTCCAGGGCCTTCCCGCGCGTATCTGCTGGCTCGGCTACGGCGAGCGCGACAAGGCGGGCGAGCGCTTCAACGACATGGTGGCGAGCTGCGAACTGGCCGCGCCGGTCGTCATCGGCCGCGATCACCTGGACTCCGGGTCCGTGGCCTCCCCGTACCGGGAGACCGAGGCGATGCTCGACGGCTCCGACGCGATCGCCGACTGGCCGCTGCTCAACGCCATGGTCAACGTCGCGTCCGGCGCCTCCTGGGTCTCCGTCCACCACGGCGGCGGGGTCGGCATGGGCCGCTCCCTGCACGCCGGCCAGGTGACGGTGGCCGACGGCACGAAGCTCGCGGGCGAGAAGATCCGCCGCGTGCTGACGAACGACCCGGGCATGGGCGTCATCCGGCACGTGGACGCGGGCTACGAGATCGCGGAATCGGTCGCGGCGGAGCGCGGCGTCCGCATCCCGATGCGCGAGGACGCGGACGCCCCGACGACGCGTGCGGGCGCGGACGCCCCGACGACGACCGAGGACGGCACGGCGTGACCGCCGACGAAGGAGCCCGTGCGCGGGGCGCGGGTGCGGGCGACGCGGCCACGGGCCCGGCCACGGACGCGGCCAGGAGCGCGGACACGGGTGCCGGTCCGGGCGGGCTGCCCTCCTTCCAGGAGATGTGGCGCGACCTGGCTCCCATCGGCCGCGACGAAGGCACCCACGGCTACCGCCGCTACGCCTGGACCGCTGCCGACAGCGACTGCCGTGCCTGGTTCCGCGACCAGGCCGAGGCCCGTGGCCTGACGTACGAACTCGACCGCAACGGCAATCAGTGGGCCTGGCTCGGCGACCCCCTGGCCGGGGACGCCGTCGTGACCGGGTCCCATCTGGACTCCGTTCCGGACGGCGGCGCCTTCGACGGCCCGCTCGGCGTCGTGTCGTCCTTCGCCGCGCTCGATGAACTGCGCCGCAGGGGAGCGCGGTTCACCAAGCCCTTCGCCATCACCAACTTCGGTGACGAGGAAGGCGCCCGCTTCGGCCTCGCCTGCGTCGGCTCCCGGCTCACGGCGGGACAGCTCACCGTCGAGAAGGCTCATGCCCTGCGCGACGGCGACGGCGTCTCGCTGCCCCGGGCCATGGAGGCCGCTGGGTACGACCCGGCCACCATCGGTCCCGACCCCGAACGCCTGGCCCGTATCGGCGCGTTCATCGAGCTGCACGTCGAACAGGGCCGCGCGCTCGACCTGTCGGGCGCGCCCGTCGGTATCGCCTCCGCGATCTGGCCGCACGGCCGCTGGCGGTTCGACTTCCTCGGCGAGGCCAACCACGCGGGCACCACCCGCCTCGCCGACCGCCGCGACCCGATGCTGACGTACGCCGAGACCGTCCTCGCCGCGCGCCGTGAGGCGGAGATCGTCGGCGCTCTCGCCACCTTCGGCAAGATCTCCGTCGAGCCCAACGGGGTCAACGCCATTCCCTCCCTCGTCCGTGGCTGGCTGGATTCCCGGGCCGCCGACCAGGCCTCCCTGGACATGGTCGTCGCCGGGGTCGAGGCCGCCGCCCGTGAGCGCGCCGAGCTGGACGGCGTGGAAGTACGGGTCATACAGGAGTCCTTCACTCCCGTGGTCGAGTTCGAACACGCCCTGCGCGACGAGCTGGCCCGGATCCTCACCACCGGTCCGCGCGCTGCCGCGTACGCCGGTAAACCCGCCGGGGAGCCTGGCGAACGCACCGGCGTACGCACTGGTGAAGGGGCCGGGGCATCCGGCGCCGCCCTCACCTCCCTTCCTGTTCTCGGTACCGGCGCCGGCCACGACGCCGGTATTTTGTCCGGCTCCATTCCCACCGCCATGCTGTTCGTCCGGAACCCCACCGGCGTCTCGCACTCCCCGGCCGAATTCGCCGCCGAGGACGACTGCGTGGCTGGGGTCCTGGCGCTCGCCGACGTACTGGAAGGGCTCGCGTGCGTATGACCCAGGCACCGCAGACGACCGAGGGAACACCGACCAGCGAGAAAACACCGACCAGCGAGAAAACACCGACCACCGAGAGAACGCGGACCACCGGAACGCGGACGACCGAGAGACCGCGGAGCGCCGAGGAACCGCAGCGAGACGAGAGAACCGAGGAGGCGCGACGCGAGCCGGACAGTACGTACTGGCTGGAGCACGCCTGGCTCGACCCGTACGTCGAATCCGGTGTGGCTGTCGACGTCATCGACGGCCGGATCAGCGCCGTACGCACCCGCCTGCCCGTCCCGCCTCCCGAAGCGACCGTCCTGCGCGGACTGACCATCCCCGGCCTGGCGAACGCCCACTCGCACGCCTTCCACCGCGCCCTGCGCTCCACCGTCCAGACCGGCTCCGGCACCTTCTGGACCTGGCGCGACCTGATGTACCGCACGGCCGCCCGGCTCACACCCGACTCGTACTACGCGCTCGCCCGCGCCACCTACGCCGAGATGGCGCTGTCCGGCATCACCTCCGTCGGTGAGTTCCACTATCTGCACCACGCACCCGGCGGGGCGCGCTACGACAACCCGAACGCGATGGGCGAGGCCCTGATCGCGGCCGCCGGGGAGGCCGGCATCCGCATCACCCTCCTCGACACCGCCTATCTCGCCTCCGGGATCTCCGGACGGCGCCACGGCGCACCACCGGAACGGCACCAGCTCCGCTTCTCCGACGGTTCGGCCCAGGCCTGGGCCGAGCGCGCCTCGGCGCTCAAGGGCAACGACCGCGCCCGGATCGGCGCGGCGATCCATTCCGTACGCGCCGTACCCGCCGACCAGCTCGGCACCGTCGCGGAATGGGCCGGGACCAGAAGCGCCCCGCTCCACATACATCTCTCCGAGCAGCCCGCGGAGAACGACGCCTGCCTCGCCGTCCACGGCCGCACCCCCGCGCGGCTCCTCGCCGATCACGGTGTCCTGGGCGCCCGCACCACCGGCGTGCACAACACGCACCTCACCGACGAGGACATCAAGCTGCTGGGCTCCACCCGCACCGGAACCTGCATGTGCCCCACCACGGAACGCGATCTGGCCGACGGGATCGGCCCCGCGTTCCGCCTCCAGCGCGCCGGCTCCCCGCTGTCGCTCGGCAGCGACAGCCACGCGGTGATCGACATGCTCGAAGAGGCCCGCGCGATGGAACTCGACGAACGGCTGCGCTCCCGCACCCGGGGCCACTGGACCGCCGCGGCCCTGCTGCGCGCCGCCACCGCCGACGGACACACGGCGATCGGCTGGCCCGAGGCGGGCATGATCGAACGGGGCGCGCTCGCCGATCTGACGACGATCGCCCTGGACACGGTCAGAACCGCGGGACCGCAACGCCTGCTCGGCGTGGAGACCGCGGTATTCGCCGCCTCCGCCGCTGACATACGGCACACGGTCGTAGGCGGCCGTCATGTCGTACGCGACGGAGCCCACGCCCTGGTCCCGGACGTCCCCGCCGCGCTCGCCCGCTCGATCGCGGTCCTGCGCGCCTGACCCCGCCGAAGCCGCCTCCAACACCGCCCCGAGCACCGCGCCGAGCACTGCCCCGGGTGTCGTCCTGAGCGCTGCCCCCAGCACCGCCCCGAGCGACGGCACCGCCCGCGCCGCCGAAGGAGAACACCCCCGCGATGACCACCACCGCCATTACCAACATCGCCAGTCTGGTCACCAACGACCCCTCCCTCGGTGACGGAACCCCCATCGGTCTGATCCAGGACGCGGCCGTCGTCATCGACGGCGACCGCGTCGTCTGGGTCGGTGAATCAAGCAAAGCACCCGCCACTGACAATGCCGTCGACGCGGACGGCAGGGCCGTGATCCCCGGCTTCGTGGACTCCCACTCCCACCTCGTCTTCGCCGGTGACCGCACCCGGGAGTTCAACGCCCGGATGTCCGGCCGCGCGTACGCCGCGGGCGGCATCCGCACCACCGTCGCCGCGACCCGCGCCGCGACCGACGCCGAGCTGAGCGCCAACGTCGCGCGCTACCTGACCGAGGCGCGCGACCAGGGCACCACCACGCTGGAGACCAAGTCGGGCTACGGCCTGACCGTCGAGGACGAGGCGCGCTCCCTGCGCATCGCGCGCGACCACACCGACGAGGTCACCTACCTCGGCGCCCACATCGTCCCGCCCGAACTCGCCGATGACCCGGCCGCGTACGTCGCGCTCGTCACCGGCCCGATGCTCGATGCCTGCGCCCCGTACGCCCGTTGGATCGACGTCTTCTGCGAGCAGGGCGCGTTCGACGGTGACCAGGCCCGTACGATCCTCACCGCGGGACGCGCGAAGGGCCTGCACCCGCGCATCCACGCCAACCAACTCTCGTACGGCCCTGGCGTCCAGCTCGCCGTCGAGGTGGACGCGGCCTCCGCCGACCACTGCACCCACCTGACCGACACGGACATCGACGCGCTCGCCCACAGCCGTACGGTGGCCACGCTGCTGCCCGGCGCCGAGTTCTCCACCCGCGCGCGGTGGCCGGACGCCAGGCGGCTGCTCGACGCGGGCGCGACCGTCGCGCTGTCGACGGACTGCAACCCCGGCTCGTCCTTCACCTCGTCCATGCCGTTCTGCGTGGCCCTCGCCGTACGCGACATGGGCATGACCCCGGACGAGGCGATCTGGTCGGCCACGGCGGGCGGCGCGGCGGCCCTGCGGCGCTCCGACACCGGCCGCCTCACCCCCGGCGCCCGCGCGGACCTCGCTCTCCTCGACGCCCCGAGCCATGTCCACCTGGCCTACCGCCCGGGGGTCCCACTGGTGACCGCCGTCTGGCGGGGCGGCGAGCGCGTGCGGTGAGCGGCGCGGCTCTCCGGCAGCCCCGGGCGGTTCTCCCACGGCCGTGAGGAGTGCGTGACGGGCGGCGTGTGAGGATGACCGCATGGTCACGGTGTCTCCCTGCGCCGCCGACGATCCGGAGCTGCTGCCCCTGGTCGAGGCGATGAACGTCGAAATAGTCGCGCTCTACGAGATGGGCCCCGACGCGCGCCTCTACTCGCTCGGCCCCGACGCGCGGTACCTGCTCGCCAGGCGCGAGGGCCGGCCCGTCGGCTGCTGTGCGGTACGGCCGGCCCGGGGCACGGACGGCACGGCCGGGGGCGCGCTCGCCGGGATCTGGGAGCTGAACCGCGTCTTCGTGGCCCGGTCCGGCCGCAGGACGGGCGTCGCCGCCGGGATGCTCGCGCACGCCGAGGAATTCGTACGGCAGCTCGGCGGCGTCGCCCTGCGGCTGGAGACCGGTGACCGGCAGCCCAACGCGATGCGGCTGTACGAGCGCGCCGGGTATCTGCGCATCCCCAACTACCCGCCGCACGAGCACACCGCGCGTTCACGCTGCTACGAGAAGAACCTCCGGCCGCTGCCGGGCCCGGACATCCCCGCACAGTCGGGCTTCGCCGAGTCCCGTCCCACCGAGTCGAGCCCTACCGAGCCTGCTTCCTGAGATATACGGGGAGTTCCCGCACGCTGTTGCCGACGAAGCTGGGATGGCGGGGCAGTTCCGCCTCCGGCATCGCGAGCGACAGGTCGGGAAACCGCCTGAACAGCTGCTCCAGCGCGATCGTCGCCTCCAGCCTCGCCAGCGGCGCGCCCAGGCAGTAGTGCGCGCCGTGTCCGAGGGAAAGGTGCCGCACGGCGCGCGACCGGGTGATGTCGAAGCGGTCCGCGTCCTGACCGTGGGCCGAGGGGTCGCGGCCCGCCGCCGAGTACGCCGCCAGTACGGGGGTGCCCCGGGGGATCACCGTGCCGTCGAGCGTCAGGTCCCTGGTCGGGTAGCGGAACGGGAAGTAGCTGACCGGGCTGTCCCAGCGCAGCGTCTCCTCGACCACGTCCGCCCACCCGGCCCGGCCGTCCCTGACCGCGGCCGACTGCTCGGGATGGCCGAGCAGCGCGCGTACCGCGTTGGTGATCAGGCTGAGAGTGGTCTCGTGACCGGCGACGACCATCACGATCATCGTCCCGACCAGTTCGTGCGCGCTCAGCCGGTCGCCGTCCTCCTCGCGCGCGGCGATCAGGGCGCTGGTGAGGTCGTCGCCGGGACGTTCCTTGCGGGAGGCCGCGATCGCGCCGAGCACGTCGACGAGTTCACGGTTGGCGGCCGCCACCTCCTCGGGGGTGATGTCCGTGCTGACCACCTGGGTGGAGAGCGCGTGCAGCCGGTCCAGGAACTCCGGATCGGCGCCGAGGAGTTCACCGATCACGCCCATCGGCAGCGGCATCGCGAAGTGATGGCGCAGATCCACGACGCCGTTGCCTGAGCCACCGTTGTCTGAGCCACCGTTGTCTGAGCCGCCGTCGGGTACGGGGTCGTTGCCCGCCACGCCGGCGGCCACCGCCTCCACGCCGTCCAGCAGCTCGGTGGCCAGCCTCTCGATCCTGGGCCGCAGCGCTTCCACCCGGCGGGGCGTGAACACCTTGCCGACGAGCGACCGCACCCGCCGGTGGTCCTCGCCGTCCGCCGTGACCATGCCCTGCACGGTCGCGAAGGTCTTCAGCGGCCACCCGTCCGGAATCCGCCCCTCCCGCAGGGCGGTGAAGTGCCGTGCGTCTTTCGCGACATCGGGATGGCCGAGGAATTCCTTCAGCGCCTCGTGCCCGAGCACCGCCATCCCGGGCACCTCGCCGGGCAGCACGACCTCAGCGACGGCCCCCTGAGCAAGCAGCCGGGCGTTGGCGGCGTGCGGACAGCCGCCGGTGTGGTCCATACGGTAAGGCGCGGACATTGAAGCTCCCCTCGTCAGGACACTCCCGCCGACCGCGAGACGCCCCCGATCGTATGAGGAATCCCCCGCCCCGGGGCGGTAAATGCCCGCAGATCCGGGCTGCTAGCGTCCGGCCGCGTGGAAGACAGCGCGGACGACAGTGTGTACGTGGGCAACGCGGGCAAGGACGCCGCACTGGACCGGGGATGGCTCCTCGGGCACTTCAAGGAGTCCGGCGACCCTCGCCACAGCGACGCCGTGGAGATCAAGTGGGGCGTCCATCCACGCGGCGAGGAGCGTGCGCGGTGGGTCAGGGGCGAGGAGCGGACGGCTCTCCTCGTGCTCATCAGCGGTCGCTTCCGCGTCGAGCTGCCGGGCCGGAGCGTCCTGTTGGAGCGGCAGGGTGATTACGTCGTGTGGGGACGCGGAGCGGACCATTCCTGGCGCGCGGAGGAGGAGTCGGTCGTGCTCACGGTCCGGTGGCCGTCCACGGCCGGTTATGCGGTGGATCAGACGGATCAAGCGGATCAGACGGATCAGGCGCGGGCCGGCGGTGAATCCCGTCGGCCGGTTTGAAACGTCGGTCGGGTGGCCGGTGGGGTGGAACGGAAGCGTTGGGACAAGTGGAGGCACGTTCGGTGAGGGTGTGTGCCGTGCGCTCTCCGCCGACCGGGTGGTCTTCCGGTGTCACCATGGCGGCGGGCGCCCCGGCGCAGATCGAATGGAGGCAGCGAGGACGGGGGTCCGTGTGTGCGGCCTTGCCCTCCTTGCCCGGCGGGCGACCGGTCCGGCGGATGCCTCGTTCTCAAGGAGACCCCGATGTCCCGTACATCTCGTGCCCTGGCGACAGTTGTGGCTGTCGCGGCCGCCTTCACGTTCGCGGGAGCGGCGGCTGCCACCGCGACTCCCGGCAGCAGCCCTCAGATCGTTTCCGCCGCGCCCACCGGCGTGCGAGCCGTCCAGCTCGTCTGCACCGTCAACGACAACGGCGTCAACTACCGGGGCGGTCCGGGTGAGAACTATCCAGTCTTCGGAACCGTGAACAAGGGGCAGAACCTGGACTACCTCGGCCGGGAAGGCAACTGGGTCAAGGGCAACCTGTGGGGCGGGCGTACCGGCGTGTGGATCCACGTGTCCTACCTGAACTGCTAGAGCTCATTCCGGCTCCGGACAGCATGACACCCCGTCGGATCGCTCGCGCGTTCCGGCGGGGTGACCGGGTGGTGCCTGCGTGCTGGGGCCCGTGCGTACGGGCGGGGGCGGCGGCACGCCTACTCGTCCAGGGTCAGACCCTTTCTGAGTTTGACCAGGGTGCGCGAGAGCAGCCGGGACACGTGCATCTGCGAGATGCCCAGCTCCTCGCCGATCTCCGACTGCGTCATGTTCGCGACGAAGCGCAGCGACAGGATCTGCCGGTCGCGCGACGGGAGCCGTGCGATCAGGGGCTTCAGGGATTCGACGTACTCGATGCCCTCAAGTCCGTTGTCCTCGTAGCCGATCCGGTCCGCCAGCGCGCCTTCGCTGTCGTCTTCTTCGGGCTGCGCGTCCAGCGAGCTGGCGGTGTACGCGTTGCTCGCGGCCATGCCCTCGACGACTTCGTCGTTGGCGATGCCCAGCCTGTGGGCCAGCTCGTCGACCGTGGGCGCGCGGTCCAGCTGCTGCGCCAGCTCGTCGGTCGCCTTCGCCAGATCGAGCCGCAGCTCCTGGAGCCGGCGGGGCACCCGTACCGACCACGACGTGTCGCGGAAGAAACGCTTGATCTCGCCGATGATGGTCGGCATCGCGAAGGTGGGGAACTCGACGCCGCGGCTCAGTTCGAAGCGGTCGATGGACTTGATCAGTCCGATCGTGCCGACCTGGACGATGTCCTCCATCGGTTCGCTTCGTGTGCGGAACCGGGAGGCGGCGAACTTCACCAGGGCGAGGTTCAGCTCGACCAGGGTGTTGCGGACGTACGCGTGCTCGTGGGTGCCCTCTTGGAGGGATTCGAGACGGGCGAAGAGCGTCTTCGACAGGGCCCGGGCATCCACCGCTCCCACCTCGTCGAAGGGCGGGATCTCGGGCAGGTCCTCAAGGCCCTCGGTGCCGGGCGTGTACGTGACGCCGGTCTCGTACGGTGCGGGCGATGTTGTCGACGCCGCGTTCTGGGTACGCGTCTCGTCGAGCCGGGGTGACATGGGTCTCCTCCATCGTTCTCGGCATATGGCTGCCGATGCCAATACGCGTTGCTACGGTTTTGCCGCGCCTCCAATAGCCGGCCGTCTCGGGTGTGTCCCTACTAGACCTACCCGGTCGGCACGGACAGTTGCAAGTGTTAATTATCCTGTATGCCCTTATTGCGGGGGACTTCGGCTACCGGTCGGCCGTTGAAAGGCGTAATGTTCCAGCGACGTCAGACGGCGTACAACACGGCGAAGAGGGACGGACGGGCATGGACCGCCAGACGGTCGGCAGTGCGAACCGGGGCCGGCTTCAGGTCGAGGTGCGGACCGAGGGCCGCAGCGAGGTCGTGACGGTGGCCGGCGAGTTGGATCACCACACCGCCGAGTTGTTGCGCGCGCCTCTCGACGAAGCGCTCGAAAAGGGCCGGGCACGCCTGGTCATCGACTGTTCGCACCTGGAATTCTGCGACTCCACCGGGCTCAATGTCCTGCTCGGAGCCCGGCTCAAGGCGGACGCCGCCGGGGGCGGGGTCCATCTGGCGGGCATGCTGCCCGTGGTGGCGCGGGTCTTCGAGATCACCGGGGCCGACGCCGTGTTCACCGTCCATGCCTCGCTCCAAGACGCCCTCGCGGACTGAGTCCGTGCCCCCCGCCCACCCCGTCGGCCGCGCCCGGAAAATCTCAGGTGTTGCCTGCGTCACGACTTCCATGCGGTGATGTGGGTGTTGTCACGATTCGGAGGGGCAGAAGACCCCCGCGGGCAACAGGGGATCCTGTACCGACACAGCACCACCCCGCCCGCACGACCCGACACTCTCTGTATTGATGGATCCATGAACTGGCACTTTGGTGAATCGGTGAGGTGAAGCGCTGATGAGCACCACCCGGCAGCCTCCGCCGGGCGACTTCGGCCCAGAGCCGGACGGCGCCGGACCTTCCTCCTTGACGGCCGAGGCGTCCGACGTGTCCTCCGTGGCGTCGGTGACGCCCGAAGGGCGGGTACGTTCGCTCACGCTGTCCGGCGCCAGCGGTGTCGTGCCGCTCGCCCGTGATTTCACGCGCCAGGCGCTCTACGACTGGGGATGGCTGCCCGCCTCGACCGCCGACCGGCGGGCGGCGGCGGAAGATGTCCTGCTGGTCATCTCCGAGCTGGTCACCAACGCCTGCCTGCACGCCGAGGGGCCCGAGGAACTGCGCGTCTCGTGCACGGCCAAGGTGTTGCGCCTGGAGGTCACGGACCGCGGCGCCGGGCAGCCCGCGCCACGCACCCCGCACCGGGCGGGACGGCCCGGCGGGCACGGCATGTTCATCGTCCAGCGGCTCTGCCTCGACTGGGGTGTCGTACGGGCACCCGGTACGCCGGGCAAGACGGTCTGGGCGGAGCTGGCCGCGCCCGCGTAGGCCACCGCGCCCGCACCGCCTACGCATCCGCTCAAAGCGTTCTCATACGCAAAGGCCGCCACAACCCGACAGGGCTGTGGCGGCCTTTGCGCGGGCGCTCACGCGCCGCGCGTCAGTGGATCTCGCCCATCAGGTCCTTGACCCTCCTGCGGTACATGAAGACCGCGATCCCCGCGATGACGGCGAGCGCCGCCTCCAGGCCCACCACGCCCGTCTTGCTCAGGTTGACCCCGCCGATGGAGAGCAGACCGGTGACGGAGTCGCCCGCGGTCACCGCGAGGAACCAGACGCCCATCATCTGGCTCGCGTACTTCGCCGGCGCCATCTTCGTCGTCACCGACAGGCCGACCGGCGAGAGGCACAGCTCGCCGACGGTCTGGATCAGGTAGATCCCCACCAGCCACATCGGGCTGACCAGCGTGCCGTCTCCCGCCATGAGCATCGGGATCAGGAAGAAGAAGAACGAGACGCCGATGAAGAACAGACCGGCGGAGAACTTCGCGACCGTGCTCGGTTCCTTGCCCCTGCGGTTCAGCCACAGCCACATCCACGCGATGACCGGTGCCAGCGCCATCACGAAGACCGGGTTCAGCGACTGGTACCAGGACGTCGGGAAGCCGAACCCGAAGATCTGGTCCGCGGCCTTCGTCGTACCGAAGGCCTGGACCGTCGAGCCGCCCTGGTCGTAGATCATCCAGAAGACCGCGGCGGCCACGAAGAACCAGATGTATCCCGTCATCTTGTTCTGCTCGCCCGGTGACAGGTCCTTGTCGCGCTTGATGCGGATCAGCACCCCGGCCGGTATCACGAGCCCCGCCACGGTCAGCGGGATCAGCGCCCAGTTGGGGGTGAAGTGACCGCTGATGCCGACGATGCCGTAGAAGGCCGCGGCGACGATCAGCCAGCTCAAGCCCTTGCGCAGCCAGGCGACGCGCTCCTCGCGGGAAAGCGGGGTCGGGACGACGCTGGACTCCGGGCTCAGGTGCTTCGTACCGATCAGGAACTGGATCAGGCCGAGCGCCATGCCGGCGGCGGCGAGAGCGAAGCCGAGGTGCCAGCTGTACTTCTCACCGACGGTTCCGATGACCAGCGGAGCGAAGAAGGCACCGATGTTGATGCCCATGTAGAAGAGCGTGAAGCCGCCGTCACGGCGCGGGTCGTTCGGGCCCTTGTACAGATGGCCGACCATCGTGGAGATGTTGGCCTTCAGCAGACCCGAGCCGAGCGCCACCAGCGCCAGACCGACGAAGAACATCCCTGAGCCCGGCACCGCCAGGCTCAGGTGGCCCAGCATGATGATGCCCGCCCCGACGGCGACGGTCTTGCGCGGCCCCCAGAGCCTGTCCGCGAGCCAGCCGCCCGGCATGGCCAGCAGATAGACCATGGACAGGTAGATGGAGTAGATGGCCGTGGCCGAGGCCAGGGTCAGTCCCAGACCGCCTCCCTGAAGCCCGTGCGAGCTGTCGGGGCCGCCGGAGATCAGGTACAGGGTGAGCAGCGCTCTCATGCCGTAGAAGCTGAAGCGCTCCCACATCTCGGTCATGAAGAGCGTGGCCAGGCCGCGCGGCTGCCCGAAGAAGGTCTTCTCGGTGCCGGTGCCGGAGCCCGAGCCGGGGCCGGGCTCGGGGGCGCTGGGTGATTCCGTTGTCAGGCTGGACGCCATGGGAGGTCGATCCTTACATAAAACCGGCCTTCGGCTTCTTGCGTGCCAAAGGCCATTAAGAGGTAATGCAGGCGTCCTAGCACCATACGGCACAACAGCGCCCTATATGAAAGGACTTGAGAGATGGATCACAGGTAGCGATAGAATGGGTTACTTGGCTTCCAAGGTCGTTCACGGGATCTGACCGATGACTCGCAGGCTTGGGCGATCGCCGCCCGAGGCATGCCCGGCGCGGACTACCATCAGTCCATGACCCGTGTACTGCTCGCAGAGGACGACGCTTCCATCTCGGAGCCGCTGGCTCGCGCCCTGCGTCGGGAGGGGTACGAGGTCGAGGTCCGCGAAGACGGCCCCACCGCCCTGGACGCCGGACTCCAGGGCTCCATCGACCTTGTCGTACTCGACCTGGGCCTGCCCGGTATGGACGGCCTCGAAGTCGCCCGCAGGCTGCGCGCCGAGGGCCATGCGGTGCCGATCCTGGTGCTGACCGCGCGCGCCGACGAGGTGGACACCGTCGTCGGCCTCGACGCCGGCGCCGACGACTACGTGACCAAGCCCTTCCGGCTCGCCGAACTGCTCGCCCGGGTACGGGCCCTGCTCCGGCGCGGCGCCACGGAATCGTCCCCCGCCCCCGCCACCCACGGCGTACGGATCGACGTCGAGTCGCACCGCGCCTGGATGGGCGAGGAGGAACTACAGCTCACGGCCAAGGAGTTCGACCTGCTGCGGGTCCTGGTCCGGGACGCGGGCCGGGTCGTCACCCGCGACCAGCTGATGCGCGAGGTCTGGGACACCACCTGGTGGTCGTCCACCAAGACCCTCGACATGCACATCTCCTGGTTGCGCAAGAAGCTCGGCGACGACGCGGCCAACCCCCGCTACATCGCCACCGTACGAGGCGTCGGCTTCCGCTTCGAGAAGAGCTAGCGCGCCTTGCGTCGTCGCCTGATCCAGTCCACGCTCGCCGTGGTGCTCGTCGTCATCGCCGTGTTCGGCGTGTCCCTCGTCATCGTCGAGACCCGCACCATCACCACCAGCGCCCAGGAGAGTGTCGACTCCGAGGCGCTGCGGCTGATGAGCATCGTCGACAGCAGGCTGCTCGGCGGCGAGCACATCACCTCGGGGATCCTGTCCAAACAGATCTCCACGGAGCGGTACGCCCGTATCGAGATGCCGGGCAGGGGCAACGTCGAGATCGGCACCCGCCCCACCGGCAGCGTCATCCGCGGGGTCGCGGAAGGCGCCGAGGGCGAGACGGTCACCGTCGAGGAACGCGGCTCGTCCATCAACCGCGAAGTCGTCCGCACGCTGCTGATCATCGGCGCGGTCGCCCTGCTCGCCGTCGTCGCCGCCGTGCTGCTCGCCGTACGGCAGGCCAACAAGCTGGCCTCCCCGCTCACCGACCTCGCCGAGACCGCGGAGCGCCTCGGCTCCGGCGACCCGCGCCCCCGCCACAAGCGGTACGCGGTCCCCGAGCTGGACCGGGTCGCGGACGTCCTGGACTCCAGCGCCGAGCGCATCGCGCGGATGCTCACCGCCGAGCGGCGGCTCGCCGCGGACGCCTCGCACCAGCTCCGTACGCCGCTGACCGCGCTGTCCATGCGGCTGGAGGAGATCACCGTCACCGACGACCTGGACACCGTCAGGGAAGAGGCGACCATCGCCCTGACGCAGGTGGAGCGGCTGACCGACGTGGTGGAGCGGCTGCTCACCAACGCCCGCGATCCCCGTACCGGCTCCGCCGTCGGCTTCGATCTCGACGAGGTCGTCAAGCAGCAGATCGAGGAGTGGCGCCCCGCCTACCGCAGCGCGGGACGGGCGATCGTCTGCTCGGGGCGGCCCGAGATGCGGGCCGTCGCCACCCCGGGCGCCGTCGCCCAGGTGCTGGCCGCGCTGATCGAGAACTCACTGATGCACGGTGGCGGTACGGTCGCCCTGCGCACCCGCGTGACCGGCAACCAGGCGGTCATCGAGGTGACCGACGAGGGCCCCGGCGTCCCCGCGGACCTCGGGGCGCGGATCTTCGAGCGTTCCATCAGCGGCCGCAACTCCACCGGGATCGGGCTCGCGGTCGCCCGCGATCTCGCGGAGGCGGACGGCGGCAGGCTCGAACTGCTCCAGCAGCATCCGCCGGTCTTCGCGCTCTTCCTCAGCCGGGAGGCACACAGCCGCAAGGGGCTGACACCGCCGGAGCGGCCGGTCCGCTGAGGTGTGCCGCGACGAGTGGCGTCGGGCGCCGGACGGGTGCGGAGCCGGAAGGGTGCGGGGTGGTGTCCGGCGGGGTGTTGTGCGTTGTGCTTGCTGTTGGTGCCGGGGTCCGTGGAGAGGCCGTGTCCGCCACTGCATTATTTTCGGCGCGTTGACGCGTGGTGGACACCGGGCCGGTGGTGTCCGCGCCGCAAAGTAACGCTTTACGTTCTGGACATGGCCTCTCCACGGCCCCCTTCCCTCCGCGGGTGCCATGGCTCCGGCCCTGTCTGCTCGGTCCACTCGGCCACCGCCCGTGGGCGGGTGCGGTCAGCGGGAAGGACCGCGCCGCACCGACTGGGCGTCGCGGTCCTCCGGGAGCGGTTCTCCGGACGCCGGGACGGGCAGCGCCTGGAACACCCACGAGCGGTACGACCAGAAGCGGAAGAGCGTCGCTATCCCGATGCCGGCGAACTTGAACACGTTGCTCTGGAGCGGGGTGTCCCAGCCGAAGCCGTACGTCGCGGTGTAGAGAATCCCGTTCTCGATCACCAGACCGACGGCGCTGAACAGCAGGAAGAGCGACAGCTCCCGGGTGCGGCGGCTCTTGTCGCGGTCCCGGTAGGTGAAGTACCGGAAGCCGATGTAGTTGAAGACGATCGAGACGATCGTCGCCAGGACGCTCGCCCGCACCACGGGGATGCCGGTGACGTGCCGCACGACATTGAAGACCAGCAGGTTGACCAGCACCCCGGCGCCACCCACCGCGCCGAACTTGGCCGCTTCGCGTACGAGCCCGTTCAGCCGCGTGCGCGCCGCGCCTCGTTCGCTCATCCGTCTGTCAGCCCGATCGGTCGGTGTCATGTTCACCCATGCTAACCAGCGCCTTCCGGGCCCGCCCCCGGAGAGCCGTGCCGGGCAGGGGGTGGCCTCCGGTGGCCTGCGGATACCCTGGGAGCGTGACGTTCCCGGTAGTCGGCATGGTCGGCGGCGGTCAGCTCGCCCGTATGACCCACGAGGCGGGCATCCCCCTCGGCCTGAGATTCAAGCTGCTCAGTGACACCCCGCAGGACTCGGCGGCGCAGGTGGTCAACGATGTCGTCGTCGGCGACTATCGCGATCTGGAGACCCTGCGCGCTTTCGCCCGCGACTGCGATGTGATCACTTTCGACCACGAGCATGTGCCGATCGAGCACCTGCGGGCCCTGGAGGCGGACGGCATCCCCGTCCGGCCGGGGCCAGACGCGCTCGTCCACGCCCAGGACAAGGGCGTGATGCGGGCCAGGCTCACCGAGCTGGGCGCTCCCTGCCCGCGCCACCGCATCGTGAGCGATCCCGCCGACGCCGTGGCCTTCGCGGCGGAGGTGGGCGGCTTCCCCGTCATCCTCAAGACGGTGCGCGGCGGCTACGACGGCAAGGGCGTCTGGTTCGTACGCTCCGAGGCGGACGCCGAGGAGCCCTTCCGCGCCGGGGTCCCGGTCCTCGCCGAGGAGAAGGTCGACTTCGTACGGGAGCTGGCGGCGAACGTCGTCCGTTCCCCGCACGGCCAGGCCGTCGTCTACCCCGTCGTCGAATCGCAGCAGGTCAACGGCGTCTGCGACACGGTGATCGCGCCCGCGCCCGGCCTCTCGGAGGACCTGTCCGCCGAGGCCCAGCAGCTCGCCCTGCGCATAGCCTCCGAACTCGGCGTCGTCGGCCATCTCGCCGTCGAACTCTTCGAGACCGCCGACGGCCGCATCCTCGTCAACGAACTGGCCATGCGCCCGCACAACTCCGGCCACTGGACGCAGGACGGCGCGATCACCTCGCAGTTCGCCAACCACGTACGGGCCGTCCTCGACCTGCCGCTCGGCGACCCGCGCCCGCGCGCCACCTGGACGGTCATGTGCAACGTGCTCGGCGGCGACTACCCCGACATGTACGCGGCGTACCTGCACTGCATGGCCAGGGACCCGCGGCTGAAGATCCACATGTACGGCAAGGACGTGAAGCCCGGCCGCAAGGTGGGGCACGTCAACACCTACGGCGACGACCTGGACGACGTGCTGGAGCGCGCCCGCCACGCCGCCGGATACCTGCGAGGAACGATCACAGAATGAGTTCCCCTCTCGTCGGAGTCGTCATGGGCTCGGACTCCGACTGGCCCGTCATGGAAGCCGCTGCGACCGCGCTCGGCGAGTTCGAGATCGCGTACGAGGTCGACGTCGTCTCCGCGCACCGGATGCCGCACGAGATGATCGCGTACGGCGAGCAGGCGGCGGGCCGCGGCCTCAAGGCGATCATCGCGGGCGCGGGCGGCGCCGCGCACCTGCCGGGCATGCTGGCCTCGGTGACCCCGCTGCCGGTGATCGGCGTCCCCGTACCGCTGAAGTACCTCGACGGCATGGACTCGCTGCTGTCCATCGTGCAGATGCCGGCCGGCGTCCCGGTCGCCACGGTCTCCGTCGGCGGCGCGCGCAACGCGGGACTGCTGGCGGCGCGGATCCTCGCGGCCCACGACCCGGCCCTTCAGGACCGGATGCGCGAATTCCAGCACGAGCTGAACGAGCAGGCGACCGAGAAGGGCAAGCGCCTGCGCGCGAAGGCCCAGGGCACGGACCACTTCGGATTCGGGAAGTGACCGCGGTGACGACGTACACGGACCACCTCCGGGACGCGCGGGCGCTGCTCGCCGACTTCCCCGTGGTCGACGGCCACAACGACCTGCCGTGGGCGCTGCGCGAGCACGTCGGCTACGACCTGGACCGGCTCGACATCGCCGACGACCTGTCCGCCCAACTGCACACCGACATCCCGCGGTTGCGGACGGGCGGAGTCGGCGCGCAGTTCTGGTCCGTGTACGTACGGTCCGACATGGCCGGCGACGACGCGGTGAGCGCGACGCTGGAACAGATCGACGTGGTCCGCAGGCTGCTCGCGCGCTACCCGAAGGACCTGGTGCGCGCCCGTACGGCCGCCGACATGGAAGCGGCGCGCCGCGAGGGCAGGATCGCCTCGCTGATGGGCGCGGAGGGCGGCCACTCGATCAACAACTCCCTCGCCACGCTGCGGGCCCTGCACACCCTGGGCGTCCGGTACATGACGCTCACGCACAACGACAATCTGGCGTGGGCCGACTCCGCCACGGACGAGCCCGGTGTGGGCGGTCTCTCGGCCTTCGGGCGCGAGGTCGTCCGCGAGATGAACCGCTGCGGGATGCTGGTCGACCTCTCGCACGTGGCCGCCACGACGATGCGCGACGCCCTCGCGGTGACCGAGGCGCCGGTGATCTTCTCGCACTCCTCGTCCCGGGCGATCTGCGACCACCCGCGCAACGTTCCGGACGACGTGCTGGAGACGCTGGCCGCGAACGGCGGCGTCGCGATGGCCACGTTCGTACCGAAGTTCATCCTGCCGGAGGCGGTCGCCTGGACGCAGTCGGCGGACGAGAACCTGCGGGCGCACGGGCTGCACCACCTCGACACCACGGCCGAGGCGATGAAGCTCCACGCGGCCTTCGAGGCGGCGAACCCCCGGCCCACCGCCACGGCGTCGACGGTGGCCGACCACCTGGACCACATGCGTGAGGTCGCGGGCGTCGATCACGTCGGGATCGGTGGTGACTTCGACGGGACGGCGTTCACGCCCGCCGACCTGTCGGACGTGGCGGGCTATCCGAACCTGATCGCGGAACTGCTGCGGCGCAAGTGGTCGGCCGCCGATCTGGCCAAGCTGACCTGGCAGAACGCGGTACGGGCGCTGCGGGCGGCGGAGGACGTGGCGCGCTCGGCGCAGGCCTCGCGCGGCCCGTCGCTGGCGACGATCGGCGAACTGGACGGGACTGCCTGAGGCTCGTTCGGGGAGGTGCGCCGTTCTGCGGCGCACCTCCCCGCGCCTCCGGGTGGAGCGGACGGCTCAGGAGAAGATGACGGAACGCATCTCCAGGCCCTTGCCCGCGCTTCCACCGGGGCGCAGCGTGTAGTACTCGCCCGTGCAGTCTGCGTTCTTGAACACCGTTGCGCTGGCGTTGGTGCGGTTGCGCGGGCTGTGCGCGGGCCGCTCATGCCATTTGTCCGCTCCCGGGAGCGGGATGCACTCCCTGCCCGCCGGGTGCGCCAGCACCGCGATCTGCTCGTGGTGGTGGTGATCCGTGTACACGTACTCGAACCGCCCCTCTGCCGCTGACGCGGAGCCCGGCAGGGAGACGAGCAGGGTGAGGGCGCCGAGGGCGGCGGCCACCGTGGTGCGAAGACGCATGAAAATGATCCCTTGTCGTGTGGATTGGTCGAGCCACCCGACGCTGCCCAGGGCCGTTCGCCCGTATGCCCCTCTCTGTACCGTTTCACCCGTACGCAGTAGCCGCAGCGGCCCGCACGTCTTCGGTGGCCGCGGTATGCGCCGGTGACGTCAGCGCTTCCGCGCGTCAGGCGCGCGGGCGGCCCATCGCGCGGTACGTCCAGCCCGCCGCGCGCCACCGCTCCGGGTCCAGCGCGTTGCGCCCGTCCAGGATCAGCCGGCGGGCCGTCCGCTCGCCGAGTACGGCCGGGTCGAGGTCGCGGAACTCCTGCCACTCCGTCAGGTGCAGGACGACGTCGGCACCTTCCACCGCGTCCACCGCGGAGTCCGCGTACCGGAGCGTCGGGAACAGCCGCTTGGCGTTCTCCATGCCCTTCGGGTCGTACACCGTCACCTGGCCGCCCTGGAGGTGGATCTGACCCGCCACATTGAGCGCGGGGGAGTCCCGTACGTCGTCGGAGTCCGGCTTGAAGGTCGCGCCGAGCACCGCGACGCGCTTGCCGAGGAAGGACGAGTCGCTGTCCACGGCCTCGCGCGCCAGCTCCACCATGTGGCCGCGGCGGCGCATGTTGATCGAGTCGATCTCGCGCAGGAACGTCAGCGCCTGGTCGGCGCCCAGCTCGCCCGCGCGTGCCATGAACGCCCGGATGTCCTTCGGCAGGCAGCCGCCGCCGAAGCCGATCCCGGCCCGCAGGAACTTCTTGCCGATGCGGTCGTCGTGCCCGAGCGCCTCGGCCAGCTTCAGGACATCACCACCGGACGCCTCGCAGACCTCTGCCATCGCGTTGATGAATGAGATCTTCGTGGCCAGGAACGAGTTCGCGGACGCCTTCACCAGCTCGGCGGTCGGGAAGTCCGTCACCACGAACGGCGAACCCTCCCCGATCGGCGCCGCGTACACCTCGCGCAGGATCCGCTCCGCGCGCTCGCTCCGTATGCCCACCACGATGCGGTCCGGGTGCATCGTGTCCTTCACGGCGAAGCCCTCGCGCAGGAACTCCGGGTTCCACGCCAGCTCCACCGCGTCGCCCGCGGGCGCCAGTTCGGCGATGCGCGCCGCGATCCGCTCCGCGCTGCCGACCGGGACGGTGGACTTGCCGACGACCAGCGCGGGCCTGGCCAGGTGCCCGGCGAGGCTGTCCACGGCGGCGTCGACGTACGACATATCGCAGGCGTACTCGCCGTGCTTCTGCGGAGTGTTCACACAGATGAAGTGCACATCGCCGAACTCGGCGACCTCGGCCCAGTCCATCGTGAAGCGCAGCCGCCCGGTCGAACCCTCGATCCCGGCGACATGTTTGTGCAGCATCTCTTCGAGGCCGGGCTCGTACATCGGCACGCGGCCCTCGGAGAGCATCGCGATCTTCTCCGGGACGACATCCAGCCCCAGTACCTCGAACCCCAGCTCCGCCATGGCCGCGGCGTGCGTGGCGCCGAGGTAGCCGGTGCCGATCACGGTGATCTTGAGGGCCATGGGGTGCTCCAGGGAGTGCGGGGCGGATCCGGTGCATTGCCATGGCAATACATCGGGCGGGGCGCGGGCCCGAGCATAGCCGCGCGTCATCGGCGCTCCACAGGCGCGCTGACCTTTGCTCTTACTCGCGGCCGTACGTTGTTGGCAAACTCACCTATGCGCGCGGCGGCACAGCCCTCTAAGCTTGTGTTACTTAACGGTAGTTAGCTGCTTGGGGAGTGAGTGATCGTGGCCGGATCGGCTGATTTCGACCTGTACCGCCCGTCCGAGGAACACGACATGCTCCGCGACACCGTGCGCGCGCTCGCCGAGGCGAAGATCGGCCCGTACGCCGCCGCCGTGGACGAGGAGGCCAGGTTCCCGCAGGAGGCGCTGGACGCGCTGGTCGGCTCCGACCTGCACGCCATCCACGTCCCCGAGTCATACGGCGGCGCCGGCGCGGACGCCCTCGCCACCGTGATCGTCATCGAGGAGGTCGCACGGGTCTGCGCCTCCTCCTCGCTGATCCCGGCCGTGAACAAGCTCGGCTCGCTGCCCGTCGTCCTCTCCGGAGGAGAGGACCTGAAGAAGAAGTACCTGGGCCCGCTCGCCAAGGGTGACGCGATGTTCTCGTACTGCCTCTCCGAGCCGGACGCGGGTTCGGACGCGGGCGGCATGAAGACCCGTGCGGTACGGGACGGCGACCACTACATCCTCAACGGCGTGAAGCGCTGGATCACCAACGCGGGGGTGTCGGAGTACTACACGGTCATGGCCGTCACCGACCCTGACAAACGTACGAAGGGGATCTCGGCGTTCGTCGTCGAGAAGTCGGACGAGGGAGTTTCGTTCGGCGCCCCGGAGAAGAAGCTCGGCATCAAGGGCTCCCCGACCCGCGAGGTCTACCTCGACAACGTCCGCATCCCGGCCGACCGCCTGATCGGCGAGGAGGGCACGGGCTTCGCCACCGCGATGAAGACGCTGGACCACACCCGCATCACGATCGCGGCCCAGGCGCTGGGCATCGCGCAGGGCGCGCTCGACTACGCGAAGGGCTACGTCCAGGAGCGCAAGCAGTTCGGCAAGCCGATCGCCGACTTCCAGGGCGTGCAGTTCATGCTGGCCGACATGGCGATGAAGCTGGAGGCCGCGCGCCAGCTCACGTACGCGGCGGCCGCACGCTCCGAACGCGTCACGCTGGGCGCGGGCTCGGGTGCCGGCAAGGAGGAACTGACCTTCTTCGGCGCGGCGGCTAAGTGCTACGCCTCGGACGCGGCGATGGAGATCACGACGGACGCGGTCCAACTGCTGGGCGGCTACGGCTACACGCGGGACTACCCGGTGGAGCGGATGATGCGCGACGCCAAGATCACCCAGATCTACGAGGGCACGAACCAGGTCCAGCGCATCGTGATGGCGAGGAACCTGCCGTAGTAGCGTGTTTGCGGGTCAGTGGCGCTTTTGAGGCCTGAAGAGGTGCCCTCGGGTTCTTGGCTGCCGCGGACCGAGCAGGGCCGTTCCCAGACGTCGGACTGGTGAAACCCGGCGGATCCCCAGCTGGAAACGGCCACTGACCAGTACAAACAACGCGGCCCCCGGTGTGACTCAGGTTCTCGTGGTCGTCGCACCTCCCTCCCCGGCTCAGGGGGTGCGACGGACTTCGAGATCCGGGAGAACCGGGGGCGGCGACCGCTCCCACGTGCGCCTCCGGTGACTGGCTGAGGCCGAGTCATGACGGCCCCGGAAAAGGCGGCTTGGCCACGGACGGTGTGCGGGTACTGGGACGGCCGAGCAAGCCACTCGCCGCCACCGGCTGACGGCCCGGACGACCTGGCGGTGCACTGCTGTTGAGCAAGATGACGTTCGTGCCGGTGCGGAGTTGATTGGATCCCCGCACCCGGACATTCGGCGGCAACGCCGGCGCGCGGGTTGGGACGCCCTGTGCCCCGGAGGCCGGGGGAGGCTGGGGCAGCCTTACGTTTTGGCAACACCCCTCCGTCGCCTACTCGTTGGAGTCCCTTAAGTCCCCTCGGATCTGCTGGAGGCGGTTGCGCCGCAGGATGTCTCGCGCGTCGGCGTGAGCATCCTCGGAGAGGGCCGCGGTGGGGGTCGGGCTCGTGGTCAGGAAGGTGGTCGTGGCGAGCTGTTCTGAGGCCTACGACGACGCTCTGAGAGCGAGCGGTCGACACACCCGGCGAGTCGTCGCTCACCACCGTGATGGGTGGTGAGTGAACGGTCGTTCATGCCCGCGCCGCAGCCCGCACCTGAACTACCTGAAGAATGCGCGCACAACAGTTCGTCTGGGGGTGGCGCTCTCCACCTGTCTTGCGGGCTCATTACTCAGAGGAAACGACATCGTGGATAAATGGCCTGGTATTGAAACCCGGGAACTCTCCGATGACGAACTGGGCTTGGTCGCGGGTGCGGGGCCTGCGGACGAAGGAAGCGGCGAGTACTGGGCGGTGTTCACCCCGGACATCATGGCGGTGATCCCTGGGGAGCCTCAGCCCTACCCGGATGACCTTCCGTACACGGAGCCTGACACGGGCACCCAGGACCCGCTGCCTCCGGATGAGAACGCCAACGGGACCACTTCGGAGCCCATCGATCAGAACACGTACGGGCCCATGGACCCGTTGTCACCTGACGTCATCGGCGAACCCGACGAGCCGGCTTGGGTACCCCCGATCTCGCCCGATCCGAACCAAATTATCGGGCCTGAGCCGCAGCCGCAGCCGCAGCCGGAGCCGGAGCCGGAGCCGCAGCCGGATCCGGAGCCGCAGCCGCAGCCGGATCCGGAGCCGCAGCCGGATCCTGAGCCGGAGCCGCAGCCGGATCCGGAGCCGCAGCCGGATCCTGAGCCCGAGCCGCAGCCGGATCCGGAGCCGGAGCCGCAGCCGGATCCTGAGCCCGAGCCGCAGCCGGATCCGGATCCGGAGCCGCAGCCGGAGCCGCAGCCGGATCCTGAGCCCGAGCCGCAGCCGCAGCCGCAGCCGGATCCCGAGCCCCAGCCGGATCCTGAGCCCGAGCCGCAGCCGGATCCGGAGCCGGAGCCGCAGCCGGATCCTGAGCCCGAGCCGCAGCCGCAGCCGGAGCCGCAGCCGCAGCCGGAGCCGGATCCCGAGCCCCAGCCGGATCCGGAGCCGCAGCCGCAGCCGCAGCCGGATCCGGAGCCCCAGCCGGATCCGGAGCCCGAGCCGCAGCCGCAGCCGCAGCCGCAGCCGCAGCCGGAGCCGGATCCCGAGCCCCAGCCGGATCCGGAGCCGCAGCCGCAGCCGGATCCTGAGCCCCAGCCGGATCCTGAGCCCGAGCCGCAGCCGCAGCCGGAGCCGCAGCCCGAGCCGGAGCCTGAGCCGGAAGATGATGACGACCCGGTCATCGTCCCGATTCCTATTCCTTTCCCTGCGCCCCCCGTAACCCCGCCAGTTGTGCCGCCGACCCCGGAGCCAGAGCCGCCGATTCTGCCTTTGCCGGATCCGGATCCGGATCCGATGCCGGAGCCTGAGCCTTCGATGCCGGGTGCTTGGCCTGGTCCGGTGGTTGATCCTGCACCTGTGCCGGTTCCTGAGCCCGAGCCGGCGCCTGTTCCTGTGCCGGTTCCTGAGCCCGAGCCGGCGCCTGTTCCTTTGCCGGATCCGATGCCGGAGCCTGAGCCTTCGATGCCGGGTGCTTGGCCTGGTCCGGTGGTTGATCCCGCGCCTGTGCCGGTTCCTGAGCCCGAGCCGGCGCCTGTTCCTGTGCCGGATCCGATGCCTGAGCCGGAGCCTGAGCCTTCGATGCCGGGTGCTTGGCCTGCTCCGGTTCCTGAGCCTGCACCTGCTCCGATACCTGAGCCCGCGCCGGCTCCCGCGCCTGCACCTGCTCCGATACCTGAGCCCGCGCCGGCTCCCGCGCCTGCACCTGCTCCGATACCTGAGCCCGCGCCTGCGCCTGCTCCGATACCTGAGCCCGCGCCGGCTCCCGCGCCTGCACCTGCTCCGGTTCCTGAGCCCGCGCCGGCTCCCGCGCCCGCGCCTGCTCCGGTTCCTGAGCCCGCGCCTGCTCCGATACCTGAGCCCGCGCCGGCTCCCGCGCCCGCGCCTGCTCCGATACCTGAGCCCGCGCCGGCTCCCGCGCCCGCGCCTGCTCCGATACCTGAGCCCGCGCCCGCTCCTGCTCCGGGCCTGTTTGGCGCCGCGCCGGCTCCCGCGCCCGCGCCCGCGCCCGCTCCTGCTCCTGGCCTGTTCGGCGCCCCCACCGGGGTGGCTCCGGATCCCTCCCCGGGCCTGTTCGGCGCCGCGCCCCCCGTGCCCGCGCCGGCTCCCGCGCCCGCGCCTGCTCTGGGCCTGTTCGGCTCCCCCGCCGGGGCGGCTCCCTCCCCGGGCCTGTTCGGCGCCGCGCCCCCCGTGCCCGCGCCGGCTCCCGCGCCCGCGCCTGCTCTGGGCTCGTTCGGGTTCGGCGCCCCTGCCGGGGTCGTGGCGCCCGAGCCTGCCCCTGTGCCCGTTCCTGAGCCGGCACCTGCTCTGGGCCTGTTCGGCTCACCCGCCGGGGCGGCTCCCTCCCCGAGCCTGTTCGGCGCCGCGCCCCCCGTGCCCGCGCCGGCTCCCGCGCCCGCGCCTGCTCAGGGCCTGTTCGGCGCCCCTGCCGGGGTGGTGGCGCCCGAGCCTGCCCCTGTGCCCGTTCCTGAGCCGGCACCTGCTCCGATACCTGAACCCGCGCCCGTTCCAGTGCCCGAGCCTGCGCCCGTTCCGGTACCTGAGCCGGTGCCCGAGCCTGCGCCCGTTCCGGTGCCCGAGCCTGCGCCCGTTCCAGTGCCCGAGCCTGCGCCCGTTCCGGTACCTGAGCCGGTGCCCGAGCCGGTGCTTGAGGGGTTTGAGTCTGAGCCGGTGTCGCCGGTTGAGTCTGACTGGGATGTGTGGAAGCCGCCGACTACTGTGCGTCCGTTCTGGGGTGATGAGTCGGTGGAGTTCGACATGATCGAGACGTATCCCGTGCGGGATACCCCTGGTGGTTCTGTGCCGTGGGAGCGGCCCGTCCCAGGTGGTAACCCGGTGGCTGAGCCGGTGCCCGAGGGGTTTGTGTCTGAGCCGGTGTCGCCGGTTGAGTCTGAGTCGGATGTGTGGAGGCCGCCGACTACTGTGCGTCCGTTCTGGGGTGATGAGTCGGTGGAGTTCGACATGATCGAGACGTATCCCGTGCGGGATACCCGTGGCGGTTCCGTGCCGTGGGAGCCCCCCGTCGCAGGCGCCACCCCGGCCCCTGTGGCGGCGACCGGACCGATTCCGCCGGTTCCTGTGCCGGGTTTGCCAGATGCTCTGGCCGCACCGGTCGCACCTGCCCCGGTGGGCGTGCAGCTCTTCGCCGTGCCGGACGGGGGAGAGGAGTACCCGCCTCTCACGACTCTGGAGCAGTCGCTCCTTGACGGGACGCTGGGTCCTGAGGACATGGACCAGTTGATGGATGAACTTCGGGAAAGCGGGCTTGACCGTTGGGAGGATCTCGACGGTGACGGCGTGGTGAGTTACGAAGAACTCGTGACCCAGCTCGAAGCCCGCTACGGAGACGGCTCCACTGAGGTCTGATCCTCACGCCGTCGCGGCCCGTCGGATCTCCGGCGGGCCGGTCGTACGGCGCCCGTTCGGGTTGGGTTCAAGCGGCGGTACAGCTGTGCCCCGGACCTTCGCAAGAGGAGAGGAGAGGAGAGGAGCGCGGTTGTGTCGTTCGGTCACCGAGCGGCGATGGCGAACGCGTAGAGGCCAGGTGCGCGTTCGCGCTGGGCCAGGCTGTGTACGACCGGCGCACCGAACTCAGCCTGTCGCAGACCGAACCGGCACGTCGCGCGGGTATGAACCAGCCGCAGGTCTCGAACACCGAGGGTGGCGACTCCGTACCGACCCTGCGGCTGCTCACCTGCCCGGCCAAGGCCCTGGACGCGTCGCTGTCCATCGACTTGGACGGCGGCAGGCAGGCCTTCGTGTTCGCCGCGCACCACGGGCAGCGACCGGACGGAGCAGCGCCGGGCGGACGCACCTCGGCGACGTGAACCGTCTGCCGGGGTCATGCCGTCACCTTGGCGACGAACACCGACAGGTCCGTCACGGACCGATGGATCTTCTCCTCCAGAGTGATCGTCTCGCGGAGCCGCGCGCCGATGCCCGCGTCTTTCTTGCCGTGACGCAGAGCGAGCAGGAGAGGTCGCCGCGTATGCGGATGCCCATGAGCTGCCCTGTTGCCCGGCCTTTCCCGCCGTCGGTGCGACCCACAGGGAGGCGGCCGTCCTCGGATCGCCGCCGACCCATGCAGGTTGAGGCCTGTCACCGGCCGATGAGACGGCTCGGTTTGTCCAGCCACACGCGCTGACCGGCACCGTCGACGGACAGCCCGAAGCGGGACCGCTCCGGTTTCCCCAGCGTGTGCCACCGCAGGAACGCCTCCCGTACGTCGTCCCACAGCGCGCGCGGGCCGTACTGCTCCACCTCGTACGCCCGCGCGCCCGGAACGTACTCGACGGTCGCCCACGACGTCCGGTCGTCGGCGAGGAGCCACAGCGTGGCCTCCCCGCTGCCGTCGTCCGCCTCGCACCAGCGGTACCAGGCATCGGTGACGCTCAGACCGGTGAAGAACGCGGGGTCGTCCTGGATCACGTTCTGTGGTGCGATATCGGTACGGCTTCTCCGCCCCTCCGCCTCGTGGTACAGATCCGCGATCCGCCCGGCCCCGCCACGTTGGCCGCGGTCCCACATGAAGGCCGGAGAGCCGGAAAGCCCGCCTCGCGCCGTCCCGTTCACCACATCCAGCGTGGCGTAGGAACCGCTGAAGAAGCTGCTGCCCCACGGGGTGACGATCCGCCCGTCCGGACACTGCTCCGGCCACGCGCGCGGTACCTCCCGCACGGTGCAGGTGCAGATGACCCGGTCGTAGGGCGCGCCCCGGCGGTGCCCGTCGCGGCCGTCGCCGAGAACTGCGGTCGGCTTGAACCCGGCCCGCCGCAGGTTTTCCGCGGCGACCGACAGGACGGCTTCGTCCAACTCCACGGTAGTGACGTCCGCGTCGCCCAGACGGTGGCACAACCAGGCGGCGTTGTAGCCGGTCCCGGTACCGATCTCCAGAACCCGCTGCCCCTCCCGCACATCGAGGAGGTCCAGCATTTCCAGCATGATCGACGGCATGGAGGACGACGACGTGAACAACCGGAACGCGCCTTCCGGCGTGTGCTTCCCGTCATTCACCTGAGTGACGACGGGTGCGTCCGAGTAGACCGCGCGCAGCCACCCCTCGGGGTCGTCGGCGAAGTCGCCTTCCTCGATGACGCCCGGAATGAACAGTGCGCGATCCACGGCCGCCACGGCGTCCTGCCACTGTGGCGGCGCGCCCTTGCGCTTCAGCGTCTCCACGAGCCGGCGGTGTGTCGTCATTCGGCCTCACCCCTTCGGAGGCTCGTACGGCTTGGTCGGCCCCGGCGGTCTGTCGCGGTGGCCGTCGCTGCTGGACGTGTCGGGCTTGCCGGAGTGGGTTCCGCCCTGCTTGGGCATTGCTGTCTCGCTTCCTGTCGATGACTGATGGGATGACGGCTCAGAAGCCGTAGCGCGTACGGGTCTTCTCGCGATCCATCCGGTCGAGGCCGGGAAACGAGCGCGCGTCGAGGACGCGTGTGAGCTGCGCCTGGAGGACCGAAGCGTCATCGACGCTCAGGAACACCTCCTCCGTCGCGATGTGCACGGGGCCACGGAAAACCATGGCGAAGACCGCGACACGATCGCCGACCAGGCGTGCGCCACCGGTGAGCTTCAGCCTGCGAGGGGCTTCGTCGTCCATCATGGTGGTTACGCTAAGGAGTGGAATGACTACTCGTCGACGTTCTTGCATGGGCTTGCACGCCGATTACGGGAGTGAGTCGATCGCCTCTGTGATGAGGGCCCGCGCGTCTGAGCCGTAGACGGCCATATCCGTCAGTTGTGCGAACGCCTTCGCATAGGCCTCGATCTCGCTCGGGGCCGATACGTTCACTGCTGCCGTCAGCAGTTCGACACTCGCCTGGCGATTGTCGAACAGATAGAACGCCTCAAGCGGCCATACGCGCCTTTCGGCGGCGAATGGAATGATGCCGAGGCTCACGTTGGGGAGCGCCATCACGGCGAGCAGGTAGCCGAGTTGGCCGGCCATCGTGCCGGCGTCGCCTACGCGGTAACGAAGCACGGTCTCTTCCATGAGCAGTGCGAACCGATGGTTGCCCTCATGCAGAACGTGCGAACGCTCGACGCGCGAAGCCGCAGCCTCGGGCGAATCGTCCGGGGTGCCCTGGAAGGTGGCGATGGTGGAGAGGAGGGCAGTCGCATATGCCTCGGTCTGGAGCATGCCGGGCATGACGTTCGAGCAGTACACGCGGAAGTGACGAGTGCCCTCGTAAAGGGGGACGACTTCCTGTTGCGCCCTGCGCATTCCGTGCCGGTGGAGCTTCTTCCAATGGACGTACATGTGGTCGGCCCGGCGGTTCGCCGCGACGAGGTCCACGATCTGGTCTTCCGCGCTGCACGCTGTGCACCACGCGCGGATGTCGGCGTCGGAGGCGGGCGTCTTGGCCCGCTCGATGCGTGACGACTTGGCAGGGCTCCAGTCACATCGGAGTGCCAACTCGTGCCCGGTCAGCTCCGCGTCTCTGCGCAGCTCCGCGAGGCGGGCGGCGATGGCTTCACGGGCGGCCTGGGCGCTGGAGGACGGGGAAGCGGACATGGACAGGATCTTCAGTGTTCCTTCAGGTCAGACCGAATACTTCTCGTGCGGGACGCCACGGTCCCAGACTGCCTCGAACGCGGCCGATGCCAGCCGGGCCACGGCCGGTTCGGTGCGCACCTCCCAGCCCGGCTCGGACCAATTGCCTTCACCTGAGAAGTGGTTGAAAAGCACTGTCGCACTGTCGAAGACCCAGCAGTCGTTCCCGGGCAGAGCGATGTCCGACGCCTGGCGCCTGGGCAGCCAACGGACTTGTTCCCCGGCCTCAACGTTGACGGGAGTGCCGGTGTACTCGTACCGGATGTACTCACTGACCGGCTCGGAGACGACGCGAGCGCGGCGGACCACCACGCCTCTTGCCACCGTGTTCCGGATCAGATCGACCCAAGGGGTCCAGTAAGCGGATGCGGGGTCCACATCACGTCGCCCCGTGCGCTTCCACTTCTCGAAATCCTCGGACTCGTCACCCACGCCGTACGAGTCGCGCATCTCCAGGTGTACGGCCGAGTGCTTGGCAGCCGCCAGCAGTTCCTCAAAACCCGGCTTGTTCTGCGACATCGCATGCCTCCCTGAGCATCGGCACCATGCGGGTCGGAATCCTGATGACGGCTTCGTGCGCGGGAATCCCCGCCGCGTGCCCGGGCGCTTCGAACGCCGAGCACTCAGCTTCCAGCTCCTCGTCGGGCTTCCATCCCTGGAGCACCAGTTCCCGCTTCTTCTCGTCCACCCAGATGGTGGGGGAACCCTGCTGTCCTGTGTCTGGATCAATGCCGATGAACCGCAGTGCCACGATTGCCTCCGGTGCCGAGTGGCTTACGCCAACTTGCACGAGCTTCGCCCTACGGAGTCGACCCCGTCAAGAGCGCAGCCAGGAGAACGCCCGAAGGGGCACCCCGTGTCCGGGGCGCCCCTTCGGGTTGAGGGTCTGCTGATGGGACGTCAGATTTCAGTCGCTGGTGACCGTGACCCGCTCGTCGGCGTTGAGCTGCGTGACCAGTTGCTTGACCTTCGCGTCGTCCCAGACCAGGTTGCCGCCACTGCTGCCCGAGACCGGCATGTTCATCGAGACGCCGTCGCCGCCGGTCACGCCCTTCATCGCCAGGAACATCTGTCCCAGCGACCACAGCGACATGTCCTTGTCCACGATCAGCGTGTCCAGGCCCGCACCCAGAGCCGGGTAGAGCCTGAACGGGTTGAGGACCGTGCCGGGGGACGCAGTCTGGGAGGCGAGGGCCGCGATGAACTTCTGCTGGTTCTTGGTGCGTTCCAGGTCGCTCGCCGCGAACGCGTGGCGGGTGCGTACGAAGGCAAGCGCCTGCTGGCCGTCGAGGGTCTGCTCGCCCGCCTGGAAGTCGGCGCCGGAGTACTTGTCCTTGAAGCCCTTCGGGAGGTTCATGTCCACCCCGCCGATCGCGTCCACGATGTTCGCGAAGCCGGCGAAGCCGATCTCGACGTAGTGGTCGATGCGCAGGCCCGTCCTGGCCTCGATCGTGCGGACGAGGAGCGCGGGACCGTCCTCGGCATACGCCGCGTTGAGCTTCTTGTGCACGCCGGGCTGGGCCGGGAAGAGCTTGCCCGATTCCGAGCCGCGGAAGGACGGGATCGTCACGTCGGAGTCGCGCGGCAGCGAGATGAGCGTCGGGCCGTTGGAGCCGTCGTGCAGGAGCATCATCGAGTCGGTGCGCTTGCCCTCGGCCGAGCCCGTGTGGAGCTTCTTCTTCTCCTCTGCCGACATGCCCTCGCGGCTGTCCGAGCCCACGATCAGGTAGTTCGTTCCGTCACCCTCGGAGGGGCGCTCGATGACCTTGGACAGGTCGACGTCGCGATTGAGCTTGGAATCCGCCCAGAAGTACGTACCGATGGAGACGCCGAGCACCACGATCACCAGGGCCAGCGCGCCGAACTTGATACGCCGGCCCCAGTTCGGGGCCTGCCGGGGGCCGGGGGCGCCGCTGCCGGGCGGCTGTCCGTGGCCGCCGCCGTGCGGGGTGCCGTAGACCTGGCCCGTGTTGTAGCCGCTGTCGAACCCCGGCCCGGGCTGTCCCTGGCCCTGGCCGTGCCCCTGGTCGTAGCCCTGCGACTGCTGCGCGGGTACGCCGTAGCCGCGCGGCTGCTGCTGCGGCTGGGGAGGTACGCCGGGCTGTCTCCGCACATGCTGCATCCGCTGCGCGCTCTCGGGCTGCGCGCCCGCGCTGCCGCGCCCGTAACGCTCGCCGCGCTCCGCGCGGTCGCCGGTCGGTCCATCGGGCCAGTCACTCATGTGAACCAGTGTGCCGGGCCCGGGGGCGGGCCATACAGGCCGGGGGAGAATCGGGTCTGGCCTGTTGCCAAGCTGATGCAATCAGAGCCGATGGAAGCCGTCACGGACCCCCGCATAAGGTGGGTGGCATGACAGATCAGGCTCATCGCCCGGACAGTGAGATACCGGGTAAGCCGACCTCCGCCTCCAGAACCACACTCAGCCACATCATGACCGGCAGTGACACCAACCTCCTCGGCACGGTGCACGGCGGCGTGATCATGAAGCTGGTCGACGACGCGGCGGGGGCCGTCGCCGGCCGGCATTCGGGCGGGCCCGCCGTCACCGCCTCCATGGACGAGATGGTCTTTCTGGAGCCGGTGCGGGTGGGCGACCTCGTTCATGTGAAAGCCCAGGTCAACTGGGTCGGCCGGTCCTCCATGGAGGTCGGGGTGCGGGTGCTGGCGGAGCGCTGGAACGAGTCCACCCCCGCCACCCAGGTCGGCAGCGCCTACCTGGTCTTCGCGGCCGTCGACGGAGACGGCAGGCCCCGGCCCGTACCGCCGGTCATCCCGGAGACCGAACGGGACCGGCGGCGCCACCAGGAGGCGCAGATCCGGCGTACGCACCGGCTCGCCAGGCGGCGCGCGATCAAGGAGCTGCGGGAGAGGCGCACGGCGGGCGGCATCGTGGACGAGACGTCCCCGGAGTCCAACTGAGCAAGGAGTCCAACGGAACAAGGAGTCCAACCGCGCGAGCCGAGCAACCGAGCGACTGAGCAAGAACCGGGACCGGGTGCGCCGGGGCGGGACGCCCTACGGGCAGACCACCTGGTCGCCGGTCACCGCGCCGAACCGGCCCGCCGGCGGTGCCTCCGCCCGTACCGGCGCCACCGCCTTGAAGTCCGTCCCCGCCACCACCTTCAGTGTGCCGCCCTGCCGCGCGACCTTGCGCAGTTCGCTGCCCGGCAGCGCCGCCGCCAGGGATTTCGCCGAGCGGTCCCAGCGCGGGTCGTACATCACGACCGTCCGCTTGACGTTGCGCGCGTCGGCGGTGAGCGGGGCGCGGCTGGTCTGGAAGCCGGCCGCGCGCAGCGCGTCGTCGACCCGCTTGCCGAGACCGTCGGCGCGCGTCCCGTTGTAGACCTGCACCCTGATCGTCTGTGGCTTCACCTCGACCAGCGCGGGCTTCTTCCGCAGCGGCGAAGGCGAGCCGGCCGGCTTCGACGGGCCCACGGGCGCCGGCTGGTGCGGCGGTGTGAGCGGTGTGTCGTTCCGCAGCGCCCGGAAGAGCGCACCCGACCTCACCGCGTCCCACTTCACCGTCGCGCCGATGCCCTTGATCTCCACGCCGTCACCGCTCAGCGGCACGGAGGTGAACTCCGAGGACGAGGGCGAGAAGCCGCGCATCGCCTCGTTGAGCCGGAGCAGCTGCTCCGTACCGAAACCCCGGTCGGCCCGGACCGAGCCGAGCATGGCCGAGGTCACCTGCTGGAACCTCACCGGGTTCAGCAGCACCCCGCTGTTCGTGGCGCGGTTGATCAGCGCGGCCACGAAGCGCTGCTGCCGTTGCATCCTGCCGAGGTCCGACGAGGCGTCGAGGTGCCGGGAGCGTACGTACTGGAGGGCCTGGCCGCCGTCCAGCCGGTGCGTGCCGGGGGTCAGGTCGAGACCGGTGTACGCGTCCTTCAGCGGCTTCGGCGTGCAGATGTCCACCCCGCCCAGCGCGTTCACGGTCTTCATGAAGCTGGTGAAGTCGACCTCCAGGTAGTGGCTGATCTTCACGCCCGTCATGTGCTCCACGGTCCTGACGGTCAGATTCGGGCCGCCTTCCGCGTACGCCGCGTTGATCTTCATCGCGTGGGCCCTGTGGGACTTGCCGGTGACCGCGTCCGTGTGGCGGCCGGGGAGTTCCGCGTAACTGTCGCGCGGAATGCTCACGACGCTCGCGCGCTTCCCGTCCTCCGAGAGGTGGACGAGCATGATCGTGTCGGTGCAGTCGCAGGGGGCGCCGCCGAGGCGGTACTTCGTCTTCTCCTGCGGGGTGATCCGCTGGCGGCCGTCGGTGCCGACGAGCAGGAGATTCATACCGTGGCCCGCGTCCGGGCGGTTCTTCATGTCCTTGAACGCGTCGACCCGGCCGATCCCCGTATCCAGGCTCGTCACCACCGCGTGGCCGATCCCGCCCGCGCCGAGCACCACGACCGCGAGGCTCGCCGCCGTCCTCACCCCCCAGCGGGGCCGCGCGTCCCGCCGGACCGGGCGGGGCCGGGGGCGGCCGGCCGGGGGACGCGGGCGGGGGGAGCGGGGCGGCGTGGACACGGGGAACACCTCCGCGAGACGAGGAATCGTGAGGACGATAAGCCCATACGATCAGCGCCACGGTTCCGCGACCGGGCGGCGCGCGCCGCTGTCCCCCGTTCGCGGTAACGTGACGCGCGAATCCACTTCCGAAGGCCCCGAAGGACCCCATGCCTGCCCTGCCGCCCGCGGTTTCCGTGATCATGCCGGTGCTCGACGAGGAACGTCATCTCAGGAACTCCGTCCAGCACATCCTGGAGCAGGAGTACGAGGGTGAGATGGAGGTGGTGATCGCTCTCGGGCCCTCCACTGACCGCACCGACGAGATCGCCGCCGAGCTGGTACGGGAAACGGCGTCCAACGCCCGCGCCCGCGTCCAGACCGTCCCCAACCCGACGGGCCGCACGCCCGCGGCGCTGAACGCCGCGATCAAGGCGTCCAGGCACCCCGTCGTGGTGCGGGTCGACGGACACGGCATGCTCTCGCCGAACTACATCTCCACCGCCGTCAGGCTCCTGGAGGAGACCGGCGCGCAGAACGTCGGCGGGGTGATGCACGCCGAGGGTGAGAACGACTGGGAGGAAGCCGTCGCCGCCGCCATGACGTCGAAGATAGGCGTCGGCAACGCGGCCTTCCACACGGGCGGCCAGGCCGGTCCCGCGGAAACCGTGTATCTGGGTGTCTTCCGGCGCGAGGCGCTGGAGCGGCTGGGCGGGTACAACGAGGAGTTCATCCGCGCCCAGGACTGGGAGCTGAACTTCCGCATCCGTGAGTCGGGCGGCGGGATCTGGTTCTCCCCCGAACTGCGCGTCCAGTACCGGCCGCGTCCCTCCGTCCGGGCGCTGGCCAAGCAGTACAAGGACTACGGCCGCTGGCGCCACGTCGTCGCGCGCTACCACTCCGGTTCGATCAACCTGCGCTACCTCGCCCCGCCGACGGCCGTGTGCGCCATCGCCGCGGGCATCGTCGTCGGAGTGGCGCTCACGCCGTGGGGCTTCGTCGTCCCCGGCGCGTACCTCGCCGCGATCGCCGCGGGTTCCGTCCCGGCGGGCAAGGGACTGCCGCTGAAGGCCCGGCTGCGGATCCCGGTGGCGCTGGCCACCATGCACATGGCCTGGGGATACGGCTTCCTCACCAGCCCGCGCGCCCTCGCGAAGAAGGTCATGGCGAGCCGCAGGCCCGCCGCGCGCCCGGTCGACGCGTAACGGCCGCGTACGTACGCACAGGAGCGCCGCCCGGCCGACTGCCGGGCGGCGCTCCTGCATGTGGTGCGGGGATACGGGTGGTTCGGGCGTACGCGGCTACTCCGGCCAGCGGTACGGCTCGTACACGTCCATGCACGCGCCGGTGTCCGAGCCGCTGAGGGCGTCCGACGTCTCCGGGATGCCGCCCGCCCGCGGCTTCTCCGGCTTCGGGTACGAGGAGCCGGTGCGCCAGTCGGCGCCCACGGTCACCGTGACCCCCGAGACGTCCGTGGACACCTTCACCGAACTCAGCGGAATCCCGAGGGCCTTGGCGACCCCCTGGGCGTCTCCCTCCAGCTCCGCGCTCGGGTAGGTGACCGTGGTCTCCTCCTGTGAGGCGGGCTGGGAGCCGGAGCGCGCGAGCGTGTAGCCCTTGCCCGCGAGCAGTTCGGCGACCTCGGCCGCGCGATGGGCCGCCGCGGGCTGTTCGCCGCCGCCGGTGCCGTTGAGCACGCGCACCCCGGTCTGTGCCGGATCGGCGGACGGGTCCTTGGACGCCGGCCCGGCCGGCTCCTTCGTGCCGCCCTTGCCGTCCGTCTTGCCCTCGTCCTTGGAGCCGTTGCCGTCGAACGCCACGTCATCACGGAGGAACGTCCACAGCTCGTCCGCGTCCGCCGCCCTGGCCACCAGGTGGTTGGGGTCCTGCGGGTCCACCACGGTCGGCATCGTCGTCATGGTGAGCCGGTCGGTCGGCACGCTCTTGAGCTGCATGCCGAGGTCGTACAGCTTCTTGACCGAGCCGATCTCCTCGGAGACCTCCAGCGACTTGGTCGCGGCCTCCGCGAGTCCCGTCAGCCGCCCGGTGTCCGTGAAGACGTTCTGCGACTTGAGCGCGCGGATCATCGAGTTCATGTACATGTGCTGGGCCTCGGCGCGGCCGAGGTCGCTCGCGAAGGCGTGCCGGGTGCGCAGCCACTGGAGAGCCTGCTTGCCCTGGATCTTGGTCGTGCCCGCCTGGAGCTTGAGCCCGGAACCGCCTCCGGCCGCACCCAGCGGCCGGTCCCACACGCCCTGCTTGACGCAGACGTCGACCCCGCCGATCGCGTCGGCCATCGAGACCACACCGGCGAAGTCGATCGTCATCCAGTGGTCGATGTAGACGCCGGTCAGGTTCTCCCAGGTGCTCAGGGTGCAGCCGGGACCACCGCGTGCCAGCGACTCGTTGATGATGGTGTTGATCTTCGGATAGACCTTGCCGGTCCTGGCGTCCTGGCACTCCGGGATGTCCACCCGGGTGTCGCGGGGGATGGACACGACCGAGGCGTTCCGGCGGTCGGCGGAGATGTGGATCAGCATCTGCACATCGCCGAGCGGCGGGTTGCCGGCGCTGTCCTTGCTGCCGCCGAGCTTGACGTTCTCCGGGTCGGCGCGGCTGTCGGACCCGATCAGCAGAATGTTCAGCGGGCTCTGGCCCGCCGCGTTGGCCCCGGGCTTCGCGAGGCCGTCGGCGCCGTTGCTGCGGTCGCCGCTGCGTATGTTCCCGTCGAGATGGCGGTAATACAGGTAACCGGCGCCGGCCGTCCCGAGTATCAGGAGGGAGAGCACGGCGGCCGACCAGCGCAGTACGCGCTTGACGCGTCTCGCGCGCGGGCGCCCGGCAGCCGCGCCGGGACCGCTTTTGCCCGCGCCCTTGCCTGAGTCTGCGCCCTTGCCGGATCCCGCGCCGCCTGTTCCCCCGCCGCCACCGGTCGCGCCGTCGCCGGCCGTTCCCGCGCTCCTGCCGTCCGCGGACCGGCTGTCCCCGTCGTCCCCGCCGCCCGCGTCCTGCGGCCGCGCCCCCGCGCCCTCGTCTTCACCTTCGTACAGGCTGTCGTCCCAGCCCAGTTCACGGGCATGCGGCACACGTCCGTGCGTGCCTGTCCCCTCCCTGTGCCCGCTGCTCTGACCCACCAGATCCCCTTCGTTCAGGTCGTCCGCGCGGGCCGGTGTTCCGGCGTCACTTGGCACAGACCTGCTTGTCCGCTTCCACCTTCTGCACACCCTCCGGCGCCTTTGCCGGCCCTGTGATGGGCACGCCCGCGCCCTTGAAGTCCTTGCCGAGCGTCAGCGTCATCGCCTCGAGCCCCTCGGCGTCCTCCGTGCCCTTCTTCAGGGCCGACCCGGGCAGCCCCATCCAGTCCGCGACGGCGCGCGCCTGGTCGGCCTGGTTCGGCGCGTACTCCAGGGTCGTCTTGTCCACGTTCGCGGGCGCGTTGCCCTTGTTGGTGGTCTTCGGCGCGCCCTTGTCGTTCTGGAGCCAGGCAAGCGTCTCCTGTGCCGAGCCCGCCGGACCGCCGCCGTTGTACACGTCTATCCGTACGTCGGCCGCCGCGGCCTTCGGGCCCTTCAGGGCGTCGTTCTGCGCGTCCTTGGCGGCGGCTTCCTTCTTCTTCACCTCGGTGAGCGAGGTGTCGTTCTGCAACATCGCGAACAGCGGCTTCGCCTGGGCCTCGTTGATGACGACCGTCGCGTGATTCGTGCCCTCCGCCGGGTTGTCGACCACCGGCAGCGTCAGGAACGAGATGTTCTTCGGGTTGATGTCCTTCAGCTCCATGGCGAGGTCCTGGAGCTTGCCGACGGTCCCGATGCCGGAGTCGACCGTCAGCGCCTTCGTCGCGGCCTCCGCGAGGCTGAACACCTTGCTCGGGCTGGTCAGCGTTCCCTTGGACTGCATCTTGCGCATCAGTGAGGCCAGGAACTGCTGCTGCACCTTGATGCGGTCGAGGTCGCCCTCGTTGCCGAAGCTGTGCCGGGTACGGACGAAGGCGAGCGCCTGCTCGCCCTGGACGTTGTGCTCGCCCGCCGGAAGGTTGAGGTGCGAGTCCTTGTCGTGCACGTCCTTGGCGAGGCAGATGTCCACACCGCCCACCGCCGTCGTCAGTGTTTTGACCGCGTTGAAGTCGGCCATCAGGAAGTGGTCGACGGTCAGCCCGGTCAGTTCCTTGACGGTGGCCATCGTGCAGCCCGGGTCGCGGTCGTCCTGCCCGAGGCTCTGGTTGAAGCGCGGGTTGAAGTCCGACTGCGGGGTGCCGGGGATGACCGTGCTGCTGCCGTCCGGCTGCCTGGTCTCGCAGTCCGGGATACCGGTGACCAGGTCCCGGGGGATGGAGAGCGCCGTCGCGTTCGTCCGGTCCTTGGAGATGTGCAGGAGGAAGTTCGTGTCCGCGTGGCCGACGCTGCCCGCGTCGCCGTAGCCCTCGTTGCCCTTACCGGTGCGCTTGTCCGTACCGATGATCAGGATGTTCATGGCGCGGTCGTTCGCCACGGCCTTGTCGCCCGTACCGACGTCGAACGCCGTGATGTTGTTGTTCAGGTGCTCGTAGTACAGGTAGCCGCCCGCGGACCCGGCGACGAGCAGGAACGCCAGGGTGCCGCCCGTCCACAGCAGCACCTTCTTCTTGCCGGACTTCTTGGCCTTGCGCTTGCGGCGGCCGGCGGCCGTCTCCGGAGGCTGGCCCTTGCCGGCCCGACGGCTGCGCTGCGCCGGTACCTCGGCGCGCTCCGCGCCGGACCCGCCGCGGCCGGAACGGGACCCGGACCGCGAACCCTGCCGGGATTCGGACCGAGACTCGGAACGGGATTCGGACCGGGACCGCGGCACGGAACCGTCCGCGTCGCTCTCGTTCCCGGAGTCCGTGTCGGCACCGGTTCGCGGCGAGCGCCCGGAGTCGCCTCTCGGCGCTCCCGTTCTCGGGGCGGCCGGCTGCCCTGCGGAGTGATCCAGTCGCAGTTCGTAGTTACCGGTCTGCGGGTTGAGGACCCACTGGTCGGCGGGGTCGATGTCGTCGCCCGCCTGTCCACGGCTATGCGCATCCACGGTTGCTTGAATCCTCCGTCGGGTGCCAACACGAGGCGTCTTCCCCCCGAAGACGCTCGGTCTTGCAATCCATCGGTGCGCGACCTCTCGGCCAGAAACACCGGATCGCGTCACAGTATCCGCCCAGTTCAGCGTCCAGCGACGCCCGTGACAAATCGCACCTCACTTACAACCGGGCAATCCGCCCAATCCCCATCCGGTGGCTGTCTTCCCTTGGCCATCGTTTTACTCACACATCCCCTCGGCGGCGTTCGTGCCCGTGAAAGTGGGGGCCGGTCCGGGGCTCGGCGAAGAAGTGCCGGACGGTTTCACGGACGCTTCTCCCGATGGTTCGCCGGACGGATCACCGGTCTCTTCCGTCTCTTCCGAGGAGCCGCCGTCGTCGCTGCCCGCGTCGTCCCCGGGCGCCTCCACGGAGACAAGTACGTCGTCGCGCAGTTGCCTGAAGAGGTCGTCGGCCTCCGGCTGGACCAGCTCGTCGCGGTTCGGGTCCAGGGAGTACGGCTGCCGGGGCACCGTGAGGAACTGCACCTTGTCCGTCGGCACACCACGCATCGAGCGCGTCAGGTCGTAGAGGTCCTTGAGTGTGTCCAGGCCCGGGTCCGTGGTGATGGCCTTCGTCGCGGCGTCGAGCACCGGATAGAGCCGGGTCGGGTTGAGCAGCACCCCGTTGCTCTGCACCTTCTTGAAGAGGGCGCCGAGGAAGCGCTGCTGGCGGTCCATGCGCTGCGTGTCGCTGCCGTCACCGATGCCGTGGCGTGCGCGGACGAAACCGAGGGCCTGCTCGCCGTCGAGCGTCTGGCGTCCCGCGCTCAGCTTGAGGTGGGCCTGTTTGTCGTCGACGGCCTCCTTGAGGCAGATGTCGACGCCGTCCACCGCGTTCACCATCTCCTTGAAGCCGCTGAAGTCGACGACCATCTGGTGGTCGATCCGGACTCCGGTCAGCTTCTCGACCGTACGGATCGTGCAGGCCGTACCGCCGGACTCGAAAGCACTGTTGAACTGCGCGAACCGGGCCTTGCCGCGGCTGCCGTCCTGGTTGCCGCAGCTGGGTATCTCGACCATCAGGTCGCGCGGTATGGAGACCGCGGTCGCGCTCTGCCGGTCGGCCGCGAGGTGCAGCAGGATCGTGGTGTCGGAGCGCTGGGAGCCGCCGTCGTCCTGCCCGTACTTGCCGTTGCCCTTGCCGGAGCGCGAGTCGGAGCCGATGAGCAGGATGTTCTCGGTGTCGAGCGTGACGGGCTGAGGCCGGTCCTTCTCGTACGTACGCAGCTCGGCGGCGGCGCCGGTGTCGGTGGTGATGTTGCCGTCGAGCTTCCGGTAGAACCACCAGCTCGTCCCGGCCGCGGCGAGGACGACGACGGCGGCGCCGAGCGCGGTCCAGCGCAACCAGCGGTGGGTGCGGGCGGGCGGGGTGGCGCCGGGCTGGGGCTCGGTGTCGGTGTCGGGCTCTGTGTCGGTGTCGGGCTCTGAGCCGGGCTCGGCGCTGTTGTCCGGCTCGGCGTCGGGCTCGGGCTCGGACTCGGTCGCGGTCTCGGCGTCCGGCTCGGGTACGGCCTCTGGTCCCGGCCCGGGCTCCTGCCCGGAGTTGGGCTCGGTGTCCGGATCGGGCTCTGGTTGTGCTCCGGGCTCGTCCGGGGCGGCGGCCTCCGGGACCTCCGCCTCCTTGGACGTCGTGTGCTCGTCCGCCGTGACGTCGTCGTCAGGCTCGACTGCCCCGGTCGGCTGCTTGTCCTCGTCCGGACTGTCCGGTCCGGTGGGCGTGCCGGCGCTCTCGGTCACGTCTGCGTCCATCCTTCAGGGCATCGGCGGCACGCTGGGCCGCCGGTTGCTGGGGTAGACGGGCGAAAACCGCACATGGTTGTGCGGTGTGCTGTATCTTTCGCCGATCACGTACTACCGGTGAAGCGCAGTGACGTCTTGCCGGAGGAACACCGTTCAAACCGCGGTGTGTTCACACCGCGCGGTGCGTGACCCGTTCGCTCTCGACGCGCTTCGCGAGCCCGTCCTCGGACAGTTCCGGGAGATGGCGGCACAGCACGACGGAGCCCTCCGCGCCCAGCGGCGCGAACAGCCCGGCCGAGAGCCCGTCCCAGCTGTCGTACGGGAGCCCCGACAGCAGCCGGGACCCGGCCGTGAGTCCGCGCTCCCCGGCGTCGGCGCCGGCCCGCTCCACGACCTCGGCCGCCGTCAGTTCCGTACCGCCGACGACGAGCGCGGGCGCGTCCGGGTCCACCGGCGCGAACGGCGCGAAGCGGTCACCCTGGCCGGGCACTTCGACGGCGTAGTCCACGAAGCCCTCGGGCGGCTGCGGGAAGCGGCCGCCGAGCGGGCGCAGCGCGAGCGCCACCCGCTCGCCGCGGCACGCGCGCGCGGCGTCCAGTGTGCCGGGGCCGGTGACAACGAGGTCGGCGGCGGCCGGATCGCCGCCGATCTCGACGGTCACGCCCACCGACGAGCAGGCGAGCAGCCAGACCGCGCTCTGCCAGTGGGCGGGCAGCAGGAGGGCGAGCCGGTCGCCGGGCTCGGCCGCGAGGTCACCCTGGAGGAGGTTCGCGGTCTTGGACACCCAGTTGGAGAAGGTGGCCACGGACAGTTCGACGCGTTCTCCGGTGGCGTCGTCGTAGAAGGTGACCAAGGGGCGGGCCGGGTCCGTCGCGAGGGCGGATCGCAGCAGGTCGGCGGGGGTACGGCGGATGGCGTTCACGCCGCACAGGGTACGCCGGACAGAACCGGCAGCACCGTCGTACCGCTGAAGGAGCCGCGGCCGTACCAGTGGAGGAGAACACCGGTACGACGGACAGTTCTTCCGACGGTCTGTCAGCATGTTGGACCGCGCGCGGGGTCGGGCCGCCCGCAGAATCCTCGTATGCGTGCTTTCCTGGCAACGTCGATCGGTGCCGCGTGCTCCGTCGCGCTGGTCCTTCCGCTCTCTCTGCCGTCCGACGCGGACGCGGCGCCCTCCCCGGCCGGGCGGTCCGACCGGGGAGACGGCGCCGTCCGGGACGACCGGGCCCCGGCGCCGGGCTCCACCCAGTCGCTTCCGCTCGCCGCCGCGCCGGAGGGCCGGACGATCGGCCGTGTGACAGGACGGGGAAGGGCACGGGGAACGGAACGAGGATCAGAACCGGCGACGGAACCAGGCCCGGAAGAACGGGACTTGACTGGGCGCGGCGTCAGACCCTTCTCGCTGCTCGGCCTCGTGTGGGACGACCCGGCGGCCGAACTGCGCGGCACGGTCCGGGTCCGTACGCGCGCGACAGGATCGGAGACCTGGTCCGGCTGGCAGAGCCTGGAGACACACAACGAGGACCACGGCGCCGACCTCGGTGCGCAGGAGCGCGAGGAGTCCCCGGCGCACGGTTCCACCGCGCCGCTGTGGGTCGGTGACTCGGACGGTGTCGAGGTACGGGTACGAGGCGCGACGGGCGGCGGTCGGGCCCTGCCGAGCGGTATGCGGCTCGACCTCGTCGACCCGGGTGACGCCCCGGACGCGGAACCGGACGCGGAACCGGAGGCCGAACCGGCCGCCGTGCCGGACACCGAACCGGACGCGGAACCGGACCCGGCCGCCGAACCGCCCGCGACCACCCGCAGCGGTGTTGCTCCGCGGGCCCTCCGCGAGACGGCCGCGGACAACACGCCGGCCGCGAAGCCGTACACCGGAAGACGCCCGCGCATCATCTCGCGCAAGGGGTGGGGAGCGGACGAGAAGTTGCGCGAGAAGAAGTTCGGCTACACCAAAGCGGTCAAGGTGGTTTTCGTCCATCACAGCGCCACGGGCAACAACTACACCTGTAAGCAGGCGCCGTCGGTACTGCGCGGCATCTACCGCTTCCACGTCAAGAGCAACGGCTGGCGTGATCTCGGCTACAACTTCGCCATCGACAAGTGCGGAAACATTTACGAGGGACGCGCCGGTGGTGTGGCCAAAGCCGTGATGGGCGCTCACACGCTCGGATTCAATAGCAACAGCATGGGCATTGCTGTTCTAGGGACATACAAAAATACGAATCCATCCGCCGCTGCAACTACCGCTATCGCGAAACTCTCCGCCTGGAAACTCGGACTGTACGAAGTCGACCCGCGCGCCAAGGTCGTGACTACATCCCAGGGAGGCGACAAGTACAGAAAGGGGAAGAAGGTCAAACTTGACGCCATCTCCGGGCATCGGGACGGATTCGCCACCGACTGTCCCGGGGACCGTCTTTACAACAAGCTTAGGACCGTGCGGACTTCGGCCACCAAGTATCAAGGCGGACGACTCTAGGCGTACGGATTGACTGCGTAGACTGGCCGCCCTTACGTACGAGCGCACGAATGTGCGAATGTGCGAATAGTCGGCCCCAGCAGGAAGCAGAGACGACAGGTGACAGAAGCGATCCTCCTGGTCGGCGGCAAAGGCACCCGTCTCCGGCCGCTCACGGTGCACACACCGAAGCCCATGGTGCCGGCGGCAGGCGTCCCGTTCCTCACGCACCAACTGGCACGTGCGCAGGCGGCGGGTGTTGAGCACGTCGTGCTGGCCACGTCGTATCTCGCCGAGGTGTTCGAGCCCTACTTCGGTGACGGCTCGTCACTCGGCCTGCATCTGGAGTACGTGACGGAGCGGGAGCCACTGGGCACGGGAGGGGCGATCCGCAATGTCGCCTCCCGGCTGCGCTCGGGCCCGGACGAGCCCGTACTCATTTTCAACGGGGACATCCTGACCGGGCTCGACATCGAAGCCCTGGTACGGACACACGCGACCTCGGGGGCGGACGTCTCCCTGCACCTGACGCGGGTCGAGGACCCGCGGGCGTTCGGCCTGGTGCCGACGGACGGGGACGGGCGGGTCACGGCGTTCCTGGAGAAGCCGCAGACGCCGGAAGAGATCGTCACCGACCAGATCAACGCGGGCGCGTACGTGTTCCGGCGCTCGGTGATCGACTCCATCCCGCACGGGCGTCCGGTATCCGTGGAACGGGAGACCTTCCCGGAACTGCTGGCCTCGGGCGCGCATCTCCAGGGCATGGTCGACTCGACGTACTGGCTGGACCTGGGAACACCACAGGCGTTCGTACGCGGCTCCGCGGACCTGGTCCTCGGCCGCGTGCAGTCCCCGGCGGTCCCGGGCCGCTGCGGCGACTGCCTGGTCATGCCGACGGCGAAGGTGGCGCCCGACGCGAAGCTGACGGACGGCACGGTGGTGGGCGAGGCAGCCGAGGTGGGCGCGGGCGCCCGGATCTCGGGCAGCGCGGTGCTGGACGGAGCCGTGGTGGAACCGGGCGCGGTGATCACGGACTCACTGATCGGCGAAGGTGCGACGGTGGGTGCACGGTCGGTGCTGACGGGAGTGGTGGTCGGCGACGGCGCGGTGGTGGGAGCGGACAACGAGCTGCGCGAGGGAGTCAGGGTGTGGTGCGGGGCGGCGCTGCCGGAGGGCTCGGTCAGGTTCTCGTCGGACCAGTGACGCGTGACGCCCGGCGAGAGGCGGGGGAGCGCGGGGGCGGGGAGCCCGGAGGGGCAGGCGGGGCGGAGGCGGGCGGGTAGGGACGGGCAGGCGGACGCGGTCAGGAGGAGCCGGCGGGTGGAGCCGGGCAGGCGGAGTCGGGCGGCTGCGGGCGCGGTCCGGTGGTGCGGGCGCCGGCAGCAGCGGCGGTCGGGCAGCGGAAAAGCCGCCTTCGCCGTGTCACCACGTAACCTCGTTCGTGACCCCGTGCCGCAGATCCCGCAGGAGCCCCGCAGGCCCCGCCGGACCCCCAGGCCCCCCGCCCCCTCCCGAGGACCCCGCCCGTGGCAGGCCGTTTCGCACCCCGCCCCCGCTCCGCGCCCCCGGCGCCCGCGGTCGGTCCTGCGATGCCCGGGGTCCGGCGGCGCTGGGTGCCGCCGGAGGGCCCCTACGACCTGGGGCTCGTACTCGGGCCGCTGCGGCGCGGCGGCGGCGATCCGACGTTCCGGGCCCTCGCCGACGGTTCCGTATGGCGGAGCAGCCGGACGCCCGCGGGCCCCGGCACGCTCAGGGCCGTCGCCAGGGACGGCGCCGTGGACGCCGAAGCCTGGGGTTCCGGTGCCGAGTGGCTGCTCGATCAGCTCCCCGGCCTGCTCGGAGCGGCGGACGACCCCGCCGCCTTCACGCCCCGCCACCGCGCCGTCCTCATGGCTCAGCGGAACCGCCCGGGGCTGCGTCTGTGCCGTACCGGCCTGGTGCTCGAATCGCTGATTCCCTCCGTCCTCGAGCAGAAGGTCACCACCGTCGAGGCGTACCGCGCCTGGCGCGCGCTGGTGCGTACGTTCGGAGAGCCCGCCCCGGGGCCCACGGGGCCCGGCGGACCGGGCGACGGGCTGTACGTGATGCCCGAGCCGAGGACCTGGGCGCTCATCCCGTCCTGGGAGTGGCACAAGGCCGGCGTCGACGCCAAGCGGTCCTCGACCATCCTGCGCGCCGTCCGCGTCGCGGGGCGGCTGGAGGAAGCCGCCGGCATGGAGCCCGAACAGGCGGCGGCGCGGCTGCGGTTGATCCCCGGCATCGGTCCGTGGACCGCCGCGGAGACCATCCAGCGCGCGAACGGCGCCCCCGACGCCGTCACCGTCGGCGACCTTCACCTGCCCGGCATCGTCGGCCACGCGCTGGCCGGTGACCGGGACGCCGACGACGCGGCGATGCTCGAACTCCTGGAGCCGTACGCGGGACAGCGCCACCGCGCGACCCGGCTGATCATGCTCAGCGGCCGTATCCCGCCGCGCCGCGCGCCCCGGATGCCGGTCAGGAACATCGCTCAGCTGTAAGGGGGCGGCGGACTCCGGCGCCCGCCGCCCCCGACTCAGCGCACCTCGATGAAGCTGTCCGCCGACCGCGCGGGCCGCTCCCTCGGCGGCGCGGCCGCGCGCCCGACCGCCACCGCGCCCATCGGGTCCCAGTGCGCGGGCAGATCGAGCGCTTCCCGTACGACGTCGGGGCAGAACATCGTCGAGGACACCCACGCGGAGCCGAGCCGCTCGCCCGCCAGCGCCACCAGGAAGTTCTGCACACCGGCGCCCGCCGCGACCACGAACATCTCGCGCTCGGCGCCGTCCCGCCGCTCGTCCCCGTACGTGTGCGCGCCGTCCGTCACCAGGCACGGCACCACCAGATACGGCGCCTTGCGCAGCACATCCCCGCGCCGTACACGCTTGGCGATGGATTCCTCGGACTTGCCGTCGCGCCGCAGGTCCGCGATCCAGGCGTCACGCATCGCGTCCAGCAGGCGCGTACGCGCCCCGGGAGACTCCAGCAGGACGAAGCGCCACGGTGTCGTGTGGTGCGGGGCGGGCGCCGTGACGGCCGCCGCGACCGCGCGGCGGACCGCGCCCGGATCGACCGGATCCTCGGTGAACTCACGGACCGTACGGCGCTGCGTGACGGCTTCCCGTACCGCCTCCGACGTACCGAGCCGGAACATGTCGTCCGCGGCGACGCGCACCAGCGCCCGTGCGCCCTCGGCCACATCGCCGACCAGCTGCGACAGCCCGCTCACGACGGCCACCGGCAGGCCTTCGGCCTTGCCCTTCACCAGGTCGCCCGCCGCGGCCAGTTCGTCGGCCAGCGCGACGACGGTGGCGCTCAACGGGTTGCCGTAAGCGTCCGTGCCGCCGCGCAGATCGTCCAGGACCCGCACGCCGGCCGCACCGATCGCGACATCCGTGAGGCCGCTGCGCCAGGGCCGCCCGAAGGTGTCCGTGACGATCACGCCGACGTTCACTCCGAGCGCCTCGCGCAGTCCCTCCCTTATGGTGCGGGCCGAGGCGTCCGGGTCCTCGGGGAGCAACAGGACAGTGCCCGCACGGGTGTTGGAGGCGTCGACGCCCGCCGCCGCCATCACCAGGCCCTGCTTGTTCTCGACGATGCGCAGGGTGCCGCGCCGCGCGACGACCCGTACGGTCTCGGCGTCGATGGCCGACTCACGGTCCGTCGCCTCGATGATCCGTCCCTCGGACTTGGAGACGATCTTCGAGGTGACGAGCAGGATGTCGCCCTCCGCCAGACCCGGATCCGCCGCCGCGATCAGCTTCGCCAGATCGTCGCCCGCGCTGATCTCGGGCAGTCCGGGCACCGCACGGACGTGGAACGACGTCACGCTCTTACCTCCTCGGCCAGCCGCAGCGCCTCGTCCGCCATGGCAGCGGTCGCGTCCAGGTCCGTCATCATCAGCGGGATCGCCCGGCTGCGGATGCCGGCGTCCTCGATCCCGGGCACCGCGCCCGCGTCCACGGTGTCCACCAGCCAGCCGTCGAGCAGTCCGGAACCGTAGTGCAGGGCGACCGCCGCGGCCGTGGACTCGACGCCCACCGCGGCGAGCACCTTGTCGGCCATCCCGCGCACGGGCGCGTCCCCGACGATCGGCGAGAGACCGACGACCGGCACGCCCGCGTCGGCGATCGCCTCACGGATACCGGGAACGGCCAGGATCGTGCCGATGCTGACGACCGGGTTGGACGGCGGGAAGAGGATCACATCCGCTGCCGCGATGGCCTCCAGGACGCCGGGCGCCGGCTTCGCCTGCTCCGCGCCGACCGGCACGACCGCCTGGGCGTCCACGGACGCCCGCATCTTCACCCAGTACTCCTGGAAGTGGATCGCCTTCCGCTCGCCGTCCACATCGACGGCGACATGCGTCTCGACGCGGTCGTCGGACATCGGCAGCAGCCGCACGCCGGGCTTCCACCGGGCGCAGAGCGCTTCGGTGACGGCGCTCAGCGGGAAGCCCGCGCCGAGCATCTGCGTGCGGACGATATGGGTGGCGAAATCGCGGTCGCCCAGGCCGAACCACTCGGGTCCGACGCCGTACGCCGCCAGCTCCGCCTTCACCTGGAACGTCTCGTCGGTACGCCCCCAGCCCTGTTCTTCATCGATGCCACCGCCGAGGGTGTACATCACCGTGTCGAGGTCGGGACATACCTTCAGCCCGAACAGATGGATGTCGTCACCGGTATTGCCGATCACCGTGACGTCCGCGTCGGGCGCGGCCTGCTTGAGGCCACGGAGGAAACGGGCGCCGCCGATACCGCCGGCCAGAACCACAATGCGCATACCGCCCATGCTCTCAGGCGGGTACGACATCCTCCGCCGCCGGGGCGCGGCGGGCCGCCCGCATCGGCATCTCGGTCAGACCCGGGTAGTAGATGTGCAGGCTGACGGCCGGTTCGAGCGCGTCGTTGACGACCTCGTGGACATAACCGGGAGCGAAGACGCGCTGCGTGCCCGGCGTGAGGGCGCGGGCCCCGTTCTCCGTACGCTCCGTCAGTTCGCCCGCCAGCACGGTCAGCAGGCCCGAGGAACCGCCGTGGCCGTGCTGTCCGCTGCCCTGTCCGGGCACCCAGGAGAGCAGCCACACCTCGTATCCGGGCCCGGTGCGAAGCCGGTGGTACCAGCGGCTCGTCGCGTCGTACTGGACGAGCGGCTCCCAGTGCGCGCGGTCGGCCGCGAGCTTGCGGGCGAGCCCGGCGAACTCGGCCACGGTGGAAGGGTGTTCGCGGACCGGCTGGAGAAGGTGCGCGACCTCGAGGAGGTCGCCGGCGATCTGGAGGTCGCTGTCGCTGTTCATGGTGCGGTGGTTCCTCGGCGGATCAGGGACACGGCGGGGCGCCGCGCACGGGAAGAGGTCACAGGAGGGGGTTCGCGAAAGATCTGCGGGGGATCGCAGGAGATCGCGGGAGAGAGATCACCGGAGATCGCCACGGAACATCAGGGCGGGGATCACCGGGATCGGCCGGAGCCGGGGGCTTCAACGGCCCCGGGGCATCAACAGCTGGTGGAGCGACAACAGCGACAGCGGGCCTGGGCAGCACTGCGGAACCCACGGAGGTGGGTCGCGAGGTACGCGGCGTTCGCTGGCATGCGTTCCAAGGTGGTGGAACGAGGTCCTCGATGTCAACCCAATGACCGGTTTGGCGTCAATGTTTCACCTCATCCGGTTGTTCCGGCCGGTCCGAGGTTTGTCCGTCCCCACCTGCGGAGACATGGCGCAGCAGTAACTGTGCCGGTATGTGCCGCGGTGCGCACCTGGTGCACCGGCGTGCCGTTGTGATCCGGATCGCTTCGACGGTCGATCCGCAAAGACCGGCCGGTTCGCCGCGTCCCTCCATGCGAGGGCGTTGAACCCTCGATGTGGAGGCGTTAAACGCGGCGATGCGGGCAGGCCAGTGGCATGTGTCAGGTTTTTGGTGATTTGAACACTTTCCGCATAGCCTTGGTTCCGCAGAGTGAATATCCGGCCCGGTACCAGATCTCCGCTTGACTGGCCCGGAACCACAGCCTTGTAATTTCACTCGTGTCGTTTGGCCGAAATCGATAGCGGTCACATCACGGGGAAGCAAAAGACAGACGAGGGGCGCACATGACCGAGCTGTTCCAGCAACTGCTGGTCGAGGACGCGGACGAAGAACTCGGCTGGCAGGAGCGCGCCTTGTGCGCCCAGACAGATCCCGAGTCCTTCTTTCCTGAGAAGGGCGGTTCCACCCGCGAGGCCAAGAAGGTATGCCTCGCCTGTGAAGTCCGTTCGGAATGCCTTGAGTACGCCCTTGCCAATGACGAGAGATTCGGTATCTGGGGCGGGCTGTCGGAGCGCGAGCGCCGCCGGCTGAAGAAAGCCGCCATCTGAGCGGACCGGCGTCCGGCCGTATCCGCGGCCGTGTCCCCGAGCCGTATCGCCAATTGGCACAAGCCCGTACGTAATGAACGGTCCGCCGCCTGCCCCATCCCCGCTGGCGGCGGACCGTCCCGTTGCCAGCCGTTAGTGTGGGCCCCCGTCCGAGACGCACCGACGCCCCTGCGGGGCGACCCCCGGCCGGAGGGCCCGTTACCTCAATGTCCGCCACCAACGCCGCGTTCGTTCCCACCACCGCTCCCGAGTTCCCGCGGCACGTCGTGACCGCGGTGCTCGTCGCCCACGACGGTGCGCGCTGGCTGCCAGACGCCCTCGCCGGGCTGCTCGGTCAGGAACGCCCCGTACAGAACGCCGTCGCCGCCGACACCGGCAGCGCCGACGACTCAGCCCGGCTGCTCACCGACGCGCTCGGAGCCGACCGGGTCCTGCACCTCGCCCGCCGTTCCGGCTTCGGCACGGCCGTGGAGGAGGCGGTACGCACCGCCGCGGTCCTGACCCCGGACGACCTGCCGTACCTGAAGCGCCCCAGTGGCTGGGACCCGGTGAGCAGGAGCTGGCGGGACGACGCGTACGACCTGCCGGAACTGCCCCACGGCGAACCCGTGCAGTGGCTGTGGCTCCTGCACGACGACTGCGCCCCCGACCCCGACGCGCTCACCGAACTGCTGCGGGTCGTGGACTCCGATCCGTACGCCGTCATCGTCGGTCCCAAACTCCGCGGTTGGTACGACCGCAAGCAGCTTCTCGAAGTCGGCGTCACCATCGCCAACAGCGGGCGCCGCTGGACCGGCCTCGACCGGCGCGAACAGGACCAGGGCCAGCACGACCAGGTCCGTACCGTCCTGTCCGTCTCCAGCGCCGGCATGCTCGTCCGCCGTGACGTGTGGGAGGAACTGGGCGGCTTCGACCGCAGGCTGCCGCTCATGCGCGACGACGTCGACCTGTGCTGGCGCGCGCACGCCGCGGGACACCGGGTGCTCGTCGCCCCCGACGCCGTCCTGCGGCACGCCGAGGCCGCCGCGCGTGAGCGCCGTACGGTCGACTGCGCGGGCCGCTCCGTCGTCAACCCGCACCGCGTCGACAAGGCCGGCGCCGTCTACACGATGCTCGTCAACTCGCGGGCCGCCGTCATCCCGTGGGTACTCCTGCGACTCGTCCTCGGCACCCTGATGCGCACGCTCGCCTATCTGGTCGGCAAAGCACCGGGACAGGCCGTCGACGAGGTCATGGGTCTGGCCGGCATCCTGCTGCGGCCCGGCAGAATCCTCAGCGGGCGGCAACGGCGCGGCAAGGGGGTCGTCGAGGCCGGCGAACTGCGTTCCCTCTTCCCGCCGCCGGGCGCCACCGTCAGAGCCACCGCCGAACAGGTCGCGCAAAGCCTCGGCGGCAGCGCGGAGGCCGACGCGAGCGGTTCACGGCACGGCGCCGTCGAGTCCGGCCCCGGCGGTGACGACGCCGACTTCCTGGAGATCGAGCAGTTCGCGCGGCTCAAGAAGCTCGCGCACAAGCCGGGGCCCGTGCTCTTCGCGGTCCTGCTGGTCGTCTCCCTCATCGCCTGCCGCGGCCTGTTCGGCGGCGGCTCCCTGGCCGGCGGCGCCCTGCTGCCCGCGCCCGCCGACGTCTCCGACCTCTGGTCCCGGTACGCCGACAGCTGGCACCCCGTCGGTACCGGCGGCACGCAGACGGCGCCGCCCTACCTCGCCGTGCTCGCCACCCTGTCGGCGATCTTCCTCGGCTCCACGGGCTTCGCGCTGACCCTGCTGCTCGTCTGCTCCGTCCCGCTGGCCGGATTCACCGCCTACTTCGTCTCCCGGCCCCTCACCGAGTCCCGGCTGCTGCGGGCGTGGGCGAGCGTCGCCTACGCCTTCCTGCCGGCCGCGACCGGGGCCCTGGCCACCGGGCGGCTCGGCACGGCCGTGCTGGCCGTCCTGCTGCCGCTGATGGCCCGCGCGGCGGTCTCCGCGTACGGACTGCGCGGCGGCGGTTCCGGCGGCGGGAACCGGGGCAGCTGGCGCGCCTCCTGGGCGTACGCCTTCCTGCTGACGTTCACGATGGCCTTCACCCCCGTCGTGTGGCCGATGGCGCTCCTGCTCTGCCTCGTGGTCCTCTGGCTGCGCCGCGGCGACCTCGCCGCGTACGGTCTGCGCGCGCTCGCCGTGCTCGGCGCGCCCGTCCTCCTGCTGGCGCCCTGGTCGCTCTCCCTGCTGACAAGCCCGTCCGCCTTCCTGCGCGAAGCCGGACTGGAGTACGGCTCGGGCGCGGCCTCCGCGCTCGACCTGCTCGGTATGAGCCCCGGCGGCCCCAAGGCCGTGGGCGGCGTCCTGCTGATCGGCATCGTCCTGGCCGCACTGGCCGCGCTGCTGCGCGGCGAAAGGCAGTTCGCGATCCGCGCCGCCTGGGTCGCGGCCGTCGTCGCCCTGGTCTTCGCCGTACTCGCCAACAACTCCGGCTGGGCCGGACCCGCCACGCTCGTCTACGGTCTGGCGCTGATCGCCGCCGCCGTCGTCGGCGCGGAAGGCGCCAGGAGCCGGGTCGCCAGCCAGAGCTTCGGCTGGCGCCAGCCCGTCGCCGGGCTCATCGGCATCGCGGCGCTCCTCGCCCCGCTCGCCGGCGCCGCCGGCTGGATGATCAGCGGCGCCGCCGGACCGCTGGAGCGCCGCGACCCGGTCCAGGTCCCCGCGTTCGTCGCCGAGGAGAGCGTCACCCGCGACCAGCCGCGCACGCTGGTCCTCTCGGGCACCTCCGCCGCCGAGGTCGCGTACTCCCTGGTCCGCGGCTCCGGCGGGCGTCTCGGCGACGCGGAACTGACCGCGTCGCGCGGCAGCGACCCGCGGCTCGACAAGGTCGTCGCCAACCTCGTCGCGGGTTCGGGCGCCGACCAGACCCAGCAGCTCAGCGGTTTCGCGATCCGGTACGTACTCGTACGGGACGACGCGCGGCGGCAGATGACCCGGGTCCTGGACTCCACCCCGGGACTGAGCCGGCTCAGCCAGCTGGACGGCAGCGCGCTGTGGCGCGTGGACCGCCAGATCTCGCGGGCCACCATCGTCGACGGCACGGGCGCCGGTGAGCCGCTGGCCGTCGCCTCCTCGCCGGTCGAGGCGCACACGACGATCCCGGCGGGCGAATCGGGCCGGATCCTGCGGATCGCGGACCGGGCCGCCGACGGCTGGGAGGCCACGCTCGACGGCCGGCCGCTCACCAAGAAGACCGTCGACGGCTGGGCCCAGGGCTTCGAACTGCCCACCGCCGGCGGCAAGCTCGACCTCACGTACGACGATCCGTTCACCCACACCGTCTGGGTCTGGACGCAGGTCGCGCTCGCCGTCGTCCTGCTCGTGCTCGCCCTGCCGGGGCGGCGCAGGGAGATCGACGACGACCTGCCCGAGGACGACGTCGAGATCCCGGCGCAGCCGGTCGACGGCGAAGGACGCCGCGCGCGCAGGCTGCGGGCGGCGGCGCAGACGGAGGGCGAGATGACCGGAGCCGTCCCGGGCGCTCCGGAAGAGGCCGGCCCGTACGAGACGGGCCCGTACGCGGCCGGTCCGCAGGAGTCCGGTCCGCACGAGTCCGGCGAGCACGACGCCGGGCAGCAGGCGGGACAGCAGACCGGGCAGCAGGAGGCCGTGCCGCGGCAGGAGACCGTCCCGCCGATGCCGGACGCGCCTCCCCAGGAGGTCTACGACCCCCAGGGCGCGTACGACCCGCAGGCCGGCCGGCAGACGCCGTACGCGGCGGTGCCGCAGCAGCAGTCGTACGGCGACTGGGACGGCCAGGCGTACGCGGGCGCCGGTTACGACCAGTACCCGAACGAGCAGTACCAGCAGGGCGGGCAGCAGGGCGCGGGGTACGGCGAGGAGCAGTACCAGCAGCCGTACCCGCAGCAGCAGTACCCGGCGCAGCAGGCCGGTGCGTACGACGGCCGGCAGTACGACCCGGCCCAGTACGACCCGTACGGCTACCCCCGGCAGCCCTACGCGGACGGCCAGGAGCACGAGAACGAGCAGCGTCCCGACGGGAGCAGCAACCAGTGAACCGAACGACCCTCTCCCTGCTCGCGGCCACCACCGCCCTGGTCGCGGTCACCGGCTTCGCCGCGCTCACCGCGCCGGACGGCGGGGACGGCACGACGGTGGCGTCGCCCGCGCGACTGCCCGTCGAACGCACCAGCCTGCTGTGCCCCGCACCCAGCGTGTCGGACGTGGCGGAGACGACGTACACCTCCTTCACGCCCAAGGGCACGGGCGCCGCGAGCGGTGACGATGCGGTGGACTCGGCCGGGCTGAAGAAGGCCTCTGTCTCGGTGGCCGACACGGACTCCGGCGACACGAAGGACGGCAAGGGCGGCAAGGGCGCCAAGGACGACGACAAGAAGAAGGGCGACGCCGCGAAGGAGGGCTCGTCCCAGGCATCGACCGACGGCTCGGCCGAGGAGGAGAAACCCTTCATCTCGGTGAAGGAGCCGGGCAAGCCCGTTTCCGGCAAGGCGAGCGGTGCGGAGTCCCCCGCGCTGATCGGCACGGCCACCGGCCCCCTCGCGCCCGGCTGGACCACCCAGCAGACCACGACGATCGACATCGGCGGCGCGCGCGGGCTGCTCGGTCTGTCCTGCACCGCTCCCGACACCGACTTCTGGTTCCCCGGAGCGAGCACGGACCGTTCGCGCCACGACTACGTCCACCTCACCAACCCCGACGACACCGCGGCCGTCGCCGACCTCGAGCTGTACGGCAAGGACGGCAAGCTCAAGTCGGAGGTGGGGGAGGGCATTCCGGTGCCCGCCAGGTCCAGCGTCCCGGTGCTGCTCTCCACCCTCACCACCGGGGCCGCCGCCGATCTGACCGTCCATGTCACCACCCGCTCGGGCCGGGTCGGCGCCGCCGTGAGCGTCGCCGACGACTCCGCCGGCAGCGACTGGCTCCAGGCGTCGGCGGAACCCTCGGGGCGCGTGGTGCTGCCCGGCATCCCGGCGGACGCCACCGACGTACGCCTGGTGGCGTTCGCGCCCGGTCAGGAAGACGCCGACCTGAAGCTGCAACTCGCGGGTCCCACCGGCACGATCACCCCGGCAGGACACGAGTCCCTGCACGTGAAGGCCGGGATGACGGCCTCCGTGGACCTCGCGGACGTCACCAAGGGCGAGGCGGGTTCACTGGTGCTCAGCTCGGCGCAGGCCGGGCGCGCTACCCCGGTGGTGGCGGCGCTGCGCGTCGTCCGCGGCAAGGGCGGCAAGCAGGAGATCGCCTTCATCCCCGCGACCGGGGCCGTCTCCTCGCGCGCGACCGCGGCGGACAACCGCTCCAAGGGTTCCACGCTCTCCCTCACCGCCCCGGGCGCGGCCGCGAAGGTCAAGGTCACGGCCTCCGCGGGCAGCGAGGGCGGGGAACCGGCCGAGAAGGTCTACGACGTCAAGGCCGGTACGACGCTGGCGTTCACCCCGCCGGTGCCCAGCGGCCTGAAGGGCTCGTACGCGCTGACGATCGAGCCGCAGTCGGGCGGTCCCGTCCACGCGGCGCGCACCCTCGCGCTGACGGAGGACGGCGTGTCGATGTTCACGGTCCAGGCGATGCCCGACGACCGGGGGACGGTGCTGGTACCGAAGGCCGCGGAGGACCTGTCGATCCTGGACGGCCGCCGGTAGGGCCGCCGGTGGGAGCGGGCCGTACGACCGGGTCGTCCCCGGTCGTACGCCGTTCCCGGCCCGGCCGTACGTCATTCCCGGTCGTACGTCATTCCTGGCCGTACCGGGGATCGACGGATTCGGGCGCCAGACCGAGCAGTTCGGCGACCTGCTCGACCACGACCTCGTGCACCAGCATCGCCCGTTCGTCGCGGCTCTTGGTACGGATCTCCACCGGCCGCCGGTAGAGCACGATGCGCGCGGGCCGCTCCTTGGCGGCGGGGGCCGAGAGGCCGAGCGGCACCACGTCGTCCTTCACGTCCGGTACGTCCATGACCAGGAACTCGACGTCGGCCAGCTGCGGCCAGCGCCGTTCGAGCCGGTCGACGGAGTCCTGCACAAGATCGTTGAAGGATTCCGCGCGGCTGAGGGAGAGCGGCACCTGGGGCGGGGCGACGGGCCCGCGCATACCGCGGCCATGGCGGTCGCGGCGGCGCGGCCGCGGCTCGGGCGGGCGGGGTGATACGGGGCTGTCCATCACTCACGCAGGGTAGCCCTCCCGGGGGCGGAGCGATCGTGGGCATTACTCCATGGACGGCATGTCGCATACTGAGCATTCCGGCCAAACTCAGGCCCGAAACCACGCGTCCCGGTGATCGTCCGTCGTGCCTCTCTTGCTGTGATTTGCCCCGGGTAATGACCGCGTAATGGGCTGTGGCCAACCGGTCGCTTTTGTTTCCGTGCAGGTCAGGGCGGTTGTCCGAAGCGCCGTTGTGTCCCGTTTCGGCATGCGACACGGTGGGGTGACCTGGTGGTGAGTCGTCGCGGCCCGCTCAAGAGTGCGGTACCGTCCAACGTCGTGAGCCCTGTACGTCGCTGTTCGCGCACCGCGTGCGGCCGCCCTGCTGTCGCGACACTGACGTACGTCTATGCCGATTCGACCGCGGTCCTCGGCCCGCTCGCCGCCTACGCCGAGCCCCACTGCTATGACCTGTGCGCGGAGCACAGCGAGAGGCTGACCGCGCCGCGCGGCTGGGAAGTCGTCCGGCTGACGGATCCCTCCGCCCCCGTGCGCCCCAGCGGTGACGATCTGGAAGCGCTCGCCAACGCCGTACGGGAAGCCGCGCGCCCCCAGGAGCGTGCGGCCGAGGGCGGCGGCAAGGGACCAGGACCGCGCGGGCCCGGCGGCCCCACGGAAGGCGGGCGCCGGGGTCACCTGCGGGTGCTGCGCTCCCCGGAGCCCTGAGACTTCCCCGCACGCCGCTTTCCGGCGGATCCCGAACAGGGCATTGACCCGCTCTTGGCATGGGCACGACCATTCCTTCACTGAGGGATCAGTTTCCGTATCGCGGAATCCGGAGGTCTGTCGTGTTCGTGCAGGAACTGGAACCCGTCGCCGACTCGCTCGCCCTGTCCGCCCTCGTCGCCGCGCTCCCGCTGGCCGCCGTACTGATCCTGCTGGGCGTCGTCCGGATGAAAGCCCATCTCGCGGGACTCGTCGGCCTCGCCGTCGCGGTGCTGGTCGCGTGGTTCACGTACGGAATGCCGATCGGCCAGACCCTCTCCGCCGGGGTGCAGGGCGTGCTCTTCGGCCTCTTCCCGATCATGTGGATCGTCGTCAACGCCCTCTGGGTGTACCGGATGACGGTCCGCACGCGGCACTTCGACATCCTCCGGCGCTCCTTCGGACGTCTCTCCGACGACCCGCGTATCCAGGCGCTCGTCATCGCCTTCTGCTTCGGCGCGCTGCTCGAAGCGCTCGCCGGTTTCGGGGCGCCGGTCGCGATCTGCTCGGTGATGCTGGTCGCGCTCGGATTCGATCCGGTCAGGGCCGCGGTCGTCGCGCTCGTCGCCAACACCGCGCCCGTGGCCTTCGGTGCGATGGGCACCCCGGTGGTGACACTCGCCCAGGTGACCGGGGTGCCCCTGGACACCGTCGCCTCGGTCGTGGGCAGGCAGACGCCGCTGCTGGCCCTGCTCGTACCGCTGATCCTGGTCGGACTCGTCGACGGCCGCCGCGGGCTGCGCGAGACCTGGGTGCCCGCGCTCGTCTGCGGAATCGCCTTCGCCGCAGCGCAGTTCGCGGTCTCGAACTTCCTCTCCGCCCAACTCGCCGACATCGCCGCCTCGCTGGTGGGTGCGGCGGCGCTGGTGGCCGTGCCGTCCGCCCGCAGGCCCGCGGCCGAACCCGTACGGGCCGCCGTCCTCACCGGAGTCAGGAGCGAGGACCTGGACGGCGAGGACCCGCGACGCGAAGTGGTGCGCGCCTACGCCCCGTACGCCCTCATCGTCGTGATCTTCTCCCTCGCCCAACTACCCCCGGTCAAGGACCTGTTCGCGAAGGCGACGCAGACCTTCGACTGGCCGTTCCTCGATGTCGCCGACCCGGCGGGCAAACCCGTCGGCTCCAACGTCTTCTCCCTGCCGCTCGTCGCGACGGGCGGCACACTCGTACTCGTCGCGGGCCTGTTCGCGGCCGCGGTCCTCGGTGTGCGCGCGCCCGACGCCGTACGTGAATGGGGCGCGACCGTGCGCGAACTGCGGTACGCGATCCTCACCGTGACCTCCGTACTGGCCCTCGCGTACGTCATGAACCTCTCCGGACAGGCCGCCACCATCGGCTACTTCGTCGCGGCGGCCGGCGCCGGACTGGCCTTCCTCTCGCCGATCCTCGGATGGTTCGGCGTCGCGGTCTCGGGCTCCGACACCTCGGCCAACGCGCTGTTCGGGGCACTCCAGGTGACAGCGGCGCGGGAGTCGGGCCTCTCGCCCGGACTGCTGGCCGCGGCGAACAGCTCCGGCGGAGTGCTCGGCAAGATGATCTCCCCGCAGAACCTGACGATCGCGTGCGCGGCGGTCGGACTCGCCGGCAGGGAGGGCGATGTGCTGCGGAAAGTGCTGCCGTGGAGCCTGGGGCTGCTGCTGGTGATGTGTCTGATCGTCACGGCGCAGAGCACGCCGGTACTGGGCTGGATGCTTCCCTAGGATCGGTGGGCTAGTTCCACCGGGGCTCCGCACCGGCCAGGTACCTTATGGCGAAAGCGGAACCTGACCACTGGAGGCTGGCCGTGGCCGATTTGTCGCAGCTCGTGAAGGCGTACGACGTACGTGGGTTGTACCCGGATCAACTGGACGACCGGCTCGCCGAACTCTTCGGCGCCGCCTTCGTGGACGTGACCGGAGCGGACGCGATCGTCGTGGGCCACGACATGCGGCCCTCGTCGCCCGGCCTGGCGGCGAGCTTCGCGAAGGGCGCGTGCGCGCGCGGCGCCGACGCCACGATCATCGGGCTCTGCTCCACGGACCAGTTGTACTACGCGTCGGGGCACCTGGACCTGCCCGGCGCGATGTTCACCGCCTCGCACAACCCGGCGCGCTACAACGGCATCAAGATGTGCCGGGCCGGCGCGGCGCCGGTCGGCCAGGACACCGGCCTCGCGGAGATCCGGACGCTGGTGGAGGGCTGGCTGGACGAGGGCGCGCCGCCCGCCCCCGGCGTCCGCCAGGGAACGATCACCCGGCAGGACACCCTGACCGACTACGCCGCGCACCTGTTGTCCCTGGTCGACGTCTCCGCGATCCGTCCCCTGAAGGTCGTCGTGGACGCGGGCAACGGCATGGGCGGCCACACCGTGCCGACGGTCTTCGAGGGCCTGCCCCTCGACCTCGTACCGATGTACTTCGAGCTGGACGGCACCTTCCCCAACCACGAGGCGAACCCGCTGGACCCGAAGAACATCGTGGACCTCCAGGCCCGGGTCATCGAGGAAGAAGCGGACCTCGGCCTCGCTTTCGACGGTGACGCGGACCGCTGCTTCGTCGTCGACGAACGCGGAATCGGTGTCTCCCCCTCGGCGATCACGGCCCTGGTCGCGGCGCGCGAGCTGGCCAGGCACCCGGGCAGCACGGTCATCCACAACCTGATCACCTCCTGGTCGGTCCCCGAGGTGGTGCGCGAACACGGCGGCGCGCCGGTACGCACGCGCGTCGGCCACTCCTTCATCAAGCAGGAGATGGCCCGCACGGGCGCGGTGTTCGGCGGCGAACACTCCGCGCACTACTACTTCCGCGACTTCTGGAACGCGGACACGGGCATGCTCGCGGCACTGCACGTCCTGGCGGCCCTCGGCGGCCAGGACGGCCCGCTGTCCGAACTGGTCGCCTCGTACGACCGCTACCGCGCCTCGGGCGAGATCAACTCGACGGTGGACGACCAGACGGCCCGCACAGCGGCGGTACGGGTGGCCTACGAGGGCCGCGAGGACGTGACCTTCGACGAACTGGACGGCCTGACGGTGACGACCCCGGACTGGTGGTTCAACCTCCGCCCGTCCAACACGGAACCGCTGCTGAGGCTGAACGTCGAGGCACGCGACGAGGAGACGATGGCGCGGGTGCGTGACGAGGCACTGTCACTGATCCGAGACGCCACCTGAGCGAACCGGTCGTCCGTGGGTGGCAGGGTGCCGCGACCGCCCGTACGACCGGAGTGGCCGTCGGTCTGCTCTTCCGGCCGGAGCGACTGGTAGTCCGCGGGTGGAAGGGGGCCGCGACCGCCCGTACGACCGGAGTGGCCGGCGGTCCGCTCTTCCGGCCGGAGCGACCGCTCGTCCGCAGTGGGAAGGGGGCCGTGGAGGGGTGGTGTCCAGAACGTAAAGCGTGACTTTGCGGCGTGGACACCGCGGGCTCGGTGTCCACTGTGCCTGTACACGCCGTAAATCATGCAGTGGCGGACACTTCCCCTGCGCGGAACCCGGCGACAGCACCAGCCACCACACCCCAGCCCACGACGGCGCGGAACCCGGCGCGAACCCCAGCGCACGACGCCCCCGGCGAACGCCGACCCGCGCGGAACCCGGCGACACGGCAACGCACAAGGCCCCGGCCGCCATGGCGACGCGGAACCCGGCGACAACCGCAACCATGACAAGGCGACCCCGCGCCGGACGGTGACTCCGCGCCGGACGGTGACTCCGCGCCGGACGACACCCCTCGCTGGGCGATAACCCCTCGCTTGGCGACACCCCCCCCGCCGGACGGCACCCCCCGCCAGCCCCCGCCGGACCGCACCCCCCGCCGGACAGCAACCCCCCTGCCAGACGGCGGCCCCCCGCCGAACGCCGACCCGGCGGTAGGCTGGCAGCGCCCGATCCGTATGTCTGAAGGGACACCACCCCATGCCGCTCGAAGCCGGCCTTCTGGAGATCCTCGCCTGTCCGGTCTGCCACGCGCCGCTCAGCGACCGCACGGCTGCCGACACCCCCGAGCTGATCTGCACCGGCGAGGACTGCGGCCTGGCCTACCCCGTGCGGGACGACATCCCCGTCCTTCTCGTCGACGAAGCGCGCCGCCCCGCGTAGCCGCCCCGCGCAACCGACGGATTCCCGGAGGCCCATCACATGCTCGACGAGTCGCTGCTCGACGCTCCGGACGAACTGGCCCGCGCCGACCGTCTGGGGCTGCTCCGGGGTACCGCGGAGGCCGGCGCCCGGGTGCGTACCGCTCTGCGGAACACCGCCGAGGCGGGGGTCGGCCGCCTCGCGCCGGAGGGCCGGCCGCGGGCCGTGCTGGTGGCAGGGGCAGGGACCGCCGCGTCCGGCGCCGCCGACCTGATCGCCGCGCTGGCGGGCGGCGCCGCTCCGGTCGCGCGGTTGCGTCCCACCGGCGTCGCCGCAGAGGCAGGCGCGCTGCGCTGGACGCTTCCCGGCTGGGCCGGCCCCGTGGACCTGCTGCTCATCGCCACCGCGGACGGCGCGGAACCGGGCCTCGCGATCCTCGCCGAGCAGGCGTACCGGCGCGGCTGCACGGTTGTCGCCGTCGCGCCCGGGCAGTCGCCGCTGAGCGAGAGCGTCGACGGGTCGCGCGGCCTCCTCGTGCCCATGGCGATGTCCCCGTACGAGCAGTACACCGAGGAGGCGCGGGCGAACGCCGCGGGGCCCGGCGCCTTCTGGGCCCTCGGCGTACCGCTGCTCGCGCTGCTCGACCGCGTGGGTCTCCTCACCGCCCCGGCCGAAACGCTCCAGCTCGTCGCCGACCGGCTGGACCACACCGCGGAACGCTGCGGCCCCGCCGTCACCACGTACAGCAACCCCGCCAAGACGCTCGCCGTCGAACTCGCCGACAGCCTCCCGCTGATCTGGACCGAGGGCGTGACCGCGGCCCCCGCGGGTCGGCGCTTCGCCGCCGTACTGGCCGAGCTGGCCGGCCACCCGGCACTCGCCGCCGAGCTTCCCGAGGCGCTCACCGAGCATGCCACGCTCCTCGCGGGCGACATCGCGAGCGGCGGCGCCGCCGACGACTTCTTCCGGGACCGCGCCGAGGACGCCGGGGCGCTGCGCCCCCGCGCCGTCCTGTTGCGCGACCGGCCGGCCGGGGGACTGACCGCCGCTCCCACCGCGCGCGAACTCGCCCTCGGGCACGGCAAGGCGGTCAGCGAACTGGAGCCGGAAGCGGGCAGCGATCTCGAAGCCTTCGCCGAACTGGTCGCCGTGACCGACTTCACCGCCGTGTACCTGACGCTCGCCGGGGGCAGCGGCCCAGAATGAGTAACCGACACCGGCCCGGAACACTGACAGCGGCCCGGAACGAGTAACCGACACCGGCCCGGAACACTGACAGCGGCCCGGAACGAGTAACCGACACCGGCCCGGAACGAGCAACTCCTGGCCCGCGTACGCCTGAACCGCCGGCTCTCACCCCTCATCACGCACAAGGAAGCCCACACCCCATGGACCGCCTCTCCAACACCGTGCGCCCTTACGCATGGGGCTCCACGACCGCCATTCCGGAACTGCTGGGCACCGCCCCCACCGGCGAGCCCCAGGCCGAGATGTGGATGGGCGCCCACCCGGGAGCCCCGTCCGGCACCGACCGCGGCGCGGGCGAACAGGCCCTCTCCGACCTCATCGACGCCGCTCCCGAAGCGGAACTCGGCGCCGCCGCCGTAAGCAAGTTCGGCCCCCGTCTGCCGTTCCTGCTCAAGCTCCTCGCTGCCGGATCCCCGCTCTCCGTCCAGGTGCACCCCAACCTCGCGCAGGCGAAGGAGGGTTACGAGGACGAGGAATCCCGGGGCGTCCCGATCGACGCCCCGCACCGCAACTACAAGGACGCCAACCACAAGCCCGAACTGATCTGCGCCCTCACGCCGTTCGACGGCCTGTGCGGCTTCCGCGCCACCGCCGAGGCCGCCGAACTGCTCGCGCGGCTGGACGTCGACTCGCTCAAGCCGTACGTCGACCTCCTGCACGCGAGCCCCGAAGAGGCCGCGCTGCGTGAAGTCCTCACCGCCGTCCTGACCGCGGACCCGGCCGAGATGGCCGCCACCGTCGCGGAGGCCACCGCGGCCGCCGAACGCATCGGCGGTGAATACACCCCGTACGTCTCGATCGCGCGGCACTACCCCGGCGACCCGGGCGTCATCGCCGCCATGCTGCTCAACTACGTACAACTCCAGCCCGGTGAGGCCCTTTTCCTGGGCGCGGGCGTCCCGCACGCCTACCTCAACGGCCTGGGCGTCGAGATCATGGCCAACTCGGACAACGTCCTGCGCTGCGGCCTCACTCCCAAGCACGTCGATGTGCCCGAACTGCTCCGCGTCGTGCGCTTCGAGGCGACGGAACCGGGCATCCTGCGCCCCGAGGCGTCCGCCTCCGGCGAGGAGGTCTTCGACACCCCCATCGACGAATTCCGCTTGTCCCGGTACGACTTGGCCCCGGGCGCGGAGCCGCGCGACCTCACCGCCGCCACACCGCAGATCCTGCTGTGCACGGCGGGCACGCCCCGAGCGAACGATCTGGCGCTGACCCCGGGCGGTTCCGTTTTCGTGCCGGCGGGCGAACAGGCCCAACTCGCGGGCGACGGAACCGTGTTCCGCGCCACAGTGGTGGTCTGAACCGCCGTTCGTGAGCAATGGCTGCAACAATGTCCGGCCATACGGCGGCGACAGGTCCGCGGTGAACGGGCCGCGGCACAGACGTCCGCAGCACAGAGCAGCACGTCAGTGCACCGAAGAAGGGACACCAGGCACCCATGAGCGCGTCCGGCGGAACCAAGGCGATCGTGGCGGCGCTCGGCGCCAATCTCGCGATCGCGGCAGCCAAGTTCGTGGCGTTCCTCTTCAGCGGCTCGTCGTCGATGCTCGCGGAGAGCGTGCACTCCCTCGCCGACTCGGGGAACCAGGGCCTCCTGCTCCTCGGCGGCAAGAAGGCGAAGCGCGACGCGACCCCGCAACACCCCTTCGGCTACGGCCGCGAGCGGTACATCTACGCGTTCCTCGTCTCCATCGTCCTCTTCTCGATCGGCGGCATGTTCGCGGTCTACGAGGGCTACGAGAAGATCAAACACCCGCACCCCCTGGAGTCCTGGTACTGGCCGGTCGGGGTGCTCGTCTTCGCGATCGTCGCGGAGGGGTTGTCCTTCCGCACGGCCATCAAGGAATCGAACGTCACGCGCGGCAAGCTCTCCTGGAAGGAGTTCATCCGGCGTGCCAAGGCCCCGGAACTGCCCGTCGTGCTCCTGGAGGACTTCGGCGCGCTGATCGGTCTCGTGCTCGCGCTCGCGGGCGTCGGCCTGGCCCTCGGCACGGGCAACGGCGTCTGGGACGGCATCGGCACGCTCTGCATCGGTGTCCTCCTCATCGTGATCGCGCTGATCCTGGCCGCCGAGACGAAGTCCCTGCTGCTCGGTGAGTCCGCGGGCATCGACGACGTGGAGAAGATCAAGAAGGCTGTCGTCGACGGCGACGTCGTGACCGGCATCATCCACATGCGCACGCTCCACCTCGGCCCCGAGGAGCTGCTGGTCGCCGCGAAGATCGCGGTGGAGCACGACGACACCGCCGGTGAGGTCGCCAACGCGATCAACGCCGCCGAGAAGCGCATCCGCGAAGCCGTCCCGATCGCCCGCGTGATCTACCTGGAGCCGGACATCTACAGCGAGGCGGCGGCCGCGGCCGGCACCAACCCCGCCAAGACCCCGGGCGGCGACCACGAGCCGTCCGACACCAACACCGCCTCCGACTCCCGTTCCGACTCCGGCGCCGACGACGACTGAACCTCCTGAAGTCCTGACACGAGGGGGCGTCCGGCTCCCTCGTACGGCCCCTCTATTTTCCTGTCTCCACCTCCGTCTGCTTTTCCGCGTCCCTGGTCCCACCTGGGTCTTCTGACATCAGCTGTGGCCCGCCGGGCGGACCGGTGTAGATTCGTGTGCAGAGCCAGACGTCGCTGCTGATGGCGGTCGGGCGGCCCGCCCGTGCGGACCGGCCGAGGGAGAGAGGGCCTCCGACGGACGGGCCGCGCGTGCCCGGGCATTCGTATGCCCGCGCCGTGGAGCCAGCCGTACGTACCCACCCTCGACACCCCTTACGAGGAGCAGCTCGCATGACGACTGTCGCCAACCGACAGGACTTCAAGGTCGCCGATCTCTCGCTTGCCGAGTTCGGCCGCAAGGAGATCACTCTCGCCGAGCACGAGATGCCCGGTCTGATGTCGATCCGCAAGGAGTACGCAGCCGCACAGCCGCTGGCCGGTGCCCGGATCACCGGCTCGCTGCACATGACGGTGCAGACCGCGGTCCTCATCGAGACCCTGGTCGCCCTCGGCGCCGACGTCCGCTGGGCGTCCTGCAACATCTTCTCCACCCAGGACCACGCGGCCGCCGCCATCGCGGTCGGCCCCGAGGGCACCCCGGAGGAGCCCAAGGGCGTCCCCGTCTTCGCCTGGAAGGGCGAGACGCTCGAGGAGTACTGGTGGTGCACGGAGCAGGCACTGACGTGGCCCAACACGCCCACCGCCGGTCCGAACATGATTCTGGACGACGGCGGTGACGCCACCCTCCTCGTGCACAAGGGCGTTGAGTTCGAGAAGGCCGGCGCGGCCCCGGACCCGGCCACGGCGGACAGCGAGGAGTACGGCTACATCCTCCGTCTGCTGAACCGCACGCTCTCCGAGAACCCGCAGAAGTGGACCCGCCTGGCGTCCGAGATCCGCGGCGTCACCGAAGAGACCACGACCGGTGTGCACCGTCTGTACGAGATGCAGCGTGACGGCCTCCTTCTCTTCCCGGCGATCAACGTCAACGACGCGGTCACCAAGTCCAAGTTCGACAACAAGTACGGCTGCCGCCACTCCCTGATCGACGGCATCAACCGCGCCACCGACGTCCTCATCGGCGGCAAGGTCGCGGTCGTCTTCGGTTACGGCGACGTCGGCAAGGGCTGCGCGGAGTCGCTGCGCGGCCAGGGCGCCCGTGTGATCGTCACCGAGATCGACCCGATCTGCGCGCTCCAGGCGGCGATGGACGGCTACCAGGTGTCCACGCTCGACGACGTCGTCGGCATCGCCGACATCTTCGTCACCACGACGGGCAACAAGGACATCATCATGGCCTCGGACATGGCCAAGATGAAGCACCAGGCGATCGTCGGCAACATCGGTCACTTCGACAACGAGATCGACATGGCCGGCCTGGCGAAGATCGACGGCATCGTCAAGGACGAGGTCAAGCCGCAGGTCCACACCTGGACGTTCCCCGACGGCAAGAAGCTCATCGTCCTGTCCGAGGGCCGCCTGCTGAACCTGGGCAACGCGACCGGCCACCCCTCCTTCGTGATGTCCAACTCCTTTTCGGACCAGACGCTGGCCCAGATCGAGCTGTTCACCAAGCAGGAGGAGTACCCGACCGACGTCTACGTGCTCCCCAAGCACCTGGACGAGAAGGTCGCCCGGCTCCACCTCGACGCGCTCGGTGTGAAGCTCACGACGCTCCGCCCGGAGCAGGCCGCCTACATCGGCGTCGATGTCGACGGTCCGTACAAGCCCGAGCAGTACCGCTACTGATCCGGTGGAACCGCCGACGGCCCCACCGACGGGCCCGCTGAAGGCCTGAGCAGTGCTGACGGGTTGTCGACCCACCCGTCAGCCATCTCAGGTCCGGCGCGGTCAGCGGCGGTCCGACGGCAGTTCGCGGTTCGGCGGCGTATTCCGGTAGTACCAGGCAGACCCCCGCACCCCCGTGTCGGGGGTCTGCCTGTTCCCGCGCCCGGGCCGGGCCCGTATCAACCCACGAGGACCCGAAGGACCCCATGCCCCGCGGCCGTTATTCGCTCCATGATCCGCACGATCACACCCCCCTCGGTCAGGAACACTTCCACTGCGCGCCAGGGCCTTCCGGCTGGCGCTACGTCTCACAGATCACCGCTCCGTCGGGCGACCCCGCCGGCTCCGTCGATCTGGCCCTCGACGAACTCGGCCGCCCCATCCGGCTTCAACTCCAGGCCGCGAACTGGCAGGTCCGCGCCGCCGCACTCGAAGGCGTCACCTGGGTCAGAACCGACCCCACCGGGGAGCACGCCACAGAAGGCAATGTGCGCGCCCACGCCTTCACCGGCAGGTCCCCCGCGTTCCTCATCGCCGTCGCCCGTCTCCTGCGCCTCACCCCCACTTCTCCCGAGACGCGCGTACGCCTCGTCGCTTTCACCGATCCGGTCCTGGCACCCCGCACCCTCGACCAGTCCTGGGCGCTGAAGAACAGTGAAGCGCATGCCACTGACAACGGGCCTCTGATCGTGGACGAGTACCAGGTCAGCGAGTTGGACACGGGCGAGCAGCACACGATTCACCTCGCCGGAGACGTGGTGCTCTCGGCCCCCGGCATCGAGCTCGAAGACCTGGAGACCCCGCCGTCTGCGCTGTCCTGACCCGGACAGGGCCTAAGCGGGCGGCGCGAAGCCGGAGGAGGGCGGACGGGGCACCTCAGGAGCGGGCGGTGGCGTTGTGAAGGGCGGATTCCCGGCAGCGGAAACCGCAGGCTCAGCGGCTGACACCGGACCAGGGGCCGGCCCCGAAGGTGGCATTGGGGCTGAAGTCGCATCCGGGGCCTGTGTGGCGGAAGGCGACCCGAAGGCGAGGCGCGCGTCCCGAGCCTGGCGTTCGCTCACGACGGCGGCCAGATACGCGCCGGCCGGTACGCCTTCCGGAGCCGGTGCTCCCGTGCGGGTCACCAGTTCGGCCGCCAGCCGCTCCGCCATCGACCGGCTCACCTCGGCGTCCAACTGTCCCATCCGGGTGAGGTACTGGCGGATCGCGAGCCACAGACCGTCGGGCACCGCCGACAGGTCCAGCCCGGCGAACCGCCCGACGAGCCAGTCCGGCGGGGGCGGAACCGTCGCCAGGCGCGTCGCCGGGACTCTTTCCCGTACGACCAGGGTCCCGGCGAAGACATCGCCCAGCCGCCGCCCTCGCGCCGACACCAGCGACGCGATACAGGCGATGACCCCGAAGGACATCATGAGTTCGATGACCCCGATCGCCCCGCGCACCAACGCGTGCCGGAAGCGGATGGGTCCGCCGTCGTCCCGTACGACCCGCAGCCCGCAGGCGAGCTTGCCGAGCGAGCGCCCGTGGCTCAGGGTCTCCACCGCTATCGGCCCGCCCACCAGCACCAGCAGGAACGTCGCGACGGCCAGCGCCGCCAGCGCCGCGTCGTCCAGCGAGCTGCCCGCGAAGACGACTGCGACGGTCACCAGGATGTAGACCGTCCAGGCCACCACCAGGTCGATCAGGAGTGCCAGCGTTCGGCTCGGCAGCTTCGCCGGGCGCAGCCCCAACACGACCGCGTCGCCCGTCACGAGCTCATTCACCGGTGCCACCCTTCACAGACGTTCCCTGCCTCTTGAGGGCTCAGTCTGCCAAGCTGACCGGCAGGGCGTCGCGCGCGTGGCTCGGAGCATGACCAGCTGGCAGCGAACCAGGCGGGGCTTTCGCAACACGACCTGAGCCCGAGCAGTACCGACCGTACGCGTCCAGTGCCTGGAGCAGCAGCCGACCATGGATCTCGATGTCTTCGTGACAGCCCACCGCGCCGAATGGGACCGCCTGGACCAACTCCTGCGCCGTGGAGGCCGCCTGACGGGCGCCGAGGTGGACGAACTCGTCGCTCTCTACCAACGCACTGCCACGCATCTCTCCCTGGTCCAGTCCAGCGCCCCGGACCCGGCGGTCGTGGGACGCCTCACCCAGCTGGTGGCCCGTGCCCGCGCCGCGGTCACCGGAACACGGCGCGCCGGCTGGCGAGACGCGGCGCGCTTCCTGACGGCGGGCTTTCCCGCGGCCGTATACCGCTCAAGACACTGGTGGGTCCCGACCGCGCTGCTGTCGACGCTCCTCGCGGCGGTCATCGGGTGGTGGATCAGCGTCCATCCTGAGGTCCAGTCATCGATCGCCGCGCCCGACGTGCTCCGGCAGATGACAGAGCCCGGCGGCGAGTACGAGACGTACTACTCGAGCCACCCGGCGGCCTCCTTCGCCGCCCAGGTCTGGACGAACAACGCCCAGGCCGCCGCCATGTGTCTCGTCCTCGGGGCCTTTCTGTGCCTGCCGGTGATCTGGATCCTCTTCACCAACGTGCTGAACCTGGGCGTGGGCATCGGCCTGATGTCATCGGCCGGCCGCCTCGACACGTTCCTCGGGCTGATCCTTCCGCACGGTCTGCTCGAACTGACAGCGGTCTTCGTTGCCGCGGGCACGGGACTCCGTCTCGGCTGGACGCTGATCGACCCAGGCCCTCTCTCCCGGCGAGCCGCCCTCGCGCGGCAGGGCCGTGCCGCGATCGGCATGGCCATAGGCCTTGCGCTGGTGCTCTTCATATCGGGAGCGATCGAAGGCTTCGTTACCCCGTCCGGCCTGCAGACCTGGGCACGCATCGCCATTGGTGTCGCCGCTGAAGTCGCGTTCCTTGTGTACGTCTATGTCGTGGGCGGACGAGCGGCACGAGCGGGCGAGGCGGGAGACGTGGACACCACGGAGCGAACCGCTGAACTCCCCGTGGCCGCTTGATGTGCGCATCGCGTCCCTGACCTGTTAGTCTCCTCTTCGCCCCAGGAAAGCTGTTGACACGGCTTGAGCGGGGAGGTAGATTCGAACGGTTGCCTCGAAGCTGGACAAGTTCGAGAGCGGAAGTTAGTCTCTAGGCGGCTCGTGACGGAGATTGCATTTCTGTCGAGCCCACTGATTCGTCATTCAGAGCACGAAGGCCGATTCGATCGGCCGAAATTCTTCTGATAAAGTCGGATCAGCCGAAAGGCAAAAGGCCAATCCAAAGGCCATCGGATTTCACCGGGCAGAACAGCCCAACGGAATCTGATAGAGTCGGAAACGCCGGAAAGGGAAACGCGAAAGCGAGAACCTGGAAAGCAAGCCCCGCTGACTGGGGATCGGATACGGAAAGCATCTGATAGAGTCGGGAACACG